>NZ_JWJE02000001.1 GCF_000812025.2 Bacillus thermotolerans
GAAAAGTCGTTACACCGGACTTATACATTGCCTGCGGTATTTCGGGCGCGATCCAGCACTTGGCGGGAATGTCCAACTCCAAAGTGATTGTTGCCATCAACAAGGATCCAGAGGCGGAAATTTTTAAAGTAGCAGACTATGGCATTGTCGGAGACTTGTTTGAAGTCGTGCCGCTTTTAACAGAAGAATTTGAAAAAATCAAGGCCGCTGTATAATAGCGGTCTTATAGCTGGGAAGATACGGACAGAGAACAGAGGGAGGCCGCTATGAATTTCGAACTGGATGAAGATATTCAATTTCTAAAGCGAAACGTGAGAGACTTTATTCAAAATGAGGTCGAGGACGTTGCAATGCAAATTGAGAGCGAAGACAAAATTCCAAGCCGAATCGTAGAGATGTCTAAAGAGCTCGGACTCTTTGGTCTCAGCATTCCTGAAAAGTACGGAGGGCTCGGCATCGGCATGGTGGGGAAGTGTGCCTTGTATGAGGAGATTGGGGCCACTCATAATGGCTACACCACTCTAATTGGCGCCCATACCGGCATTGGGACGGTCGGCATTGTCGAAATGGGGAATGAAGAACAGAAGCGGAAATACTTGCCTGATATGGCGGCTGGTGACCGTATTGGCGCCTTCGCCTTAACTGAACCATCTGCGGGCTCTAATGCAACTAATTTAAAAACAGCAGCCATTAAAAAGGGCGATAAGTATATTTTAAATGGCACGAAACATTACATTACAAACGCTGTAGAAGCCGACGTTTTTACCGTTATGGCTGTTACTGATCCATCTGAGGGAGCGAAGGGAATTACTTCTTTTATCGTGGAGAAGGGCTTTCCCGGCTTTCGCGTCGGCGCGGTGGAGGAAAAAATGGGGCTGCGCGGCTCTCACTCAGCGGAAGTGATCATGGAAGACTGTGAAGTGCCTGCAGAGAATGTATTAAGTGAAGAAGGCCGAGGGTATGTCAATGCTTTAAAGATATTAGCTAATGGCAGAGCGGGACTGGCTGCACGGAACTTAGGTTCCTGTCAAAAGCTGCTGGATTTATCGGTCCGCTATGCTCAGGAGAGGGTTCAATTTGATGTCCCTATTATTGAACATCAGGCGGTTGCTCATATGCTCTCTGAAATGGCAGTAGATATTGAAGCACTCCGCTCTTTTACGTACCGGGTCGCCTGGATGGTAGATGAAGGAAAGAAAATTATAAAAGAAGCTGCGATGCTGAAGCTGTTCGGCTCTGAAGTATATAATCGCGTAGCCGATAAGGCTGTACAGGTTCACGGGGGGATCGGCTATATTTCTGATTATCCGATTGAACGCTTTTATCGCGATGCACGAATTACAAGGATTTATGAAGGAACATCAGAAATTCAGAAAAACATTATTGCTGCACAGCTGAACAAAGAATACAGCTGAAAAATTTGAAAAGATGGGGTGAGAAGATGGCAAACTTTGATACAATCTTAGTGGAAAAGACGGAAGGCGCTGCATTCATTATTATCAATCGTCCAGAACAGCGAAATGCTTTAGGGAAAGAAGTGCTCGCCGATATAATGACAGCTTTGGAAGGCCTAAAAAACGATGAAGCTGTGAGTTGTGTTGTGTTCACCGGACAGGGTGAGAAGTCGTTTGCTGCTGGAGCTGATATTGGCCAGCTGCGAACGCGTACGGCTTTAGATGTGTTTAACCCTCAAGGCATGCAGGAAGTATACAGCTATATTGAAGCATATGACAAGCCGACAATTGCTATGGTCAACGGCTATGCGCTCGGCGGCGGCTGCGAGCTGGCAATGGCCTGCGATATCCGGATAGCTTCCGAACACGCCAAGTTCGGTCTGCCTGAACTTAATCTGGCTATCATACCGAGTGCGGGAGGCACGCAGCGCTTAGCCCGGCTTGTCGGCAAGGGAAAAGCAATTGAGCTGATTTTAACTGGAAAAATGATTACTGCAGCAGAAGCAAAAGAGATCGGCTTAATTTCGGAAGCTGTACCATTTAATGAGCTGAAGGCAAAAGCAATGGAAATCGTACAGCAAATTTCCGCAAAAGGCCCGCTGGCTGTAAAAATGGCAAAACTGGCGATCCATGCAGGCTTCGACACGGATATGAAGACAGGCCTCACCATTGAAAAGCTCGCACAGGCCATACTCTTTGAAACGGAGGATAAAAATGAAGGCACAAGCGCTTTCCTTGAAAAACGACAGCCGCAATTTACCGCAAACTAAGGAGGAAAAGGTTTTGACGCTGGAAGACATTGTGAAGGAGTTTCAGGAATGCCCATTTTTTCACCATCTTGGATTAGAAGTCATTCGTTTTGAAGAAGGGGATGTATTGCTGAAATTAGAAATGAAAGAGGAGCTGTTGAATACAAACGGCACGATGCATGGAGGGGTGTATGCCTCGCTGCTTGACTTCGTACAAAGCATGCACTTGCGGTCTGTCACGAAAACTCGCTGCGTAACAACCAGTCTGAATGTTCTTTATGCCGCGCCTGTTATGAGCGGTACTGTATATGCAGAAGCTGAAATTATTTCTAAAGGATATAAGACCGCCTTTGTTGAAGCGGTTCTGAAGGATGAAACTGGAAAGCTGGTTTCCAAAGGAACAGGAACATTTAAGCTTATTCGTCCAACGGAAAAATAGGAAAGATCGCTGTCTACGAAGGGGACCGCTTCCCTGGAAACTCAAATAGAAGCGGTCTTTTTATGTGGCTGAATACATAAACAGGAGGACCGGTCTCCAAGAAAGAAACGAGTTAAATACAGGGCTGACTAGGCAGAAAGGAAGGCTGCTGCCGCTTCTGTACATGCGGCACAGCGGGAGGTCTTAAAGGTCCATACATAAAAAAAGAGGGGGTTTATGATAAGGAAGCCTCCTCTTCTTCGGTCGATTACTTCTTAGCGGGAGCGGAATAATTCTGTCCATAGAAGATCTCATCCATCTCTGTTTGCAGTTTATTTGTGATTTCTTCTATTTCTTCTGGTTCTAAGTCGTCTGTCGTATGCCCGAATAAATAGTTATCCAAGTCAAATTCCCTCAGCTTACATTTCGTATGGAAAATGTTTTGCTGGTATACATTTACATCAATCATGTCATATTCATTCTTTACTTCCTCAGGAATGTAATTTTGAATAGAATTGATATCATGATCAATAAAGAGTTTCTGGCCTTCCTTATCTCTCGTAAAGCCTCGTACACGGTAATCAATCGTCATGATATCTGTGTCAAATGAATGAATTAAATAGTTCAGCGCCTTCAGCGGCGAAATTTCCCCACATGTCGAAACATCGATATCGGCACGGAAGGTGCTGATGCCTTCATACGGATGGTATTCAGGGTACGTATGGACGGTAATATGGCTTTTATCGAGCTGCATAACGACGGAATCAGGAAGAGGTCCCGGTGATTCATCTAAGGACTCGGCGGGTACTTCAACGATCGGTCCTTCGGAAATTAGTACAGTTACGCTGGCACCTTGTGGCACATAGTCTTGCTTTGCTACGTTTAAGACATGGGCGCCAATCATATCTGATACGGTTTTTAAAATATGGGTCAGCCTGTCTGCGTTGTATTGCTCATCAATATATTCAATGTAGGCTTCACGTTCTTCCTTCGTTGCTGTATAGCATACATCGTACATATTGAAGCTTAATGATTTAGTTAAGTTATTAAAACCATGCAGTTCAATTCGCTGTTCAGGTGTAAGTGGCATATAGCTAAACTCCTTGTTATTTATGATTAGTGGTTATAATTTACCCATTATTGCTAAAATGAAAACAAGCATCGGGAGGAAACAGCATACGAAAAAGCATGCTCCAGGAGGAACATGCTTTTTCGTCCCTATTATACAAGGGCTGCACGCGGAAAATTTGTACTTCCTTTAACCGCATCATTATTTTTCACCTGACGAGAAGCATTCAGCTCGTCTCATTACCAGGCTTACTGCTCATCCGTTAAAGGGAGTCATAAATCATGTTTATTATCCGCTTCGGTGGAATCCCATGAGCCTGCTCTTTACTTGCACTTTCACAAAAAATCACTTTCACCGCTTAAACACTTACTGCTGGAACTTAAATATATCGGTTCCCGACGAGTGTGCCTTTCGCCAGTAAAGCAAATTTTCCGCCAAGGCTGTGCAATTCATCCTGGGAAGTTACTTGTAAACGCATGTTTACCAGCTCCTTCTTTCGGTTGTTCCGCCTTGTGGTTTTATTGTACCCGTTTCTTTTTTTTATAAACATTTTCTGCAGTAAAAATAAAAAAATTCGCATTTTTCGATTAATTTTTACAACATTTCTATTTTAGAAAAAGAAAAATCCTTCTCAAATAAAAAGGCTTATATAGGAAGCGGAGGCCTGATTTCACTTGAAAGTATAGGGTTTTTCAAAATGTCTAATAAAAGTGTAAAAAATGAAAAACATGGAAAAAGCGGGACGCCGATAAGGGGGCTAGTACTTTTCGTCATTTTTTGTAGAACGAATTTTGTTTTATTTTTCGCAAAAAACGGTAATTATAGAGGTAAGAACAATAAATTATTGCAAGCAAGTGAATCAATGGGGAAGGGACTATTTTTCAATAATTCATATAAAGGTGGGATTCATCATGAAAATCAAAGTAAAAAGCTGGAGAATGTTAACCATGCAGGACAAGTTATCGATTTTAAGAGCAATCAGCCACCGACAAAGAATAAAAAAAGGGGCGTAATGAAAGAAGTAGGGAGGCATAAGCCTCATTTTTTTTTTGCTTTTTTTCCTGAAAGGTGTGCATAAAGAAGCCGTCTAGCGCAATTTGCAGTTGTTTATTTCTAATTTTTTATATATAGTTGGATTAATGATTGATTCATAAATTTGTTGCAAAATGATGAATAAAGCAATGTTCCTATAGAACTGTTTACCTAGAGGCAGTGTTTTTTTGTCGTTTTGGTAAACGGCATTTACTCGGTACTGGTAAGTAAGTGAAAAACCTCACAATAAAGGGGCAGAGACTATGGAAAAGAAGGCTTTAATTAATGTAGATTATACAATAGACTTTGTAACTGGGGCGCTTCCTGCAGGGCAGCCCGCTGTGGAGATTGAAGAAAAGGTTGCTTCGCTGACAGAGCAATTTTTAGCGAATGGTGACTTTGTTGTGCTGGCCATTGACTTGCATACGGAAAATGACCCTTACCATCCAGAGACAAAGCTGTTTCCTCCTCACAATATTGAAGGAACAGAAGGAAGAAGGCTGTACGGGAAATTGGAAGATGTATATCAGGCGTACAAGGATTCGGCCAATTTGTATTATATGAACAAAACCCGTTACTCGGCTTTTGCCGGTACAGACTTAGATATTAAGCTAAAAGAAAGAGGCATTACTGAATTGCATATCGTTGGAGTATGTACAGATATCTGTATACTTCATACAGCGGTAGATGCTTACAATAAAGGTTATTCGATTGTCATTCATCAAAATGCGACGGCAAGCTTCAATCAAGCCGGCCATGAATGGGCTTTGCTTCATTTTCAAGATTGTCTAGCAGCAAACGTGATTTAATGGTGGAGGGAACGAACATGACTAAGTGTTACGAAGGTGACAGCCTAGCTTTGCACACAGACTTGTATCAAATTAACATGGCTCAGACGTATTGGAGAGACGGAATTCATGAGAAGAAGGCTGTCTTTGAGCTTTATTTCAGGAAGCTTCCTTTTGGCAATGGGTATGCGATTTTTGCTGGCCTGGAACGGATTGTACGTTATTTGCAAAGCTTTAAGTTTTCGGCTAATGATATCGAATATTTGCGAGAGGAATTAGGCTATGAGGAGGACTTTCTGGACTACTTACAAAATATGACGTTCACTGGCACCGTTAAGTCCATGCGTGAAGGAGAAATGGTATTTGGAAATGAACCGATTTTGAGAGTGGAAGCTCCTCTTGCGCAGGCCCAGATTATTGAGACGGCTCTACTAAATATCGTCAATTACCAAACATTGATCGCAACAAAGGCTTCACGAATTAAGCAAGTGATCGGCAGCCAGACAGCTATGGAATTTGGCAGCCGGCGGGCTCATGAGATGGATGCCGCTGTTTGGGGCACAAGGGCCGCCTATATTGGCGGTTTCGATGGGACCAGTAACGTAAGGGCAGGGAAGCTGTTCAATATCCCCGTCACTGGTACGCATGCGCATTCCTTCGTACAAACGTATAAAGATGAATATACCGCTTTCCATAAATACGCAGAGAATCATAAAGACTGTGTCTTCCTTGTTGATACGTATGACACGCTGAAGTCTGGTGTGCCTACAGCGATTCGGGTGGCGAAGGAGCTTGGGGACAAGATTAATTTCATTGGTATCCGGCTGGATAGCGGTGATTTGGCATATTTATCGAAAGAAGCAAGGAGAATGCTGGATGAGGCTGGCTTCCCTGATGCTCAGATCATTGCGTCCAATGATTTAGATGAATACACAATTATGAATCTGAAGACGGAAGGGGCAAAGATCGACAGCTGGGGAATTGGAACGAAGCTTATCACCGCTTACGATCAAGCCGCCCTAGGAGCCGTTTATAAACTTGTGTCCATTGAGGGCAAAAATGGAGAAATGGAAGACACGATCAAAATATCCAGCAATCCGGAGAAAGTGACAACCCCTGGCTTGAAGAAGCTGTATCGAATTGTGAATAAAGTGAATGGCAAGTCTGAGGGAGATTACTTAGCGATGGAATATGAAAATCCAGCTGAAGAAGATCACCTGAAGATGTTCCACCCTGTACACACCTTTATTAGCAAGTTCGTGACGAATTTCGAAGCAAGGGATCTTCATGCCTTAATTTTTAAGGATGGCGAGCTTGTATATGAACTGCCATCTATCCAGGAGATTCAGACTTTCGCAGCGGAGAATTTAGACCTTCTATGGGAAGAGCACCGACGTTCGCTGAACCCGGAGGAGTACCCTGTTGATCTGAGTCAGGAGTGCTGGGATAACAAGATGAGAAATATAGAAGAAGTACGTCAAAAAGTAAAAAATATGACGGTTTTAAACAGTTAATAGTTATCAGATAAGCTTTAGATAGAACGTTCCCTGCCAGCATGGAGAGTCCCTTGTCTGCTGGCAGCTCTTTTTTAATGGATGAGCGAACTTTCTCCGCGAACGTCTGTTGAAGGAAGGAATACATTAATACAAACAGTAAACATTTGTAAACGCTTTCATTATTTCTCTCTTCCTTATATGATGAAGAAGAGGACATTCAAGCTCAAGGTTATACGAAAAGGAGCGGATGGAGATGAAAAGGAAGTATAAACAGATGGAGACGGCGGTCATTCATGGGAGCTATGACACGAAGGAACATCTAGGAAGCTTGACAGTACCAATCTTCCAGACATCCACCTTTACATTTGATTCAGCAGAACAGGGCGAGAAGTGCTTCTCGGGCGAAGAGGAGGGGTATATTTATTCCCGCCTAGGCAATCCTACCGTTCAAGTGCTGGCCGATAAGATCGCCGAGCTGGAGGAGGCGGAGGCCGGATTGGCATTTGGCTCAGGAATGGCAGCTGTTTCAGCTGTGTTGATGTCTCTTACGAAAAGCGGAGATCATATCCTTTGTTCGCAAGGAGTATATGGGTGCACCTTTGGGTTGTTAACCTTCATGAGGGAGAAATATCACATTACCCATGATTTTATTGCGATGGAAACGGAAGAGGAGATTGAGCGTCACCTCCGTAAAGAAACAGCTTGCATCTATGTAGAAACGCCGATTAATCCAACGATGAAGCTCATTGATTTAGAGCGGGTTGCTAATGTGGCTAAAAATCGGGGAATTCCGGTAATTGTGGATAACACATTTTCATCTCCTTATTTGCAAAAGCCCTTAGCATTAGGCTGTGACATCGTGATACACAGTGCAACAAAATATATTGGCGGACATGGGGATGTCATCGGCGGCTTGGCTGCAGGGGGCAGGGAGACGATGAAGCGTATAGCTAAGACAACGTTAAAGGATGTTGGCGGAGTCATGTCGCCATTCGATGCATGGCTGCTGCTTAGAGGGTTGAAAACTTTGCCTATCAGGATGGATCGGCATTGTGAGAACGCTATTTATATGATGGAGAAGCTGAAAGCGCATCCGGCAGTTAAACAGGTGTTTTATCCGGGGGATCAGGAAGGCAATGACTATACAACGATGAAAAAGCAAATGAGAAAAGGGGGAGGGCTCCTCTCTTTTGAGGTACATGGCAGCAAAGCGCAGGCCCAGCAGCTCTTAAATCAGCTTTCCTTTATCAAAATTGCAGTCAGCCTTGGCGATGCGGAGACGCTTATCCAGCATCCAGCAACGATGACTCACTCGGCTGTTCCTGAGCAGAAGAGACAGGAAATGGGCATCTCTGACCAGTTGGTCCGTTTATCTGTTGGACTAGAAGCGAAAGAGGATATATGGAATGATTTAAAACAAGCGCTCGACCAATTACAATGAAAATCCTCTCCTTTTTCTTGTGTCTGTTTAGCGAGAAAAAGGAGAGGAGTCGTTTATGCCTCCTCATATTCAGGTTCATGACATTCTGGACAAGGTGGCAAGCGGTCCTTATCCTCATCAAGCGTGTCACTTGTCCGCAATTGACGCATTTGTAATCGCCTTTCCCCGGCGTTTCTCCTGAATGTGGCACTGCTAGCACCTCCTAGCACGATGTTGCTACCTTTTTACCCGTCTGCTTGAAAAGAAAACACCTTTCTTTGCCGGGCTTCACGCAACAAGCCTGTTGTGAGACAGGGGGTTCACAAGAAGCAACATCTTCAAAGAGCTGTCTAGATGGCAGTCAAGAGTATATTCTGGATGAACAAGGAGACAGTAAAGACAACTTAATGTTTATCGCCACAGTAAATTACATTACGTTCATGGAGGAAGGTTATGGAGCAAAAGAAGTGGGACCTTTTTGCCTTGGCTTCTATACCGCTGGCAATGACACTGGGAAATTCGGTGTTAATTCCCGTTTTGCCGGTGATGGAAAAGGAGCTTGGTATTACAGCTTTTCAGTCTAGCTTAATTATTACTGTGTACTCATTGATTGCCATTGTGCTGATCCCCATCGCCGGCTATTTGTCCGATCGGATCGGCCGGAAGAAAGTAATGATTCCAAGCCTTATATTGGCGGCAGCGGGAGGCGTGATCGCTTCCTGGGCTGCTTGGAGCATGGACAATCCTTATATGATGATTCTCGTCGGACGTTTTTTGCAGGGGGCAGGTGCAGCCGGTGCTTTCCCAGTTGTACTGCCGACAGTCGGGGATATGTTTTCAGAGGAAGATGAAATGAGCAAAGGACTGGGTATCATTGAAACGGCTAATACCTTCGGCAAAGTATTAAGCCCTGTACTGGGAGCCGTGCTGGCGGCTTTTATTTGGTATCTTCCGTTTATTTCAATTCCCATTTTGTCTATTATTGCCCTCTTTTTGATTATTAAATTTGTTAAAACGCCTAAGCATCAAGAGGAAAAAAAGAAAATCTTTCACGAGTTTATTCAGGGTGTTAAACACACGTTTAAACATAACGGACGCTGGCTGCTGGCCGTATTTGTGATTGGCTGCTTAAACATGCTTGTTTTGTTCGGATTTCTATTTCATCTATCTACTCTTCTTGAGAGCGAGTATGGTATTTATGGCGTAAAAAAAGGACTTGTGCTTGCGATTCCTCTTTGTTTCTCTGTATTGCCTCTTACATATGCGGCAAGAAGATTGGAGGCAATAAAGGAATCATGCGTTTTCTTATCATTGTCGGCAACGGCATGGGGGCAGCAGCTCTGTTCTTTATTCAGGACAATATGACTCTTTTCTTTATCGTGTCGCTGTTAACCATCGCGAGTATCGGTATTGGCCTCTCTCTGCCCTGCCTGGATGCATTGATTACAGATGGAATTGAAAAGAAAGAGAGGGGAACCATTACCTCCTTCTATAGTAGCATGCGCTTTTTAGGTGTAGCGGCTGGTCCGCCTCTTACCGCTGTTTTACTGAAAGCCGTGCCCGAATCGATGTATATGGTGTTCGCTGGCTTGAGTCTTCTGAGTGCTTTGTATACCCTCTGGGCCATTAAGCCGGAAAAGAAGGAGAAAAAGGCCTTAGCTGGAGTATAGAGGTTTGAGACGGTTCTTTAGACAAAGCTCTTTTGCTTTTCACCTTTCCTTTGAACAGGTATGATGAAAGCAGAAAGACCTGTAAAAGAACAAAAGAGGTGGAACGCTATGAATATTAAAGTTTGGTCTGATTTTGTATGCCCATTTTGCTACATTGGAAAGAGGAGACTAGAGCAAGCCCTTGAGCAATTTCCGAATAGCCATGAAGTCACTGTGGAATTTAAGAGCTTTGAGTTAGATCCTCATGCTCCTAAGGAAGCGACTAAGACGGTTCATGAATCAATTGCTGAAAAATACGGACTCAGCCTGGAGCAGGCAAAATCGATGAATGAGAATGTCGGCCACCAGGCTGCGTCTGTCGGCCTGGCATTTAACTTTGAGAACATGAGGCCATCGAATACATTCGACGCCCACCGTTTAGCCAAATTTGCTTCAGAAAAAGGAGCAGAGAAAGTCATCACGGAGAAGCTGCTGCATGCTTATTTTACTGATTCTCTTGTGTTGAGTGACCACCATGTTTTAACCAGTATCGCCGAGAGTGCGGGTCTTGACTGTGAAGAGGTGCTGGAATTTCTAAAAACAGACCGCTTAGCAGGGGAAGTAAGGGCTGACGAAGCAGAAGCAGGGCAGCTCGGTGTTCAAGGTGTTCCATTTTTTGTTTTCAATGATAAATATGCCGTATCAGGTGCACAATCAGTAGAAGCCTTCACTTCAGCCCTGGAAAGAGTGTGGAGGGAGGAAAGACAGGCACCTAGGCTTCAGACATTAACGGACCAGTCGTCGGATGCCGCTTTTTGCTCAGACGAGGGCTGTGACGTGCCGACAAACGGTCGATTATCCTCGGACAATGATTAATATTCTTGTTTTAAAAGCCGCCCAGGTATTCTCCCTGGACGGTTTTTTTGCATTTGAGCAAGGATTCTCTTTTATTTTGATCAAGAAAGGAAACAGGGGCTCATATACTGAAATGTAGAAGCCCAATTGAAGTATAAAGGAGGAAGGAGATATGCGTGTATTAGTGCTAGGATCGGGGTTAATGGGCAAAGAAGCGGCTCGGGATTTAGTGAAAAGCAAGGGTGTAGAGAAGGTGACGCTCGCTGATTATGACGTTAAGAAAGCTGAAGCAGCCTGTCATGTGCTTCAATCGACCAAGCTTACGCCCATGTTCGTTGATGCTTCTGATGATAACCAGCTGATTCCTTTGATGAAGCAGCATGACGTTGTCATTAATGCGCTCTTTTATTCTTTTAATGTCCGTGTAGCGAAAGCCGCCATCCGGGCAGGAGTACATTCTGTAGATTTAGGAGGGCATATTGGTCATGCGACAGACCGGGTACTGGACATGTCAGAAGAAGCAAAAGCCGCAGGCGTTACGCTGATTCCCGATCTCGGGGTGGCTCCAGGGATGATTAATATCTTATCCGGCTATGGTGCAGGAAAGCTGGATGCAGCCGACTCCATTAAGTTGTATGTAGGCGGCATTCCCCTCCGTCCGGATCCGCCGCTTGAATATAATCATGTGTTCTCTATGGAAGGATTGCTTGATCATTACACCGATCCATGTCTCATCATTAGAAAAGGGGAGAAGCAGGTTATTTCTGCACTGTCAGAGGTAGAGAATGTACACTTCGAGAAATTTGGTCCCCTTGAGGCATTCCACACAGCTGGCGGTACCTCCACGCTCTCTCGTTCTTTTCCTAATTTGAATTGTCTCGAATATAAAACGATCCGTTACAAAGGACATGCAGAAAAGTTTAAGCTGCTTGTCGATTTGCAGCTCACGCGCGCGGATCATTCTGTCAACGTGAAGGGAATAGATGTGCGGCCGCGCGACGTCCTGTTAAAGGTGCTTGAGCCAATTGTTGATTTGAAGGATAAAGAGGATGTTGTTCTGCTGCGAGTGAAGGTGGAAGGTATAAGGGCGGAATGTCGGGCTAGCTGCACATATGAGATGGTTACTTATAAGGATACGAAGAACGACGTAACCGCCATGGCAAGAGCAACAGCTAATACAATCTCTGTGGTGGCTCAATTGCTTGGCTCAGGTGTTATTAATAAAAGAGGAGTATACCCTCCGGAGCAGATTGTGCCGGGCGAACGATATATTCAGGAAATGGCTGACAGAGGTGTGATTATTAAGGAAGCCTTCAGATGGAAGAGCTAAAGACCGCTTCTAGCCAGTCGGCCGCAAGAAAAGAGACGCTGCCTCCTTCCCGGCAAGGGAGAGAAGCAGCGTCTCTTTTCTTTGTGGTCAGCTAATATTCTTAATCATCATCTTGGTCGTCATCCATGTCATCGCTTTCTTCGCCAGCAGGGTAGCCATCATTTTCAGCGTTTTTCTCTGTTGAGCCACCCTGGTTATCTTCATCCTCTTCTATCTGCTCTTCGTCAACAGGCTCATCCATAACTGGTGCTTCCTCAGAGTCATCACCGCCGCAGCCGCTAAGTATGAGAACGGAAAGCAATGAACCGGCGGCAAGTTTCTTCCATGTTGGCTGTATCATTTAAACACCCCTTTCCATCTGAAATACTTGCTTATTCTCTTCCCTTATTTTCGGATAATATGCCTAGAAAGATGATCAGCCTATTCGAGCGGCCCTTCCTCAGACGCCGATTCCTGCTCCTGCTTATGAATTTCCACTTCCTTGATACGGTTATAATCCATTATCTTAATCACGAAGCGAAGGTCTTCATAGTCGAGCACATCGCCTTCGGACGGAATCGAACCGAATTCCTTAAATAGAAAGCCGGAGAGCGTACCCTCCTTCTCAGAAAGAGCCGTTCCAAAGACTTGATTGAGCCGGCGAAGGGAGATGCGGCCGTTGCATACAATCTTCCTATCTGTCAGTTCTTGAATAAGAAGCTCATTATCACGGTCTGTCTCATCCTCAATATCCTGTCCGAGCATGGCTTCGATAATATCCTCATGAGTGATAATGCCGCTTGTGCCGCCGTATTCATCGAGCACAATAGCCAGATGCTTTTTTTCGTTTAACATCATCTTAAATACCTTCTCAATCGATGTGAACTCTGTAACGAACAAAGGATCATTATCAGCGAATACTTCGATCTTTTTCTCAGGAGCGAGCGCCCACTTTAGAAGCAGTTTAGAGTGGAATACTCCCACGATCTGGTCCATGTTTTCCTGGTAGATCGGATACCTTGTATAATTATTGTTTAAGATTACTTCCTGGGCTTCTTCAAAGCTGGCACCTTGGGGAATCCCCACAATATCCATGCGCGGCGTCTTTAAGGCATCGTTAACAGCCTTGCTGTAAAAGTCGATAACCCCTTTAATGCGCTGTGTTTCATCAGTTTGAAAGGTGCCCTCTGTAGAGGCGATATCAAGCATGGTCTTTAATTCGGCTTTAGAAATAGAGGCCTCCTGTGTCTCGCCTCTTGAGAGAAAGGAAATGACTAGGCCTGTGAATTTAGACAATAAAAAAGTAAGCGGTTTTAAAATGACTAATAAGATCGAAATAACGGGAGCGACTATATAGGCGATCTTTTCAGAAAAAGTAGCAGCAATCGTTTTTGGAAGCACTTCACCGAACATGATGAGAAAAACAGTTAGAATCCCTGTAGCCAATCCTACGTTAAAGCCATATTGAATCGCAATCATGGTCACCAATGTTGGCAGCATGATATTGGCTATGTTGTTTCCAATTAAAATTCCAGTAATTAGTTCGTCGGGCTTAGAAACGAGAGAGAGCAGTTTTACGGATTTTGGATCACCGTGATCTGCTTTTGTTTTTATTTTCATTTTGTTAACCGCGGTCAGAGCAGTTTCACTTCCTGATAAGAAAGCGGACATTAGTATAAAGAATAAAATCGCAAAAAGCATGAACATCCTCCATTGTTGTTGTTTAATAGAAAGCTTTATAGCGTCTATTATGACAAACAAGAAGACAGAATAAAAAGAAATTGCTTGGAACGGGAAGAATGAACGCCTTATCACGGCTCGCATACATTAAAAACAGATAGAAAGGGGGAGAAAAGGTGGAGAAATATCTGGAATACCTGCAGCAGGCTAAGAAATGGTGTGATGAATTGCTTCGTATGCCGCAGGAAGCAGGGCAAATGGTCTTAATTGAGAGATGGAAGGCTAAAATTAATGAGATAAATGATCGGCTGGCTAAGGATCTTGAACGGGATGAGGTGCTTGAGATAGACCGGGAGCTTCAGGCATTAAATGAAGAATGGCAACATTTCTACAGAGAAATGTATGATAAGCCTAAAGAAGCAGGTGAAGAGGAGAGAGAGGAAGCATCAACTGCCGTCCCCATTGGAGGGCATAAGCTTCCAAGATTGCCTTATGCTTATGATGCACTTGAACCTTATATTGATGAGACAACGATGCGACTTCATCATCAAAAGCACCATCAAAGCTATGTCGACGGTTTAAACAAGGCCGAGAAAGAATTAGCTAAGGCACGCAGAGCCAATGACTTTGCCCTTGTAAAGCATTGGGAGAGAGAGCTGGCTTTTAACGGGGCCGGACACTATTTGCATTCCATTTTTTGGCGAATCATGAATCCTCGCGGAGGCGGGAAGCCGACTGGAGAATTAGAGAAGGAAATCAACCGAACGTTTGGAGGGTTTTCTGCCTTTAAGGAGCACTTTTCAAAGGCAGCCGAAAACGTGGAGGGAGGGGGCTGGGCGATTCTTGTCTGGTCACCTCAGGCGGGCCGGCTAGAGGTGCTGCAGGCGGAAAAACACCAAAACTTAAGTCAGTGGGATGTTGTACCGCTGCTCGCACTGGATGTATGGGAGCATGCATATTATTTAAAGTACCATAATAAACGAGCTGATTATATTAAAAACTGGTGGAATGTCGTCCACTGGGAGGAAGTCAACCGACGATTAAGAGAGGCGAAAAGAAGAGAAAGAGTAGAAGATTTAAAACAAAGTGAAGATTCTAAGTGAAAGGTCTTCCCATAGACAGATATTCATTCTATAATAGAGATCAAATTGAATAAAGCAACTGCTAGAGGTGCCGTGAAACGGCTGAGAGAAAAACAATCAAGTTTTTCAACTCTTTGAACCTGATCTGGATGATGCCAGCGTAGGGAAGTGGTTTAACCAATGGTAACTATTTCATTTACGAAGCCGGACTCTGATCAGAGTCCGGCTTTTTTGTTAGGGGGAATGATGTGAATTCATTGCAAAGGTTAGCCTATATGGCTCTCTTTACGGCGATTGCTGTCTTCGGGTCTTCATTTATCTGGTTTCCGGCCGGCATAGCAAAGGCTTATCCGGTCCAGCATGCTGTCAACGTTATCGCGGGCGTACTGCTTGGCCCGGGACCAGCCGTCGTTATCGCTTTCGTTACCGGCTTAATCCGAAACATAATGGGTACGGGCTCGCTATTAGCCTTTCCTGGCGGTATGATCGGTGCCTTTCTGGCCGGCTATATCTACCGGAAGACAAAGCAGAAGTGGAGCGCGTCAGTTGGGGAAATAATCGGTTCGGGGGTGCTTGCTTCTCTATTTTCGGTTCCTTTCGCAAAAGTGTTTATGGGAAGCTCTGCAGGTGCCTTCTTTTTCATGCCGCCTTTTTTAGTCAGCAGCGTATCAGGCTCCATTATTGGCTATGTGCTTGTAAAAAGGCTTGTAAAAGCACGGGCATGGAAATATCGGCTCGACCATTAAAGCAAAAAACTGGAAAGGAGGAAAAAAATTGAAGCCATCCTTAGAAACATTACTGAAAGAAGTAGATAAGAGAGAAGAAGAGCTGGTTAACTTATTAAAAACGCTTGTCGCTTTTCAAACACCGGCACCACCTGCAAGAAATACGGCGGAGGCACAAAGCTTTGTTGCTGCCTTTCTAGAGGAATGCGGCTTCACGGTTGATCGTTGGAATATATATCCCAATGATCCGAATGTCGTTGGCACTTTAAAGGGAAGCAGCGGAGAAAGCTACAGAAGTCTGATTATTAATGGACATATAGATGTAGCGGCTGTAGAGGCGGACGAGCCTTGGGAGGAAGAGCCGTTTCAGGCGGTAGTAAAGGATAACAAGATTATTGGAAGAGGCGTTGCTGACATGAAAGGGGGGCTTGCTGGAGCGTTGTTTGGCATCAAGCTTCTTCGTGAAGCGGATATTTCATTGCCAGGCGACCTTATTTTTCAGTCGGTGATCGGAGAAGAAGTAGGAGAAGCCGGTACGCTGGAGTGCTGTAGGAAGGGCTACAAGGCTGACTTTGCGTTAGTCGTAGATACAAGTGATTTACATATTCAAGGACAGGGCGGTGTGATTACAGGCTGGATTACTGTTAAGAGCGGCCAGACATATCATGATGCAACAAGACGCAGTATGATTCATGCCGGCGGTCAGCTGTTCGCCGCAAGTGCCATTGAGAAAATGATGAAAGTGATAGAAGGATTGCAGGAGCTCGAGCGTCATTGGGCGGTCACGAAAAGCTATCCAGGCTTTCCGCCGGGAATGAATACGATCAATCCAGCGGTTATCGAAGGCGGGAGGCATGCCGCCTTCATTGCTGACGAATGCCGGCTCTGGATTACCGTTCACTATTACCCGAATGAAACGTATGAGCAGGTAGCTGCGGAAGTAGAAGAGCACATCCGGTCGGTTGCCGAAGGAGACGTGTGGCTAAGGGAGAACCCGCCGTTGTTTGAATGGGGAGGGGCTTCCATGATTGAAGAACGGGGAGAAATTTTCCCCTCTTTTGAGGTAGATACGCATCACAAAGCTGTTGAAATGCTTTCTCGAGTTCATCATGAAGTGCTGGGACATAAGGCGGTCATCGATGTCTCTCCGACCGTGACCGATGGCGGATGGCTGGCGGATGCCGGAATTCCAACAGCTATTTATGGTCCGGGCGATCTGCAGAATGCCCATTCGGTCAATGAGCAGCTGTCGCTTGAGCAGTTAAAGGAGTATACCAAGGTTATCCTTGCATTTATGTATGAATGGTGCCACACGAAAAGATAAGAGAAAAAGCCATCTAGGGAGGAGAAGAGTATGAAATTCAGTGAAAGGTTACATGAAAAGCTGCAGCCTATTTGGAGGAAAAACCATAGCCATCCGTTTGTAAGAGAAATGGGAGAGGGTACGCTTGATCAACAAAAATTCCGTTTTTATATGGTACAGGATTATTTATATCTAATTGATTATTCAAAAGTATTTGCCCTTGGAGCAGTGAAGGCCAACGATGTGGAAACCATGGGGAAATTCGCTTCTCTTCTTCATTCCACACTTAACTTTGAAATGGAGCTCCACCGTAAATATGCTGCCCGCTTCGGTATTTCGGAAGAAGAGCTAGAAGAGGCAAAGCCGTCTCCCGTTACGCTTGCTTATACGCATTATATGCTGTCTGTGAGCCAAAACGGCACGCTCCCTGAGCTCATTTCTGCCCTTCTTCCTTGTGCCTGGAGCTATTGGGAGATCGGCAAAGAGTTAAGCCAGATACCAGGCACAAGTAAGCATGAGTTCTATGGCGACTGGATTAATATGTATGCATCTGAAGAGTTTGGTGAGATGGCAACCTGGTGCATTGAATTGTTGGATGAACACACGGCCGGCAAAAGCGAAAAAGAGCTTTCAAGGTTGGAAGAGATCTTTCTGAATACGACCCGCTTTGAATATATGTTTTGGGACATGGCTTACAACGAACAAATGTGGCCTGGCGATGAGTAAGCAGGTTCTAGCGTTTCAGGATGTGTCTTTTTCCTATCAGGATCAACAGCAAAACCGCTCCATCCCCGTGCTTCATTCATTCAGCACGCAGGTATATGACAGGGAATTTATCACGATTATCGGAGCAAGCGGGTCGGGGAAAAGCACATTGTTTCGGCTGATTGCCGGCCTAGAAGAGCCGGATAGCGGGAGTATTCTGATTAACGGAAAGAAATACAAGAGCCGCCTCGGCCAAACGGGATATATGCCTCAGAAGGACTTGCTGATGCCTTGGCGGACGATCGAAGAAAATGCAGCTCTTCCGCTGGAGCTGAGAGGATGGCGCAAAAAGGACATCGAGGAAAAAGTAAGACCGCTTCTTGAAGAGTTTGGCCTTTCCGGAGTGGAGGATCATTTTCCACATGAGTTGTCAGGCGGTATGAGGCAGAGGGTATCCTTTCTGAGAACGGTATTGAGCGGATCAAATATCCTATTGTTAGATGAACCCTTTAGCGCGCTTGATGCGATCACGAAGCTATCGATGCAGGAGTGGCTGCTAGATCAGTGGGATAAGCGAAAGGCGACTATTATTTTTATCACACATGACGTGCAGGAAGCACTGCTGTTATCCGATCGGATTTTAATTTTTGCAGAAAAACCCGTCTGTTCGCTGCAGGAGGTCGCTGTACCGCTTGCAAGGCCGAGAAGGTTAAAGGATTTAGATGATCCCGCTGTTCTGGAGCTGAAGGATCATTTATTGGCACAGCTGAGAGGGAAGGTGGGGACATGAGTCGGACTATTTGGCCGCCCGCTTTCCTGCTGGCTGCCTTTCTTCTTGGATGGGAAGCGATGGCAAGAAGTGTTAATAAAATGTTTATCCTTCCCTCTCCAACAAGCATTATACGTAAGCTGTGGGAACTAAAAAACCCGCTGTTTCTGGAGCATTTGCCGGCGACGCTTGCCATTGTTGTTATCGGTTTGCTTATTTCCATTATTGTAGGTATAGGAACAGCGGTATGGATGAGCCTTAGTCCATCCGTGGAAAAAGCGCTGTATCCGCTGATTATTTCCTCGCAAATGATCCCTATCATTGCTCTGGCTCCGATCTTTGTGCTTTGGTTTGGTTACACGATCTGGAGCAAAGTCGTCGTCACAGTGTTGATTACTTTTTTTCCGATTACGGTGAATACGTTTGATGGACTCAAGTCAGGAAGCCGGGAGCTCAATGAACTTATGTTAACAATGGGGGCAAGGAAACAGGACATCTTCTTCAAGCTGCTTGTCCCTTCTGCTTTGCCACATTTCTTCTCAGGGTTGAAGGTCGCTGTTACGTTAAGCGTGATTGGCGCTGCTATTGGAGAGTGGCTCGGAGCACAAGCGGGACTCGGATACTTCAGCCGCCGAATGATGACACAGTTTGATGGGGCAGCGGTTTTTGCCCCAATTGTTCTATTATCTACAATTGGTATTTTGTTATTTCTCATAGTGAAATGGCTTGAAAATCGAATGTTGAAATGGAGGAAACATAAATGAGAAAGTGGCTATACGCTGCAATAGTCCTGCTGCTTGTGGGATGCGGCAGTGAGGAGGCAAATGAAGCTGTTCCGGCAGGAGAGGAAAAGAAGGAGAAGGTGACGGTCATGCTTGACTGGTACCCAAATGCTGTTCACAGCTTTTTATACACAGCGGAAGAGAAAGGTTATTTTGAAGAGGAAGGAATCGATGTAGACATTCAGTTTCCAGCTAATCCGACGGATCCCATTAACTTAGCTGCCGCCGGAAAAGTGACGCTTGGCATCACTTATCAGCCCGATGTTATCGCTGCAAGAACGGACCAGGGAGTGAATGTCAAGTCGGTTGGCGCCATCGTGCGTTCTCCGCTTAACCATGTTGTGTTTTTAAAGGACAGTCCGATTCAGTCGCCTCAAGATATGGAGGGAAGAACTGTTGGATACCCGGGGATCCCGTTAAATGAAGCGATCATTGAAACGATGGTCAAGCATGACGGCGGAGATCCGGAAAAAGTGAAATTGACGGATGTGGGCTTTGAATTAAATTCGGCCGTTGTTACAGGCAATACGGATGCTGTCGTTGGTGCTTATATTAACCATGAAGTACCGCTATTAGAACATGAGGGGTATGAGGTCAGCTATCTTAATCCAACAGACTACGGTGTGCCAAGCTTTTATGAGCTTGTGGCTGTAACAAGCGATCAAACGTGGGAGGAAGAAAAGGAATCAATCCAAGCCTTCTGGCGAGCAGCTGAGAAAGGGTTTGAATTTATGGAGAGCCACCCAGATGAAGCGCTCCAAATCCTTTTGGACAAGCAGGACGCATCTAATTTTCCTCTCATAGAGGAGGTAGAGAAGGAAAGTATAGAGGTCTTGCTGCCTAAAATGAAATCGGAGACCGGATTCGGCAGCCAAACGAAAGAAGCATGGGAAGAGACCGCTGAATGGATGAAAGAAGCCGGTCTTGTGAAAGGTGAGCCTCAAATAGAGGAGATGTTTGTCAACCCTATAGAGTAAGAAAAAACCATGTAAACGAGGTGGTTTAATGAGATCATGATAAAATAAAGGGAATTTAGAAAGGGGAGAGACAGATGGGGAAAGGACTTGAGAATAGAAAAGTTGTTATAGCGGGCTCACGAAAGACCGAAGAGATGAGCGCATTAATCCAAAAGCAAGGCGGAACGGCACTTATCCGCCCACTGCAGGGGACTGTATTTTTAGCGGAGGAAACATTAGCCCCTGAGCTCGAAGAACTGCTTAATAGACAGCCGGATTGGATCATTTTAACGACTGGCATCGGAACAGAAGCGCTCGTGAAAGCTGCCGAGAGTATGGATAAGAAAGATGAGCTGCTGGAATTGATGCAGCAGGCAAACCTGGCTGTAAGAGGCTATAAAACGGTTGGAGTATTAAAACGGTTAGGCCTGACTCCAGCAGCTTCAGATGATGATGGCACCACAGCGGGTTTAATTCGTGCCATTCAGAATGAAGAGCTGCAGGGCAAGCGGGTAGCAGTCCAGCTCCATGGAGAAAAGGCCCCGGCCTTAATGGCTTTTCTTGAGGAAAAAGGAGCCTTTATTCAAACGTTAATGCCGTATCGCCACCATGCCCCTGACGCAGAGGTAGTAAAGCAGCTTTTTGAGGAGATTCTTCAGCAGCAGGTGGACGCCGTTTGTTTTACGACAGCAATCCAGGCACGATCACTCTTTCATTACGCCAAAGAAACGAAACAGCAGCAAGCCTTATTAGATGCTTTTGCCTCAGGAACGATAGCCGGAGCGGTCGGAAAAGTAACAGCTGAAGCGCTGACGGAAGAAGGCGTAAGTCGTATCGTCGTTCCGGGACTTGAGCGGATGGGAGCCTTAATTATAGAGCTGTCCCGGTATTATGACCAGCAGAGCTAGGGGTTAATCAGCATAGAAGGAGAGAGACGAAATGAACGGAGAACAAATCATACAAGCGTTGGCAGCCGTCCGGCATCAGCGTCCGCTTGTACATAACATTACGAATATGGTTGTTACAAATTTCACCGCGAATGGCCTGTTAGCTCTGGGTGCTTCACCTGTCATGGCGCATGCAAAAGAAGAAGCTGGAGACATGGCTAAAATAGCCGGAGCCCTTGTGTTGAATATAGGCACGCTGGATGAACAAAAGGTAGAGGCCATGATCCTTGCGGGCAAAGCAGCGAATGCAGCTGGGGTGCCTGTTGTTTTTGATCCGGTCGGTGCGGGCGCTACACCTTATCGAACAAAGACAGCCCTTCGCATAATGGAAGAAGTAAGGATGACTGTGCTGAGAGGGAATGGTGCCGAAGTTGCGCATATGCTCGGAAAAGCGTGGGACCTGAAAGGGGTAGACGCAGAAGAAGGTGATGGCAATGCTGTAGAGCTGGCGAAAGAAGCTGCAAATAAGTGGGCAACGACAGCGGTAATCACAGGAGCGGCTGACGTGATTGCCAGCGGGCAGGAGGCTCTTCTTGTGTACAATGGCCACCCGATGCTTACGAAAGTTACCGGTGCGGGCTGTTTGTTAAGCGCTGTTATTGGTGCTTTTTGTGCGGTGGATGATCAGGCAGCGCGTGCAGCTGCCAGTGCCGCTGCTGTATATGGAGTGGCAGCTGAACAGGCGATGGCTGTTCGGGGAGAGGAAGGACCGGGCAGCTTTCAAATAGAGTTTCTGAATCAGTTAGCTAAGGTCGACAAACAGGCTATTCAAGCCTATGCAAGCATCAAAAGGGACGGAGGGGAAGAGGATGAGAGTCAGTAAAGCTCTAACAATTGCCGGTTCAGACAGCGGAGGGGGAGCAGGGATTCAGGCAGACTTAAAAACCTTTCAGGAGCTGGGCGTATTTGGCATGTCTGCGCTCACAGCGGTAACAGCACAAAATACACTTGGCGTTCATGGCGTTTATCCGATGACACCCGAGGCAGTAGAAGCTCAAATTGAAGCAATTGGCGAGGATATGGGAACAGATGCAGTTAAGACAGGCATGCTTTTTAGCGGGGACATTATTCGGGCAGCTGCACGGCAAATTGAAAGATACAGCTGGTCAAAAGTTGTCGTGGATCCGGTTATGATCGCTAAAGGCGGTGCCTCTCTTTTGCAGGAAGAAGCTATAAAGGCACTGAAGGAATCATTGCTTCCGCTTGCTATGGTCATTACGCCAAATATTCCCGAAGCCGAGGTCATCACGGGAATGGAAATTAAATCGCTTGATGATCGGAAGAAAGCCGCTGAAATACTGTGCCAATCAGGGGTGTCTTATGCGGTTATTAAGGGCGGCCACGCGGGTGACGGCGAGGCACTTGTTGATCTATTGTATGATGGGCAGGAGTTTACGACATATACGAGCAGACGGCTGCCTACAGCCAATACGCATGGCACAGGCTGCACATTCGCAGCGGCTGTTACGGCAGAGCTGGCCAAGGGAACAGAGGTCAAACAGGCTGTTGAAACAGCGGTTCAATTCGTTCATGCAGCAATTGAAGCAGATATGCATATCGGGAAAGGCTACGGGCCAACTAATCATTGGGCGTATAACAGACAGCGGAAGGAAATGAGTATGTATGAGTAGAATAAGTGAACGGCAAACAAGAGAGGCCCTGGCGGTTTACTTTATTATGGGCAGTACGAATTGCCTGCAGGACCCGGTGAAGACGCTTGAGGAAGCAATTAAAGGCGGCATCACGCTGTTTCAACTTCGTGAGAAAGGCCCTGGCGCATTAACGGGCAAAGCAAAAGAAGCTCTCGCGCTAAAGCTCCAGGAGGTTTGCCGCAGGCATGGCGTGCCTTTTCTTGTGAATGATGATATTGAGCTGGCTGCGGCTATTCAGGCGGATGGAGTGCATATCGGCCAGGAAGACGAGCCGCTTGAAGCTGTGCGTGCACGGTTCCCGGATAAGATCATCGGCGTCTCTGCTCATACGTTGGAAGAAGCCGGGCAAGCGGCTGCGGATGGAGCTGATTATTTGGGCATGGGTCCTGTTTTTCCAACATCAACGAAGCCAGATGCTAAGGCAGCCCGCGGCACAGAATTGATTAAAGCGGTACGCCGATCCGGTCTTCAGCTGCCGATTGTTGGCATCGGGGGGATTACACCCGCAAACGCTCGTGTAGTCGTTGAAGACGGAGCAGACGGTGTCTCTGTCATTACTGCGATCAGCCAGGCTTCCTCTCCTCTGCAAGCAGCTCATGAGCTGAAGAGAGCGGTTGAAGATGCACACGTGAGATAATATTTATTGCTAGTGAGTCTACTGACTGCTTGGCGGATGCCAGGCAGTTTTTTTATGCCTTTTGTGGTGGAAAGAAGACCGCTTCCTTTCTGTCTGCGAAGTGTGCAATCGGCTCCTTTATGAACAGGCTGCGTGGCAGAAAGGAAGCAGCTGTATTGAACTGAATGTCTGCTTTAGCCTCCTGGAGCTTCCATGGTGTGTGGTGTATACAGCTCAGAAATAGCTTGTTCAGTCTTTTAGTGAATAAGGCGTAACGCTCAATTGTCCAGTGTTCGAATGCACCAGGCTCAGCAATATAGCCGACGGAGACGGGTGTATAGGATATGTCCAGTTCTTCCCGCTTCTCTTTTGTGACGCACGAACTTTGAAAAAAATAAGCGGTTTGGGAGCTGAAGGACATATCGGCCTTTCGGAACGGGAGTCCATACAAGGTCCGGGCACCGAGAATGGATGGGAGGTGTGTAACATCTAAGCTGAAGAAGTAAACAGCAGGTATGCCCTTATGCTGTACGTACGTACGGATATTCAGCTGAGGGAAGGGCCGCAGGAATTGAAGCGGCAATAAAGAACGAAACTTTGTTTCTTGTACTTGAAACGTCACAAGGCCAATCCAGGCGGTTCCTTCATATGTATCGACCGTGAGCTCTTCAGGCAAAAAGCGCTGTAATTGGACGGCATTTACCGGCCAATGCATGAAGAGAACATGAGACCAGGTTTGTGCCATTATCCAAGGAATATCAGGCAGAGGCGCTGTACGGTGAGTAATGTGTGAAAAGGCTTCATGCATGGAAAATCCTCCCTTATTAAAGCAGTTATTTTTATTATTCACTATCACTTGCCTGCTGAAACAGTGAATATGTCTTCTTTTAATGAAGTTGGCGATTTTGACTCATACTACACTCAGAAGGAGGTGTGTGCTATGCTGACGTCTGAACAAATCTCCCGAATGAAGGAACAGCTTCTGCAGGATAAGCATAATCTTGAAGCTCGTCTTGAGGATAATCATCACTTCGATTTAGAAAGAGGGCATTTTCATGAATCGATGGGAGAGCTGTCGAGTTACGATAACCATCCGGCTGATGAAGGAACAGAGCTGTATGAGCGGGAGAAAGACATTGCACTCAATGAACATGAAGAAGCAACGCTAAAGCAGATCAATAAAGCGCTGACTGCAATAGAGCAAGGGAATTACGGAAAATGTGAGGTATGCGGCAAGGATATCCCTGCTGAGCGGCTCGAGGCTTTACCTAATACTACCTACTGTCTTGATCATACGCCAGATAAAGTGGTGTCACATGAGCGGCCTTTAGAGGAAGGCGTCCTGATGCCGCCGTTTGGCAAGTTCGACTTTGATGACAGTGCAGATGAATCGGCTGCTTATGATGCAGAGGATGCATGGCAGGAGGTAGCCCAGTGGGGAACATCAGAATCTCCGTCAGATTTCGTAAACCCGCCATCTCACTATAATGACACATATATAGAATCAGATGAGAATGTCGGCTATGTGGAAGACATTGAGAATTTCGCGGCTGTGGATCTCCATGGAAGGAACATTATGATTTATCCGAATGAACAGCATGAGCGCTATGAGGATGAATTGGATGAGGAAGGAATCATGACTTCGTTTGGCAACTTGCCAGCTTTTGAACACGATCCGTATGTGGATGAAGAAGAACAGGAGCGATAAGAAATGGTCAACACTGATTTTGAATCATTCAGAAAGCACCAAAAGGCACACAAGCCTGAGTACGTCGGCAGTACGAAGAAATCGCCGGCTGTGGATGATGCCAGGGCAAACGGTCCGGAGGATACAGACCTGGCGCCGGGGGCTACCGGAAGAGAGAAATAGAGTACGGGCCTTGAGGTCTATTGTTTATGAACATTAGGATAAGGGTACACTTTTACTACGATAAGAAAAACATTGGTTGGAAGTCATTCCTGTGGAGGGGAATGGCTTTTTTCGTGGATGCCGCTTCTAAATTGGTTTTCCATTTTATATTTTATATAATAAAAGAAACCTAGACTTTATGATGGATTGCTGGGAGGCGGAGGTGGCCAACATTGAAAACTTCTCACTAGAATACTTGTATGAAACATTTGGCTATTTGGGCTTGTTGATGTATGGATGGATTGGCTTCATGGGTTTGCCGCTGCCAAATGAAGTGATTGTCATGACAAATGGCTATATGGCAGGAAAGGGGATATTCCACCCTCTTTTAGCCTATATTTGTACGTATATGAGCATCGTGGCCGTTCTATGTACCAGCTTTACAGCCGGGCGTCTCTTTTCCCGGTTATACAGTCAGCCGCTTAAGAGCAAAAAGTTCCAGCAAAGCCGGAAACGGCTGGAGGCTTATGGAAAGAAGGCACTTACGCTTAGTGTATTTATTCCGGGATTTCGCTTGTTAATCCCGTGCGCCGCCGGCTACAGCCGCTTCCGGTATGCTGACCTTGTTAAATATTCACTTTTCCCTAATGCGATATGGACTTCTTTTTACTTCACCGCTGGCTTCTTCTTTTTCGAGAAGCCGAATCCTAGAAGCTGGGATACTGGCTTTCTCCTAATAGGACTGGCGATCGTCTGCAGCTTTTTTATTCTCCGCTACCTTTTTAAGAAAGCTTCCAAGCTTAAGCAATCTACCCGAGGATAAACATAGACAAAGAGGCCGCTCTAAAAACGGCTTCTTTTTCTTTTCATCAAAGTGATACAATAAAATGGATACATACTTAAGGAGGGACTGACATGATCAGCAAAATGGAGCATACCGCTATCATTGTTTCAGATATGGATCGCTCAATCGCTTATTATGAGAGCATGTTTGGCTTTAAGGTTCGGCTTCGCGGAGAGAACAACACGCGTGAAATGGCTTTTTTGTACCTCGAACAGCAGCCGGGCATGGAAATTGAGCTGATCCGGGATATTGATCCAACGATGAGCTATAGCAGTACCGGGCTCGTGAACCATTTAGCTTTCACGGTGCAAAACATAGAAGAAGCTATTTTTCAATTCAGGGAGAAGGGGATAGAGTTTTTATCCCAAGAGCCTAACCCTACACTTGAAGGAGGCCGGATGATCTTGTTTCACGGGCCGAATGGCGAATTGCTGCAGCTTGTAGAAAGGGCTCAATAAGCATGCAGGAAACTAATTTTTAAAAATTAGTTGAAATTTTTAAAATTTCGTGCTAATCTTTTTTTAAATGATTTATGGAACAGTGTTTGGTAATAAGAAACGAAGGGGAGGATACAAATGTCAAACTACATACAAGCGGGAGCATTACAGGTAGATCAGCGGTTATTGCAGTTCATCAATCAAGAAGTACTGCCTGGAACAGGTATAACCGAGGCAGATTTCTGGAAAGGTTTCAGCGGTATTGTAGCTGAATTTGGACCGAAGAATCGCGAGCTGCTAAAGAAAAGAGATGAACTTCAAGAGAAAATAGATACATGGCACCGTGAACATGCTTCCTTCAGCTTTGAAGAGTATAAGTCTTTCTTACAGAGTATTGGCTATATCGAACCAGTTAGTGAAGACTTTGAAGTGACTACAGAGAATGTGGATGAAGAAATTGCTTTGCAAGCCGGGCCTCAGCTCGTTGTCCCAGTAGACAATGCACGCTACGCCATTAACGCGGCAAATGCGCGCTGGGGCAGTTTGTATGATGCACTTTATGGCACGGATGCTATTCCTGAGACAGATGGTGCGGACAGAACAAAGGAATATAACCCCATTCGCGGTGAAAAGGTCATTGCATTTGGCCGTAAATTTCTTGACCAGGCAGCACCGCTTCAGGCAGGCTCTCATAGCGAAGCGGTTAAATATGCGGTTGTCAGCGGACAATTAATTGTGACGCTGAAGGACGGTACAGAGACAGGGCTGCGCCAGCAAGAGGCATTCCAAGGTTTCCAAGGAAGCGAATCAGTACCAGCCGCTATCCTCCTAAAAAACAATGGGCTTTATTTTGAGATTCAAATTGATAAGAATGATGCAATCGGTCAAACAGATCCAGCTGGTATTAAAGATATTTTAATGGAAGCGGCCCTTACAACCATTATGGACTGTGAAGACTCCATTGCGGCAGTGGACGCTGAAGATAAAGTTGCTGTCTACCGCAACTGGCTTGGATTGGTGAAAGGGGATTTAACAGCTTCTTTCCGGAAGAACGGCAAAGAAATGACACGCCGATTAAATGAAAATCGCCGCTATACATCAGCAGATGGCAAGGAGCTCGAACTTCCAGGCCGTTCACTAATGTTTATTCGTAACGTGGGCCATTTGATGACTGCGAACGCTGTGCTTGATGAAAATGGCAATGAAGTGTTTGAAGGCATTCTTGATGGAGTGATCACGAGTGCTATCGCTAAGCATTCGGTTATTGGAACGTCCAAGCTGAAAAACTCCCGAAAAGGATCCGTTTACATCGTTAAGCCGAAGATGCACGGCTCAGAGGAAGTTGCTTTTGCCAATGAGCTGTTTAACCGAATTGAAGACCTGTTAGCTTTGGAACGAAACACGTTAAAGATCGGAGTGATGGACGAAGAGCGCCGCACGTCTCTTAACCTAAAGAATTGCATCCGAGAAGTGAAGGAGCGCATTGTCTTCATTAACACAGGATTCCTTGACCGCACAGGAGATGAAATCCATACTTCCATGGAAGCGGGCCCCGTCATCCGGAAAGGCGAAGTGAAGTCCTCCGTGTGGCTCTCAGCCTACGAGAAGTCTAATGTAAAGACTGGCTTGAAGGCCGGTTTGCAGGGCCGGGCGCAAATTGGTAAAGGGATGTGGGCTATGACAGATTTGATGGCCGACATGCTTGAGCAGAAGGTTAATCATCCAAAAGCGGGTGCGAACACTGCGTGGGTGCCATCGCCTACCGCTGCTGTGCTTCATGCTCTTCATTATCATGAGGTCGATGTAAAGGCTGTTCAAAACCAATTAAAGCAGAACACAGGAGATTACACAGATGAAATTTTGAACATCCCGTTGGCAGAAAACCCAACCTGGAGCGAAGAAGAGATCCAGAAAGAGCTTGATAATAACGCACAAGGTATTCTCGGTTATGTGGTACGTTGGGTTGAGCAGGGAGTCGGCTGCTCAAAAGTACCAGATATCAACGGTGTTGGTTTGATGGAGGACCGGGCGACACTGCGTATTTCGAGTCAGCATATCGCTAACTGGCTGCGCCATGGCGTTTGCTCGGAAGAACAAGTGATGGAAACGATGAAGCGGATGGCCAAGGTGGTAGACCAACAGAATGCAGGGGATGCGGCCTATCGTCCAATGGCACCTAATTACGAGGAATCCGTGGCATTCCAGGCTGCTTGCGACCTCGTATTTAAAGGCAAGGAACAGCCGAATGGCTATACGGAGCCTATCTTGCATAAGCGCCGTCTAGAAGCAAAGCAGAAATACAGTATTACTCAGTAAGAATAGTTAAGGCCCTTAGCGGTGAAGAAGGCTGGCCCGTATGAGTGGCTGGTCTTTTTCTTCTTCCCTAAATAGTAGTATGATGGATAACAGAGCAAAAGTTAGTGTCAGAAGGGAGGTTGCCTAGTGGAAAGAGAAAACGTTGTGAAATCTGTCGCACGGGCTCTGGATATTATTGAACTGGTCAGCAGTTCAAAGCAAGGTATGGGCGTGTCGGAAATCTCCAGGCAGATGGACATAAATAAGAGCTCGGTGTTTCGAATTTTATCTACACTGAGCCAGTATGGATATATTGAGCAAAATGAGGAAACGGAGAAGTACCGGCTTGGCTATCGCTTTCTTCATATTAGCTCTAAGTTACTGGACTCTATCGATGTACGTGCAGAGGCTTTGCCAATCTTAAAAGAGCTGGAAAGTGAAACGAACGAGGTCGTTCACCTGGTCGTATACGATCAAGGGGAAGTAGTATATATTGAAAAGCTTGATGGCGATGAAACACTGCGCATGCATTCGAAGGTCGGCAAGCGGGCGCCGGTTCACTGTACATCTGTCGGCAAGGCCATTATGGCATATTTACCGAGAGAGGAAGTCCAATCCATCATCGAACGAAAAGGACTGCCGGCACACACGGCCCATACGATTGTAGAAAAGGAAATTCTTCTGAACGAGCTGGATGAGGTAAAGAAAAAGGGGTATGCATTCGATCTGGATGAAAACGAAGAGGGCATCCGATGCGTAGCGGCTCCGGTATTCGATCATACGGGAGCTGTCGCCGCTGCAGTAAGCATTTCGGGTCCTACCATGCGTATGACAGATGACAGGCTGCGTGTATTAAGCGAACGAATGGTTCGAGCGGGACAGGCCATCTCCGAGCGGCTCGGTTGCAACAGCTAAAAAAATAGACTTTGTTTATATTTCCAGGCACCTTAATCAGGTGCTTTTTTTATTGTGTTTGTTTTATAACTGTTATACTATATATATAACAGGTGCACAAAGGAAAGGACGTGAAGATGTGTACATCCAGCTGGACTTTGAGGCAGATGAGCCTATCTATGAACAGTTAAAACATCAGATTATTGCCGGCATCGCCAAGAAAGAACTAATTCCCGGCGAAAGTCTGCCGTCTGTGAGAGCTATGGCCGCTGATATCGGCATCAATCTTCACACGGTGAATAAAGCCTACCAGCAGCTGAAGCAGGAAGGGTTTATTTTGATCCACCGGCAAAAAGGCGTAGTGGTTAACCCGGAGGGCATCCCGAAAGCAGATGAAGCTTACTGGTCAAGGCTTAAGCATGCGCTTCGGCCATTTATCGCGGAATCCATTTGCCGGGGAGTGGAGGAAGAGGAGTTTAACAAATTATGTGAGCAGTTATTTTCTGAATACACTAAAAAGGGGGAGAAGGAATGAGTATGGAGGCTGTGCTGCTTGGCTTTATTATGATACCAATTTTTATTCCGCTTATTTTTATTCCGAGTTGGACGAGAAAAACAGAAAGCTTTGGCGTGTCGATTCCTGAGCAAGAGTATGGAAAGCCCGCTTTAAAGAGTATGCGCAGAAAGTACGCTTGGTTCATGGGAGCGCTGAGCGTAGTTACGCTTTTTTCCTTCATTGCAGGAGCTTCCTTCTATGTAAAGAGTGCAGAGGGGGTAAGCTTCATATTTGCGGGTCTTCTTGCTGCATATCTTGTGGTTAGCTTTCTTATCTATTTATTTTTCCATGGACAAATGAAGCGAATGAAACAAGCAGCTGGCTGGTCAGCACAGAAAAAGGAAGTTGTGATTGTCAGCACCGAGTTCCGCCAGGAGAAGCTTACCTATTCTAACCTTTGGTTTGCCATTCCTTTTGCTGTTACGATTGCTATACTTCTGCTGTTGCTAGGTACTTATAATCAGCTGCCGGAGCGGCTTCCGATGCAGTATGATTTTTCAGGAGAGGTGACGCGGTATGCTGAGAAGTCCTACCGCACAGTCTTGCTTATGCCAATTATGCAGGTGTATTTAACTTTGCTGTTCTTATTTATTAACACGATTATCGCAAGAGCAAAGCAGCAGGTAAGTGCAAGCAATCCAGAACAATCAATGAAGCAAAATATAGTGTTCAGACGCAGGTGGTCAGCTTTTACCATTCTTTCCGGCATCGCTGTTGTTCTTTTGCTCTCCCTGCCGTCCCTTTCATTTATTTACCCAATGAATACCCGTTTGTTTTTATTTGTTCCTCTTGCTGTTACATTTATCATCGTCGGGGGGGCGATTGTTCTTTCCATCACAACAGGACAAGGCGGAAGCCGAATTAAAGCAGGAGAGGGGAAAAACGGAGATGTGATCAACCGGGACGAAGATCAGTACTGGAAGCTTGGCCAGTTCTATTTCAATAAAAATGATCCAGCCATCTTCATTGAAAAACGGTTTGGCATTGGTTGGACAAACAACTGGGCCCATCCGCTTTCATGGGTGTTCATCGTCGTGGTGGTTGGCTTAGCCATTGGTCTCCCGATTTTATTGGGAGGATAAAATAAGAAGGAGCTTGGAATTCCAAGCTCCTTTTTGAATGTAATTTTATGATTCTAGTGCATGCTGAGAAGCTGTTTCTTGCTTGGACTCTTCAGCGGGTTTGACTCGTTTCATAAAGAAGGTAAGCACCAGGGCAACTAAAGCGATATAAACGGAAATAGTGAAGGAAAAGTTGATACCTTCCAGCATCGATTGATTCATAATGTGTGTTTGCAAATCAGCGAGCTGGGCAGGATCTGGCTGAGCACTGGCAGGAAGAGAACTCATCGCCTCTTCTGCGAGTCTTTCCGCTTCAGACTCTGTCCGGTTTTGCATGATTGTTACAAGGAAGGCTGCACCGATTGCTCCTGATACTTGTTGAAGCGTGTTGTTCATCGCTGTACCGTGGGGGTTCATGTTAGCCGGCAGCTGGTTCAAGCCGTTCGTCATAACCGGCATCATCACCATGGACATCCCAAACATACGCAGTGTATAGACCATTACAAGGTAGCTGTAGGACGTATCGAGTGTCAGGTTGCTGAACAAGTAAGTTGTATAGATTGTAATAGAAAGTCCGATGACGCCCAGAATACGCGCACCGAATTTATCGAACAGCTTACCAGTGATTGGCGACATGATTCCCATAACAATCGCCCCTGGCAGCATGAGCAGTCCAGAGTCCATCGGAGAAATGCCTCTTAAGGTTTGGATATAAATAGGCATAAGCAGCATAGCAGAAAACATCGCCATGGATAATACGATCGATATAGCGGAGGAAAGAGCAAACATAGGGTATCGGTAAATACGGAACTCTAAAAGTGGATCCTCCATACGCAGCTGACGGGTGATAAATATAATCAATCCGATAACACCTGCCGCAATCGGAATATACACATGAGGTGAATCCCAGCCTCTTTCACCAGCTAAACTGAAGCCATACAGAAGTCCTCCGAAAGCAATGCTTGATAGGATGATGGACCACACATCCAGCTTAATATCGCGGTTCGGTGTTATATTTTTAAATTTAATGACTGCAAAGATCAATATAAGGGCTGCTAATGGAATAACAATATCAAACAGCATGCGCCAGGAATAATGTTCAATGATCCATCCGGATAACGTTGGCCCGATTGCCGGTGCCGTAATCATAACCAGACCAAACATCCCCATTGCAGCACCGCGGCGCTCGACCGGAAAGCTAAATAGCATGACATTCATTAATAGCGGCATCATAATAGCTGAGCCTGACGCCTGAATCATCCGAGCGGCCAGCAGCACACCAAACGTAGGAGAGAATGAGGCAAGGACAGTACCTGCTGTAAATAAAGCCATAGCTGTAATAAATAAACGCTTATTCGTAAAGCGCTGAATAAAGAAAGCGCTGGCAGGGATTAGAATGCCATTTACCAGCATGTAGCCGGTTGACAGCCATTGCACCGCTGCGGCACTTACATCAAACTCTTCCATAATAGAGGGGAGAGCAACATTTAACAGCGTCTCGTTCAAAATGGAAACGAAGGCACCAATAAATAAAATAATAATCATCGCGTAAGGCGGTTTTGTTACTTGTTGTTCGTTACTAGCCAATGGAACGCCTCCTATACATATGGTTTAATTTTTGAACCAACGTTATAACAATTAAATATATTATACTGGTAGTATAAAAAAATCAACACTAATTTTTGTGTTTAAGGAGAAACATTGAATTTAAAGTGTTTATAGGATAGGATAAGAATAGACAATCAGTATAATTTTAAGATCAAGGTGATGAAATGAACGATAGAAGGCGTCAAGTAATGGATGCGGCACATGCCCTTTTTGTAGAGAAAGGCTTTGCTGCGGCTTCGATACAGGATATCCTTGAGCGAAGTCATATATCAAAGGGAACATTTTATAATTACTTTTCCTCAAAAAACGAATTGCTCATTAATATTTTTAAGCGGATCAATGCAGAGGCCAACGAGCAAAGGGCTTTCATTCTCACTGGCCGTTCGGTAACGGATCATGAAGCCTTCACTGAACAGATTGTAGCCTCTATGACTATTCATAAAGAAAACCATTTATTTACGCTTTACCAAGGAGTTTTCATTTCGGGGGATGAAGAGCTGAAGGAATTTGTTAGGCAGCAATATTTGGAGGAAGTGAAGTGGACACAGAAGAGGATCGTTGAGCTGTATGGGAACGACATAGTTCCCTACTCACTTGATCTTGCCCTTTTGTTTATGGGAAATGTCCAGCAGCTTCTTCACTTATCGGCAATGGAAGAGCCTCATATTAAAATAGAAAAAGTAATCGGATATGCACTTCGTCGTTTGAGGAGTGCTGCTAAGGACGTAAAATCAACCCGAGACCAATTGATCTCGCCGCGATTTTTAGAGAAATGGTTCCCTGCGGATGAAATTCAAAGAGAACAGCAGAGAAGTGAAATTCTCCGCGCTATTGGTGCTATGCAAAAGGAGGCTGATGAAAGGGGAAGAGAGCTGCTGGCCTTTTTGCAAAGTGAATTAATAGAGGCCGAACCAAGACGTTCGGTGATCGCGGCAGTTATGCAGGCTCTCCCTGATCGTCATGACTTGTTTGAAAGGATCAGCACTTATCTAGAAAAGAAGAGCTAACGCATAGATTGTCAAGAATATCAGATATAAAAAATCCTTCCGCAAAGTTTGCTTGCGGAAGGATTTTTTATTAAACGGTCATATTTTCTCGTTTGGCAGAAAGAGCAGAGAGTTGATAGGTTTTTTCTCGTAAATCTTCCAGGTTAACGTGTTTGCGTGCTACACCTGTTTCAACGGCAGCTCGGGCAACTGCCGCGGCTACTACCGGGGCAATCCGCTCATCAAAGGCGGAAGGAATAATATAGTTTTCCGATAATTCTTCATCAGTAATCAGAGAAGCAATGGCATAAGCCGCTGCTAGCTTCATTTCTTCATTAATATCGGAAGCCTGTACATCAAGTGCTCCCCGGAAGATGCCAGGAAAAGCAAGAACGTTATTGACTTGATTTGGGAAGTCAGATCGTCCGGTTGCAATGACGGCTGCACCCGCATCCTTTGCCTCGGCAGGTTCAATTTCCGGAATAGGATTCGCCATGGCGAAGACAATTGGATGTTCATTCATCGTCTGAATCATGTCAGCCGTCAGGACACCAGGAGCAGAAACGCCGATAAATACGTCACTGTCCTTAATCGCGTCTGCCAGGCTTCCGTTTAAGCAGGTTGGATTTGTATAGGAAGCTACTTGTTCCTTAACAGGGTTCATCCCTTGAGGGCGTCCTGAATAGATGGCTCCTCGCGTATCGCATACAATGACTTCTTTTACCCCTGCCTCATACAGCAGCTTGGCTGTTGCGATGCCGGCAGCCCCAGCACCATTAATGACAATTTTGCTGTCAGCGAATGTTCTATTTGTTAGTTTAAAAGCATTAATCAGGCCTGCAAAGGTAACGATCGCCGTACCATGCTGGTCATCGTGGAATACAGGAATATCCAGTTCCTCTTTCAATCTTTGTTCGATGACAAAGCAATCCGGCGCTTTGATATCCTCCAAGTTTACGCCGCCGAAAGAAGCTCTGATCGCTTTGACGGCTTGTACAATTTCTTCAGGATCCTGCAAATCAAGGCAGATTGGAAAAGCATCGACACCAGCGAAGTTCTTGAATAATATAGACTTTCCTTCCATAACTGGCAAAGAAGCGTCAGCACCAATGTTTCCTAGACCAAGCACGGCTGTTCCATTAGAAACGACGGCAACTGTATTAGACTTCATTGTATATTCATATAACTTTTCTTGATCAGATTGGATAGCAAGACATGGTTCAGCTACCCCAGGTGAATAAACAAGGCTTAAATCTTCTAAATCTTTCACTTCTAATTTCGCTTTCGTTTCCAGCTTTCCTTTATGCTTACGATGAATAGCTAATGCTTCTTCTTTTAAATTCCTCATGTTTTTCCCCTTTCACCTCATTGGTTTTTTAATAATGTGTTTTATTGTATACCATCTGAAAATGAGAATCAATAATATTCTGAAAATTTTAATAAGCATAAAAAAGAATAATTGACGAATTGACATCTATACCATATGATATATAATACTAATAAATCCGATGAATAATGTTGGAATAAAGAAAAAGCAGGTGAGCATATGTTTTTGCATATTGACCATGTTGATAAGCAATTTACGAATAATAAAACAGTACACCAGATCTTAACAGACATTGATTTAACGATCCATGAAGGAGAGTTTGTATCTATACTGGGTCCTTCAGGCTGCGGGAAATCCACCCTTCTTTCTATGGTAGCTGGGTTGAGTGACGTATCCTCTGGGAAAATCACGCTGGAGGGGAAGGAAATTAAAAAGCCGGGTAAAGACCGGGGCATGGTTTTTCAGCAGGCTGCTTTGTTTCCGTGGTTAAACGTGGAAGAGAATGTCATGTTTCCGCTGCGTAAGGAAATGGGCAAGAAGAAAGCCAAGGAGACTGCTCAAAGATTTTTACAAATGGTCCAGCTTTCCCACTATGCAGATCATTATCCTCACGAGCTTTCCGGTGGTATGCAGCAGCGCGTCGCCATTGCCAGAGCGTTAGCAATGAATCCGAAGGTGCTTTTAATGGATGAACCATTTGGTGCGCTTGATGAACAGACTAGAGCTAGAATGCATAAAGAGCTTGAAACCATCTGGGTGGAAACAAAGAAAACGATCCTATTTGTGACCCACAGCATTTCAGAGTCCATTAAATTATCAGACCGGATCATTGTAATGGGAACGCAGCCAGGCAGAGTGATCGCTGACATTAAAGTGAATATCCCGAGACCGCGCCAGATGGATCAAAAAGAGGCCGCTGAACTCCAAAGAAGAATCAACGCACTATTGAAAACAGAAATCGATAAAGTCGTAAATGAGGAATTAGCCCATGCAGCGAACCATTAAACAAATCATCTTTATAGTTGCACTTATTGTTATTTGGGAAAGTGTTGTGCGCATTGGCGGGTGGACAGCAGATATTATGCCGAAACCGTCAGATGTATGGCAGGCGCTAGTTCGCGGATTCGAGGATGGAACACTTATTTATGATTTGGGCGCAAGCTTCCAGCGGCTTTTAATTGGCCTAGCAATCGCCTTGCTGCTTGGCATGGGGCTTGGCATATTGCTTGCTAAATCCAAAACAGCCGACGAGACGCTTGGCTCGCTCATTCTTTCTTTACAAAGTGTACCAAGCATTGTTTGGCTGCCGCTGGCTATTATGTGGTTTGGCTTAAATGAAAAGGCGGTTATTTTCATTGTTGTATTAGGCGGTACGCTTGTGATGACGATCAACATGAGAGCCGGTATTAAGAATGTGTCTCCGCTTTATATTAAAGCAGCCCAAACAATGGGGTCAAAAGGGATTGACCTATTTATTAAGGTTATTCTGCCGGCAGCAGTGCCTTACGCAGTAACTGGCGCAAGATTGGCCTGGGCGTTTGCTTGGCGCGGATTAATGGCGGCTGAAATTTTAAGTACGGGTCCCGGTCTTGGTTATACGCTTAAATATGCATCAGACTTTGGCGACATGAGCCTGGTGATTGCAGTGATGATCTTAATCGGAGTAATTGGAACAGTGGTTGACCTCATCTTCTTTCAGCGGGTCGAAAAAAATGTTATGCGCCGCTGGGGACTTGAAGCCAGCTGATTGCTTGTATAAATGGAGGGGAAACAATGAAAAAGAAAATAGGATTTTTAAGTGTGCTGTTCTTGCTGGCAATGGGTCTTCTTGCTGCCTGCGGATCAGGAGAAGAGGAAGCAAAGAAGAAAGTAGTGATTGGTTATTTTCCGAACCTTGATCACGTGCCGGCCATGATTGCGAAAGAGAAAGGTTATTATGAAGAAGCGCTTGGTGATGACGTGGATGTAGAGTACAAAACCTTTCCAGACGGCGGGGCTTTCATGGTAGCGTTGAAGACCGGAGATGTGGATGCGGGGCTGGTAGGACCCGGTCCGGTCATGAATAACTATACAAACGGTGCAGATGTTAAAATCGTCGCAGGTGGTTCATCTGGCGGGACAGTCATTGTAGCACGTAACGGCAGCGGCATTGAGTCAGTAGAGGACTTTGACGGGAAAACATTTATTACACCTGGTGTAGGCTGCACGCATGACGTTCAGATGGAGACATTTATTAAGGATTATGGCCTTGAATCTAACCGTATTGGCGGCACATTAAAGCATACAACAGGAAAGCCAGCACAGTATGCGGGGCTATTTGAATCAGGCAGAGTAGATTTAGCGGCTGTTCCTGAACCTTGGGGCTCCTTGCTTGTAAAAGAAGAAGGAGCGAAAATTATCGTGGATAGCGATGAAATTTCATATGGAACTACCTTGCCGAACTCTGTTCTAGCAACCAATGGAAAGCTAGTAGAGGAAGACCCAGAGCTTGTGCAGAAAATCGTAAATGCTCACCAAAAAGCCATTGACTTCATCAATGGGAATCCAGAAGAAGCAAAAGAACTGACCATTGCCTCCATCAAGGCAGACACAAACCAAGAACTTGCAAAGGATGTAGTAGATAGCGCATGGGAGCGCATCACTTATACATCAGAGGTGAATGAAGAAGTCGTTCAGCAGTTTGCTAATTCATCTTACGATTTAAAGTTCTTAAAAGAGCAGCCTGATTTCACCAATTTAATTGATCAGCAATTTGTAAAAAAATAAATTGTTAGAAAACACCTTGCTATTTCAATTTTATTGCTGTACATTTAAAGAACATTAAAAAATTATATACGCCTTATCGAGAGAAGCGGAGGGAACTGGCCCGTCGATGCTTCAGCAACCGGCCTGTGCGGCCAAGGTGCTAACTCCAGCGGGAGCGATCCCGAAAGATGAGCGGAAGTTGATGAAAAGCCTTCTTCTCAGAGGGCTTTTCTTTTTTCAGTATTAGTCATCAAAAGAATCGGACTGCTAGAAAAGGGCGCTGTCACACTAACGCAGATGTCAGAAAGCCCTCCGGTTCTGCTTTAGTACATAGCGAGGAGAGAGAAAAATGTCAAACAAACATATTGAAACATTGCTTGCACAAATTGGAAATCGCAGTGAGGAGGCAACAGGAACTGTTAATCCCCCTGTTTACTTTTCCACGGCTTACCGTCATGAAGGAATTGGCCGTTCAACTGGGTACGACTACACACGTACGGGCAATCCAACAAGGGATATAGTAGAACAGGCAATTGCTGACTTGGAAAAGGGAGACGCGGGGTTTGCTTTCTCATCAGGGATGGCAGCGATTCAAACGCTTTTAGCGCTCGCGGAGCCGGGGGATGAATGGCTCGTTTCTGCCGATATATACGGAGGGACATACCGTCTGTTTGAAAGAGGCTGGAAGAAGTTTGGGCTGTCGTTTACCTATGACAGCTTTCAGAACCTGGATGACACAAGAAAGAAAGTTACGGATCAAACAAAAGTGATCTTTTTAGAAACACCGACAAACCCGTTGATGCAAGAAGCCAATATTGCCGAAGTGGCTGCCTTCGCGAAGGAGCATAACCTGCTGCTGATTGTTGACAACACCTTCTATACACCACTTCTGCAACAGCCGCTTACGCAAGGGGCGGATATTGTAATCCATAGTGCTACGAAGTATCTTGGCGGACATAATGATGTGCTTGCCGGACTAATTGCAGTGAAAGGACAAGAGCTGGCCGATAAGGTAGGAGAAATGCAAAATGCTATCGGCGCTGTGCTCTCCCCGCTTGATTCCTGGCTTCTTGTTAGAGGCATGAAAACGCTCGGTCTTCGCATGAAGCAGCATGAGCAGAATGCAAAGCAAATTGTCGAGTTCCTTGAGTCCTCCGACGAGATCGTGGATGTCCTTTATCCGGGACGAGGCGGCATGCTTTCTTTCCGCCTGCAGTCTGAAGAATGGGTGGATGCTTTCTTACAAAATTTACAATTAATCACGTTCGCAGAAAGTCTGGGGGGTGTAGAAAGCTTTATTACGTACCCTGCTACACAAACGCACATGGATATACCGGAAGAGATTCGCACGAAAAATGGAGTCTGTAACCGGCTCCTCCGCTTCTCAATTGGCATTGAGCATGCAGAGGACTTAATTGCTGATTTATCTCAGGCATTCAAAAAAATGAAGGGATGATTAAAAATGAGTGACCAGTATTCTTTTCAAACAAAGCTATTGCATAACCAGCATAAATTTGACGAAAACACAGGCGGGGTAAGCGTACCTATTCAGCACGCTTCTACTTTCCATCAAAAAGAATTTGATAAGTTCGGCAGCTACGATTACAGCCGTTCAGGCAATCCGACGAGAGAAGCGCTGGAGCAGGCGATTGCTGAGCTTGAAGGAGGCACGAGAGGATTTGCTTTTTCCTCTGGGATGGCGGCCATTTCTACCGCTTTCCTTCTCCTTTCAAAAGGAGATCATATATTAATTACAGAAGATGTGTACGGCGGAACGTACCGTATGGTTACATCTGTCTTGAATCGTTTTGGTATTGAGCATACCTTTGTAGACATGACAGACCTGCATGAGGTGGCTTCTAATATTAAGGAAAACACGAAGCTGATCTACATGGAGACACCGTCTAATCCACTCTTAAAGGTAACTGACATTGAAGGAGTTGTAAAACTGGCGAAAGCGAATGGCTGCTTGACGTTTGTGGATAACACATTTTTAACACCTGCGCTTCAGCGTCCGCTTGACCTTGGTGTTGATGTTGTGCTTCACAGTGCCACCAAGTTTCTTTCTGGACACAGTGATGTGCTTGCGGGCTTGGCAGTAACGAAAGATGAGGAGCTCGGCAACCGCTTATATACTTTGCAAAACTCTTTTGGAGCGGTGCTTGGTGTACAAGATGCTTGGCTCGTATTGCGCGGTCTGAAAACCTTGCATGTGCGTTTAGAGCAATCGGCAAGGACTGCGCAAACCCTGGCTGAATTTTTGCAGAAACACCCGCTTGTTGAACAAGTATATTACCCTGGTCTCCCAGACCACCCAGGCTATGAAACTCAGTCTTATCAAGCCTCGGGCGCGGGTGCAGTTCTTTCCTTTGAATTAAAGGATGAAGAAGCAGCACGCCGGTTTGTCAATGCAGCGCAAATTCCAGTATTTGCTGTCAGCCTTGGTGCGGTAGAGTCTATTTTATCGTATCCAACGAAAATGTCTCATGCTGCTATGCCGCGTAAAGAAAGATATAAAAGAGGCATTACAGACGGCCTGCTGAGAATGTCTGTCGGTCTTGAGTCTGCGGAGGATTTAATAGCAGATTTTACAAAAGCCTTAGAGGCTGCTGGCCAGGCTGTTCAGGCTTAAACGCAGAAAACCCGGAAAGGAAGTCCTTTCCGGGTTTCTTTAAGTAATTTTAATTAGCTAGCACGGTCGCGGTTCATACTCTTCATAATTAAGCTTACAACGAATACTAGGATCAATGCACCGATTAAGGCTGGAATAATTGCGATGCCACCGAGATCAGGCCCCCAGTTTCCTAAGAGTGCGCCGCCGATCCAAGCGCCGATAATACCTGCGATAATGTTACCAATAATTCCTCCAGGAATATCTTTTCCTAAGATTAACCCGGCTAACCAACCAATAATACCACCGACAATTAAAAACATAATAAATTCCATGTTGTCCAATTCCTCCTTGCTTGTTTGTTTTTATTTATTGTGCCGTGCTTGCTTTATTTATTCCCGAATCCAACTAGTTGAAACATAAAAAATTACGAGAAGTGAAATTGTTTTTTATTACCATTCATAAGTGAGAAAGTGAAAAAGCCGGTTTACTGAAGTGAAACACTTCAGTAAACCGGCTTTTAAACATTAACGATAATCAAATAGCGGAGGAGAAAACTGCTTCTGACGAAATTTATTTTGTGCCTCCATCTCTTCGATCAGCTCGAAGATAGCAAGCAATTCGTATAGGAGAGAAATTTCTGCAGAGAATAGTTTGTTCATTTCCTCGAATTCTTCTTCTGACTCAGCCTTCGCATACCAGAAGTATTCCATAATTGGCTGAACGGATTTATGCAAACCCTCATTAAGAAATCCGTCCTGTTCGCTGATGTACGCGGCGAGCACCTGAGCGGATTGCCGAATCCTTTGCTTCTGCTCTTCCGTCCAGCTAAGGGGCTCCGCCGGAATCACAATCATGTTGCCGATGTGAAAATGAATGTGGCGGAGCGATTCAAGCTTTTTGGAATCAAAATGAATTTTTCGCATGCTTTCCTTAGAAAAGCGGCGGTAACGCCATTCTCCGCGCTGAAAGCGACAAAGCGTTTCTGTTTTTTCAAATAGCTGTTGCTCCGATTGGTAGGAGGATTCCAATGACCTGGCATCCTTCTCATTAAGCAGATGATCCACCACCTGAAGGAGAAGAGCGGCTGTTTTCTGCTTCAAAGATGTCATGTTCTGAGAAATGGCCTTCGAATAATCAGGAGGAAGAATAAATAAGTTCACTAAGGTCGATACAATCAAGCCTGTGCCTGTCGTGCCGAGCCGTGTAAGGAAAGCCTGTCCGTAATTATCCGTTGTTACTTCGATCATCGCAATAGCGGTTAACGTGGCAACAAGCAGTCCATCATACAGCTTCAATTTTGAGCAAGTAAGAATAGTCAAAACAGCTGCCAGTGTAAAGGTAATAGGGCCATGATCAAAAAGGTAAGTAAAAAGCATCGCATAAGCAGCACCAATAATCGAGGCTGGAAAACGAATCAGTCCTTTTTTGATAGAGGCAGCGGCCGTCGGCTCAATTGTGACAATAGCCGTTATAACAGCAAACACAGGCGGCCAGCCAAGAGACTCACAAATTAGAGCTGTAATAAAAACAGCGGCTCCCGTTTTAAGAATTCGACCGCCAAGGAAGTGAAAAAGGGACATAAGGATCACCTGTGCATTTCATTCATGTATTATCGCCAGTATACCATAAAAGCCGACTAACCGAATGGGTTCTTTAAAGGGAAACCGCATGAAAAAACGCCTGAAAGCGTGTTTGCTTTCAGGCGCTTTTTATTAAAAGAGCATACCAGCAATAGCGGCGCTTAGAAGAGATGCAAGTGTACCTGCAATAACAGCCTTGATGCCAAGCCGAGCAATATCCGGACGACGCTTAGGAGCTAGGTTTCCTAAGCCGCCGATCAGGATAGCCAGCGATGAAATATTGGCAAAGCCGCACAAAGCAAAGCTTAGAACCGCTACTGTTTTCTCGGACAGATTTGGAATCTCTGGAGCAAAGTTCGTATATGCAACGAATTCGTTTACCACAATTTTTTGACCGATAAAGTTTCCGGCTTGTATTGCTTCCTCCCAAGGCACACCAATAATAAAAGCGAGAGGGGCGAAGACATAACCGAAAATAAGCTCAAGAGACAGGCTTTCCCAGCCGACAAGGCCGCCGAACCAGCCAAGGAACCCGTTAATCATAGCGACTAAGGCAATGAAAGCGAGAAGCATAGCCCCAATATTCAGCGCTAACTGCAGACCGACGCTGGCCCCTTTAGCAGCTGCGTCAACGACATTAACTGCGTCAGAGTCAGACTCCATTTTAAATTCTTCCGGCTCTGGCTCATTAGACGTTTCAGGAACAAATAGCTTGGCCATAATGAGGCCGGCGGGTGCGGCCATGAAGCTTGCAGCCAGCAAGTATTCAAGCGGTACGCCAAGCAATGAATAACCGACAAGAACAGAGCCTGCAACGGAAGCGAGACCGCCAGTCATAACCGCAAACAGCTCCGATTCTGTCATTCGGTTAATGTAAGGCCTTACAACAAGCGGCGCTTCTGTCTGACCAACGAAGATATTAGCCGCTGCTGACATTGATTCTGCTTTGCGTGTGCCAAGCAGCTTTGAAAGCGCTCCACCGATAATTTTGATAAAGACCTGCATAATGTTTAAATAGTAAAGAACAGAAATTAAAGACGAGAAGAAAATAACGATTGGCAAAACGTTTAATGCAAATACATACGTAATGTTTGATTCGGGTGTGAAGAATCCGCCGAATAAAAAGTTAATGCCTTCATTGGCATAGCTAGTAATTTCGGCAACCAGCATGGATAAATTTTCTAACTGCTCTCTGCCCCAGTTCCACTTAAGGACGATAAAAGCGAATAATAACTGAATGGCTAAACCGCCAAGAACCGTGCGCCAATTAATCCGTCTCCGGTTGTTGGAGAAGAGAAATCCAATCCCAAGGATCACGAGAATACCGGCTATACCCCATAGATAATTCAATATAGTCACCTCTTCATATTTCTTTTACACGTACACAATTGTATAGTTTATAATGAATTAGCGAGAGAGACAAGAGACAAGAGAGAATTTCTCAAACGTATTCATTTTGTACAAGCTAACTGCCTTATTAAGGTATAGTCTTTCCGAAGGAGGATTAAACATGAAGATTAGAAAAACTTTTATACAATCTGAAGAAGTGAAAGTCTTTATTTATGAAAATAAAAAGGAAGAATCCTTTGTTGTTGCTGTTCCCTTTGCAGAGTGGTCGGCTTTCTTCACTTATGAAGAAGCAGGGGAGGAGCTGTTGGAGCGCCTGCACCTATCTTTAAGCCGTACAAAACTGGATGAGGAAACGGCGAAGGCATTAGCACATCGAATTTATCAGTGGACGAGGGAAATGTGATAGACGAACTAATCTTTTTTCGTTATATTTTGTAAGTACCGAAGAAGATAATGGATTCTATGTTGAAAGGATTGGCTTATTGTATGGCTTCATTTAAAGAAGAAGTTCTATCAAGAAGAACATTTGCAATAATTTCCCATCCGGATGCCGGAAAGACAACGTTAACGGAAAAGCTGCTTCTATTTGGCGGTGCGATTCGCGATGCCGGCACAGTAAAAGGGAAAAAAACAGGAAAGTATGCTACATCAGACTGGATGGAAATTGAAAAGCAGCGCGGAATCTCTGTTACTTCCTCTGTTATGCAATTTCATTATGAAGGTTATAATGTAAACATTTTAGATACCCCAGGGCATGAAGACTTCAGTGAAGACACTTACCGCACTTTAATGGCAGTGGACAGCGCAGTCATGATTATTGACGCGGCCAAGGGGATTGAGGCGCAAACGAAGAAGCTGTTTCAGGTATGTAAAATGCGAGGAATCCCGATTTTTACATTTATTAACAAGCTTGATCGTCAAGGACGTCCGCCGCTCGAACTGTTAGCAGAGCTGGAGGAAGTGCTGGGGATTGAATCGTATCCGATGAATTGGCCCATTGGTATGGGGAAAGAGTTTTTTGGCATTTATGATCGCTTTCATCATCGTATTGAGCAATTCCGCACAGAGAAGGAAGAAGATCGCTTCTTGCCATTGAACGAAGAAGGCGAGTTGGCTGTTGACCATGAGATTAAGAACTCTTCCTTATATGATGAAACATTGGAGGAAATCATGCTGCTGGATGAAGCAGGGAACCAATTTTCAAAGGAGAGAGTTGCTGCAGGGGAGCTGACACCTGTTTTCTTTGGAAGTGCCCTGACAACATTTGGTGTACAGACCTTCTTAGAGACTTACTTGCAGTTTGCGCCACCGCCGCAGCCGAGACAATCTGACAGCGGAGAAATTGACCCGCTTGAAGAACAATTCTCTGGTTTTATCTTTAAGATTCAGGCGAATATGAACCCGGCTCACCGCGACCGTATTGCTTTCTTCCGGATTTGTTCCGGCAAATTCGAACGGGGTATGAGCGTGACACTCTCAAGAACAGGGAAAACTTCGAAGGTATCGCAGTCCACACAATTCCTGGCAGACGACCGGAGTACAGTGAACGAGGCCGTCAGCGGGGACATCATTGGTCTTTATGACACGGGAAATTATCAAATTGGAGATACACTTGTCGGCGGGAAACCAGTATTTCATTATGAGAAGCTGCCTCAGTTCACTCCTGAGCTGTTTGTCAAGGTCATGGCTAAAAATGCCATGAAGCAAAAGAGTTTCCATAAAGGGATTGAACAGCTCGTACAAGAGGGTGCCATTCAATTGTATAAAACCCTGCATACGGAAAATTATATTCTAGGAGCGGTTGGACAGCTGCAGTTCGAAGTATTTGTCCACCGGATGAGAAACGAATATAACTCCGAGGTTATTATAGAACCGATGGGATCAAAGGTTGCCCGTTGGGTTGAAAATGAGGAAGCGGTGAAGGAGAGCATGTCAAGCTCGAGAAGCTTGCTGGTGAGAGACCGCTATGATCGACGCGTTTTCTTATTTGAAAATGAATTTGCTCTCCGTTGGTTCCAAGATAAAAATGAAGATATCCAGTTATATCATCCGATGGAAACGGAAGAAGAGCGGTATTAATGATCATGCCAACATATCACCAGACTGTTCCTGGGAGCAGTCTGGTATTTTATTAAAAAAGTAATTGACAGTACTGAGCAGATCAGGAATAATTATTGTTGTCACTTCAACGCGTAAAAGCGTTCAAGTAAAAAAGCTGTAACCAGCATTCGAGGTGGACATGATGTTTAAAATTGAACCGAAAATCAAGCCCTCTTTGTTCGAGGCTTTATTGATAACTGTTATTATTTTGCTGTTAATCAGCTTTTCTATCATTCAGCTGGAATCTGTTCCGCATATACCGATTCTTCTGTCGGTTCTCCTTCTATGGTTGTTTGGAGCACTTAAGCGTGTACCATTAAAGATCATGGAGAACGGCATGCTCGAAGGGGCTAAGGGCGGTATAGGGGCAGTATTTATTTTCTTTTTAATTGGCGTATTAATTAGCAGCTGGATTATGTCAGGCACCATTCCGACCATGATGTATGCAGCTTTTGAATTAGTAACACCGAATTGGTTTTATAGTGTAGTGTTTCTTATCACAGCTGTGATTGGACTCGGGATCGGCAGCTCCTTAACGACAGTGGCTACGCTGGGAATGGCTTTTATCGGTGTGGGAGAAGCCGTAGATGCTTCTTCCGCTATTATAGCAGGGGCGGTTGTTTCAGGCGCTTTCTTTGGCGACAAAATGTCCCCGCTTTCCGACACAACCAACTTAGCTGCATCTGTTGTAGGAGTGGATTTATTTACGCATATTCGTAATATGGGATGGACAACTATTCCTGTTTTCATTATCACACTTATCCTATTCGCGTTCATTTCTCCTGATATAAGTGGAGCTGAATTTCCAGAAGTAAAAACGATGCAGGCGGTATTAACAGATGAGGGCCTTGTGCATTGGTATTCATGGCTGCCGCTTCTGCTCCTGTTCTTCTTATCTATTAAGAAGGTTTCTCCGTTTGTGACGCTTGCTGCTAGTGCGGTCTTTGGTGTGCTTCTGTCTTTTCTTCATTCGGACCGGCCGCTCGCTGAGGTGGGAAGTGTGTTATTCTCCGGGTTTGTTTCAAAGACAGGCAATGCCGAAGTTGATGCCCTGCTGACAAGAGGCGGAATGGACAGCATGATGTTTACAGTATCGCTTGTGCTGCTTTCCTTAAGTCTTGGAGGTCTGCTGTTCTCCCTGGGGATTATTCCTAGATTATTTGTTGCCATTGAGCAGTATTTAAAAAAGGTAAGCAGTACGGTCACAGCAGCAGCGGCTTCTGCTATTGGCGTGAACCTTGTTATAGGGGAGCAATACTTATCCATTCTGTTGACAGGAGAAGCATTTCAGCGTCAATTTGAGAAGGTAGGACTAGCCAGAAAAAATTTGGCGCGAACGCTGGAAGATGCGGGGACAGTCATTAATCCGCTCGTGCCGTGGGGAGTGTGCGGTGTGTTTATTACAACGACCCTGGGGATTCCGACACTCAGCTATTTGCCATTTGCGTTTTTCTGTTTGTTAAGCCCGATCGCAACGATTATATACGGGTTTACGGGCTGGACATTAACCAAAAAGGAAAACGAGTAAAGAAGGCTGCTTATTACTTGTAAGCCGTTCAACTCTGATAAAGAGCCATTATAAAATACTCATCAAAGGACCAAATCGCTTATTGATTTGGTCTTTTTTATTGGTTTCGTTTTAGGATAAGAGCTATCGATTATCATGGTGAGCGCTTCGCTTTCCGCGAGGCGGGGGAGTGAGACCCCTCAAACTCTGTTTTGTGGGGGCCGCTTGTCCCGTTCATCCTGCAGGAGTCTATGCGTCTTTCCTTTCAAACCATTATTTCCTCTTTGATTTTTGTTATTGATATAACCATCTGTTTATATTAAAGAAAGAAAATGATCTGCCTAATTGTTTGCACTCTCTGATTTCCTTATACAATTAATCGTCTTCTTTCTCAACAAGTGCTTTAAGGGCTGACAGTTTTTTATCCCAGTACTGTTCAAAGAAAATAAGCCAGTCTTTTAATTCAGCCAACGGTTCTGGTGTAAGCACATAGCGAGTTTCCCGCCCTGTCTTTCGCCTTCTTACAAGGCCGGCATTAGAAAGAACGTGCAGGTGCTTATTCACAGCCGTACGGCTTATCGGATAATAGCCCGCAATTTCAGTTATCGACATTTCCTTCTCGGCTAGTAATTTCAACAAACTGCGACGAGTAGGGTCGGCAATTGCTTGAAAAATATCACCCTTAGGCTGGTTACTCACACTTAAGCCTCGATATATGCTGGCAGTTTCTCTTTCACAATCTCTTCCCAGCCGCCGTTCATAATTTCATGTATCTTTGACTTACCTGTATGCCAGCCAGAATGAATAAGGGTAAGCTCTGTTTTTTCACTATCTAGCTCTCTTAATTCAAAAGTGAGATGCCACTCTTTATCCCAGTCAAAGCTGACACGGTTTGGAGGGTCCAGTTCAGTCACCCTGCAAGGGGAGTCACCGTATGGACCTGCATGAAGAATAAATTCCTTGTCCAATACAGCTTCAAAAGTATTTGGCATCCACCATGCTGCAATACCTTCTGAGGTTGAAATGGCTGTCCACACTTTTTCAATTGGGGCATTCAGTATAATGGTTTTGCGGATATCTGGCAGTTTTTCCTCATTGTTCATCGATTATTACCTCCAATATAGAAATAACACTTGTATGTGTCGCACACAATTATAACACTTAAAGGTGTTATATCAATTTTGCACTTTTCGTTATTTTTATGAAGCCTACTTTTTGTTTTCGAACATGGGCCCTTTATTTTGTTCATATCTTCCAGGTGCTAGAAGGGGGTATGAGCAAGGGATGCTTGATTAAAATCTTTAACTTAGATGAAGGAGTTCACAGTTGAACAGCCAGGGAGACTCCATTATAGTTAGGAAAGAATAAGCAAGAACCAACGAGATGAATGAGGGGAGATTGACCTTTGCAAATCAGTAATTTTTCAATTAAACGGCCAGTGTTTACCACGGTGTTAATGTTCCTGGTCCTTATTTTAGGGGCAGTTTCTTTAATGAGAATTCCTCTGAAACTGATCCCGGACTTGAATCCGCCTGTCGCCGTAGTTGTTACATCCTATGAAGGAGCGAGTCCGGTAGAAGTCATTGAAAAAGTGACTAAGCCGCTTGAAGAAAGCTTAGCTACTTTGCCGGGGATAAAGAACATTTCCTCAACTTCACAAGAAGGCTCTAACTTCATTTTACTGGAGTTTTCCTGGAGTACGGGCATTGATGATGTTCAATCAGATGTACTGCAGCGAATTGATCAAACGCCTCTACCTGATGATGCCGGCAAACCTCGGTTCATGAAATTTGACCCGGCACAATTTCCGGTCATTCAATTATCGCTGCAATCCGAAGCGGGTGAGAAGGAGCTGCAAAAGCTGGCGGAGCAGCTTGAGCAGGAGCTGGCCACGGTCGAAGGGGTGGCCAGCGTCAGTGTATCTGGCACCCTTGAGGAAGAAATCGTTATTGAATTGGATGAGGGAAAGCTGGAAGAGTATAATTTAGCTCAGTCAGATATCGTCCAGCTAATCCAGGCGAATAACATTTCTCTTCCAGGCAGCCCGGTTGAATCGGAAGGCCAGTCGCTGACAACGCGGATTATCAGTGAGCTGACAAGCGTGGAGGATATTCAAAGCCTTGTATTAACGGTTAATCCATTAAATGGAGAGGAGATAACGATTGGAGATATAGCCTCCGTCAGTTCCCAGCCCGTTGATACAGGGACCATTACAAGAGCCAACGGTCAGCCTGGGGTACTGCTAAGTGTGCTGCAGCAGTCAGATGCGAACACAGCAGAAGTATCTGAACAGTTTCAGGAGCGCTTAAATGAGCTTCTGAGTGAAGATCAATATAAAGACATCCGGGCAGATGTGCTCTTTGACCAAGGAGATTACGTCCAGCTGGCAATAGGGAATATTGGAAACTCCTTAATTATAGGCGGTATTTTAGCCATGCTGGTTCTATTTGTCTTTTTAAGGAATGTGAGGAGCCCTCTCATAGTAGGAGTAGCGATTCCATACTCCGTAATCGTCACGTTTGTACTAATGTATTTTGCCGATTTTGACTTAAACTTGATGACGTTAGGAGCGCTTGCCCTTGGGATTGGTATGCTTGTGGATAACTCCATCGTTGTATTGGAGAACATTTACCGCCATTTATCAATGGGCAAGGATTCCAGGCAGGCAGCCCGGGACGGTGCCAAGGAGGTCGGAGGCGCCATCACTGCTTCTACCTTGACAACAATTGCTGTCTTCCTGCCGGTGATCTTTATTTCGGGTATTCTTGGTCAAATTTTTAAAGAATTTGCTTTAACGATTTCCTTTAGTTTAGCGGCTTCGCTAGTCGTTGCTTTAACCGTCATCCCAATGATGGCAAGCCGATGGCTAAAGCGTCCGGTGCATTCAGAGGAAAAGCGAAAAGAGTCCGGAGTGCTCAGGCGCTATGATAGGGCGATCCGGTGGGCACTTCGTCATCGTCTGACGGTTATCGGCTTTTCTCTCTTGCTGTTGATCGGCGGATTGTTCGGTTTAACGACAGTGGGTACACAGTTTTTGCCGGCGACTGACGAAGGATTCTTCAGTGTTGGCGTAGAACTGGAGCACGGTGCTTCTTTAGAATCGACTGATGAAGTCATTCAGGCGATAGAAGAACGGTTGAGCAAGGAAGATGATGTGAGCGTATACGTCAGCCTGGTTGGATCGACTCAAGAATCTTCCGCGCGGGGCGGCGGCGGTCCTTCTAACGAAGGGGAGCTATACGTAAAGCTGACGCCGCTTGAGGAAAGAGAGCGTTCAATGTTTGCTTTCGTAGATGACATTCAGGGGGATATAAAAGAAGCGGCTAAACGTGTGGATAAGTCAGCTGAAGTGGAAATCAATATGCAGTCAGCATCCGGTACAACTCCACAGACGCTTTCATTTAATGTGCGAAGCAGTGACAGTAAAGAGCTCGACCAGGCTGTTAGCCGGATCGAAAAAGCAGTCGCTGATATCAAAGGAGTAAAGGAAGTGTCTACGGATCGGGAAGAGACTGTAGATGAGATACAAATTACAGTAGATAGAGAGAAGGCATTAGAGGCGGGACTGGCACCTGCACAGATTGCTGCTTCTGTAAATGATGCAACAAGGGGAGTGCCTGCTGCTCAAATTACAACAGAGGGCTCTGAAGTAGAAACCGTCATCGTTCGATACAGTGAGGAAGCAACAGGAAGTGTAGAGGGCTTAAAAGGATTGCTTATTAAAACACCATCTGGTGTCTTTTATGAGCTCAATGAACTGGCAGATATCACAGTTGAAGAGGGGCCTGTCTCTGTTCAGCGTATCAATCAGGAAGAGGCTGTACAGTTTACCGTTCAATATACTGCTGCTACAAACCTGGGAGAGGTGTCTCAACAAGTGGATGAGCAAATTGCTTCTCTTCAGTTAGACGACCGTGTGACGGTATCCTTCAGCGGTGAGCGTGAGCTTCTTGACAGCTCTATCGACGATATGGTGCTGGCACTCATCTTAGCCATTGTCTTAATCTACATCGTCATGGCTGCCCAGTATGAGTCCTTTAAATATCCATTTGTCATTATGTTTACCGTTCCATTAGCCGTCGTGGGGGTAGCCATTGCCTTGATAGTTACCCGGCTGCCGCTCAGTATCCCGGCGATTATTGGTGTGCTGATTTTGATTGGTATTGTCGTCAACAATGCGATTGTTATTGTCGATTACATTTTACAGAGAAAGAGGGGCGGACTTGGAAGCTATGAGGCGATTATTGAGTCATCGAAGGACCGGATTCGTCCTATTTTAATGACAGCTTTAACAACGATTCTTGGTCTTGTGCCGCTTGCTCTTGGGCTTGGCAGCGGAACGGAAATCAACCAGCCAATGGGGATCGCAGTGATCGGCGGATTAATTTCTAGTACGCTGCTAACCCTGTTCGTTATACCAGTTGTGTACAGCTTCTTCGATAAGGACACGAGAAAAATGAATAAAAAAGCTGTTAAAGGTTAAGAGACAAAAAAGTTTACAAGCCTCTTTCAACTTGCTTATAATGAAGTAGTAAACAATTAAATCTTCAATGACGCAAGTCAAAGGGGAGTAGCGTTAGGTAATTTACCTAAAACAAAGTCGTCAATTCATGGGTTTATCATCCATCGGCTTTGTTGACATGAGTGTGACTGACCATGTTTAGCAAGACCTTTGCCTTTTTTAAGGCAAAGGTCTTTTTGTGTTTAAATGGCTTCCACTTGTGAAAAATAATAGAAGATGGATAGGAGGAGAAATGGTAAATGGATGTAGCAATACTTTTAGAGTACGGCTGGGTACTGCTTGTGTTAATCATCCTTGAAGGGATTCTAGCCGCAGATAACGCAGTCGTTATGGCAGTCATGGTTAAACATCTGCCGAAAGAAGAACAAAAGAAAGCCCTGTTTTACGGGCTGGCCGGAGCGTTTGTGTTCCGTTTAGCGGCCTTATTCCTTATTTCATTTTTAGTCAATGTATGGCAAGTGCAGGCAATTGGAGCTCTTTATCTGTTCTTCATTACATTTAATCATCTGTATAAGAACTGGAAGAACAAAGATACCGTCGAAGGAATTGAGGCACATGACGTGCCGAAGCCAAAAGGGTCTTCTTTCTGGATGACAGTTTTAAAAGTAGAGATTGCGGATATTGCCTTTGCCATTGACTCAATGCTCGCAGCTGTCGCATTGGCAGTAACATTGCAGCCGCTTGGTTACTTTGAAATCGGCGGAATGGACGGCGGTCAGTTCCTTGTTATGTTCCTTGGCGGACTGATCGGTGTCATTATCATGCGTTTCGCAGCCACATGGTTTGTCCGTGTTCTTCAGAAATACCCAACACTTGAAACAGCCGCCTTCCTTATCGTCGGCTGGGTTGGTGTCAAACTGGCTGTCTTTACGCTTGCTCACCCTAAGGTTGCTATTCTGGATGAGCACTTTCCAGAATCAACAGCGTGGAAATCAGTATTCTGGACGGTCCTTGTCGGCATTGCCCTTGTCGGTTATTTAATCGCTAGAAAAAAAGGGCCGGAAACAACCACAGAAGAGTCGTAAGAAAAGAGGGACCTCTCTCAAAAGGAGGTCCCTCTTTTCTTATGATCTGGTTTTATAGAACCGGTCTCTAATTTTTTTCATTCTAGCATGGTAATTCAGAATGTCCAGCCGTGCTTTTTCAGCTTCAGGAGCGATCGGTCTTAGCTTCTCCAGCTCCCAGTAATCCACGATTACATCCAGTACTTGATCAAAATATTCCAATGGGCCGTAATTAGCTTCTTTTGCAATAATCGCCATGCGATCGTCGAAGTCCGGCATGACGGCTCCCGGCATTTGGAAATTCTTGATCACATGTCCCAGGTAGTAGCAGTAATTTGGCTCCAGCTGCAGGTGAAACTTAATGACATCCCGGTAGAAAGCATAATGCAGCGTTTCGTCTTTCGCTAATCTTCTAAGCAAAGCTGCCAGATCGGGATCATGGTTATTAGCTACTTTAGCCACGTTGCGGTAGAACACCATTGTCGCAAGTTCCTGAAGGGAAGTATAGACCATCGTTTCAAATGGTGTATGAAAGTTAGGGTTCCACCCATTTTCTACTGTTTGCTTGTGGATCTGACGAAGACGTTTAGGATCAACATTACGGGTGATTAAAAGGTACGTCTCTAGTAAGTTAGAGTGCTGATCTTCTTCTGCTGTCCACGTATGTACAAACTCCTTAATGACCGTTAGTGAGCCTTTAAAGGTTTGATCCAGGTGAGTGGTAAACCAAGGCAAGTTCACTTCCGTTAAGAGAGCTGTTTCAACCGCTGTTATGACAGAGGCAGGCAAGGTTACCTGGCTTTCATCCCATGGCAGTCTTCTGAAGTCAGCAGCTTTGTCCCACGGAAGAAAATCATGATAGCCCCAGTCGATTTTTTCTGCGCGTTTCTTATGCTCGTCATACAACTCCCGAAGCTTCGGCTCCAGTCTAAAGTCTAAATCATTTGTTAACAATGTTATCCCCCATTTAAATAAAATTTATATGATTACCTTTTTTCTGACAAATGTAATAAATCAGGCAATTTTTTATCCGCGAAACTATGGATCTGCGAAGAGGTTTATACTTGGTGCTAATAACTACTTATAAGAATATAGACAAAAAGGGACATAGTCAATTATTTTGCGGTTTCTTTTCATCTATTCATCGTATCCAAAATGAGGAAAAGGAAGGCTTTCCTTATTCGCATTAGGAAGCCTTCCTTTGTCCAAATTGTCATTTTTCGGCTTGCTCTACATTAGCTGGCATTTGTGGCCGCTTCTTTTTCCAGAAAGAAAGCCGAAGGGTAGCCGGTGGATGGCTCGAAATAGACGAGGAGATAGTTCGGCTGCTTTCTCCAGCTGCTATCATGGAGCATTGCCAGCGGTTCAATGATTGTGTGCTTATATATTTCCTTTTCCGTCAGATTAAGTTTCGCGAATGATGTACCTAAGAGAAGAGGGTCCTCCAACAGCTTCTGATAGAGTAGGGAGCGGTCTTGCTTCGTTAGTGAAGGCTCCCACCACAATTTTCGCGGCTTGTAGCGCTGATTCATTAAATAGTCATATTTCATTACACTTTCCACTTCGCTTGTAAACAGTTCCATGCTTTGCAGAAATTCGCGCAGGCGTGTAAATAAGTCCTCAAGCTGGTGGCCAATTCGTCCCCAGCCCCGTTCTTCCCAATAAGTGCCAAAGGATTGGAAGAAGTCAAATGGTGTATCAAAGCAGTAGGTAACCAGATACTCAATCGTTTCATCCATACGATGATCGTTCCAGTATTTCTCGAGAATATCCTCCACCTGTTTGATTTTAACCACATCATTGAAGGAGAGAACATTGTTGCTCAGCATTTCATACGGCGAGCGATCCATATACACGTATCCATGATCATTGGCGCGGATACGCAGGCCAGTCCCGCGCAGCAGCTTCAGAAAGCCAAGCTGCAGTTCTTCGGGACGCAGGGCAAAAACATCGTTAAATGTTTTGCGGAAGGATTGGTAATCTTCCTCAGGCAGGCCGGCGATCAGGTCAAGGTGCTGGTCAATCTTGCCGCCTTCCTTAACCATCGTTACTGTGCGAACGAGCTTCGACCAGTTTTGTTTGCGCATGACTAATTCGTTGGTTGTGTCATTCGTTGACTGTACACCAATTTCAAAACGGAACAGCCCTTTCGGTGCGTGTTCATTTAGGAAGTTAATAACTTCAGGGCGCATAATGTCCGCTGTGATTTCAAATTGAAATACAACGCCAGGCATATGCTCATCAATTAAAAATTGGAACATCTCCATTGCATAGCTGCGGCTAATGTTGAATGTGCGATCCACAAACTTGATAGTTTTAGCTCCATTTTCCATTAGGTAGCGGATATCTTCCTTAATCGCTTCTCTGTTAAAATAGCGCACGCCCGTTTCAATAGAGGACAGGCAAAATTGGCAGCGGAACGGGCAGCCCCGGCTCGTTTCAATGTAGGTTACCCGCTTCGATAGCTGTGATCGGTCTTCTTCAAAACGGAACGGAGAAGGAAGGGTACGTAAATCCAGCTTGTTTCGCTGAGGGTTAATACGCAGGCTGCCGTTCTCCATGTAGCCGATCCCGTGAACGTTTTCCCATTTTTTCTCGCCGTTTATTTCATTCAGCAGCTGCTTAAATGTTTCCTCTCCCTCACCGATAACGATAAAATCGACCTCTGGAATGCGTTTAAGCCAGTAAGACACATCGTATGATACTTCCGGGCCGCCAAGGATAATAACCGTCTCCGGCAGGACCTTTTTAATCATCTCAATGACAGTAATGGTTTCTTCGATATTCCAAATGTAACAGCTGAAGCCAAGGACATCCGGCTGCCGCTTGTACAAGTCCGTTACGATGTTCATAGCTGGGTCTTTAATCGTGTATTCTGCCATATTTACGTGATAGTCAGGCTCTGCAAAAGCTTTTAAATAACGAATGGCTAAGTTTGTATGAATATATTTTGCGTTTAGCGTACTAACGGTAATGTTCATTCCTGCATATCTCCTTAATGCTTTTCTGGTGTGTTTTTACGTATATGTTTAACTGGATGGATCCTTTGACTGACGCCTAGATCCAAGCCAATCCTTTAACCGTGTCCATTTCAGCTCGATTAGCGGCTGAGTCAGGGCAGTCACTGCCTTTGAAGACAGGAACATAGCTAATATAATAGCTGCCGCCAGTAACAGAAGGATGGACTGTGCAGACTCTTCCCATGCACTTTCACGGAATGTTTGAATAAAGAAACCGTGCAGCAGATAAACGTACAGCGTGTTCCTTCCCCATGCCGTGAAGAAATAGTTTTTATGCGGCACGAAAGCGAGGAGGGCCGCAATCATAATAAAGTTTAAAACATAAATGATGAAACGGTAAGTCATTCCTTCTAAGTTGGTGGCGCCGAGCTCCTGGAAAGAGACAGAGCCGAACAGCCAGTCCTGATCGTAGCCGGCGAATACATAAGAAGCATACAGGACAGCTGCGGTGCTGAGCAACAAGGCCACCCGTGCTGGTATTGTGAATAGTATTTGAAAATGCTCCTTCTTCAAATAAAAGCCAATTAAGAAGAAGGGAAAGAAGATGAACGTACGGGCAAAGCTTAAAATATTCAGCTGGGTGTCAATGCAGCCGATTGTAATACCGATAGCGAAAGCAACAGTTAACAATAAGGCCGGCTTCAGCTTTAGCCATTTTACCAGAAGGACGAGCAACACGTTCCAGAAGAATAAACTTAGCAGGAACCACAGCGACCATTCAGGTATGAGCATATTCAGCTCGAATGTCTCTTCTCCGCGGAGGAAGAAGTAGAAAATAGAATAGAGAACTTGGAATATCATAAACGGCAATAATATCTTTTGGGTTATCTTTTTTAAGTACCCCGGCTTGTAGAAGCTTTTTGAGAAAAAGCCGGATATCAAAATAAAGGCCGGCATATGAAATAAGTAAATGGTTGCATACAATGCAAAAAAGGTTTGATCATCCTCGATATAAGAACGAAGGAGATGACCAAATACAACAAATACAATAAGAACAAATTTTACATTATCAAAATAGTAGTTCCTCTTAGACATATTCGATCACCTAATTAATTAATAAATTATTCATCTGGCGGCTGTACTTTCTGCAAACATATCATTACATTATACAGGAAAATACATCTATCGGCTATGCCCAGTGAGGTTCCCTTCTTTTTCCGCATAAAAAGAAGGAACCCCCAAAGTGAATCACTAGAGGTTCCTTCTCTTAAAAGCGAACAAACATTGTTAAGAAGCTGTTTGCTTTTTAAAGTATTCTTCAATTTTAATTGATAACCGGATAGATTCATGATAAATATCTGTTTTCATACCATTAACGGAATGGGATTTCCGTATAGCGGGCAGCAGCTGGCTAAGCCATTCCTCAAGAAACGGAGAGGAAGAGAGGTGTCGTTCCAGCTGCTCTGCTTCTTGTTCGAGCTTTGATAGAAAGTCGTCTGCCGCCGTATGAGGAGACTGAACGGCTGTTAAGGCAAACACACATAAAGCAGCTATAAGACGAGCGAAGGGACAGGAAGTTTGTTTCATGAGCGCCTTCGCTTCGTTCACTGTTCGGATTTTTCGATATTTTGATATAGAAGAGTCATAAATCACTACATATTCATGCTGCCATTCAATAGCAGGTCGAGACACTGTTGTCTTACTCATTGTTCTTTCTCCTTTAGGCTTGCGTTGTTTATAGACACATGATGCTTTTTATATATAGCCGGTTTTCCCGGAAATTAAACCTAAAGAGGAGAAAGAAAATAGCAGCGCTTGTTTTATGGATGGCTCGGTGATTCGAGTGGAAGTGTAATTGTCACCAGCGTTCCTTCGCCAGGTTCACTGGCAATCTCAATAGAGCCGCCAAACGATTCGATAATCCTCTTACATACGACAAGTCCTAATCCTGTTCCATCTTCTTTCGATGTATAGAAGGGCTTGAAAATTAAATCAAGATCTTCTTTTTTAATGCCGGGACCTGTGTCTTTGATCATGATATGGCAATGGCTTGTCTCTTTTAGGACAGTAATATTTAATTGGCCTGTATGATTCATCGCCTCAAAGGCGTTCTTTGCCAAATTCAAGAGCACTTGCTTCATACGATCGACATGCAGGGAGACGAATATCGGTTCTTCTGGAAGCACTACATTGTATTCTACAGAGTAAAGGTTTGCCTCAGAACGGATCAACGGATTTACATCATGAATAATTTCCTTTAAATCGGCTGTCTGTAAATGCTGCACTGTGGGCTTTCCTAAAATCAATAACTCGCTGACAATCTGGTTAATGCGGGCTATTTCCTTATCGATTACTGAAAAATAAAGCTCATCCTCAGGACAGGTAGACTTCTCGTGCAGCAGCTGAACCAGCCCTTTGATGCCGGTCAACGGGTTGCGGATCTCATGAGCCGTGCTGGCAGCAAGCGTGCCAACCAGCTCTAGCTTTTGAGCTTCCTGCTGCACCCGCTCCAACCGTGTTTGTCTTTTGAGCATCATATACTTGATTAATAAGAACAAAACATGAAGCAATACTACAGCCACGATACCGATCATTAGGGTCAGCGGGATGGAATGATTATTATCTAATTCATCTGCTGTTACGACTACGTTCCATGGAAGCTCTGCAAGCGGATATTTCACTGTACGGTTCGCTTGCTGAGCTTCTTCGCTGACAGACAGGATGGGTATTTGATTCGTGTTCTCGATAGAAATGCCATAATCCGGTGTCAGCATTTCCATGATATTTCTAATGTAATCCACCCGGATGTGTGATACCAATATGGCCTGTATTTCTTCTTCTTTCATGACCGGTACAGCAATGGCGATGACCGGCTGATTATTAGACAGAGTTTCTGGTTCGTTGGCCACAGCGGTGTCCTTTATGAGCATCGCTTCTTTGATGTACGGTTTGTTTCTTAAGTTATATTGCTTCAATAGATCATTGGTGCCGACACGTACGTTTCCTTCAAAATCAAGAAGGTAAATCCCTCCGTAACGGGGGTCGCTTCCTGCTACCTCGTTCAGCATAGTCTCTATATGATTGATATCTGTCCATTCTTCGGCCAGGCTAATCGTTAAGATATCCATGCTGACTTTCGTTTCGTTAATAAATTGATCGACCTGGTTTCGGTGGACTGAAGCCACCCACTCCATTCTTTCCTGCTGTTTTTCCCCGGCTCTGTCTAACAGAAAGTGGTAACAGCTAATGGTAAACAGAACAGAGGGAAGCAAGACGATGAGAAAGTATATGAATCGTTCACGTTTATTCATTTCGTTTCTTCCTTTTAAAAAAAGTCATTCTATACAATTATAGCAAACTATCGCTGTTTTCTCTTGTCAAATTATAATTAAGGAGAAGGGGACTATCAAAGCACTTTTCAATCGTCAAGAAAACGTGTAAGTTGAACAAAGAATATAACTGCAAAAACGGGGGATGGGCATGACGAAACTGGAACTGACAATTCTTGAAACAAGCGATATGCACGGGGCGATTTTTCCCATTCATTATGGAACAAACCGTCCAGCTAACCATGGCTTGGGAAAGCTTGCTTCCTATATTAAAGAAAAGAGGCGAACGGGCGAGCCGTTACTGCTCATTGATAATGGGGACTTTCTGCAAGGAACACCTCTCGCTAGCTATTACTTTCGTGCTTGGCAGCATGAGACACATCCGATGATAAAAGTAATGTCTCATTTAGGCTATGATGCTGCTGTTTTAGGCAACCATGAATTTAACTATGGAATGGCGCCTCTCGAGAAAGCGGCAGCGGACGCTTCTTTCCCTTTCTTAAGCTGTAACATTTTAAACAAGGAGACAGGCGAGCCGTACTTCGGAAAGCCTTATTTCCTTAAAGAGTTCAAGCATAATTTAAAAGTGGCTGTAATAGGAGTCACCACCCATTACATTCCAAATTGGGAAAAGCCTGAGCACATTCAGCCTCTGGCTTTTGTCGATGCCGTAGAAGCATTAACGCAATGGGTGCCATACATAAGAGAGGCAGAGCAGCCCGACATCCTCGTTGTTTCTTACCACGGGGGCTTTGAGGTTCTGCATGGTGAGAGAAGAAGGAAGGAGCAGGGCGAGAACCAGGCGTACCGCATTTGCCGTGAAGTAAAAGGGATTGATATATTGTTAACTGGCCACCAGCACCGCATAGTAGCAGAGGTGGTGGATGGGGTGATCGTAGTTCAGCCTGGATTCAGCGGAGAAGGGATTGGGCAGGTAACGGCTGAGTTTGAGGCGGTTGATGGGCAAGTCCGTTTACGTGATTTATCAGCCAATGTCTTGCAGGCGAAGGATTTTCCTATCGATGAAGAGAGCCTAGCACTAGTAAAGGAAACGGAAGAGGCGGCCCAAGCCTGGCTGGATGAGGTGATTGGCATCGTTGACGGCGATATGACCGTTGAAGACCCTTTTCAGGTAAGGCTGCAGGAGCATCCGCTCATTGAATTAGTGAACCGTGTGCAAATGGAAGCGGCCGGCGTCGATATTTCCTGTACGGCTCTTTTCAACAATGAGGCGCCTGGCTTGCCTGAAAAAGTAACGATGCGTGATATTGTGTCTAATTATGTATATCCGAACTCGCTTGTGGTGATTGAGGTTACCGGCAGAGATATTAAGCAGGCGCTTGAGAAATCGGCTTCCTACTTTTCCTGGCTATCTTCGGGAAAACCGGGCGTCAGCTATAAGTTTGCGTACCCAAAACCCCAGCACTACAATTATGACATGTGGGAAGGGATTGAATATGAGATTCATATCAGAAAGCCGCCGGGAGAAAGAATTAAGAGCTTAACGTACCATGGCAAGCCGGTTAAAATGGATGCTTCCTATCAAGTGGCCATGAACAACTACAGAGCTGGCGGGGGCGGTGAGTACTTGATGTTTAAAGGCAAAAAGGTTATAAAGGAAATACAAACAGACATGGTCGAATTGCTTGCTGATTATATAAAGAGGCATGGCACTATTCAGGCGAAAGTTAATCACAATTGGAAAGTATTGTATTCATAAATGAAAAGAGAGGCAGCAAATGAGTAATCAAGAAGAAAAGAAGCAATCTTTAAAGCTATTTATCACCTTATCCAGAGCGTACAAAGTAGTGAATGAGAAGGCCAATGAATATATTTATGATACAGGCCTGCATCCAACGGAGTTTGGCGTATTAGAGCTTTTATATCATAAGGGGCCTCAGCCATTGCAGAAAATCGGCGGCAAGATTTTACTTGCGAGCGGCAGTATTACTTATGTGGTGGACAAGCTGGAGAAGAAAGGCTTACTGAAGCGGACAGCCTGTCCCACAGACCGGCGGGTCACGCATGCAGAGATTACGGAGAAAGGACGGGAGTTTATCGAGGAAGTATTTCCGCGGCATGAAGAAAACATTCATCAGCTCTTGTCAAGTTTATCTGCAGAGGAGAAAGAGACGGCTATTGAGCTGCTGAAGAAGCTCGGTTTATCTATTCGAGACTTATCGTAAGAAAGAGGAGATCTGATGAAATTCCAGGATTACGTATATGAACGGCCGGATATAGATGGTGCCGAAAAAGAGATAAAGATGCTTCTAGAACAGTGGGGGAAAGCGGAGAGGCTAGAGACACAAATAGACATTCTAGACCGAATCAACCGCATTCGAAGCCGGATCAGCACGATGATGGATCTTTGCTATATACGTCATACGATTGATACAAATGACCCTTTCTACAAGAAGGAGCAGGAGTATATGGATGAGATTGCTCCGAGAGCAGAGGGAATGGATTCTCGAGTGAATCAGGCGCTCTTGTCCTCTTCCTTCCGTCAAGAGTTAGAATCCCATTACGGGCCTCAGCTGTTCCGTCTGGCAGAAGCGCAGGTAAAGACATTTTCTGAAGAGGTGATGCCGCTGCTGGAAAAGGAAAATAAGCTTTCATCAAAATATACACAGCTCGTTGCCTCAGCACAAATTAACTTCGAAGGAGAAGTGCTGACGCTGGCGCAGCTGGAACCTTTTGCTGAATCGCCGGACCGTTCTGTACGCAAAAAAGCAACGGAAGCCCGTTTTCAGTTCTTCGCCGACCATGAGGACGAGTTCGATACTATTTATGACGAGTTAGTAAAAACTCGTACCGGCATTGCTCGTAAGCTTGGGTTTCAAAACTTTGTAGAGCTTGGCTACTACCGGCTGAATAGAGTCGATTATGATGCAGAAATGGTTAAAGGGTACCGGGAGCAAATCAAACAGGTTGTCGTGCCGCTTGCCAACCAGCTGCGGGAAAGTCAGGCGAAACGAATCGGTTTGGGAAAGTTGAAGTTTCACGATGAAGCATACCAGTTTACGAGTGGAAATCCTGCACCGAAAGGCCAGCCGGATTGGATTATAGAAAATGGCCAGAGAATGTATGAAGAGCTGTCAGGGGAGACAGCTGAATTCTTCCGCTTTATGCTGGAGCGGGAGCTAATGGATTTAACGGCGAAAAAAGGAAAAGCAGGGGGCGGGTATTGCACGTATATTTCAGATTACCGTTCCCCGTTTATCTTTTCGAATTTTAATGGAACTTCCGGAGATATCGATGTGCTGACACATGAAGCAGGCCATGCTTTTCAAGTGTATTCAAGCCGTGACCTGGCTGTTCCTGAATATTTATGGCCAACCTATGAAGCTTGTGAAATCCATTCTATGAGCATGGAGTTCTTTACATGGCCATGGCTGGAGAGGTTCTTTCAAGAGGAAACGGAGAAATATAAATATGCCCACCTGGCTGGCGCGGTTCTCTTCCTGCCTTATGGAGCGGCTGTGGATGAATTCCAGCACTGTGTGTATGAGCAGCCTGATTTAACTCCGAAGGAACGGAAAGTGATATGGAAAGAGATTGAACAAGCATATTTGCCGCACCGCGATTATGATGATATATCTTATCTAGAAGCAGGCGGCTTCTGGCAGCGGCAGAGTCATATTTATGAAGTGCCATTTTATTATATTGATTACACGCTCGCTCAAGTATGCGCTTTACAGTTCTGGCAGCGAATGAGAGAAGAGAAGGAGCGTGCCTGGGAGGATTATGTAGGCATCTGTAAGGTCGGAGGAAGCTTGTCGTTCACTGAGATTGTTAAGCTTGCCAATCTAACCTCTCCTTTTGAGGCCGGCTGCCTGGCTAAGACAATCCAGCCGGTTGCTGAGTGGCTCGATCAGGCGGAAACCAAATAAAAAAGACATCCAAAAGCTTTAGCTTTTGGATGTCTTTTTTCATTAAGCAGTGACGATGCAAATATCTTCCCCATCTAACACAGCTTTTAATTGCTTCGTATCTGGGTGATCGAGAATGAAGTCAGCGATGCCATCCTCCAGTTTTTCCTGGATCACCCGGCGGAGCGGACGGGCACCAAAGTCAGGGTGGTAGCCCAGCTCGCTTAATCGCTCTTTCACTTCATCTGTTACTTCGAGTGTCATCTCTTGCTCTTCAAGTGCTGTGTTTAATTCAGTAAGCATTAAATCAACAATTTTTGTTAAGTCTTCTTTGCCAAGAGCTTTAAATTCTACGATATTATCAAAACGGTTCAAGAATTCAGGCTTAAAGAAGCTGCCGAGTGAATCAAGAATAGAGCTCTCTTTCACGGCATTGTTCTTTTCAAAGCCAACAGTAATGGTTTTCTCAGCTGCTCCTGCGTTGCTTGTCATAATAATGACAGTGTCTTTAAAGCTGACTGTGCGTCCTTGGCTGTCCGTTAAGCGGCCATCCTCAAGAATTTGCAAGAACATGTGCTGCACATCTGGGTGAGCTTTTTCTATCTCATCAAGCAAAATAATGCTATAAGGGTTTCGGCGCACCTTCTCTGTTAATTGTCCGGCTTCTTCATGGCCGACATATCCCGGAGGAGAACCAATTAACTTAGATACGCTGTGTTTCTCCATAAATTCACTCATGTCCAGGCGAACCATTGCCTCTTTAGAGCCGAATAACTCTTCAGCAAGCGCCTTTGTCAGCTCTGTTTTACCAACACCAGTCGGTCCGACAAACAGGAAGGAGCCAATTGGACGGGATTTGGACTTCAATCCAGCGCGGCTCCGGCGAACAGCTTTTGCTACTTTCTGAACCGCTTCAGCTTGTCCAATGACCTTCTTCGCCAAGTTCTCTTCCAGATGCTTCATAGCTTGCTGTTCATCCTCTTGAAGCTTGCCAACAGGGATGCCTGTTTTTTCTTCAATTAATTGCTGAATGTGCTGTACTGTGACAGTTGGACGTTCAGCTTTCTCCTGGGAGCCTGCCAGTTTAGCTTCAAGCTTTTCCTCCTCATCACGCAGCTGGGCAGCTTTTTCGTATTCTTCCTTCTGTAACGCGTCTTCCTTCTCTTTGGCAATTTGAGAAAGGCGTTCTTGAATCGTTTCTTTGTCTTGTGTATCAATCGTTAAGTTTAATTTGGATCCAGCCTCATCCATCAAGTCAATAGCTTTGTCAGGCAGGAAGCGGTCCTGAATATAACGGTGTGACAACTTGGCACAAGCTTCAATCGCTTCTTGTGTGAAAGTCACTTCATGGAAATCTTCATAACGTTTTTGAAGACCGTTTAGAATTTTGATAGCTGCCTCAACAGATGGTTCACTGACTTGTACGGGCTGGAAGCGCCGCTCTAACGCTGCGTCTTTCTCAATTTGGCGGTACTCTTTTAAGGTAGTAGCACCGATCAATTGCAGTTCACCGCGGGCAAGCGCCGGTTTTAAAATATTGCCGGCATCCATAGAGCCCTCTGCAGACCCAGCACCGACAATGAGATGAATTTCGTCGATGAACAGCAGAACATCCTTTTTAGTTTCCAGTTCAGAAATCAGCTGCTTCATTCTTTCTTCAAATTGGCCGCGAATACCGGTGTTAGCGACAAGAGAAGCTACATCAAGCAAATAGACCTCTTTGCCTTTTAGTTTTGCCGGCACATCACCTTTAGAGATCTTCAAAGCAAGACCCTCAGCGATTGCTGTCTTCCCCGTACCTGGTTCACCGATCAATACAGGGTTATTTTTGTTACGACGGTTTAATACTTCGATGACACGGTCAATTTCTTTCTCCCGGCCAATCACAGGATCAAGTAGACCGGATTTCGCCATGTCGGTTAAATTGCGGCCGAATTGATCAAGGAATCCGTTACCTTTTCCTCCATTGCCGCCTTGCTGTGGCTGCATGTGCGGAGGAGCAGCCGGCTGGCCACTCATATTGGAAAAACCAAAGCCCTTCATTAAATCATCGAAAGGAAATCCACTATGCTGAAAGTTCATTGATCCATCTCCTATCTGATGTTTTCTATTGTGATAGCAGTCAGAGCATAAATAAAGCTGTGTTCTTTTTCCGTTAATATTCATGCGGAATTGGACATTTGCTTCGTGCTGTTTACAGTTTTGGCACAACATACACTTCATCCTTTCCATTTTTTTTAATGATCAAGATTATTTAATAAATAGATATATCTTAAGATAATTTGGTTGTCTATTGACTTTGACTAACTTTGACCTTGTGACTTTATTATACTTTGACCTTTTTTGACTTTCAAGGGGTTTTTAAAAATTTTTTTGAGTTTTTTAAAGGAGCAAAGAGTGCCGGTTAGATTGGTTTTTACGCTTTCGCTTCTTTAAAAGGCAAGACAAGCATACAGTGAATTAACATGTCTAAAGCGGGTGATAAGGTTGAAAGCATGGATAGGAGCCTGTCAGATTGCAGCCGTGTATATTGGTACAATTATCGGCGCAGGTTTTGCTACAGGAAAAGAAATCCTGCAGTTTTTTTCACGGTTTGGTTCTTACGGTCTGCTGGCTATTATAGTGAGCGGCTGCTTATTTATCTTGCTTGGAATGAAAATGATGCTGAAGGCTGCTGAATTAGAGGCAAAGTCCTTTGAAGAGTTTAATGCCTTTCTTTTTGGGAGGAGGTTTGGAACTGCAGCGACGGTTGTGCAGTTCTTTATGCTGATTGGGGTAACAGGAGTCATGCTTTCTGGTGCGGGTGCTTTGTTTAACGAGCGGCTCGGCCTGCCGGCGAACGCTGGCATTTTAATAACGATTGCGGCAGGGCTGCTGATTATGGGAAGGGGTCTTACGGGCCTGTTGGCGGTGAACGTATTCGTCGTGCCGATGATGGTGATTTTCCATTTATATACGGCTGGGGTGGCAATAGGAAGCGATGATTTTTTTATGAATGTCATGAAAGCGGGGGAAAGCGGGGAAGCGTGGGAAGTATGGTCGGCGCCATTCAGTTACACTGCATTCAATTTGACCTTGGCGCAAGCGGTATTAGTGCCGCTCGCCTTTGAGATTAAAGAGAAGGACATTATTAGGAAAGGGGCTTTTCTGGGGGGAGCGGGACTAACCTTCTTGCTGGTTGCCAGTCATATAAGTCTCGTGCAGCTGGATGGGGCTGCTGACTATAATATCCCAATGGCCCAGGTCGTTGAGCAATTTAGCGCTCCATTATATGTATTATACGTCTTCCTTATATATGGAGAGATTTTCACCTCTATTATTGGCAATGCCTACGGACTAAAGCAGCAAATGCAGACATACTTGTCATGGCCGCCGGTTCTTCTGTTTCTGCTAATCTTCGCTGCTTGTTTTTTGTTAAGCCAGGTGTCCTATGGAACACTGCTCGGCTGGCTATATCCGTTGTTCGGGTTAATCAGTCTGCTGTTTTTTATCTTTCTATGGCGGAAATGAAAAAATGAGCCCGTTACGGACTCATTTAAGAGAGCGGTAGAAGAATAATTAACAGTAAATCAAAGACGAGGTGGGAAATAATCAGCATAGGAATGCTGCGTTTCCAGACGTACAGCGCTCCCCAGAATAAACCTGCCGCAAATGAAGCAGCCATCCATATGAAATTGCCCGAGTAAATAAAAATAGAAGCAAATAACAAAGAAGCGGCAACAATAGCGACTAAGTCATTAAAATACAGAGATAAGCGCTTTTGGACAAAACCACGCCAAAATAACTCTTCACCAGGAATAAATACTAGAATCAAGACAATGTAATGCCAGGAAAACTCTGGTGCATAGCGATTATAAATGCTGGCAACTTGCCGGTCCCAATCAAATGGAAGGTAAGGAAGCAGCCAGTGCCCGATGAAAAACAGGGCGTATAGCACAAGTCCAGATAAAACACCATACTTCAAGTAGCTTCTTGTTCGTTGTTTGTCATCGATCGGTTCGCTAATTATGGCAAAGCTAATGAAGAAGAGATTTGCAGCTGTATATATGTACCAGAATATATCGCGGTCCGAGAAAGTAACATAAAGCAGCACATGCGCAAGAATTAAGCTGAAGATGAGCCGCCAATCTTTAAGCAAAGACATCCTGTAAACTCCTTTCTTTCCTGTACCGCATTTATTTTAACAAAAGCCCAGTGAAAATAGAATGGAAATCTCCTGAAACTTATGGAGTCTGTTCATGATTCAATGAAAGAAGCTGCCTGTATCAGGCAGCTTCTATTATACGTTGATAGAGGCATCAACGATCGTATAGTTTTTATGATTGACTACGGTTCTTTCTTCCATATCCAAATCTCTGAAGTTATCCATGATTGTTAAATCAACGATGACCGAATTCTCATTGACCTTTTGCACCAGTCCTTGCAGACCACCTTTAAATTCTACAATGTTCCCCACTTCAGCTTTTGTCATTTTCCCTCTCCTCCATGTCCGCATAGTGATTTTTGTTTGTTGAATCTCCTTATTATTTATATTAATCTTTGAAAAGGAAGACCCGCATGGAACGGAATATCCCTTTCGAAATATAATAAGGGACAAAAATGGTTATTTTACAGTTTGCCTTATTTCCAGAAAAAAAGAAAGTGATTTGCACCATTTTATAAAAAATTCTGAAAGAAGTGATAACATGAACGTAAATGAAGTCGAACAGCTGCTGGAAAAGCTGAAAAATAGAGAGATTAAAGAGTGCCATGTAAGCAAAGAGCATTTTATGCTGTTCCAGCAAGTGATTACGAAACGAAAAGACTTTAAGCATTTTAAAGGAATCGCCCAGCGGGGAGGCTCTGTTTTATACCAGTATATGGAGGAGCCAAGAAGCTAATGTCTTTTTTCTTTTTGAATGGGAAGATGTTTAATGAAGCAAAAAAGGGGCATAATAACTAACAGAACATGGCAAGATTTTCTTAAGCCTTTTCATTCTCATTTTTCCCCCAATTTGACCAGGTGATTGATCACCTGGTTCTTTTTTTGCCTATTATGCATATTAAATGAAAGAAAATTCCAAATATACTATAATGGAATAGAAAACAGAAAAGGCGGGGATGAAGATGACTCAATCATTTGCAGGAAAAACGGCGTTAGTGCTTGCCTCAAGTCAAGGGCTCGGAAAAGCTATTGCAGAAAAGTTTGCTTCAGAAGGAGCGAATGTAGTGATTGCCAGCAGAGACGGCAGCAAGTTAGAGGAAGTAAAAAAGGAGTTAAATGAACATGGTCAGGGCAAGGTGGATTATGCTGTATGTGATATCACCAAGCCAGAGGATCTTCAGGCGCTAGTGCAGAAAACGGTTGATGCATTCGGAACAATTGATATTTTGGTAAACAATGCCGGGGGACCACCTGCAGGAAAATTCGAGGACATGAGCGATGAACAGTGGCAGAAAGCGTTTGAACTTAATTTGCTTTCCTACATACGGACGATTCGGGAAGCATTGCCACACTTGAAGAAGCAAGGAGGAAAGATCATTAATATCGCTTCTTCATCCATTAAAGAACCAATTTCAGGGCTGATTTTGTCGAATACATTCCGCACGGGAATTGTCGGTTTATCTAAGACGTTAGCAGAGGAGTTTGCTCCGTACAATATTTTGGTCAACACAGTAGCGCCAGGCAGGATTGCTACCGACAGGGTGCAGCATTTAGACGAAATCAAAGCAGAGAGAGAAGGATTGACTGTAGAAGAAGTAAAGGAAAAGGCGAAGGCGAAAATTCCGCTTGGCCGCTATGGGGAACCGGAAGAATTTGCTAAGGTCGTTGCCTTTCTTGCTTCTGATGATAATACATACATGACAGGCAGCAGCTTTCTTGTAGACGGCGGAATGATCCGTTCTATTTAATACTTGAGAAAGCGGCGGGCTTTCTCGCTCAACAAATACAAAACAAATCAGAAAGAAAATATCAATAATTCGAAAAAAATGTTGTTTTTTTGGGTTTATGGGGGCAAAAGCGGGGGAAGTATATAACCAAGCATGATCAATTGGAGATTCTCACTCACAACCCCCCTTTTCTAAAGGCCTGCCAAACAGCAGGCCTTTCTTTTTTGAAGAAAATATAAAAGGTGGAGAGATTATGAGAAAGATTGGTTTTATCGGAACAGGCGTCATGGGGAAAAGCATGGCTCAGCATTTGCAACAGGCAGGGCATCAGTTATTTGTTTATACAAGAACAAAATCAAAGGCAGAAGAACTAATTTCAGAGGGAGCAGTCTGGTGCCAGACACCGGCTGAGGCAGCTCAGGAAGCTGAAGTCATGTTCACAATTGTGGGAGAGCCTTCAGATGTAGAGGGAGTTTACTTTGGGGAACAAGGGATCCTAGCGGGCAGCCGGCCAGGCCAGGTTGTTATTGATATGACAACCTCCAAGCCCAGCTTAGCTGTACGAATCTATGAAGAAGCAAAGAAAAAAAAGGTAGATGCATTGGATGCTCCGGTGTCGGGTGGAGACATTGGTGCAAAAAATGGAACGCTCGCCATCATGGTCGGGGGAAATCGTTCTGTGTATGAGAAAGTCTTGCCCCTGTTTAATATTATTGGAGAAAATATTGTGTATCAAGGCGAAGCGGGAGCAGGACAGCATGCAAAGATGAGCAATCAAATTACCGTAGCCGGGAATATGATTGGTGTGTGTGAAGCGTTAGTATACGCCCGGGAAGCAGGGCTTGACTTAGAGAACGTATTAAAAAGCATTACAACCGGGGCAGCCGGCAGCTGGTCCTTGTCTAATTTGGCGCCAAGAATGTTAAAGGAAGATTACGAGCCAGGCTTTTACATAAAGCACTTTATTAAAGATATGAAAATAGCAATTGAAGAGTCAGAGCGAATGGGTATTCGTCTGCCAGGACTTTCTTTAGCAAAGAAGATGTATGAGGAACTGTCATTAAAGGGAGAATCAGAAAGCGGTACGCAGGCACTTATTAAGTATTGGGATTAAAGAAAACTGGCCTGCAAGGCGTTAGCCTTGCAGGCCAAAATCATAACAGGTCGAGAACTGTATAGGCTGCTTTACCCCAGGGCAGTACGCTGTTCATTGAGGTAAGCTTCGAGCCTGTCCATGCCTTTTTCGATGTTTTCCATTGAGCAGGCAAAGGAAAGACGGAAATATCCTTCACCGTATATGGAGAAAGCACTGCCAGGAACAACGGCCACTTTCTTCTCCATGGCCAGCTTGTGACAGAAGTCGAAGGAGGAGTCGCTGATCCAGGAAGGGGTTTTCGCAAAAATATAGAAAGCACCATCGGGTTTTTCTGTGTGCACTCCCATATGGGAAAGGCGCTCCAACATGTAGTCCCGGCGCTTTTTATATTCATTCCGCATTGGTTGTGCGTCATTTTGGCCCGCTGATACCGCTTCAAGCGCCGCTCTTTGTGAGATGGACGGGGCGCAGGAGACATTGTATTGATGCACCTTTAGAATATGCTTTGCCAAGGTCTCAGGAGCGAACAAAAAGCCGATTCGCCAGCCTGTCATCGCATGGGATTTAGATAAGCCGTTTAATACAATGGTCTGTTCTCTTAAGAAGGAGGCAATCGATACATGATCAGTGTCAAAGGTGAGCTCGCTGTAAATCTCATCAGCGATAACGAATACGTCTTTTCCTCTTAAAAGGTCAGCAATTTCTTTCAGCTCCTCTTTAGAGAGACTAACTCCTGTTGGGTTGGACGGGTAGGGCAGGATCAGTACTTTCGTTCGCTCGGTTAGAGCCTCGCTGATTAAATCGGCTGTTAGCTTGAACCCGTTATCCCGGGTATCAACGAGCTGAGCATGCGCCTGGCACATGTCAATGACCGGTTCATAGCCTGGATATACAGGACCAGGCAAAATGACTTCATCTCCAGGAGAAAGCAGCGTCCGGAGAGTAATGTCAATGGCTTGACTGGCGCCAACTGTTACGATGACTTCAGATTCCGGTGCATAAGATAAATTGTATTTTTTATGTACATATTCTGCAGCCGCTTTCCGTACATCCAAAAAGCCAGCGTTATGTGTGTAGGTGGTATAGTTGTCCGCAATCGCCTGCGCACCTGCTGCTTTTACATGTTCAGGCGTTAAAAAGTCAGGCTGTCCTATGGTCAAAGAAATCATATCGTCCATATGGCTGACTAAATTAAAGAACTTGCGAATGCCAGAGATTTGAAGGTTCTTTACTTGTTTGTTAATTAAATGCTCCATTGAGTTTGCCGCCTTTCTTTATGGATATCCTATATTGTAGCACTGAAAGTAAAGAGAGCCTATGAAAAAAGCGAAAATGGGTGGAGAGATAGATGATTAGAACGTGCGCTTTAACTGAAAATGGAGAGTTTCTTACGGACATTCCGCTTTCAGAAAAGCAAGAGAAGAATTTAAAGTGGACTTGGACGGACTTCTACGATCCATCGGCTGAGGAGGCCCGCCTCTTAAAGAGTTTGTTTAAATTTCATCCCCTTGCTGTAGAGGACTGTCTCGATAATCAAAGCGGTCGTCCGAAGCTGGACTTCTACAAAAACTACGCCTTTTTTCTGATTCATTCGATTGAGCCTGCAACGCTAAAAGGCCGGGAAATTGGTGTTTTCATTAACGAGCAGATGATTGTGACAGTGCGACAGCATTCCATAGAGGAAGTGGATGAAGTATGGGATCAAGTACCTGATCAGCCTTCGCTTCAAGAAGGTCCAGTCCGGATTTTCCACCGCTTAACAGACCTTTGCGTCGATCATTGTTTTCCGCCAGTATATAAAATGGAGGACTTACTGAACAGCATGGATGAAGAGGTGGATGTAGCTCCGGGAAATGATTTAATTGACCGGCTGTTTACTATGCGCCACGATCTGGCTAAGCTGAGGCGTACGATCTTTCCGATGAGGGATGTTATTTACCGGCTTCTCAATTCAACTCGGCTTGATTATATGAAGGAGTATCATATTTATTTCAGGGATGTATACGATCATTTATTGAAGCTAGTGGAGATGCTGGAGTCCTATCGGGAATTTTCATCCGACGTTCGGGACAGCTACCTATCGGTTAACTCTGATAAGATGAATAATATTATGATGACCCTTACGATCATCACAACGATCTTTATGCCATTAACCTTTATTGCAGGTGTATATGGAATGAATTTTCACTATATGCCTGAGCTCGAATGGCGTTACGGCTACTTTCTTATATTAGGTTTAATGGGAGGCATTTCACTAGTTATGTTTGCCTTGTTTGTTAAAGTAGGATGGCTGCAGGTCCGAAGAAAGCGAAAATAAAAGCTGCTGGCTCTCTCTGAAAAAGAAGAAAGTCCCTTGAATGAGCTAAAGAACTAATGAAATCAGCCGAAATAAATTGAAAAGAACATTACATACAAGGGGAAGAAAACAATGAGTAGAGAGAGCGGAATTTTGCTTGAGAGTGGGACAAATGAGCTGGAGATTGTAGAGTTCGAGGTGCAAAATAATAAATACGGCATTAATGTGCTGAAAGTAAAAGAAATTATTCAGCCGATACCGGTTACTTTTGTACCCCATGCCCATGAACACATTGAAGGGATTATTCAGCTGAGAGGAGAAGTGCTTCCGGTGATCGATATGGCCAGAGCACTAGGGCTGCCCCCGCAGCAAAAGGCAGATAGTGATAAATATATTGTCACAGAATTTAATCAGCAAAAGGCTGTCTTTCACGTCCAAAATGTTTCGCGTATCCATCGGATTTCGTGGGAAGCGATTGAGAAGCCATCCGATGTATATCAAGGAAGTGCCAGCCAGGTCATTGGTGTTGTCAAGATGGATGACCAAATGATTTTGCTTTTGGATTTTGAGAAGATCATGGTTGATATCAATCCTGAATCAGGTATTCATACTGGGCAGATCAAGCGGTTAGGCGAGAGGGAAAGGTCGGCCAAGCGCCTGGTTGTGGCGGAGGATTCACCTTTGCTTCGCAATTTGCTGAAAGAAACGCTGGCAGAAGCGGGATATGAATCAGTTGAGTTTTTTGAAAACGGAAAGCTCGCTTTTGAATATTTGGAGAGCGTGTCCCGGCAGATCGCTTCTGGCGAAGGACCGCAGCTGGTTATTACTGATATCGAAATGCCCCAAATGGACGGCCATCATTTTACGAAGCGAATTAAAGAGGATCCCGCGCTAAAGGGGCTGCCGGTTGTCATTTTTTCTTCATTAATTACAGAGGACCTTCGCCATAAAGGAGAGCGGCTGGGAGCCGATGCTCAAGTGAGCAAGCCCGAGATTGCGAAGCTCGTAATGCATATTGATCAGCTGGTTCTTTAACACAAAAAGACGCGGGATCCATTCCACTGTATTAGAGACAGTCAACGAAGCATGAGTTCTTTATATAGTGCCATGCCTACATGCTGGATATTGTATTAAAAAAGTACGTCACTATCGATACGAGTGACGTACTTTTTTAATATTTGAGACCCTTGGGCGTCTCCTTCTCTATTAGAAATATATAAGGCGGTTCATGATCTGCAGGCAGTATATATTTCTTGGGCTTAAATTGTCTCCCTTTGACCATACTAAATAATAAAGGAGGCGATTTATATGGCAGAAGATGTAAAATGCGAAGTGGACAGCTGTACGTATTGGGGATCAGGGAACCTATGCAATGCTTCATCTATTTATGTTGTCAACCATACATCTGAGAATGCTTCTACTTCTGAAGAAACAGACTGCAAAACCTTTGAACCCAAGCATTAAAGTCTTTTGAAGGTAACCTTTTCGGCTACCTTCTTTTCAACAGTATAACCAATAATGAAAATTATTATCAAGGAGTTAAAAATAGAGGAGCTTAATGGGTTGACCGATATTCATATAATGATCCAGAATGAACGAAGTAATGTACACCCTCTCCTCACTGTTAACAGGGGTAAGGAGCTTTATTTGGAAGTGATGCTAGATGAAAGGTTGAGGAAGAGGCACGGCGTAGTGCAGGAGGGAGAAGTGAGGAAGCTATGGCGATAAATGTGGTGATAGGCCGTACTAAAAAGGATAGGTAAAGCAGACGGTGCTCCTTTACCTATCCTTTTTGCCATTACATAAAATGCGTAAGGGCTTGTAAATCTTTTTGCCTGCGAAATGATTGATAAAGGACCTTGCCCTTTAATTAAACTCCCTGACCATTACTTTATTGATATGCAAGAAAGACACAAGGAGAGCATGCTAAACGATCAGTATGATTGACCAAGCGGCTTGAAGACGGGCTTGTTGTACTGTTGTCTTCTTTTGTAAGGAGGCTGCTGCTCTCGTTCGGTACAGCCGGTATATGATTGAAGGATTCTTTTGGCTTCTGTTAAGTTCATATGTGTTTTAGGGTTTCTTTTCTTTTCATCCAGTCTTCCGAAGTGAGGGAGTTTATCGAAATCCTCTTTGCATGGCGGAATGTGGAAGGTGTAATTATCACACGTTACTAGTACATCTGATTGCTGCTGGCTATTTCTTGGGTTTTTAGAAAAATGCAGTCCGATTTTTTTCGCCCGCCCTTCTTTAATCATCTTCAACAACGCTTTCTTCTTCAATAAATACAAATATTTTGGATTAGTCGCTGTCTTAGCATGACGGTTCACCGTAAAAATGGCTTTAGCGAGGGCTGAAGTAGATGGAGTTTGGGCAGGAGATTCTTTAGGCATATTCAATGAAAAGGCTCCTTTCGGACTAATTTTTATCTATTATACCCCGTTTTGGGGCGATTGGAAAGTATCTGAATAGTTTTAATAGCAGCAGCGGAGAGGTTAGGCACTTTTTGGAAAGAAGGCGGAGCATGCTTTAGTGAATAAAATGGAAAGCACCACGCACACTAACAATAAAGAAAGCGGAAGGAGTGGTAAGGTGGGTAGTTTCTTACCTGTTTTTTTGATGCTCGTTGTCATTATAAGCGTTATTGGTCTTATTTATACAACGAAAGTGGTGAAGCAGGAGGCACAGGCAAAGGAGGGAATGGACGAACCTATTTCCGATAATGTCCAAGCTCATCCATACGCGAAAAACCCTGTCTTTTGGGCGTATATTCTTGCAGGTGCTGTGACCATTTTGCTCATCCTTTACTTGGCCAGCACATGGTGGTAACTGGTCGTCCAAAAAGATGACAAGGAAACGCTCCTTGTCATCTTTTTATAATAGTAGCGAACAGGCATCGCGGGTTAAGGTGTTTGTCTCCTGCTACAATCCATGCTGCTTCAAAAGACTTGATAATGCTTCTATATTAAATCCTCTTACAGCTTCCCTGCCGACCACGACAGTCGGTGTGGAAAAAGAGTGCCAGATGTCCTTCCATTCTCTTTGGGCCTCTGCATCGACAGCAATATTTTTTTCCTCATAGGGAACCCCTCGATCATTTAAAAATAGTTTCGTAATTTCGCATGGTGGGCAATCGGGCTGGGTATATAAAATAACGGACTTCATCGTAACTCTCCTTTAAGACAAGGCTATTTAAAGCAGCTTTTATTGGCATTGTTGGAATAAACGAAAAAATAAAATAGTTGGATATGAAATCGATGTATGGTATATTTCTTTTGCTTATTTATTTTATACGAAACGGTTTGCTACAGTCAAAAGTTAAAATAATCATTGACGCGAGCGATAAAGATGAAAGGGGCCGATCTATTTTATGTCACAATTAACAGGAATTATCCAACGCCTGAAGACTCTGCAGGAAGGTGGAGAAACCGGGGAAGTTCAGCAGCGCTTATTCGAGGTAAATGGCAAAACGCTTTGCCAGGTAAAATTCCTTCCGGGAAAAGATACCTTTGAACTGGAAGTATATGATAAGGACGGTAAAGGTACGAAATTTCCTTTTGATGATATCGATATGACAGCAATTGAGATTTTTGAGCTTTTACAAGAAGAGAAACAACAACAATCCGAATAATGAAACCGCTGCCCCTGCTTATGACTAAGCAGGGCTTTTGGTTAATTGTGTAAAGCAAGCAGGATGTTTGTTATAATAGAAGGGAGATAAGAAGAAACTGGGGATGTGGGAGAACTTCTAAGTAGAGAAAACACATAAAGGGGTAGTATGAAATGATTTCTTTTGAAAGTAAAGACGTACTTCACACAAACATAATGGATTACATTATTCCCGCTGAAAAAGTGGCCCACGTACAGGTTGGCAATAGTCTCGAGCATGCTTTGCTGATTCTCACAAAAAGCGGGTATACAGCAGTGCCAGTTTTGGATGCTAAATATAGATTTCAAGGGTTAATCAGTTCTCCAATGATTACAGAAGCGATTCTCGGACTGGAGAGAATTGAATTTGAAAAGCTGGAGCATATGAAAGTAGAAGATGTTATGTCGACTGATAATCCTCATTTAACGGTAGATGATCAATTTCGCAAAGCGCTGGGGCTGTTGATTAATCATCCTTTCTTGTGTGTGACAGATGAAAAAGGGGAATTTCAAGGCATATTAACAAGAAGAGTGATCCTTAAGCATTTAAATTATCATGTAGATCAGCTCAAATAACAATTTTGTTGATGGGACCCTTTCGCTGCATTTCTTACAGGGGTCCTTTTTTGTTTAACATGCAATTTGTCTGAAGAGGGGATGAAGCCATTGAGTGAGGCACTGAGGAGAAGGAGAGTGACGAAGAGGCCGCTTGTGCTCGCTGCTGTTATTCTCGCCATGTTTATGGGGGCTATTGAGGCAACGATCGTTTCAACGGCGATGCCGGCGATTGTCGCTGATTTAGGAGGGTTTTCTCTTTACAGCTGGGTGTTTTCCGCCTATTTGCTGATGAATGCGGCCACTGTGCTCATTTACGGAAAGCTTGCTGATATATTCGGCAGAAAGCCAATTATGGTTATTGGAGTATCTATTTTCTCAATAGGCTCCCTACTGTGCGGATTAGCCGGGTCGATGGAACAGCTGATTGTATACCGGTTTATTCAGGGAGTTGGAGCAGGTGCAGTTATGCCAGTCGCCACAACTATTGTTGGTGATATTTATACAAAGGAAGAGCGGGCAAAGGTACAAGGCTATTTATCTAGCGTATGGGGAATCTCGGCTGTTACAGGGCCTGCACTTGGCGGCTTGTTTGTTGAATTTATCAGCTGGCGGTTTGTTTTCTGGATTAACTTGCCGCTGGGTTTGTTGACTATTATTGTACTTATTCTGTTTTTGCATGAAGAGGTAGAAAAGAAAAAGCCCGAGATTGATTATGCTGGCACCATCGTCTTTTTACTTTCTATTTCCTCTTTTATGTTTCTGTTAGTGGAGGGCGGCTTAAGCTTTCCTTGGTTATCGATTCAAAGCGGCTTGTTATTTGGTGCAGCAGCCATTGCTTTTGCTGTTTTCGTCTGGATCGAAAAGCGGACAGCCTCTCCTATGATGCCGTTCGACCTTTGGCGGGTCCGGCCGATTTTAATTGCTAATATTGTGTCGTTTACCACAGGGATTATGCTGATTGGTATTTCCAGCTTCCTGCCGACCTATGTGCAAGGAGTGATGGGAGAAAGTGCGACGGTTGCAGGCTTTACGCTAACAGCCATGTCTATTGGCTGGCCGATTGCTTCTACTGCTTCTGGAAATCTGCTTCTTACCATTGGCTATCGAAATACTACTGTGCTAGGCGGGGCTGCTTTAATTATCGGCGGCTTGTTGTTTGCCTTAATGGAGCCTGAAAGCGGACCATGGTGGGCGGCGGTTTCTTCATTCTTTTTAGGGGTTGGAATGGGCCTCACGTCTACAGCTTTTATTGTTTCCATTCAGAATACAGTAGAATGGAAGCAGCGAGGGGCGGCAACAGCTGCGAACATGTTTATGAGAAATCTAGGAAATACAGTAGGAGCCGCTTTATTAGGCGGAGTGCTGAACAGCCGGCTAAATGCCTTTTTACAGAACCAGTCAGATGATGAGCAAACCCTTTCGATTGATTCGGTTAATGAATTGCTTGGCGGTAATAGTGAAGCGTATTCTGATAGTGCTTTTAGGCTTTTGAAGGAGGGGCTTGATTATTCGCTCCACAGCGTATATGTGGTCGTATTAATTTTTGCTCTGTTTTCATTTTTCTTTTTGCTGCTTTTGAAGAAAGGTGAATGACTAATGAGGTAGGAGGAACATGGTATGTCGTTTTCGGAATTCCAGCTGTTAGCTGTGTTGGCAGAAGAACTGAATATGAGAAAAGCTGCTCAGCGCCTGTTTGTTTCTCAGCCGGCTTTGTCGCAGCGCTTGCAGGCGATTGAAAAAGACTGGGGCACGAAAATATTTAACCGTTCTCCAAAAGGGTTATCTTTAACGCCTTCTGGAGAAATGATTATTCAGTTTGCCCGAGAGGTAGTGGGAAAGAAGGAAAGAGTGTTAGAAGAGCTTCAATCTCTTGAGTCAGAAGTTCATGGAACCTTGAAGATTGCTTGTGCTTCCATTGTTGGGCAAAATTGGCTGCCGCAGGTTTTAAAGAAATTCGTTGAGAAATATCCTCACGCAAAGATTTCACTAATGACCGGCTGGAGCAGTGAGATTACAAAGGCACTGTACGAGGGCGAAGTGCATGTAGGAATTATTCGCGGAATACCGGAGTGGAAGGGGCGCAAAATCCATCTCTTTGAAGACAGCCTGTATTTAGTGGATAAAGAGATTCGTGCTGTAGAGGAAATATTGTCGACAAACAAGCCTTTCATCCAATTTAAAAGCGATTCTACGTATTATCAGGAAATTCAAGAATGGTGGCACCGGCAATTTCAGATGGCACCTGAGCGCTCTATCATTGTGGATCAGATAGAGACCTGCAAGCAGATGGTCTTCAACGGTATTGGCTATGCTATTTTGCCGGCGATTACGCTTAATGGAGCGGAGGGAGGTGTATTCAAATTGCCGCTGATGGATGAGGATCAGCGTCCGCTCCGCCGGGATACGTGGCTGCTTGGCTATGATTCGGCCTTTGAACTAAAGCAGGTGCAAGCGTTTGTAGAAGTGGTAGAAGAGTTTAAAAAATAAAAAATTGTGCAAAGAATTTATTCTTGTGAAATTGATTTTAGTCTGATAAATTAAGAAGAAATGCGGCGATTAATCAATATTCCGCAACCTATAGAATTTGAGGAGGAATACATACGATGAAAATGATGGATGCACATGAGATTATCTCTTTTATTAGTAACAGTACAAAATCTACGCCAGTGAAGGTATATGTTAAAGGGGACGTAGCAGACCTAGACTTCGGTCCTTCTGCTAAAGCATTTATCGAAGGACGTTCAGGAGTTGTATTCGGTGAATGGGCTGAAATTTCCGAAGCGATTCAGCAAAATGAAAGCAAAATTGAGGATTACGTGGTAGAAAACGACCGTCGCAATTCTGCCATCCCTCTCCTAGACTTGAAAGGAGTAAAAGCGCGCATTGAGCCGGGAGCAATTATCCGTGATCAAGTTGAAATCGGTGATAATGCTGTCATTATGATGGGTGCGTCCATTAATATTGGTTCTGTTATTGGGGAAGGAACAATGATTGACATGAATGCCGTACTTGGCGGACGTGCGACAGTCGGTAAAAATTGTCACGTGGGTGCTGGCGCGGTGCTTGCCGGCGTTATTGAGCCCCCTTCCGCACAACCGGTTGTATTAGAAGACGACGTGCTAATCGGAGCAAACGCTGTTGTACTTGAAGGCGTAAGAATCGGTGAAGGCTCAGTTGTTGCAGCAGGAGCGATTGTTACAAAGGATGTTCCTCCATTCTCTGTCGCAGCAGGAGCGCCAGCAAAAGTAATTAAGCAAATTGACGATCAAACAAAGTCAAAGACAGAAATTATGCAAGAGTTGCGCAAACTGTAAGCAGCCTGCACAACAGGAGATACACGAAAAAAAGGCATGGGCTGCTTAGTCTATGCCTTTTTTGGTACGAGTTTAATCTATTTATGTAAAGAGAGCGAGTGAATGAGATGGCTCATAGCCCATTTGTTAATATACGTAGAAACCTTCATCAAATACCGGAAATAGGCTTTAAGGAATTTAAGACCCAGCGGTATATCCTTGATTATTTAGCTTCTCTTCCGCAAGAGCGGCTTAAAATCAAGACATGGAAAACCGGTATTTTTGCCAAGGTAAAGGGGAAAACCGGCAGCCGAACGATCGGTTACCGAACCGATATGGATGGTCTGCCAATTGAAGAACAGACAGGGCTTGCCTTTGGATCAACTCATGAAGGAATGATGCATGCCTGCGGGCACGATATACATATGAGTATTGCATTAGGAGTGCTTACCCACTTTGTTCAAAATGAAATCGATAACGACTTATTATTTATTTTCCAGCCCGCTGAAGAAGGCCCAGGGGGCGCAGCGCCAATGATGGCAAGCGAAGAAATGCAGCAGTGGAGGCCGGATGAAATTTATGCTCTACATATTGCTCCTGAGTATCCGGCAGGGACGATTGCTACGAAAGAGGGACTTTTATTCGCTAACACTTCAGAGTTATTTATTGATTTGAAAGGCAAAGGCGGACATGCTGCTTTTCCCCACGAAACGAGGGATATGGTTGTTGCTGCTGCCCATTTGATTACACAGCTGCAGACAGTGGTTTCAAGAAATACAGACCCGCTTGATAGTGCGGTCGTGACGATCGGCAAGCTGACAGGCGGCACTGTACAGAATATTATTGCGGAGCACGCTAGACTTGAAGGAACCATTCGTACCTTGTCTGCAGAGGCGATGGCTAAAGCTAAGCATCGGATCGAAAAGCTGATCGAAGGTATTGAGGTGGGGTTTGAATGCATAGCAGACATCGATTATGGCTGTAATTATTATCAGGTCAATAATGACCCATCCATTGCACGCCGGTTTATCGACTTTATGAATCAAAAGGAAAACATAGAGCTTGTTGTATGTAAAGAGGCAATGACTGGTGAGGATTTTGGCTACATGCTTAAAGAAATCCCCGGCCTCATGTTCTGGCTCGGAGTAGGATCGGACTATGGTCTTCATCATGCTAAGCTTAATCCGGATGAACGAGCTATTCAAGTAGGCATTGAAACGATGACAAGCTATTTCCACTCGCTCGCTTAAAAAGCTTAGGGGTTATCATTTTGTTTGCCATGAAGAAAGTGGTACACTAAATGAAGGAAGATTGTTTAAAAAGGTTGGTTCTGGGCATAACAGTAAAGGGCCTCTTTACTTCGGAAATAAACATTTAGAATACTTATTTCTTTTTTAAAATTATTATAAATAGATGTTGACTGATTTATTGGTAAATATTATAATGAAAATTGTGAGAAGAAAGTAAATGAGAAAATCTCCTTTACTTTCTCAATTATAAAGAAAATGTTTTGGAGGGATTTTAACAATGGCAGAACGCATGGTAGCTAAGCAAGCCCCACGTTTCGAAATGGACGCAGTATTGCCTAACAAAGAATTCGGAAAAGTAAGTCTTGAAGAAAACATGAAAAACGACAAGTGGACAGTATTATTCTTCTATCCAATGGACTTCACTTTCGTATGTCCAACAGAAATCACTGCTTTATCTGATCGTTACGATGAGTTTGAAGATCTAGATGCTGAAGTAATTGGTGTATCTACTGATACTATCCATACTCACTTAGCTTGGATTAACACTGACCGCAAAGACAACGGTCTTGGCGATCTTAAGTATCCGCTAGCTGCTGATACAAACCACACTGTGGCTCGTGACTACGGTGTATTAATCGAAGAAGAAGGCGTAGCTCTTCGCGGTTTGTTTATCATCAACCCAGAAGGCGAACTTCAATATCAAGTAGTTAACCACAACAACATTGGCCGTGATGTTGATGAAACACTACGTGTGCTTCAAGCGCTTCAAACTGGCGGTCTTTGCCCTGCTAACTGGAAGCCAGGTCAAGAGACTCTATAATATTCCCTAAAGGAATAACCAAGTAATTAAAGGCCTAACGAATCAGTTAGGCCTTTTTCAAACAAAAGGAGGCTGCTAGCATCATGAAATTAAGAGAACCAATGCCGGAATTAACAGGTGAAACAGCTTGGCTGAACGGCGAAGTGAAAAAAGAAGAGCTTATCGGTGAAAAGCCAACACTTATTCACTTCTGGTCTATCAGCTGCCATCTATGTAAGGAAGCAATGCCAAAAGTGAATGAATTTCGCGATCAATACAGCGATAAATTAAACGTAGTAGCTGTGCATATGCCGCGCTCTGAGGATGATTTAAACCTTGAAGAAATCGAATCAGTAGCGAAGGAGCATGGAATCACTCAACCGATTTTTGTTGACAGCCAGCATAAATTAACAGAAGCGTTTGAGAACCAATATGTGCCGGCTTACTATGTATTTGATAAAGAAGGAAACCTTCGTCACTTCCAAGCAGGCGGAAGCGGTATGAAAATGCTTGAAAAGCGTGTAAACCGTGTACTGGACGAAACTGAAAAAGGTGCACAATAAAGGAACCAGCCAGCCGGCTGGTTTTTTATTTTGTCCTCAGCGGATACTAGGCAGCTCTTGTGCCTGATGAAGAGCAGGAGGAAAGCAAAAGCGAAGAATTGGTCTCTATTCTTTCTCTTATTTATGATAAAATAGGCGAATAAAGCAATTGGGAATTCTCGGCTTGTGAAGGCCTTGTATCCTTGTTAAATAAAAGGAAGGGGACTTCATGACTTGATGATGGAGGATTTTATATGAAGAAGGAATTTGTAGTTATTGGGCTGGGGCGCTTTGGCGGTAGCATATGCCGCGCGCTCGCTGAAGAAGGAATGGAAGTTATGGTCATTGATGTAGATGAGGATCGAGTCAATGAGTTTGCACCAATCGCTTCTCATGCTGTCGTAGCTGACACGACGGACGAATCCATTTTGAAAAGCTTGGGTATTCGTAATTTCGACCATGTGATAGTAGCCATTGGTGATGATATCCAATCCAGCATTTTAACAACATTGATGCTAAAGGAAATCGGAGTCAAGGAAGTTACCGCTAAAGCGCAAAATGATTACCATGAAAAGGTGCTTAGAAAGATTGGAGCAGACAATGTTGTGCACCCGGAGAGAGATATGGGCCGAAGGCTGGCTCATCATATGATTTCTAATAATGTGCTGGATTATTTAGAGCTTTCAGATGAACACTCCATCATGGAGATTGTCGCGAACCGCCCGTTATCAGGCTATTCATTGCTCGATTTGGACATTCGAGCGAAATATGGGATTAATATTGTTGCGATCAAGAGAGGGAGCGATATTATTGTCTCGCCTCAAGCAGATGAGCGGATTTTAGAAGGGGATATTTTGATTGTTATCGGGGCTGATTCAGACATTGGCCGCTTTGAAAAAAATATGACCAACAATGATCTCTTTTAGGCAGTTGATTGATCGGTTATATAAAAAAGAGGCGGGAGTACTCCCGCCTCTTTTTTATATGCTTATACTTCCATAATAATTGGAAGGATCATCGGGCGACGCTTTGTTTTCTCATAAAGGAATGGGGCGAGAACGTCAGTGATTTCGTTTTTAATCTCCGCCCATTGAGTGGTTTTCTTGCTTAGCGTGCGATGAATATGCTTATTTAACATGCTTTGAGCTTCATTAATTAAGTCGCCGGATTCACGCATATACACAAAGCCGCGGGAAATGATGTCAGGTCCAGCTACGACTTTATATGTCTCCATATCAATGCTCACAACGACAATGACTAATCCTTCTTCTGAAAGGATGCGCCGGTCCCGAAGAACGATGTTGCCGATATCCCCGATGCCGCTGCCATCTATATAGACAGAGCCGGAAGGGATTTTGCCTGCAGGCTGGGCCGTATCCTTGCCGAGAGCAAGGACTTCTCCGTTATCCATGATAAAGCAGTTCTCTTCTGGCACACCGCAATCTACAGCCAACTGGACGTGCGTTTTTAACATGCGGTATTCACCATGGATAGGCATGAAGTATTTAGGCTTTATTAAACGAAGCATTAGTTTTTGCTCTTCCTGGCTTCCGTGTCCCGACGTATGAATATTGTTCAAGGAACCATGAATGACTTCTGCTCCTGCGCGGAACAAAGCATTAATTGTCCGGTTTACACTGATGGTATTTCCAGGGATAGGCGACGATGAAAAGACGACGGTATCGCCCGGCTGAATTTGAATCTGCCGGTGCGTGCCGTTAGCAATCCGGGAAAGAGCAGCCATCGGTTCACCTTGGCTTCCTGTACAAAGAATGGTCACCCGGTCAGCTGGAAGCCTATTTAATTGCTGTGTATCAATAAATGTGTCCTTTGGGCAGCAGATGTATCCGAGATCCTGGCCAATATTAATGGCTGCTTCCATGCTTCGGCCGAAGACAGCTACCTTTCGGTTGTTTTCCACGGCTGCTTCAACTACCTGCTGCAGGCGGTGAATATTAGAAGCAAATGTGGCGAAAATTACCCGGCCCTCGACTTTTCTAAAAATGTCTTGAATGCTTTCGCCTACCCGCCGCTCAGACATCGTGAAATTTGGCACTTCACTGTTTGTGCTGTCAGATAGGAGGCAAAGCACGCCTTCCTTGCCGATTTCAGCCATCTTTGTTAAGTTTGCCGGCTCACCCACTGGTGTGAAATCAAACTTAAAGTCACCTGTATGGACGATATTGCCTGGAGGTGTTTTTACAACAATACCGTAAGAATCAGGGATGCTGTGCGTCGTACGGAAAAAGGTAACAGATGTTTTGCGAAACTTGATGACGTCATCCTCCTGGATCGGGTGCAGCTTCGCTTGACGGAGCAATCCGTGTTCTTCAAGTTTGTTTTTAATTAATCCAAGAGCTAATTTTCCTCCATAGATCGGTATATTTACCCGGCGGAGTAAATACGGGATCCCGCCGATATGGTCTTCATGGCCATGCGTGATAAATAGTCCTTTAATCTTGTCTACATTTCTTTCTAAGTAGGTATAATCAGGAATGACATAATCAATACCGAGAAGCTCATCTTCCGGAAACATAATGCCGGCATCGATTAAAATGATTTCATCCTGAAATTGTACAGCATAAGTGTTTTTTCCGATTTCGCCCAAACCGCCCAGGGCAAACACCGCCGTTTGATCATTTTTTACGCCTTTCATAAATTACAGCTTCTCCAGCTGAAATTTAGGGGACTGTTGCTCGTAGGCTAAGTAAGCCCCCTCAAGAGATTGGACGAATTCAATATTGTAAGGGCGGTTTTTTAAAGATTCGCGCACTTTCCGTTCAGAAGGTGCTTCCATGTAAAGAACATGTGTGTTCTCGCGTACGGGTACTTCTGTTCTTTTTTCTTGATAATACACTTTAAAAATCATTTTCTAGTTCTCTCCTTGTCCGCTTAATATATGAAAACTGTCTAGCTGAATCGATCAGAAGACAGTTTCTTTCTCTTCAATTACTGTGCTGTTTTTTATTATATAGAATACCCAGTTTTTTTTCATGTCTTGCACATTTTATAAACAATTGTCAGCTGCTGTCTATACGTCTATACATAAAGACAGCCCTCCATAACGGAAGGCCACACCTAATTAACGCTATGCGATTGATTTTCTTCTGAGTATGTCTCTCCACTGTTTGACAAGCTTTTTCTTTAGCTTTTTAAACATAGTGGATCACTCCTTATGGTTATTCTAGCATGTATTTGTCAAAATTTAAAGGGTTGTGAAGCAATTCTGCTTCGCAATCCTCAAAACAGTTCCTTATGCTTACTTTTATTATGGCCGATTGTGCATTGGATTATTTGCTCGTATTTTGGCAGCTGTTGTCATGGTTGGTGTTTAATTGACTTTTTTCAAAAGTTGAGATAGCTTGAAAAGGAGAAAAAGCGGGGAGGAGCTGCTTGTATGACGAAAATTGCTTTCTTTGATATAGATGGGACATTGCTTAATCATGATAAGAAGCTGCCTTCTGCTACAAAAGAAGCGGTTAAGCGATTGAGGGACAATGGAGTATACACAGCCATTGCTACGGGGAGAGCGCCTTTTATGTTTGAGGACTTGCGAGAGGAGCTGGATATTCACTCGTTCGTCAGCTTTAATGGTCAATACGTGGTGTTTGAGGAAGAGGTTGTTTATTTGAACCCGCTGGCGGCTGATTCGCTTGACAGGCTATACCGGCATGCGGAAGAGCGAAATCATTCACTTGTTTATATGACCGAGTCACATATGAAAGCGAACCGTCCGGACGATACATATATAGCCGAAAGCATTTCAAGCTTGAAATTTCCTTATCCAGACTTGCATCCGGATCTTTATAAGGAGCAAGAACTGTATCAGACGCTGGTGTTCTGCAAGGAAGAGGAGGAAGAGTATTATCGGGAACAGTTCCCTGAATTTTCTTTTATCCGCTGGCATCCATATTCGCTTGACATTCTTCCGAGAGGCGGATCGAAGGCGGAGGGTATCAAAAAGCTGATGGACCGGCTTGACTTTAAAATGGAAGATGTATATGCATTCGGAGATGGGCTGAATGATATAGAAATGCTAAAAGTGGCAGGAACAGGCGTTGCTATGGGCAATGCTCATCCAAAGGTGAAGGAAGCTGCCGACCTCGTAACGGCTGATGTAGCAGAAGATGGTATTTATCATGCGTTAAAAAAGCTTGAGCTTATATAATGACAATGATACGAGCAAAGAAGTGGCCGGCTGTTTTAGACAGCCGGCCACTTCTTTCTATGTTATCTTTCGATAGGAGTAGAGTTTTGTGGAACAGCAAAAGGGTTTTGCGGATCAATATGGTCATAAAACATGACACCATTTAAATGATCAATCTCATGCTGAACAACAATGGCCGGCATTCCCTTTAGTCGAATCTTGAATTCATTCCCTTCAAGATCTGCAGCCTTGACGGTTACCCTCGCGTACCGGTGTACGTAACCAGGAACCTCCCTGTCGACAGAGAGGCACCCTTCCCCAGAAGCTAAATATGCTTGCTCCACAGAATGACTGACAATCTTAGGATTAATCAATACATAGCTGAATAGCTGGCCTCTTTCATCATAGACATGGACGGCAATCATCCGTTTAGAAACGGCGATTTGAGGAGCAGCTAGGCCAACACCTGGACGAAGGCCGTACTTTTGTGAGACTTCGGGATCTTGACTGTTTTTTACGTATTCAAGCAGGCTTTCTGCTATTTTTTTATCTTCTTCGTTTAAAGGCAACGCCACGTCTTTTGCTTTTTCTCTTAAAACGGGATGACCTTCACGTATAATATCATTCATTGTGATCATATAGGTACCTTCCTTCTATTCATCAATTCCTATGGTTAGTGTATCAAAAAAAAGAAATGTTGTTAATGAGTGAGCAAAGGTTTCAGAAAAAGTGTGAAAAGGGTATGGAAAAAGAGGAAAATCCCGTATGATACATAAGTAAGAGAAGTCAGGGCATGGGGGGAAGCAGGATGAATAAAAAAGTAATTATGTCCATCGCTTCGGCTGCTTGTTTACTAGCCGCCTGCGGTGGAACGCCTGAAGAGCAGGCGGTGGATGTATTTGAAGAAGCGGCACAAGCTGAAAGTGAGTTTGTAAAGCAGCAAGAGACGCTTTCTGATTTAGAGAAGAAAGAGCAAAATATCTTTCAGGATATGATGGCTGTCAGCAAGGAGGAAGAAAGCAAGATAAAGGAGCTTGGTGAAGAAGCGGACAAGATATTAAAGGAACGCGCCGAAGTGTTTGCTAAGGAACAGGAGGCAATGGAGAAGTCTGCATCCGCTATAGAGGAGCTGGATGAACTTGGCAATATAGAGGGTGAACGGCTAAATGAGCAGCTGGGCGAGCTTCGGAAAACAGCAGGAGCCCGATATAAAGAGTATGATGAAATTGAGACTCTCTATACGGAGAACATTGAGCTGAATGAGAAGCTTTTCGATATGATGGAAGACAAAGAGGCTAAGCTGAAGGATGTAGAAGAACAGCTGGAGAAAATTAATGCCGGCAGTGAAAAGCTTATACAGGCTAATGAGAAGTTTAACCAGCTCACCAACCAATTTAATAAACAACGGGCAGCTTTCGAAGAAGCCTTATCAAAGAGCTAGTCAGCTGATGAGACTGAAAACCGGGAAGGAAATTCCCGGTTTTTTTTCTTCCTGAAAGGGAAAGGGTATACGTGTATAAAAAGAAAGAGAGAATGAAAAAGGGAACTACTCTATAACAGATAGAAAAGTTGTTTGTTTTTATAACACAGTTTGTTTTGTTAAGTAATACAGATTTTACTTCTGGAAATAGGTTAAAAGCACAATCGCTATTAAATCAACGATTATTATTTGACTTTGAGTGCGATGTTAGTATAAACTCTTACCTATAAACAAGAGTTGTACTACTAATAATGAAATATAAATTAGTACAGCGTAACCGCTAAGGAAGCGAGAGAGCTCAGCTAGTTAAACCGTGTGATCAAGGAGAATGACAGGTATAACCAAAAAAGAAAGGATCGGTGGCTTTCATGTGTGCCAATAAGAAAAAGCAATTCGATGCAAAGAAAACGCTCGAAACGATTGAAAATCAATTTGAAATGGTTCAAGTTTTGAATGAGAAAGGAGAAGTCGTTAACGAGAGTGCGATGCCTGATTTAACAGACGACCAGCTTGAGGAATTGATGACCCGCATGGTGTACACACGCATTTTGGATCAGCGCTCTATTTCCTTAAACCGTCAAGGTCGTCTAGGGTTCTATGCACCTACAGCCGGACAGGAAGCTTCTCAAATTGCTTCCCATTTTGCTTTGGAGAAAGAGGACTGGGTGCTTCCGGGATATCGTGATGTTCCTCAAATCGTTTGGCACGGTCTTCCTCTTTATCAAGCTTTCTTATTCTCGCGCGGGCACTTCCACGGTAACCAAATGCCGGAAGGGGTTAATGTTCTGTCTCCGCAAATTATTATTGGAGCGCAGTACATTCAAACAGCCGGTGTGGCGCTTGGCTTGAAGAAGCGCGGCAAAAAAGCGGTAGCCGTTACATATACAGGTGATGGCGGTTCATCCCAAGGTGATTTCTATGAAGGAATTAACTTTGCCGGCGCGTTTAATGCGCCTGCCATTTTCTTTGTGCAAAACAACCAGTTTGCTATTTCAACACCAAGAGAAAAACAAACAGCTGCTAAAACAATTGCTCAAAAAGGGGTAGCAGCCGGTATTCCAAGCGTTCTTGTAGATGGCATGGACCCATTAGCGGTTTACGCAGTGACACGCGAAGCTAGAGAACGTGCGCTAAATGGAGAAGGACCGACTTTAATTGAAACACTATGCTATCGCTATGGCCCTCATACAATGGCCGGGGACGACCCGACACGTTACCGTACAAGCGAAACAGACAGTGAGTGGGAAAAGAAAGATCCGCTTATCCGCTTCCGTGCCTATTTAGAAGGCAAGGGACTATGGAACGAAGAAAAAGAGAACGCCGTTATTGAGCGGGCAAAAGAAGAAATTAAAGCGGCTATTAAGAAGGCGGATCAAACACCTAAACAAAAAGTGACGGATTTAATTTCTAATATGTACGAGGAACTTCCAGTGAATTTAAAAGAGCAATATGAAATTTATAAAGAGAAGGAGTCGAAGTAAGCCATGGCGCAAATGACAATGATCCAAGCTATTACGGACGCTCTGCGTACAGAACTGAAGAATGATGAGAATGTTCTCGTCTTTGGAGAGGATGTTGGGGTGAACGGAGGGGTTTTCCGCGCGACGGAAGGCCTTCAAAAGGAATTCGGAGAGGACCGCGTATTTGATACGCCGCTTGCAGAGTCAGGTATTGGAGGGCTAGCAGTTGGTCTTTCGCTGCAAGGTTTCCGTCCGGTGCCGGAAATTCAGTTTTTCGGCTTCGTATATGAAGTAATGGATGCTATCAGCGGTCAGCTTGCTCGTATGCGCTATCGTTCAGGTGGGGTGTACTCAGCACCAGTAACCATCCGCTCCCCATTCGGAGGCGGAGTATTTACTCCCGAGCTTCATGCAGATAGTTTAGAAGGACTCGTAGCACAGCAGCCAGGGTTGAAGGTGGTCATTCCATCTTCTCCGTACGACGCAAAAGGACTGTTGATTTCAGCTATTCGTGACAACGATCCAGTCATCTTCCTTGAGCACATGAAATTGTATCGTTCGTTCCGTCAAGAAGTGCCGGAAGAGGAGTATACGATCCCTCTTGGCAAGGCAGAGGTGAAAAGGGAAGGGAAGGACCTTTCTATCATTTCTTATGGTGCGATGGTTCATGAGTCCATTAAGGCAGCAGAAGAGCTGGAGAAAGAAGGGTATTCTGTAGAAGTCATTGACTTACGTACTGTTCAGCCGCTAGATGTAGAAACAATTGTCGCTTCTGTCGAGAAGACCGGACGTGCAATTGTCGTACAAGAAGCACAGAAGCAAGCAGGTATTGCGGCAAATGTAGTAGCGGAAATTAATGACCGGGCGATCCTAAGCTTAGAAGCACCTGTACTTCGTGTAACTGCTCCTGATACGGTTTATCCATTCTCACAAGCTGAACCGGTTTGGCTGCCGAACTTTAAAGATGTTATTGAAACAGCGAAAAAAGTGCTTGAGTTTTAATCCTGTTTTAAACAGGTAATGCTCGGCTGTTTGCTTTGAGAATTAATTATTATTTAGGAGGATGAAGACGTTGGCATATGAATTTAAATTACCCGATATCGGAGAAGGAATTCATGAAGGCGAAATTGTCAAATGGTTTGTCAAGCCAGGCGACAAGATCGCAGAAGATGATGTCCTTTGTGAAGTTCAGAACGACAAAGCAGTTGTAGAGATTCCCTCTCCAGTAGAAGGAACGGTGGAAGATATCGTAGTAGACGAGGGGACAGTTGCTGTCGTAGGCGATGTGCTAATCAAAATCGATGCGCCTGGATATGAAAATGAAGGCAGCGCTGAAGAGAAGACGGAAGAGCAAGTGCAATCAACTGCTGAGAAGGGTCAAGACCTCGATAAAGAGGAAGCGCCTATGCAACAGGCAGACGGGGCGACAGGTGCAGGTGAGCAGCCAGCAGCTGAAGCAGAAAAGGCTCAGGCAGAAGTAGACCCGAACCGTCGTGTTATCGCTATGCCATCCGTACGCAAATATGCACGTGATAACGATGTGGATATTCGTCAGGTTGCCGGCTCCGGGAAGAATGGACGTGTCTTGAAGGAAGATATCGACAGCTTCCTTGCAGGCGGCCAACCAACGGAAGAAAAGGCGGTTGAACAAACGGAAAAGGCTGCAGAAGAGAAGACAGAAGCAGCACCGAATAAAGCTAAAGCTGTTGTGCCTGAAGGCGCCTTCCCTGAAACAAGGGAGAAAATGAGCGGTATTCGCAAGGCAATTGCGAAAGCGATGGTTAACTCTAAGCATACGGCCCCACATGTTACTTTAATGGACGAAGTAGAAGTCTCTAAGCTTTGGGATCACCGCAAGAAATTTAAGGCAGTGGCTGAGGAAAAAGGAATAAAGCTGACTTTCCTTCCTTATGTAGTGAAAGCATTAACGAGCGCGCTGCGTGAATACCCGGTGCTAAATGCATCGATTGATGATGAAACCGAAGAGATTATCCAGAAGCATTATTACAACATCGGCATTGCAGCAGATACGGACAAAGGTTTGCTCGTGCCGGTAGTGAAAAATGCGGATAGTAAGCCAATGTTTGCAATTTCGGCTGAAATCAACGAATTAGCCGATAAAGCACGAAGCGGCAAGCTGTCACCAGATGAAATGAAGGGTGCTTCTTGCACAATTACCAATATCGGTTCCGCAGGTGGTCAATGGTTTACTCCAGTTATTAATCATCCTGAAGCAGCTATTCTTGGTATCGGCCGTATTGCTGAAAAACCAATCGTAAAAAATGGTGAAATTATAGCTGCACCTGTGTTAGCATTATCATTGAGCTTTGACCATCGTTTAATTGACGGTGCAACTGCTCAAAATGCGCTTAACCACATCAAGCGTTTGTTAAATGACCCAGAACTTTTATTAATGGAGGCGTAATACAATGGTAGTAGGAGATTTTGCAGTTGAAACAGACACAATTGTTGTCGGTGCCGGTCCTGGTGGATATGTAGCAGCTATTCGTGCTGCGCAGCTCGGACAAAAAGTAACAATTGTCGAAAAAGGTGAACTCGGCGGCGTTTGTCTAAACGTTGGCTGTATCCCTTCAAAAGCCTTATTAACAGCAGCTCATCGTTACGAGCAAGCGAAACATTCCGATGACATGGGTATCGGTGCTGAGAACGTTACAGTGGACTTCAGCAAAGTGCAAAAGTGGAAAGCTGGCGTTGTTAAGAAGTTAACTGGCGGTGTTGAAGGCCTGCTCAAAGGAAATAAAGTAGATATCGTTCGCGGAGAAGCTTACTTTGTAGACAGCAACACACTTCGTGTAATGGATGAAAACTCTGCTCAAACATATAAATTCAAAAATGCTATTGTAGCAACAGGATCTCGTCCAATCGAAATTCCTAACTTTAAATTCTCTGATCGCGTTATCAACTCTACAGGTGCATTAGCGCTTGAAGAAGTACCGAATAAAATGGTCGTTGTTGGCGGAGGCTACATCGGTGCAGAGCTTTCTACCGCTTTTGCTAACTTCGGTACGGAAGTAACTATCCTTGAAGGTGCCAATGAAATCTTAGGCGGCTTCGAAAAGCAAATGTCTGCCCTTGTAAAACGCAGCCTCAAGAAAAAAGGCGTAAAAGTTGTCACAAAGGCAATGGCTAAGTCTGCTGAGGAAACTGATAACGGCGTTATCGTTACTTATGAAGCTGGCGGAAAAGAAGAGAAAATCGAAGCGGATTACGTGCTTGTAACAGTGGGACGCAGACCAAACACTGAAGAGCTTGGCTTAGAAGAAGCTGGTGTGAAAATTTCAGAAAAAGGCTTAATTGAAATTGACAAGCAATGCCGTACAAGTGTGTCCAGCATCTATGCAATTGGTGACATTGTACAAGGCTCTCCATTAGCTCATAAAGCTTCTTACGAAGGAAAAATCGCTGCTGAAGCAATCGCAGGACAACGTTCTGAAATCGATTATCTAGCTATTCCAGCAGTATGCTTCACTGAACCTGAATTAGCAACTGTTGGCTATTCAGAAGCGGAAGCAAAAGAAGAAGGTTTAGAAGTAACAGCAGCGAAATTCCCATTTGCGGCAAACGGCCGTGCATTAGCACTTAACAGCACAGATGGATTCGTTAAGCTTGTTACACGCAAAGAGGATGGATTGATTGTTGGTGCACAAATTGCTGGAACTGGTGCTTCTGACATGATCGCTGAGATCGGGCTTGCAATCGAAGCTGGTATGACAGCGGAAGATGTAGCAATGACGATCCACGCTCATCCAACTCTAGGTGAAATGACCATGGAAGCAGCAGAGGTTGCCCTTGGTTCACCAATTCACATTGTAAAATAATACGTTTTTTGCTGCTGTAGCCAGCCGGATTTTGTCCGGTCGCTGCAGCAGTTTTTTTGTGCATTCTTTCTTGGGAATTAGAAAGGCGGTTCAGTTAGGGAGAGGAAGGCCATAAGCTATATTAAATGAGGTCTTACGCTGGGGGGAGCATTCATGAAATATTATATAGTAGTGTTAATTCATTTAATGATCTGGAGCTTTTACACACTGGCCGGCTGGTTATCAAAGGGGGACTCCAAACTGTTTCATGGCCTTCTATTTGTTATCTTCTTCTACCTCTGTTTAACTGCTGCACGAACCTTCCTGCCTTCCGGAAGACAGAGCATGGCTATGACATTGACAACACTGCTCCTCTATTGGACAGGCAAAGCGGTGGCAGATCAGATACTTTAGTTGCTTTTTTCATTTGGCTTCATTTGGTAAAATGAAGCCAAATACAGGAAGGGAAGGAATACTCATGCGAAAATGGTTAGGTATCTTGACTCTCTCGATTGCATTAGCTGGCTGCGGAGAGAATGCTGCTGAGGCTCCTGAAGAAAGTCAGCAAACGCCTCCTATACCGGAGGAACAGGCGAATAGTGAACAAGCCGAAGAAAAGGTGAGCGAGGAAGCAAAGGGGACACCAGCAGAAACACCACCTCTTTACCGGATAAACGAGCAGCTGTGGACAATTGAGCCGCTCCAAGATGCTAACCCTAAAGTTGCTCTCCTGACTATTGATGATGCTCCGGAGAATTATTCTTTAGAAATGGCAAAAACTCTTAAGGAATATGAAGTACCAGCTATCTTCTTTGTGAATGGTATGTTTCTCGAAGAAGAAGAGAGCAGGCAGATATTAAAGGAAATTGCACATATGGGCTTTGAAATCGGCAATCATACTTACTCCCACCAAAATTTAAAGAGCTTAACAGAAAAAGAGCAGCGTGAAGAGATTTTAAAAGTGAATAGAATGGTAGAGGAAATTACGGGTGAAAAGCCCATTTTCTTCCGTGCCCCTTTCGGCAGCAACACGGACTTTTCAAGAAAAATCGTTCAGGAAGAGAATATGGTGCTAATGAATTGGACGTACGGCTACGATTGGGAAGAGGAATATATGGATGAAGCACCTTTGGCAAATATAATGGTTAACACGCCTCTCTTGCAAAATGGTGCAAACCTGCTGATGCATGACAGGAAATGGACAAACGAGGCGCTCGACGATATCATTACCGGGCTGCGGCAGAAAGGATATGAGTTTGTTGACCCTGCCGTGATCAAGAACGAACAGCAAACGGAAACATAACCCGTTTGCTGTTCTTTTTATATCTTTTATCTGGGAAATTAGAAAGGTTATAAGTAAGTTATTATTCCCAAAAAGTAAATGTGTTATACAATTTAAGCTTGAATTATTTAATGTGTTATATTATTATTAAATTAAATAATGATAAGTTAAGCGTTTACAAATTTAGAAGGAGTGAAGAAAATGGGAACAATCGTTTGTCAATCTTGCTTGAGTACAATGGATCACTTTGAAGATGAGAAAGTTTCTATTTTATACTCTCATTGCGGCTGCGAAGAAGAGACCGAATTAGATGACTAATAGAAAATAAATGAAACATCTAAAAAAGCTGGGAACAGATCATCTGCTCCCAGCTTTCTTGTGTATTTAGACGATTGGCTTACGCTCTCTAATGACCCGCAGTGTTTTCAACTCATAGTCTTCCGGACCTTGAACAGGGAGGCCGGCCTCTTGGTTCCTGCGAATGTAAGTGAGGTTGTCCTCGGTAATAATCTCTCCAGGAATAAAAATCGGTATACCAGGCGGATAAACCATAATAAATTCAGCACTAATTCTTCCAGCGGATTCCTCAAAAGGTATAATCTCTGTATCTGCATAGAAGGCGTCGCGAGGCGACAGAGCTAATAGAGGGATGTCAGGAAGCAATACCTCTTGAAACTCCTTGTCAAGCGGCTGTTTGCATACATCAGCCATATGCTGGAGTGCCCGGATAAGCAAATCCGCTTCCCGCTCCGTGTCCCCAGGCGTGACGATACAAAGCAGGTTGTACAGGTCGGAAAGCTCTACCTCGATGTTATAGTTTTCTCTCAGCCACATTTCAGCCTCGTGCCCTGTGATCCCTAGCTCTTTCACAAAAATAATCAGCTTCGTTGGATCAAAGTCATAGGTAGCTTTAGAGCTAAGTAAATCCTTACCTGGACAGTGCAAGTACGGAATTTCATTGATTTGCTTACGCATAGAGCGCGCTAATTGAATGGTCCCATCCAGTAGCTCTCTGCCTTCCATAGCGAGGCGCCGTCGAGCTGTATCTAGAGAAGCGAGCAGAATGTAAGAAGTCGAAGTTGTTGTCAGCATACTTAAGATAGACTGAATGCGATTTACGGAGACAAGACCTTCTCTTACATTCAGAATGGAGCTTTGTGTAAGGGAGCCGCCAAGCTTATGAACACTTGTAGCTGCCATATCGGCTCCTGCCTGCATGGCAGACAGAGGCAGCTCCTCATGGAAGTGAATATGCACACCGTGTGCTTCGTCTACAAGTACAGGCACATCAAAGGAGTGAGCAATTTCTACAATTTGCTGCAAATCACCCGAGATGCCGAAGTAGGTAGGGTTAATAACAAGAAGCCCTTTCGCATCTGGATGCTCCTTTAAGGCCCGTTCAACGGCTTCGGTTGTAATTCCATGTGATATGCCAAGCCTTTCATCGATTTCTGGGTGGATAAAGATAGGAACTGCTCCAGAAAAGATAATGGCTGTCATGACGGATTTATGGACATTACGTGGAACGATAATCTTCTCTCCAGGTCCGCACACCGCCATGACCATCGTCATAATGGCCCCGCTCGTTCCTTGAACGGAAAAGAAGGTGTGGTCTGCTCCAAAGGCTTCTGCAGCTAAGTCCTGTGCTTGCTGGATAATCCCTTGAGGATGATGAAGGTCATCAAGCGGCGAAATGTTAATTAAATCGATGGACAAGGCATTTTCGCCGATGAATTCACGGAATTCAGGATCCATACCGCTTCCTTTTTTATGGCCTGGAATGTGGAACTGTACAGGATTTTTTTCTGCATGGGCTTTCAGTCCAGTAAAGAGGGGAGTAGTGCGCTGTGACAATGTATTTTTCACCTCAATTAATTATAGTTACATGTGTGTTTACGTGTTTTGGTTACATTGGAAACAAATTATAGCATGTTCCACATCGTTTGCCCAGCACATGACAAAAGCGTTTAATTAGCCAGCTAAGAAATAAAAATGATAAATTGAAGATACTTAATATGAAAACAAAAAAAGAGGTGTATCGTCGTTGGAATACTCTTACCCTTTTTCAACACATTGGTCAACACAAGAAGTGATCGATGTAGTCAAATTTTTCGAAACGATCGAAAAGGCCTATGAAACAGGCGTGGATCGCGATGAATTAATGAATGCCTACCGCCGCTTTAAAGAAATCGTTCCTAGCAAGTCCGAAGAGAAGCAAGTTTGTAATGAATTTGAAGAAGTAAGCGGCTACTCGTCTTACCGCGCGGTACAGAAAATGAAAGCCGCTTCTTCGGGTGATAGAATCAAAATGAAATAAAACACCAGCCCTCTAAAATCAAGATTTTAGAGGGCTGGCTTGTTTAAGACATTTGGTATATGGGTACTAATTTTACAAACACATCTTGAAAGAGATTAATCAAATCGGCACCGCTTAGCTGTACAGCTTCCTCCCTAGGTAAGTGGTAGCCACAAAGAATTTCTGATTTCTTGACAGATTGGAGGCGCTCAAACCAATGGATTAGCTGATCGTCGGACAGCTCCTTCATTTTCACTGCATCGGGCTTCGTATGATCGACTGACCATACGAAATCACCAGGGATATTCTTCCGGATGTAAGAGAGGTTGTCCGCTAGGGAAGCTCCTACCGCTGCTTTATTTGGGGCTTCATAAATAACAGCATACCAAATAAATAAGTGAGATCCCCACAAGCCAATTTGGAAATGAGGATGCTGCTTATAGCCGCGTTTGTTGTTGGAAAATGCTACCCACGTATCATTAGGCGGATTCACCGTCCTCCGGGCATGCTTAGCTACATGAGGAAACATTTCCTCGCCGGTAAGAACACTTAGTTCTTCAGAAAAGTAAGAGCCAAGAGACTCCAATTTTGGACGTATGGATGTTTTTAAAGCTTCCATTCGGCTATCTAAGCCCGGAATGCTGAATACATTGAAATCTGTTTGAGTAAAACCAGGGAAATCCATAAAATATCCTCCTCTTTAATATTGGAAATATTTTATCATAAAAAAACAAAAAAATAGAAATACTACCTAATAGAAGCAATAACTGTTGATGACGAAAGCTTATGGAAATAAACCCATTACAATGAATGATCACAAAAGGAGTGCTTCACAATGAGACAATTAATAAACGGATTAACCACACACGTACAATCAAAAGAACAATTGGCGGTTATTCGCCTGGAGTTAGATTATGAGCTGGCGGTATTGTTTGAGGCTATGCAGGAAAAGGACAAGAAGAAAATCGAAAAGTCTAAAGACAAGCTAAACGAACTGCGTGAACAAATGCTTCAATTAGAAGCTTGAACAAATATGCAGCGAAGGAAACAGATAATGAGAAAAAATAAATGCAGGCTACATTAAACAGACTCGCAGCAAGCTGAGCGGGTCTGTTTTTGTTTTGCAAAAAAGGGAATGTGTACTATAATTTCCTTAAGACAGTTAGAACGGGATGTAACTTTCCGCAGTGGAGGAATATGTATGGAGAATTGGACGGAAATAGATAGAAGAGTCAGACTATGGATTGAAGAAGCGGGAAAAGCAATCCGGCGTTCGTTTAAACACTCATTGAGCATCCAGACGAAGTCTAACCCTAATGACTTAGTGACAAATATTGATAAAGAGACGGAACGCTTTTTTATTTCCAATGTGCGTCAAACATTTCCAGGGCATCTTATTCTTGGAGAAGAAGGACAGGGGGATCACTTGTCCAGCTTAAATGGGATAGTGTGGATTATTGATCCGATCGATGGCACGATGAACTTTGTGCATCAGCAGCGGCACTTTGCCATTTCGATTGGAGTATATGAAGATGGTGTTGGCCGTTTAGGTTATGTGTACGATGTAACGCACGATGAGCTGTATTGTGCGGAGCGGGGAAAAGGCGCTTATATGAATGGTGTACAGCTCCCTGAGCTGTCCAGTGTTCCAATTGAAAAGGCACTTATTGCGGTCAATGCAACGTGGCTTGTGAAAAACGCTTATTTTGACGAGCGCAAACTCGTCGAATTAGCAACAAAGGTAAGAGGTGTGCGTTCTTACGGCTCAGCCGCTCTAGAGATGGCCTATGTAGCGTCCGGACGGCTCGATAGTTATTTAACGATGAGGCTGTCTCCCTGGGATTTTGCCGCTGGAAAAATATTGATTGAAGAAGTTGGAGGCGTAGTCTCTACTCTATCTGGTGAACCGCTCGATATGCTCAATCGAAATAGTGTATTTGCCAGCTCACCGGGGCTTCATGAGACAATTCTGCACCATTTTCTATTAGAGAAATAAAAAAAGGGGCAAATGACGCTTGCCCCTTTTTCCGTATGAAACAAAAAGCACCTTTGACGATGACAAGCTACCGGCAAAGGTGCGTTGAATTTTCTAACAGGCTTATAATTTTCCAGCGCGCCGCATTTTGGCTTTTGTAGAAAAGCCGAGTCCCATGACGGCAATGAGGGCCACGATACACGCGATGAGGCCAATAATGCTTTCTTCTCCTATAGCAACTCCCATACCGATCATGCATGCGGCAGCGGCAATAGCGAATAATACAAAAATCCATTTAATTTCTTTCACAGTTGTGCCTCCTTTTTCTCTCTATATTGTACAAGATTTTTTCGATAAGAGGAACCTATAATCATAAATAGAATTTTAAGGAGAGCTGTGATATAATAGTTCAGTTACAAGAGGTGTTTTACAGATCGAGGGTTTTATATTAGTCAGGAGGAACTCACTTGAACACTAGAAAAGATTTAAGAAATATTGCGATTATTGCTCACGTTGACCACGGAAAAACAACGCTCGTGGATGAGCTTCTTAAACAATCAGGTATTTTCAGAAGCAATGAACAAGTGGAAGAACGTGCAATGGATTCCAATGATATTGAGAAGGAACGCGGAATTACCATTTTAGCAAAAAATACAGCAATTCAATATAAAGATACAAAAATTAATATCCTGGATACACCAGGGCATGCCGACTTCGGAGGAGAAGTTGAGCGTATTATGAAAATGGTAGACGGCGTTTTGCTTGTGGTCGATGCTTATGAAGGATGTATGCCACAAACTCGCTTTGTCCTAAAGAAGGCACTCGAGCAAAACTTGCGTCCTATCGTTGTAGTGAACAAAATCGACCGCGACTTTGCCAGACCAGATGAAGTGGTAGATGAAGTATTAGAGCTTTTCATTGAATTAGATGCCAACGATGAACAGCTGGAGTTTCCAGTCATTTATGCTTCCGGTATTAACGGCACAGCGAGCACGACTTCAGACCAGCAGGATGAGAACATGGAATCATTGTTTGAAGCGATTATCGAGCATATACCTGCTCCAGTGGATAACCGTGACGAACCTCTTCAATTCCAGGTATCTCTTTTGGATTACAATGATTATGTCGGCCGTATCGGGATTGGGCGAATTTTCCGAGGAACGATTAAGGTAGGCCAGCAAGTAGCGTTAATGAAAACAGATGGATCAGTGAAACAGTTCCGAGTGACGAAGCTGTTTGGATTCATGGGTCTAAAGCGGATAGAAATTGAAGAAGCTTATGCAGGAGACTTAGTGGCGGTATCCGGCATGGAGGACATCAACGTAGGAGAGACAGTATGCCCGGTTGAATACCAAGAAGCACTCCCGATTCTTCACATCGATGAGCCGACCCTTCAAATGACATTCCTAGTCAACAACAGTCCATTTGCAGGACGTGAAGGAAAGTTTGTGACATCTAGAAAGATTCAGGAAAGACTAGAAACACAGCTTGAAACAGACGTAAGCTTACGTGTAGAAGAGACGGATTCTCCAGATGCATGGGTTGTTTCTGGCCGTGGAGAACTTCACTTATCGATCCTGCTCGAAAATATGCGCCGGGAAGGATTTGAGATTCAAGTATCCAAGCCGGAAGTTATTATTAAAGAAATTGATGGCGTACGCTGTGAGCCGGTAGAACGGGTTCAAATTGATGTTCCAGAAGAATACACAGGTTCGGTGATTGAATCACTAGGATCCCGAAAAGGTGAAATGCTGGACATGGTAAACAACGGAAATGGACAAGTTCGTCTGACGTTTATGGTTCCTGCACGCGGCTTAATCGGTTACACAACTGAATTCTTAACGATGACACGCGGCTATGGAATTATTAACCATACATTTGACGGCTATCAGCCGATGCAGCAGGGACGGGTAGGTGGCCGCCGCCAAGGTGTGCTTGTTTCAATGGAAACAGGAAAGGCGTCTCCATATGGTATTATGCAGGTTGAAGATCGCGGAACAATCTTTGTTGAACCGGGCACAGAAATTTATGCCGGAATGATTGTTGGCGAACATACTCGCGAAAACGATCTGACAGTTAATATTACGAAGGTTAAGCAGGCAACAAACGTTCGATCAGCAACGAAGGAACAAACGACAACAATGAAAAAGCCGAGAATTTTAACACTTGAAGAAGCGCTTGAGTACCTGAATGAAGATGAATATTGTGAGATTACTCCAGAATCTATTCGTCTTCGCAAGAAGATTCTTGATAAAAACGAGCGTGAACGTGCAGCGAAGAAGAAAAAGAACGCAGAAATCTAATTTGTAAGGGAGAGATAGGGAGTGGAAGGGTTAGAGCATGTCAGCCCGCTGCTCGGCGCTTTAGTTCAGCTGATTGGTGTGAACGGGGCCGTGTGGGTGTACTGGGCAACCATTATACTGCTTTGTATTGTAGTATATAATTTAGGGTTCGCCAAGAAATTGTCTGTCATCCAAAACATCGTGATCTATGTCTCTTTAATCGCAGGCTCTCTGCTTTTATTGATTTTATCATACCAGCTGCCGGTGGTAGAAAGCTTGTTTGTCGCTGCGCTGGTGCTCGGTGTTTACAAGTTAAGGTTAAAGCTTCATAAGCAAGAAAACGAGGAGGGGCAGGATCACTCTGTGTGAACGCCTTATCTTTTAACAGTAACAAAAAAAGACCGCGATTTTTGGCGGTCTTTTTTTGTTGCCGCTGCACAGCCGGCTTTCTTTATTTTAATTCCATATCCTTCTTAATAGCGAAGGGGTATGATCTATAAAAAGCTCTTTTCTTTCCCTGAACGGTACACATGAAATTTGCCTGTCTCTATACGCTTTTGTGTTTTGTCAGCAATCCGTTCCTGACATTCAGGGCACATATACGTATGGATTGGACGATTTCGCAGCTGCTTTGCGATCAGCAGCTCATCATCAATCTTTTCTATTTTTTCGCATAATATGCATTTTACTCTCATCTCTGTTGCCTCCTGCCTTTTTGTGTATTATATCATGTGTACAGAAGTTTTTTCATTTCTGTTCATGAAACCTCTGCTTTCCACGCATGCTTGGCCTAGGAAAGCCATATGATTGAGTAAAGAACATAAAAAAACGAAAAAAGCTAAAATTCGTGAGCGGCTGGGGAGATCATGTATAATAGAGGAAAGGAGGCGATGAATTTGGCTAACAGAGTGGAGACACATTTGGTGCCTGAACTATTTGAAGCTTTGCAGGAGGACCGCCTTGTTACCGTAGCGACGATCGATCATGAATCCGGGGGGCCCACCATTCATGCCATCTCCTGGATCAGGGCTTTCGATGAATATACGCTGCGTCTGGCCGCGGACCGCCGCTCACGGATTGTACAAAACATTAAACATCAGTCCGCTGTCGCCGTCCATTTGCTTGCGAATGAATCAGCTTACTCGATTACAGGAAATGGAAAGGTGCTTACAGAGAATGTAGACAGCCTGCCTGTTCCGATGGCGATTATCGAATTGAAGGTATCAGAGATTAGAGACGTAATGTTCTACGGATCAAAGGTAGTCGCTGAACCGAAGCACCAAAAGACGTATGATAAGAGAGCTGCTGAAAGGCTGGATCAACAAGTTATAGAAGCACTAAAAAAGGGAGCTGACGCTTAAAGTAAAGGTCAGCTCCAAGAATTAACGGAACTCCTAGAGAAGGAGTGGACAGGTAGAGGCTATTTGTAATGATTAGATTGTTCTTCCTGCTGCTTCTCTAACTCCTGACGTTCGTTAGGGGATAGCTGCTTTTTCGGATCTTCTGTTGATTGATCTGTATGGTGTTCATTTAGTTCTCCCGGTACTTCAGGCATAGCGCGGCCAGCGATATCAGCTAGTTCGTTAGCTATACCTTCCAAGGGCTGTCCATTTTCCATATCCTGGCCGACTTCTTTCAGCCGGGCATACAGGTCAGGATCAGCAACGACAACGGCTTCTTTGCCGTGTGTTTGGTCTTTTAACCCTTCAGCGACCGCATATTTAATAGATCCCACTTCTGTACGGTCCAGATTAGCATCAACGTCAATTCCAACTACTGCATACGACCCCCATGTTACAGCTGTCGCATCTTGGACTCCAGGGATTCTCCGGGCGGTATCTGCCAGCAGGCGGGAGGACTCACGCATAGATAGCTGCTGTGTATCATTTGGCTCGCTATTTTTCACCTGTACTTGACGAGGGGCCTGATCGTCAGCGGGTTGTTCGCTGTTCACGCCTATTTCCGCGTTGTTATTTTGAGCGCAGCCAAATAGGAAAGCTGCTAGCAATAAAGGGAGGAAGAGCTTCACATTTTTCACCTCTTTCAATGTTAATAAGAAAAGGCTGTTTATATCTTCTCGATTTACTTGTATTCTTATTCAACAAACAGCTTTTTCTGAGGTGTTGAACGCAGCAGGGTAAATATTCATATAATAAAAAAAGACATACAAAGCAGGAGGCGTATCGTTGAGTAAAATTTATGTGCTGGATACGAATGTATTGTTGCAGGATCCTCATGCTATTTTTTCCTTTGAAGATAATGAAGTAGTTATCCCCGCGGTGGTGCTGGAGGAATTAGATGCGAAGAAGCGCTACATGGATGAAATAGGGAGAAATGCCAGGTTTGTTTCAAAACTGATTGATCAGCTTAGGGAGAACGGAAGGCTCCACGAAAGCATCAAGCTCGAAAGCGGAGGAAGTCTGCGCATCGAATTAAACCATCGGTCGTTTCAAAAGCTGCAGGATGTATTTGTTGAGAAAACGAATGACAATCGTATTTTAGCAGTAGCGAAGAACCTCTCTCTTGAGGAGGAAGCAAAGGAGAATGGGCGGGCGGTTATCTTAGTAAGCAAGGATACCCTCGTTCGTGTGAAAGCAGACGCCATTGGCCTCCAGGCTCAGGACTTTTTGAGTGACCGTGTCGTTGAACTGAGTGATATCTACAAAGGGTTTCTCGAAGTGTATGTGGCTAAAAAGACGATTGACTTGTTCTATCAGCGTGGGGAATTACCTTTGTCGGAAATTGCGCATCACCCGTTTTATCCAAATCAGTTTTTATTGTTAAAAGATGCACTTGGCAGCTCAGCTTCTGCGGTAGGAATGGTAGATGCATCCGCCGGTTCTTTAAGAAAGCTTGCTTACCAGGATGACATTATATGGGGAATTAAACCGCGTAATGTCCAGCAAATGATGGCTATTGAACTGCTCATGAGAACTGATATTCCGCTCGTCACAATGGCGGGGAAGGCAGGAACAGGAAAAACGCTGCTTGCGCTTGCGGCGGGTCTATTGCAGACAGAAGATCTCCAGCTGTTTAAAAAGCTTCTTGTTGCTCGCCCGATTGTTCCAGTAGGTAAGGATATCGGGTATTTACCTGGCGAGAAGCAAGAGAAGCTGCGCCCCTGGGTACAACCAATTTATGACAATTTAGAATATTTGTTCAATACGAAAAAACCAGGAGAAATTGATCAAATTTTAGCAGGGCTGCATTCCGTAGAGGTTGAAGCTCTAACCTATATACGCGGAAGAAGCATACCAGAGCAGTATATTATTATCGATGAGGCTCAAAATTTAACAAAGCATGAGGTCAAAACGATTTTAACCAGGGTGGGAGAACAAAGTAAAATTGTACTAATGGGAGACACTGCGCAGATTGATCACCCTTATTTAGATGAATACAACAACGGGCTGACCTATGTGATTGAAAAATTTAAGGATCAATCAGTCGCTGGACATATTAAATTAATGAAAGGGGAACGGTCCGGGCTTGCGCAGCTTGCTGCTGACATTCTGTAACTTCCATTACACTAGATTATACACAGAAATGGTGGAAAATTGTTGTGGAAAGGGAGTTTCAACAAAGAAGGCTGGCCTGGAGTCTCTCTCCAGGCCAGCCTTCTTTGTAATTTTAATTGCCTATTCTATACGAAAGCCTTTAACGAAGCGAATCGGATTGTTGCGATTGGAGCCATCCTTGAACAATATATGGACGGGACCATCTTCCCGAAGAGGTTTTCCTTCTTTAGAAAAGGCAAGGATGATGTCATCTGCACGCTCAAGCGGCAGCTTAACTTCCTCGTCTGCCGTTTCAATAATGAGAAGCTGAGCACTAGACTCAGGCGATGCATTTTCTAGGAACGGTTTAAAGGGAACCCCAAAGGTGCCGGTTAGTACCTTTGTTTTTTCGAATTTCTTTTCGGATTTAATGGTTGGAGGGAATACGGCACCCTCGCGAATTTCTTTATCCCAAAACTTCGAAATACTTTTTGTATATTCTTCATCAGCAAGAAAATCCGAGTCATTCGGTTGATCAAAGTATGTATCCAAATCGATGCGCCGATCATCAAAAATCCAGACACCAGCATCTAATGTAACCGGAAACTTTACTTTTCCTTTAATAGGCATAATATATTCCATCGGGCTCTCTCCCTTACGTAGATTACATGAACAAGTATAACGCTAGATTCTTTTCTTGTCAGGAGGAAATTCGAAATTCCTTGCAAATTGGGTATATTAACGATAAAATTTTACGTATCAAGTAATTCATTGTGTTAAAACAGGGGGAGTTAAATATGGCGTCTGAATTAAAAGTCAATCATCGGGAAAAAGCCTACTCTCTATTGCAAGCAGACGCAGATAAAATTTTGCGCCTCATCAAGGTTCAAATGGACAACTTAACGATGCCCCAGTGCCCTTTATACGAAGAGGTACTGGATACACAAATGTTTGGCTTATCCCGTGAAATAGATTTTGCGATTCGTTTAGGATTAATCGATGAAAAAGATGGAAAAGAACTGATTGATTCGCTAGAACGGGAACTTTCAGCTCTTCACGAAGCATCTACTCAGAATTAATGCCAAGAAACTCAAACACCTATTATATGCTGTTTGAGTTTTTTTACATAATGCAGATAATACCATTGATGCTTCATCTCAATGCAATAGATAGGAAGATGGATATGTGGAAAAAAATTATTCGTTCATATGATTACTCACTGATAGTAACTTTCTTTCTTCTATGCCTGTTCGGGCTGATGATGATTTACAGTGCAAGTTCAGTCACGGCTGTTCAGCGCTATGAAGTTGCTAGCGACTACTTTTATAACAAGCAGAAGATTCATGTTATCATTGCCTCGCTATTTTTTATTGGTGCTGCGATCTTTCCTTACAAAGCCTATAAAAACAGCAAATTTTTACTTGTAATTGTTGCAGGCATTTCTTTTTTACTTTTGTCTTTAATGGTATTTGGAACCGTTTCTAATAACGCAAAGAGCTGGATTCGTCTTGGCGGAGCGTCTTTGCAGCCTTCAGAGTTTGCTAAACTGGTTATTATTATTTACATGTCAGCTGTTTATGCGAAAAAACAGAAATACATTAATTCATTTAATAAAGGAGTCACCCCGCCTGTTATTTTGCTCGTGTTCTTTTGTACGCTGATAGCGGCGGAGCCCGACTTTGGTACAGCTGCTATTATATTCTTTATCGGGTGTACGATTATCATTGCATCAGGTATGAAGCTGAAAAGCATGTGGAAGCTAGTAGTTCTCGGTTTAATCTGTGCTGTTGTGCTGTCCCCATTGATCCTTCTGCAGAAGGATAAGATTTTTACGGAGGAGAAGATGAGCCGGATCACAGGCTACCTAGAACCGTTTAAGTACGAGCAAGGTGACGGCTATCATCTGGTTAACTCCTACCTAGCTATTGGCTCAGGGGGAGTGACAGGAACCGGACTAGGCCAGAGTGTACAAAAGCTTGGTTATTTGCCTGAACCCCATACGGACTTTATCATGGCAGTTATTGCGGAGGAGTTAGGCGTCCTAGGGGTTCTCATTGTAGTAGGCGGCTTAGGCTATCTTGTACTAAGAGGCTTTTATACCGCTGTTAAATGCCGGGATCCATTTGGAGCCATGCTGGCCGTCGGGATTTCCAGTATGATTGGCATTCAGTCATTCATCAACCTTGGAGGAGTAACCGGTCTCATTCCAATTACCGGGGTACCGCTGCCGCTGATCAGCTATGGAGGGTCTTCGCTCTTGCTGCTCTCGCTTTCGCTGGGTATTTTGGTTAATATCTCTATGTTTGTCAAATATGAAAAAATTTATAAGAAAAACCGGTCATCTATTTAACAAAGGGGTAAGGATTCACCTACGTGTGAATTTTTAAATATGCTTTTATCAAACAGTAAGGGGGAGAGTGCATGAGGAACATCAGTAAAGTACTCGTTGCGAATAGAGGAGAAATTGCTATTCGTGTATTTCGCGCCTGTACGGAGCTTCATATCCGTACAGTAGCGATTTACTCAAAGGAAGATTCAGGATCGTATCACCGCTATAAAGCGGATGAAGCGTATTTAGTCGGAGAAGGAAAAAAGCCGATTGAAGCGTACTTGGACATCGAAGATATTATCCGGGTTGCCAAACAGGCAGAAGTGGATGCAATCCACCCGGGTTATGGTTTTTTGTCAGAAAATATTGAATTCGCAAGAAGATGCGAAGAAGAAGGGCTTATCTTTATCGGCCCGGAAACTAAGCACTTGGATATGTTTGGGGACAAGGTGAAGGCTAGGGAACAAGCTCAAAAGGCAGGAATTCCTGTCATCCCGGGAACGGATGGACCAGTCTCCGGCTTAGAGGAAGTCTCAACCTTTGGCGAGGAGCACGGTTTTCCAATTATTATTAAAGCAGCTCTTGGCGGCGGCGGACGCGGCATGCGGATTGTCAACAGCGCCGAGGAAGTAAAAGAGGCTTATGATCGAGCCAAGTCGGAAGCGAAGGCAGCATTTGGAAGCGATGAGGTATACGTCGAGAAATTCGTAAAGAATCCAAAACATATTGAAGTGCAGATCCTCGGAGATAGAGAAGGAAATGTTATCCACTTATACGAGCGCGATTGTTCTGTCCAGCGCCGGCATCAAAAGGTTGTAGAAGTAGCTCCTTGTGTATCATTATCTGAAGATTTAAGAAATGATATCTGTGAAGCGGCTGTACAGCTGATGAAGAATGTCGATTATTTAAATGCCGGAACTGTAGAGTTCCTGGTGGCAGAGGATAAGTTTTACTTTATTGAGGTCAATCCGCGCATTCAAGTAGAACATACAATTACAGAAATGATTACTGGTGTAGACATTGTACAGACACAGATCATGATTGCGGAAGGCTATTCTTTACATAGTGAAAAAGCAGGGATTCCTTCTCAAGAGAAAATCACTATACATGGCTATGCTATTCAATCCCGCGTAACAACAGAAGACCCGTTGAATGATTTTATGCCGGATACGGGGAAAATTATGGCTTATCGCTCAGGCGGCGGCTTTGGTGTTCGGCTCGATGCGGGGAATGCCTTCCAAGGTGCAGTGATCACCTCTCACTATGATTCCTTGCTTGTAAAGGTATCCACCCATGCTATGACATTCGAACAAGCAGCTTCCAAAATGCTGCGAAATTTACGGGAGTTTCGTATTCGGGGGATAAAGACAAACATTCCATTCCTGGAAAAGGTCATGCAGCATGAGAAGTTTATTACTGGTGATTATGATACTTCCTTTATCGATACAGCGCCTGAATTGTTTGTGTTCTCGGAGAGCAAGGACCGCGGAACTAAAATGCTTAACTATATCAGCAACGTCACCATCAATGGCTTTCCAGGCATCGAAAAGAAGAAAAAACCGATTTTTGATCGTCCTTTTATGCCAAATACAAGCGAACTGAAAGAGATTCCTGCTGGAACAAAGCAGCTGCTGGAGGAAAAAGGGGCAGAAGGTTTGGCAGAGTGGGTGAAGTCTCGTCATGATGTATTGCTGACAGATACGACTTTCCGGGATGCCCATCAGTCACTTCTTGCCACTCGCGTGCGGACGAATGATCTAGTGCGCATCGCAGAACCGACGGCTAAGCTGCTGCCCGAGCTTTTCTCGGTAGAAATGTGGGGGGGCGCGACATTTGATGTGTCCTATCGTTTTCTAAAAGAGGATCCATGGAAGCGTCTCATTACTTTAAGGGAAGAAATGCCGAATGTACTGTTCCAGATGCTCCTGCGCGCGTCTAATGCTGTGGGCTATAAGAATTATCCGGATAACGTGATTAATGAATTCGTTCAGCAATCAGCGGATGCGGGCATCGATGTTTTTCGGATCTTTGACAGTTTAAACTGGGTGAAAGGCATGGAAACAGCAATTGATGCGGTACGGCAAACAGGCAAGGTCGCTGAGGCTGCCATTTGTTATACGGGAGATATTGATGATCCGTCCCGTTCCAAATACAATATTCAGTATTATAAAGATATGGCGAAAGAGCTGGAGAACCAAGGAGCGCACATTCTTGGTATTAAAGATATGGCAGGCTTATTAAAGCCGCAGGCTGCCTACCGGCTGATTTCTGAGTTGAAGGAAACAGTCGATCTTCCGATTCACCTCCATACACATGATACAAGCGGGAACGGCATTTACATGTATGCCAAAGCCATTGAAGCGGGCGTAGATATCGTGGATGTAGCGGCCAGCTCCATGGCAGGGATGACCTCACAGCCGAGCGCAGACTCGCTTTGTTATGCATTGAGAGGAACAGAACGTGAGCCTTCTGTGAAAGCAGGAGCCTTTGAACAGCTCTCTAAATACTGGGAAGGAGTTCGACACTACTACCAAGACTTTGAGAGTGGTATGAATGCTCCGCATCCTGAAATCTACAAGCATGAAATGCCGGGCGGCCAGTACAGCAACCTCCAGCAGCAGGCCAAAGCCGTTGGACTTGGCGAGCGCTGGGAAGAAGTGAAAGACATGTACAGCCGGGTCAATATGATGTTTGGCGACATCGTAAAAGTCACACCTTCCTCTAAGGTTGTCGGCGACATGGCCTTATTTATGGTGCAGAATGATTTAACAGAAGAAGAGGTGCTGGAGAAAGGAGACAAGATTGATTTTCCTGATTCCGTCATTGAGCTGTTTGAGGGGTATTTAGGCCAGCCGGCAGGCGGATTCCCGAAAGAACTGCAAAAAGTAATTTTAAAAGGAAAAGAGCCAATTACAGTTCGCCCGGGAGAGCTGCTAGAGAGCGTTGATTTCGGGGCAATTCGTCAAGAGCTTTATCAAGAGCTCGGCCGACAAGTAACGGATCATGACGTGATTGCTTATGCGCTATATCCAAAGGTATTTCTTGAATATGCTAAAACAGTAGATCAGTTTGGAGATGTGTCTGTGCTAGACACTCCGACTTTCCTTTATGGCATGAGACTAGGCGAAGAAACTGAAATTGAAATCGAAAAAGGAAAGACGTTAATTGTGAAGCTGGTTTCTATCGGACAAGCCCAGGCAGACGGCACGCGTACGGTTTACTTTGAATTGAACGGACAGCCGCGTGAAGTTGTCGTTAAAGATGAGGGTATTAAGTCCTCGGTGGCTGCTAAAGTGAAAGCAGACCCGAGAAACGAAAGCCACATTGCAGCAACTATGCCGGGAACGGTTATCAAGCTGCTTGTGGAAAAGGGGGAGAAGGTGGCACCGGGTGACCACTTAATGATTACAGAAGCGATGAAGATGGAGACAACAGTTCAAGCGCCATTTGCGGGCACGGTGAAAGATATTTACGTACAGAACGGGGAAGCTATTTCTGCGGGCGACTTGTTAATCGAATTGGAGAAATAAAATAAAAAAAGAAGCGGATCTATCCCGCTTCTTTTTTTATGAAACTTTTGAGACGGAGCCCTCGTTAAGCTTGCTTCTGGAGATGAGAAGAATGAAGTAGCACAGCAGACCGAACAGGCAAGAGATGAAGAAAGCATGAGCAAGCGCAACATACAGGTTAAGGCCTGTCAAGACAACGGCAGCACCTGAAAGAACTTGTAAAGAAACGAGTGTAAGAGCAATGATCCATCCCCAATAAATTACGCGCTGATGCTTGTAATTTCTAATGGCCATAGCAGCGATGTATAGAATCCATAAAAAAATTAGGCCGGCAGCTAACCGGTGCCCCATTTGAATTCCTTGGTACATATTAAACGACATGAAGGGGCTGGCATTTACACAGAAAGGCCAGTCAGGGCAGGTTAGACTGGCCTTCGTGTGCCGGACAAGGGCTCCTGTGTAGACGACTATATAACTATAGAGAGTCACACCGATTGTATGCCATTTCAGCTTTTTATCGATTACTACAGTAGAAGCATCAAACTTCTGATCGATTTCAAAAATCAAAAGCGTCAGCAGAAGCACAGCAGCAAAAGAGATAAGAGAAATGCCGAAGTGCAATGCCAAAACAAAGTCAGACTGTCCCCAAACAACAGCTGCAGCACCGATTAATGCTTGTGCAATTAAAAAGAAAAGAGACAGAATAACTAAAAATTTCGTTTCCCGCTTATAACCGATCGTTCGCCAGGCGACAATAGAAAGAGCGGCCAGAAGCAAACCGACACCACCGGAAACGACCCGGTGGGATAATTCAATAACGGTTTCAATTGTAATATTTTCAGGGATGATTTGCCCGTGGCATAACGGCCATTCATTCCCGCATCCGAGACCTGAGTCAGTTTTTGTCACTAAGGCTCCCCCGAGAAGAACGAGAAACATGCCGAGCGTTGTCAAAACAGCCAGCCACTTTAAAGAGCGATGCATGTTGTTCACCTACTTATATATATTGAAAACTGTTGCATATGTAAAGAAATTACCTATTCGATAATACAGAAGATGAAACTAAAAGACAACTTGTAAAATTGTGTGGACATGGTATTCTTATATGTAGAAGAAACCCGTCTGCCTATCTTTTACAAAACGTTTTTTTAACAAATTTTTCACGTCTTTCTTCTTAATTATCCTACAAATTGAAAGCGATAGGAACAGTATGTCTTTAGTGGTCACAAATTCGACATATTTAGTTCATGCAGTGTTCACAAAAGAATAGGATGATATGATTTAATATGGAGTAAACAACCAATTTTTAGGTAGTTTACAGCTATATTGGTTTAGAAAGAGAAGAAATGTATAATTTGTTTTTTAGAATGGGTAGGCTGTTTTTAGCGAGAGGGGGGAAGAAGGTGTCACGTGCCGCAACAACAATGGAGAAATCAAAACTTCCAGAAACGACAGCTATGAAAGATTTCCTTGCTCTAATCAAAATTGGGATTGTAAACTCCAATTTGATGACTGTTTTTACAGGTTTATGGCTAGCTGTTGTTTTTAGCGATTTACGTTTCTTGTCTGAGTTGGACACAATTTTCTATACATTGATCGGATCATCCATGATTATTGCTGGGTCTGCCAGTTTAAACAATTATATTGACAGAGACATCGACCCGCTGATGGAGCGAACAAAATCCCGTCCGACAGTAACAGGCAAAATTGGCTATTCTAAAGTGTTAGTCATGAGCCTTGCTTTTATAGTAATTGGTTCAGCTTTTTTATTTTTGACAACATTTGCAGCAGGCCTGATTGGATTGATTGGGGTATTTAGCTATGTTGTACTTTACTCCATGTGGTCAAAACGCCGGCATGTCAGCAATACAGTAGTTGGGAGTATCTCAGGTGCTGTACCTCCATTGATAGGATGGGCAGCCGTCGATCCTAATTTACATACCGTGGCTTGGATGCTGTTCCTGCTCATGTTTATATGGCAGCCGCCGCATTTCTATGCTCTTGCAATGCGGCGATGTGAAGAGTACCGGGCTGCAGGAATTCCGATGCTTCCTGTAGTGAAAGGGTTTGCAGTAACAAAGCGACACATTATCTTATGGGTAGCCGCTTTGCTGCCGATTCCGTTTTTTATGACATCCCTCGGTACAGCCTTTGTCGTGCTGGCGACGGCCTTAAATATTGGCTGGCTCTTTATCGGATTATCCGGCTACCGAACGAAGGATGATCTAAAATGGGCAAAACGGATGTTTATTTATTCCTTGCAGTATTTAACTATCTTATTTGTAGCGATGGTTATCTTCACTGTTATTTAATTGAGGGAGTTCTTTCTTGACAAAGAAATCCACATAAATACTCCTACCGCTGTAGAATTTCCTAAGAAAGAGAGGTTTAATTACGCTATGAAAAACAGGCTAAGTAAATGGCGGCTAATGTCAGTATTCGCCGCTTTGGCACTCGTACTGTCAGGTTGCGGAGAGCCATTCCTTTCCACGCTTACACCTGCAGGGGAAGTTGCGTATCAGCAGTATGACTTGATGATCTTAAGTACAGTCATTATGGTAGCAGTCATCGTAGTAGTCACTATCATCTTCGTTCTTGCTATTACGCGCTTCCGCCGCAAGAAAGGCGAGGAAGACAAAATCCCTAAGCAAGTTGAAGGGAGTCACACGCTTGAGATTGTCTGGACAGTCATTCCAATTGTTCTTTTACTTATCCTCGCTGTGCCAACAGTTATTATGACATTCGATCAAGCTGATGTTAAAGCGATGGATGAGGAGCCAAATGAAGAAGGAGTGCGCGATGCTTTAGTAGTGAACGTGCGTGCATCCCTTTATTGGTGGGAGTTTGAGTACCCGGATTACGGGGTGATTACTTCTCAAGAATTGGTTGTTCCGACAGATCAGAAAGTGTACTTCAACTTAATTGCATCTGACGTAAAGCATTCATTTTGGATCCCTGCTGCAGGAGGAAAAATGGATACGAATACGGATAACGTGAATAAGTTCTGGCTGGAGTTTGACAGCGAAAAGGCTGACGAAGCGAACAACTTGTTCTACGGAAAATGTGCTGAGCTTTGCGGTCCATCGCATGCTCTAATGGACTTCAAAGTTGAAACAAAATCTCAGGAAGACTTCCAGGCTTGGCTGAACGCTATGCAATCGGCTGAAGAAGTTGCACCAGCAGATACAGCTGCAGCGCAAGGCCAGCAAATCTTTGAACAAAGCTGCTTAAGCTGTCATGCAGTCACGCCTCAAGATGGACGTCCGGAACAAGCTAGACTTGCACCAAACTTAGCAACATTTGGAGAACGTTCACGTATTGCTGGTATTCTGGACCACAATGAAGAAGAGTTGAAAAACTGGATTCGTGACCCAGAGCAATACAAGCCGGGCAATAAAATGACAGGCACTTATCAGGAGTTAAGTGAAGAAGAGCTTGATCAATTAGCATCATACTTAATGAGTCTGAAAGTAGAAGAAAAATAAAGAAATAAAAAGGAGGTATAACCGTTGAGTACCATTGCACAAAAACGGGGTTTCGCAAGTACAATTTGGGACTACTTAACAACAGTTGACCATAAAAAAATTGCGATTCTGTACTTAATTGCCGGTGGATTTTTCTTCCTCCTAGGTGGTATAGAAGCTATGCTTATCCGTATTCAGCTTGCTGTACCAAACAATGACTTTGTCAGTGCCGGTTTCTATAATGAACTGCTTACTATGCACGGGACGACAATGATCTTCCTAGCGGCCATGCCTTTACTGCTTGGTTTTATGAATGCGATTATGCCGCTTCAGATTGGGGCGCGCGACGTTGCATTCCCATTTATTAATGCACTAGGCTTTTGGTTGTTCTTCTTTGGAGGAGTATTTTTAAACTTATCCTGGTTCCTTGGCGGAGCACCGGATGCAGGGTGGACTTCTTACGCATCTTTATCTTTGGCTTCGGAAGGACATGGGATCGATTTCTATGCCTTAGGATTGCAGATTTCAGGTTTTGGTACGTTAATGGGGGGGATTAACTTCCTCGTTACGATTATCAATATGCGTGCCCCTGGTATGACTTATATGAGAATGCCATTATTTACATGGACAACATTTGTGGCTTCTGCATTAATTTTGTTTGCATTCCCTCCGCTGACAGCTTCTATCTTTATGTTGACGTTTGACCGTATGTTTGGCGCCAACTTCTTTAACGTAGCAGCCGGCGGTAACACAATTATTTGGGAACACTTCTTCTGGATTTTCGGACATCCGGAAGTATATATTTTGATCTTACCGGCGTTCGGTATTTTCTCAGAAATTTTTGCGACGTTCTCAAGGAAGCGTTTGTTCGGATATTCTTCCATGGTATTCGCAACAGTGCTAATTGGTTTCCTTGGTTTCATGGTATGGGCTCACCATATGTTTACGGTTGGTTTAGGTCCTGTTGCCAATGCTATTTTCGCTGTTGCAACAATGGCGATCGCAGTGCCTACAGGTATTAAGATCTTTAACTGGCTTCTCACCATCTGGGGAGGAAGCATTAAATTTACAGTACCAATGATTTATGCAGTTGCCTTTATTCCGTCGTTCGTTATGGGTGGGGTAACAGGGGTTATGCAGGCAGCAGCCCCAGCAGACTATCAGTACCATGACAGTTACTTTATCGTTGCTCACTTCCACTACGTTATTGTAGGAGGGGTAGTACTTGCACTTCTAGCCGGTACACACTTCTACTGGCCAAAAATGTTTGGAACAATGCTAAGTGAGAAGATCGGGAAGTTTACCTTCTTCTTCTTCTTTGTTGGTTTCCATTTAACATTCTTCGTCCAGCATTTCCTTGGTCTAATGGGAATGCCGCGCCGTGTATGGACATTCCTCCCTGGGCAGGGACTGGATACAGGAAACTTAGTAAGCTCTGTAGGAGCAGCTTTCATGGCAATTGGGGTTGTTTCTCTACTTGTGAATATTGTAATAACTACTATGAAAAATGAAAGAGTAGGCAATGATCCTTGGGGAGATGGCCGTACGCTAGAATGGGCCCTTCCTTCACCAGCTCCTTTCTATAACTTTAAGCAGTTACCACTCGTTCGCGGGTTGGATGCTTACTGGCTAGAAAAAATGGAAGGCAAGGATACATTGACACCAGCAGAGCCAATCGGCGATATTCATATGCCGAACCCATCCTTTGTGCCGGTTGTCATCTCGTTCGGTCTATTCGTTGCCGCGTTTGGCGCAATGTACCAAGTAGACGATAAGCCATGGGCTATTCCGGTTTTAATTATCGGATTAGCTATCACTTTTGGTGCAATGCTTTACCGCTCCATTAAGGATGACCATGGATTCCATATCCATAAAGAGGACCTAATGGAAGACGATGATGATAATAAGGGGGTTAAAGCGTAATGAATGCTGATGAAAAATACACACCCCAAACATGGCCTGAAGGCCCGGAACGAGCAACGCTTGAAGGGAAGAACAAATTCTTAGGGTTCTGGTTCTTCCTAGGCGGAGAGACGGTATTATTCGCCTCTCTCTTCGCTACTTATATCGCTCTTAAGGACAAAGTGCCAAGCCCGGATCATGCGCTTGCAAAGGATCTCTTTGAACTGCCTTTAGTCTTTGTTATGACGATGCTTCTATTAACGAGCTCGTTAACAAGCGTATATGCAATGTATCATCTGAAAAACTATGACTTCAAGAAAATGCAGCTTTGGCTAGTCATTACAGTGCTCTTAGGTTTAGGATTCCTAGGCTGCGAAATTTATGAATTCGTTCATTATTATCATGCATTTGATCATACTTTTACGAGCAGTGCCTTTGGTTCAGCGTTCTATACATTAACTGGATTCCACGGTGCTCACGTAATTTTTGGATTAGCATGGTTCATTGCCTTGATCGTTCGTAATGCTGGCCGAGGTTTAAACCTCTACAACGCGCCAAAGTTTTATGTAGCGAGCCTTTACTGGCACTTTATCGACGTTGTATGGGTATTTATCTTTACGGTAGTATACTTAATGGGAATGGTGGGATAAGTAGATGGTGAATAATCAATCTAACACAAATAACCCAAGACTCGATTATGAATACCGCCGCAGAAAAAATGCAGAGGGCATGAGGATTCAAGTAGCTACGTTTACGTTAATGATTTTCTTTACAGTGATTTCGTTCGCAGCAGTGGCTGCTGGCTTCTCAAAATGGTTTGTCATTCCAGTCATTTTGCTTTTAGCCGTCATTCAAGTGGGCTTTCAGCTTTACTATTTCATGCATATGGGTGAGAAAGGTCATGAAGCCCCTTCAATGTTTATGTGGTCTGGTATTGGAGTAGCGTTTCTTACAATTTTAGCCTTTGTGACAATTATTTGGTGGTAATGCGCTGGGCATAAATCAGCAAAACCCGTCCTCTTTAGAGGGCGGGTTTTTGCTTGTACAATAGATATCCGCTGTCAAGAACTTGTCATTTCATAACATTGCTAGCAAATTTATAGACAGGTATAATGAAGACGAGGCGTCGAAAATAATAACGAGGTGAATAAAATGCCGATTAGCATTTTTGGCTTTCAAGCTTTATGGAGTCCTTATTTTTTAGGGTTTCTCATTTTAGTGACAGCTGGTTACTTTTTAGTAACAGTGAAATGGAGAAACAAGTTTGAAGGCGATGAACCGTTAACAAAGCGTCAAGGGGCCTTATTTGTCGCTTCCATGGTGATTTTATATGCAGTTAAAGGATCGCCGATCGATTTGTTAGGACATATCATGTTTACTTATCACATGATCCAGATGGCTGTGCTTTATTTAGTAGTTGTTCCGCTGTTTCTGCGGGGAATACCTTGGTGGGTATGGAAAAAGATCATTGACCATCCTGTAGTGAAGCCTGTTTTCGCTTTTTTTACAAAGCCATTAATTGCTTTAATTTTGTTTAATGGCCTATTCTCCATCTATCACTTGCCGATCGTATTCGATTACGTCAAGATGAGCGTGGCTCTTCACACTCTTTATACAGTGGCGCTTTTCATTTTCGCCCTCTTTATGTGGTGGCCGTTATTAAATACAATGCCTGATGGCAAGAAGCTGGGTGGATTAAGGAAGATTGGCTATATTTTTGCTGACGGCATTCTGCTAACTCCTGCTTGTGGATTAATCATCTTTGCTTCTGCTCCAGTCTACGCTACCTATAGTGATGCAAGTGCTTGGATACAGGCAATGGAGCTTTGTGTGCCGACGGGTACCTTACAACAGCTGAATCTAACCGGCCCAGAGCTATTCTCAAGCATGCCGATCTTAGAGGACCAGCAACTGGGCGGCGTTATTATGAAAATTATTCAGGAGATCGTTTACGGCTATATTCTTGCTTTAGTCTTCTTTGAATGGGCTCGCAAGGAAAGAGAAAAAGAAGGTCAAGCGGACGAAGCATTACTGCAGCATCAAACAAATTATATGAAATAAAAGAGAAGTGTATTCTGCCTTCTCTTTTATTTCGTACATACGCTCATTGCTAAGCTGCGCTCGTTTTGATTGAAGGGGAGGGCGCTGCTTTTGGAAGGTGCTTTGTATAATTGTTTTCATTACATGCTTTAACTTCGTTTAAACTTATTACAACGGGAGAGAGGATCCAAAGATATGTCATTACCTATTTTACCAACGATCAGCACAGCGTTTATTGTGCTTAGCGCAATTACGGTCGCTATCGGCTGGGTTCAAATTAAACAAAGAAAAATTGAACAGCATAGGAAGACAATGCTGTTAGCGGCTTTATTTGCTATTATCTTTTTTGTCATCTATGCCAGCCGGACGATTTTTATTGGAAATACGGCTTTCGGGGGACCGGATCAAATTAAGGTATACTATACCGCTTTCTTAATTTTCCATATTACTCTGGCTACTGTAGGGGCTGTGATGGGAATTATCACTATTACGCTAGGGCTAAAAAACAATTTGGAAAAGCATAGAAAACTTGGGCCTATAACAAGTGTAATTTGGTTTTTTACTGCTATTACAGGTGTTGCTGTTTACCTGCTGCTTTACGTGTTTTATGAAGGCGGGGAAACGACTTCTATGATCAAAGCGATTCTGGGATTTTAACAGGAATAACAAACAGCGCATGGCCAGCCATGCGCTGTTTGTTATAAGTTATACTGCGAATTCATTTACTTCATCTTTAATGTCTGTTAGGATTCTTTCGCAAGTTTCTACTAAAGAGGCAGGGAAGCTTTCTTCTTCTCCATACTCGACTCCATGTGGGTAATAATGTTTACCCAATAGTGGAGTCATCAGTTGAATGGTTGCACGGTGTGAACCAACGTCACCTTCTACGGCATAACCGAATAGGCGTAAGTAGTATGTACCTTCTTTTAGTTGGAATTTGCGGTCAAAAGTAACACGTTGATAATCCCATTGTTCTCCATGCACTAGACCGTGTTTTTCACAGATGTAAAGCAAACGTTTAAAGTCGACGCGCTTGTCTTCTAAACCTGTGTTTTCAAATCTCATCAACAATCCCTCCTGAATACCTAAAGTGCTTTCTGTGTATCTGCATATTTTTAGTCAGTCATATCTCCTTTATAATAGTAGAAAATTGGATTTCTTGCAATGTATTGTATGAAATCGTTCTCATCCTCTCTTTATGTTACTTGCCGTCTAGAAGCATATAGACCGTACTTGAAAACTATGATACAGTCTGTCCATAATGTTATAATGTGAGTAATCCTCGGGTATAATGCCAGGATGAGCAGAGAAGAGAGGGGGCGGTCTTCTGCGGTCAGTTATACGTATTTTAATTGTGATGTCTATTATTTTAATTGTTGGTACCTATCTCAATAGAGGTCAGGAAGAAAGCGGAGTGCTTGATCAATCATCAAGCTCGACCCTTTCGGAAATGGATATACAGTCGGATGAAGTGAAGGAAGCGGAGGAGAAAGTTTCAACAGCTGAACAGCCTTCTTCAGGGCCAGGTGCTTATATCGGCAAGCCGGCTTCACTATTAACAAAGAAGATGGGCGAGCCTGATAGAAAGGACCCTTCAGCTTACGGCTATGAATGGTGGGTATATAAGGGAGAACGCCAGTATACGCAGTTTGGCGTTGAAAATAATACGGTAGTTACAGCTTATGCAGCTGGAGACGTCAATGTGGCCCCGTTTGAAATTGACCAGCCGGTAGCTGATATTTTTCAAAATCATGATCTGAAAATGGAAGTCGTTATTACGAAGAAGACGGGCACATACCGTCTGGAGTTGTCGGAAGAGGACTTTAATATGCGGCCGCTTGTTTCTCTTGGAAATATTTATGCGCAATTATACATTGATAAATTTTCTGGCACATTGTCTAGTGTGCGGTTCTTAACGGAGGATTATTTAATCAAACAGCGGTCTTATGAAATGGTTTACAGAGGAGAGCTTCCACCAGAGCCTCAGCTGTCAGACGCTGCCTGGAATGAAATTGAAAAAGGAAGCGAAAGACAGATTTTGGACCTTACCAATATTATTCGTCAAAAACATGGGTTAAGTATCCTTACCTGGGAGGAAGAAGTAGCAACAGTAGCAAAGCAGCATAGTAAGGATATGCATAAAGGACAGTACTTTTCACACGAGTCTCCATCGGCGGGTGATTTAGGAGATCGCCTGCAGGCGGGAGGCGTATCCTACCAGCTAGCGGGGGAAAATATCGCAGCTAATTACGTCGACGGCCCTGCGGCAGTAGAAGGCTGGTTGAACTCCGAGAGTCACCGTGAGGCATTGCTTGAGGAGGAGTTTATCCTCCTTGGGGTAGGCGTATACAGACAATACTATACACAAAATTTTGTGGCAAGATAGCAAAAGGCAGCTGTGCGACCTCGTGCAGCTGCCTTTGGTTTTATTTCTTTTCCAAAACGAAAAATGAGCCTGTTGCATGAGCTACTTTTTTTCCATCGTCCCTTACTACTTCTCCTTCCACAACTACTGTTTTTGATCCTTTGTGAACGACCTGTGCTTTGACTGTAAGCTCTTCTCCTTTTCCAGGTGCAATGTAATGAATATTTAAGTTAGAGGTGACGAGTGGTGTTCCTTTTGGAACAGCTGTATAAGCAGCAGAACCCATAGCTGAATCCAAAACGGTAGCTGTTACTCCGCCGTGGACGATTTGAAGAGAATTGCTTGATAAGCCGGTAATAGGCAGGCGAACTTCGCATCTATACTCTTCTTCGTTAATCTTCCTATCCAATTGCAACAATCTTCCTATGTATGTTCCTTTTCCTTTTACTTTTTCTAAGTGACCCTCGAGCAGCTGCTCCAGTACTTTTAAATCTTCAGGACTTGATTGCTTTAGAGTTTGTTCGAGTAATGAATAAATTCTCTCTGTCATTTTGTCTGATCCCTTCCTCTTCTAGCCGACAATCGTATGATCAGTGTGAACGGCGTTTTATTCTGAATAGTGTAAGCGATTAATTTTATCTTACCACAGATAAGGAAATGGCTGTACACCTTCACTTTTTCTTATGCTCGCCATAATGTAATAGTAGTAAAGCTGCGGGGTGGGGGGATAAAGTGAACAGTCAGTTGCTGCACCCGGAGGTAAAAAGGTTCAAAGTCTACATGGAGAAGCATCCGGACTTAAAGAAGGCAGTCAAGAGGCAGGAAAAAACACTGCAGGAACTATTTGAAGAGTGGTATTGGACACATAGGCATTCGGATGAGAAGAAAGCACATTCGAGAGGAACAGAGAGCAGTACCGGGTCATGGGGAGAAATCATCGGAAAACTAGAAGGTCTTTTATATACGTTCAATATAAAAAAGTGGAACCAGATGATTAGCGATATACAAGGCATGCTGGAAATGGCACAAATTTACCTGGCGGGAATGGAAGAGGAAGAAAAAAATAAGCGATTTAAGTGAGCTTTGTTTTTAAAGTGAAGGAGGATATGTATGAGGCGGGAAATTTTACATTACATCAGGCAAAACAAAGAGTGGCACCAGTATCTGCGGCAGCAGCCTTCCTGGTATCGGCGTCTAAGCCGAGAACCAAAGGAGTTGGCCGCTTTTGAGCTGGCCAGCCAAAAATTCTACAAAAAAACGATACCAGACCGAATCCAGCGCTTTCATGATGGTATGCAAATGGCTTCTGCCCTTTTTTATATGATGAGTACACAACCTGCTCCGAATACATCAGGTTCTGATACATCGGAAACGACCGGGAATTCTCAATAAAAAGTGCGAAACATGCACACACTAACGAAAAAAGGAGTGTGTGTTATGAGATGGTTAGTGATCGTTGCAGCAGTTATGATGACAGCAGGATGCAAGCAAGCTTTTCCAGAACCTGAAGCATGGCTGCCCTCTACATCAAGCAGCCATGCGGAGGCTCAGGCAGAGGAGAGCGCGCGCGAATGGACGGTTCATCACTTATTAAGAGGCAACAATGTGCTTGTTGAGCTCGTTGTACCGGGCGTTTCTTTTTCGGCGAAGGGGACAGCCTCACAAAAGGCGGGGCAGGCCGCTGTTTATATTAATGGGCAGCATTTTCAAACCTACCATACTGCTGCATTTATAGTAAAAGGACTTCCTTCAGGGACTCACAAAGTAGATATTAAATTGCTGGATCAAAATAATCAGCCTCTTGGCTATGAAAAGTCGTTCAACGTATCGATTCCTTCATAAGAAGTAAATAAAATACTCGTGCGTGTTCACAAAGCAGGAGCATATTATGTTAAAATAGGGGAACGGAGGTGGGCAATTTGCTTACAGCTACACTTGAAAAAATACAAACCATTGAGCAGGCTGAGCAGCTTGGTCAAATGATCCTGCAATCTGAGATCGCTCACAAGTATCGGTCGTGCTATGAGTTGTTGTATATAGATAAACAAACGAAAGCGAAAATTGATCGCTTTCAGCGCTTGAAGGAGCAATACGAAGAAGTACAGCGGTTTGGCCGTTATCACCCGGATTACAAGTGGGTAATGAAAGAAGTCAGAGTAGCCAAAAGAGAGATGGATTTAGACGAAAACGTGGCGGCCTTCCGAGTTGCTGAACAAGAGCTTCAGTCACTTCTGGATGAAATCAGTGTCTTGATTGGCCGTTCTGTTTCGGAGGGGATTAAAGTGCCATCTGGCAATCCATTCTTCTCATCAGCTTCTGGCTGCGGCGGTGGCTGCGGAACCGGTGGCGGTTGCAGTTGTTCCGCATAAAGAACAATGGCGCTTTTATTTTTTATAATAAAGAGCAGAAGGGGATACCATGTTTACTGATCGACAAGCTATTATTGTTTGGCTGCATCACTTAAAGCCGGCTAAGGTGCTGAGAAAGTATGGAAATGTTCATTATGTTTCCAGGCGAATGAAATATGCAGTTGTCTATTGTGACCAGCAGGAAATTGAGGACGTAATGGAAAAGCTGAATGCTCTTTCATTCGTCAAAAAAGTGGAACCATCTTTTAAGCCGTTTTTGAAAACAGAGTTTGAAAATTCAAAGCCGGATAAAGCGAAAGAATACGATTATAAGATAGGTATATAAAAAGTCCTAAAAGCTTAGCTTTTAGGACTTTTTTAAGCAAGAGAGGCTACCAGCCGGTTCAATCGTAAAATGCCAATTAAATATTGGAAATATAACTCACGCTCGGCAAAGGTGCTGGATGGTTTCACATCCATTTCGATTAAGGGTTTTCCTAGCGCTTCGGCTGTTTGCTTAAATAAATTAAACCGCTTGTTTGGCGCGGTATGCGGGTAGGGAATTCCCTCTCGGCATATGTAAATCGGCTGAAATTCTCCTGGATCTGTTGGTGAAAGAATGACAGCTAGGGAGGTGGATGGTCGCTCTTCTAAGGGAGTATGCAGGGCAAGCATGTGCATCAGCCGCTGTTTATTATTATGAGCAATCTCTAAAAGCTCGTATAAGTCTGAATATCCTTCTCCAAGTTCAATAAATCGCTGAATCAAAATAACTCCTCCATTTCTAAATAAAGTTCCTTTCCAAGCCATTCCATTGTACCTTCAAGGGAACAGAAGCTCAAGGAGAGGGAGGGGAAAGGAATCATAAGTATCTTGAAATAAAAAATGCCCTGCCGAAAATTCAGCAGGGACCTTCTATGTCTAAATCAGACAGAAGGCAAAGGGAGAGGAGAAACTGGAGAAAGAACTCATTGGGGAATATAAGCCTTCTCCGTGATCAACAACATCCTAGTGGACGCTGTTACTAGTAGTATGAACCAATTAAGCGCCTTTTAAACATGAATAACAAAGAATTACCTATCTATTCTTAAACATCTAGATTTCAATCAATAACTTGTGGTAACATAAATAAAGAAATTTTTTGCGAATGGTGGATACATATGAGAGTAATATCAGGTACACATAAGGGGCTTCCGCTAAAAGCCGTACCGGGCAAGGACACGAGACCGACTACCGATAAGGTGAAGGAGTCCATTTTCAATATGATTGGTCCTTACTTTTCAGGCGGCCTTGGGCTCGATTTGTTTGCTGGAAGCGGTGGCTTGGGGATTGAAGCACTAAGCCGAGGTTTCTCCAAAGTTATTTTTGTAGATCGCCAAATGAAAGCGGTTCAAACAGTAAAAACCAACTTAGAAGCTTGTCGGTTAACTGAACAGAGTGAGGTATACAGGAATGATGCAGACCGGGCTTTGAAAGCCCTGCTGAAACGTGAGCTTGTATTTGACGGAATTTTCTTGGATCCACCTTATAAGCAAAGGCAGCTAGAACGTCTGCTGGCGATTATTGAGGAACATGATTTGTTGGCTAAAGATGGCTTTATCGTATGTGAGCACGGTTCTGAACATTCTCTGCAAGAAGAAATAGGCCGGCTTCGCCAAGTAAGAGTGGAAACCTATGGAGTGATTCGGGTTTCGATTTACAAATGGGGGAAATGAATAAAGGGGGATTTAGTATGACAAGGATTGCCGTTTGCCCAGGGAGCTTTGATCCAATTACAAACGGACACTTAGATATTATTCAGCGGGGCACAGAGATTTTTGATAAGGTATATGTAGTGGTATTGAGCAACTCGTCTAAAACACCGCTCTTCTCTACAGAGGAAAGAATGGAATTAATCAGAGAAGCAACGAACCATTTGCCAAATGTCGAAGTAGACAGCTTTAACGGCTTGCTTGTTGACTACGCAAGAAAAGTGGAGGCGAACGTGATCTTAAGAGGTTTGCGAGCTGTCTCTGACTTTGAATATGAGATGCGTATTACTTCAATGAACAAAGTATTGAATGACGATGTAGAAACACTCTTTATGATGACAAAGAGCCAGTACTCCTTTTTAAGTTCAAGCATCGTGAAGGAAGTAGCTAAATACAATGGGGATATTACAGGGTTCGTGCCGCCGGTCGTTGAACAAGCGCTTCAAGCAAAAAGAGAAGACGTTAAATAAGCAGCCGGTCCTGTAGGTTATACATATATACATATTATAAGAAAAGGAAAGAGCCGACTTCTCTATTCGAGAGTCGGCTCTTTCCTTTATCTTCAAGGGGTTCAAGACTTATACTTTTGTTTGTTATCGGCAACATAAATAACTATGTAGACCATCAGCATACTAATTGTTACGACTGGCCCAATATGCTGCAAGTTTTCAAGAACCCTTTCCCACAGGCTTGATGCAGCATGAGGCAGGGATATAACTGGCTCTGTATCTTCTGAATGAAAAGCAGGCTCGTAAATAGGCTTCCATAGCAGAAAGGCTAGCCCTGCAGAATAGAGTCCATGAAGCAAACGGGCGGTCAAAAACGGGCGAAAACGGATATCCGTTTCAGCCAGTATGCTTGCTACTTGAGCGTGAACACTTAAACCGCTAAAAGCAAGTACAAAGCTTACAACGATGACTTGCTGCAGCAAGTCAGCAGTATCAATTTGGCTGATCATCTGGCTGCCGAGAGTAATTTCGAACACGCCGGCGATAAATGGAACGCTTAATTCAGAAGGCAGATTAACTAACGATAATACGGCGGCTGCTCCGGCAGCGAGCACAGAAGTTACATTGAGATAAAATAAAACCTTATTCAGTACTGAAAAGAGAATAATAAATCCGCCAATCATCAATAGTGTATGAATAGAGGAGATGACTGCGTCACCCATCAGCTTTCCAACCGGCCGGCCATCCTCCTCTCTAGCTTCATGCATAGCAGCAAAGGCGGAAGAGAGTGAAAAGGAAGACGCTGAGGCGGGGGTGATTTCCTGTTTCGGGTGGTACAACCGCATCGTTAGTCCGACAAGCAAATTTCCTCCGTAATGAGCAACCGCCAGCAGTAAACCGAGCTGAGGATCATGAAAGAATCCTACGGCGACCGCTCCGACAATGAAAAGCGGATTAGAGGAGTTAGTGAAGCAAACAAGACGTTCAGCTTCAATTTGGGTGAGTTTCCCGCTTTGGCGCAGACGAGCCGTCAGCTTCGCCCCGGATGGAAAGCCTGAAGCCATAGCCATGGCCCAAACGAACCCGCCTGCTCCAGGGACTTTAAATAGCGGCCGCATAAGCGGTTCCAGTAGAAAACCGATGAAGCTGACAACTCCAAGACCGATCATCATTTCAGAGACAATGAAAAAAGGAAGCAAGGAAGGAAAAACAATTTCCCACCACATGTTTAATCCTCTAATAGAGGCTTCGAGAGAAATTTCAGGAAATGAAATTAATGAACCGGCAAAAGCGGTGACGATAAATGCCAGTAATAGGGTTTTTGCCTGAGCAGATGTCAACTGCAGCCCCTCCTTGTCTTCAAAGTCAGGTCTCATTCTAGGATTCGTTTCTGGTTTCGGGTAAAATACCGATAGAGCCACCCTCTTTATTAGAGGTTATTAGAGGAGTGAAACTTGTCCAGTTTTTATCAATATATTCATACAATAAAGAAATAGACCATAGCTTAAAGAGAAATAGACATATGGGGGGTCACACATTGTCACGACCGAAAATAGGGATCGCTCTTGGATCAGGAGGTGCCCGCGGATTTGCTCATGTTGGGGTATTAAAAGCCTTTGAAGAAGCGGGTATTTCTATTGATATGATTGCCGGAAGCAGCATGGGTGCTTTCGTGGCCAGCATTTATGGCGCTGGTCATAACATGGAGCAGTTCTACAAACTAGCTGCTGCGTTTCAGAGGAAGTACTTTCTTGACTTTACTGTACCTAAAATGGGATTTATTGCTGGAAAGAAGATCAAGGATTTTATCCAGCTTTTGACTCATAGAAAAAATATTGAAGACTTAAATATTCCGATTGCGATCGTAGCGACCGATATAAATAAAGCGGAAAAGGTCATTTTTACTAAAGGATCAGTTGCGGATGCTGTTCGGGCGAGTATTGCCATTCCGGGGATTTTCGTACCCGAGAAAATTAATGGCCGTCTGCTCGTAGACGGCGGTGTTATCGACCGGGTGCCGGTCTCTGTTGTAAAGGATATGGGAGCGGATATCACGATCGCCGTAGATGTTGCTTCAGTAAAAAAAGACGCTAAAATTCAGACGATTTTTGATGTTATTATGCAAAGTATTGATATTCTTCAGCTGGAAATCATTGATAACCGGCAAATGGCTTCAGACATCATGATTCGGCCGCCTGTGGAAAAGTACAACTCTAAAGCCTTTACGAATATTGAAGAGATTGTATTAGCAGGTGAAGAAGAAGCAAAGAAGAAAATACCAGAGATTTTAGAAAAGATCAGGCATTGGAAGGAGAACCACCATGAGACGTAGATGGCTGCCTTTTGCTTACTTATTCCTACTTCTGCTAGTAGGAGCTGCTTTCATTGATTTGCCTTACTATGTAATGAAGCCAGGTGATGCACACCCTCTGAAGCCAATGATAGAGGTAGAAGGCGGAGACAAAGATGACGGCACTTTAATGATGACGACCATTCGAATGGGGGAAGCGAATTATATTTCGTACCTTATTGCTTCCATACGGGACGAGGAGGAGATCCGGCCTGTTGAAGAAGTGAGAAGACCGCATGAATCGAATGAAGAATATAATGTTCGTCAGGAATATTTAATGGATAATTCTCAGCAGGATGCTATTACGGTTGCTTTTGATGCAGCGGATAAACCGTATACGTTTCATTATCAAGGCATTTATGTGCTGAATGTATTTCCAAACATGCCTGCGGATGGGAAGCTGGTGGCAGGTGACCGTATTACAGCAATCGATGGCAAGAGGTTTGAATCCTCTAAACAATTTATTGATTATGTACAGTCCCGGAAAGCAGGAGAGAAAATCACCGTTTCTTTTGTGAGGGAGGGCAAGGAGCGAGAAAAAGCCATTCAGCTGAAGTCTTTTGCTAATAATGCTGGAAAGCCCGGGCTTGGTATTAGTCTTGCCGATCACAAGGAGCTGGTGAGCCGTCCGGAAGTGAAGCTCAAAGCAGATGCGATTGGCGGGCCTTCTGCTGGACTGATGTTCAGTTTGGAGATCTATAATCAACTTGTTGAGGAAGACATAGCAAAAGGGAGAAAGGTTGCCGGAACAGGAACGATTGACGCCGAGGGAAACGTAGGACGTATCGGCGGCATTGCACAAAAAGTAGTCGCTGCTCATAAGGCGGGAGCAGAGGTATTTCTTGCACCAGCTGATGAAATTTCTCCTGAGATGCGCAAGAAGCTGCCGGGTATTCAATCGAACTATGAGGAGGCAGTAGAAGCAGCTAAAGCCCTTCGTACAGAAATGAAGGTGGTTCCAGTTCATACTTTTAAAGAGGCGCTGGATTATCTTCTTTCTGAATAAGGAAAACGGCTGAACACGCGCTGTACCGTGTTTAGCCGTTTCCTATATTTATTTAGGTCAGGATAACGGGCGGTTCGTTATATTCACTTAAAACGAGGGAATGAGAAGAGTAAGGTTCAAGACCTAAAGCGTACACCTCTGTTGCTTTTATATCCAGAGCCAGTTCTTTTTTGTAGGCGGCAGCTTTGGTGATTAAGGGGAGAGAAAGATTCTTCTTTATCTCATTTAAATATTGCCGTCCTTTTCCGTTCATGCCGAGTAAACGGATGTAGCGGGCGCTTTCCAATGCTTCATTCATTTCTTCTTTTGGCACGTTTAGAAGAATATGGACAAGCATGCGCTGGATACGGGTCCAAGTATACCGTTTAGTTTTCACGGCTTGCATAAAATCCGTGAAGCTTGAAGCAGAGCGAGCTGCTTGCTGCAAACGGTATTCAATTCCTTCGGTTACTTCATACAAGCATGCCAGCTCGGAAGGGGAGCTTGATAGAAGACGGTACTTTAAGAGCGGCCAGTATAATTCCCATGAATGAAGCTGACCATAATAGTTATAGTAACGAGTTAATTCCTTAAATACAGAGGGCGGGACATACTGCTCGACTGCCTTTAGCCCTTTACGTTCATGGATGGCCTTTCGGATACCTGTAGCGCTCGCAATAGGCTGGTCGCTTAATGCCTCTTCGTGAAAACCAGCCTGCTGCCGCTTAATGGTGAGCGGCTCCATAGGTGTTTCGAGTGTCCGGTTGGCCTGAACATAATGGAAGCCTAATATGTTGTTTGGCTGAGACAAGTCCAACGGCAAGGTATCTTCAAATAATTCTTCACGGGCAAGCGTTTGAGCTTTTGGAAAGCTGACTCCTTTACTCATATGCTTTCGAATGAGCGGATTCAAAAGGTGAGATGAAGCCTCTACCTGTTCGGCTGAAAGGAGGAAATCTCCGATCCGGCCATTCTCACTTCCGAAACAAAAGGAATTGCACGACAGCTCGTGAAGAATAGAGACAGCTCCTTTTGAAAAATACTCTGCTTTCTGGACAGAGAAGGCGTACGGCAGCTCAACGACAAGGTCCACTCCGTTTTCCAAAGCCATACGCGCCCGGGCCCATTTGTTCACAATCGCAGGCTCTCCCCTCTGCAGAAAGTGTCCGCTCATGACGGCGATGACAAGATCAGCCTTTGCAGCTTGGCGGGCTTGACGAGCATGATATAGATGACCGTTATGAAAGGGGTTATATTCAACGATAATACCAACTGTTTTCATTGTAACGTTCCTTTGTTATAGTTAATAAATAGTACGTAACCTTATTTTTATGAAAGGCAGGGAGCTTGTCAACTTCTTCGCTTATATATCAGGAAGTAGAAGACTGGCTTTACTCTTTTTGTCTCCCAGTATTGTCAAGAAAATATATTGACAAACGTTTTTGTGAAAGCTATAATTACTTTTGTTGCCTTGAGGTGATAAATAATGAAATGGTCAGTTATTCAACTACAGAAATTCCGTGACAAGGGCTTAGAAATCGATGAAATGGTAGATATGAGCCATTTGACAAGCCGTGATACGGATATTAGAAAATTAGCGCCCGTTCATATAGAAGGAAGAGCGGATATCGGCACGAATAAAGTTACATTCCATCTGAATGTGGAAGGACAAATGGTTTTGCCTTGTTCCCGTACATTGGTGGACGTCGATTATCCTTTTAACTTCTCTTTAACGGAAACGTATCTACTGAAAGCTTCTCTGGCTGAGGAGTATCAAGAAAGTGAAAGCGTTCATCTAGTACAAGGCGATGTCATTGATTTACAGCCGGTTCTTGAGGAAGAGATTCTACTGGCCGTGCCTATGCAAGTGATCAGTGAAGAGGCCGATGAACATGTACTTTCTTCAGGCAAGGGCTGGGATTATAAGGATGCTGAGTCTGATACTGAAGAAGAGGCAAAAGTAGACCCGAGACTTGCTGGATTGGCCGACTTTTTTAAATCAGATGAACAATAAACAATGAGAAGTACCAGCTATTTCTGGCTTCATATAGTTACATTCTCTTTTAAGGAGGTGGAAATAATGGCAGTACCTTTTAGAAGAACATCTACAACTAAAAAGAACAAGCGCCGTACGCATTTCAAGTTAGAAGTACCTGGAATGGTGGCATGCCCAAATTGCGGTGAAATGAAACTAGCTCACCGAGTATGCAAAGAGTGCGGAACATATAAAGGAAAAGAAGTAGTAAGCAAATAATCTATTTGCCCGCTCTTAATCCTGTCGAAAAAAACACGAAGAGACCATGGCTCTTCGTGTTTTTTTCATGCTGAAGAAAGTAAAATCCTGTTGAAGCTCCTCACTCGCACAAGATACAATATAAGTGGGAGGAGATCATATGGATTATTCAATTATACGTCAGGCGAGGGGCCTGCTAGTATTCACAATTACACGGGCAGCAAAGAGGAATGCGGTCAACTTCGAGGTAATGGAAGGATTAAAGAAAGCGATTGAGCAGGCAAAAGGAGAAGATGTCCGAGCCCTCGTTATTACAGGTGAGGGAGAGCAAGCCTTTTGTTCCGGCGGCGATTTATCGGTTTTTCATGAATTGCGCACAGAAGAGCAAGCGTACGGCATGCTCTCCAAAATGGCTGAAATTCTTTACAGTTTAGCTGTACTGCCGAAACCGACAGTTGCTTTAATTAATGGTACAGCGGTAGGCGGAGGATGTGAAATTGCTGCTGCCTGTGATTATCGGATTGCTAGGATCGGTGCGAAGCTTGGGTTTATTCAAGGAGGTTTAGCTATCACGACAGGCTGGGGAGGAGGAACACTGTTGCTCGAGCGAACGAACGCCTCTCATGCTTTAAAGCTGCTGACGGAAGCATCCGTGTACAGAGCAGAGCAGCTGGACCACATCGGATGGATAAACAAAGTGGTGGAGAAAGCCTCTGTGATAGAGGTGGAGCAATTTTTAGAAAAGGAACTTTCTATGTACAGTGGTGTTCTATCTGCTTATAAAGAGATTCAAGTTCGGAAATGGCAGGAGACAGACTTGCATGGACGTATTCTTCAAGAAGTCAGGACCTGTGCACAGCTATGGGCCCAGGAAGAACATCATCAGGCGGTAGATGCTTTTTTAGACAAAAATTCCTGACCAATCATACATAGGTGATATAAAAAGGCCTATCCTGTATAGTGCTGCAGGATAGGCTCTGTATTTTTAGTAGTTAGCTGATTTTTTTATGAGTGGCTGGCGGTGTCCACAACAGGCGGGAGCTGGTTTCTGAAAGAGGATTAAACTCCATTTTCTCCCAGAATGTATGAGATTTTACCCTTGGTTTTGTTAGAATAGGTAAATTAAACGTCTTGGCAAATTCGACAAGCTTTAAGCCGAAACCTTTATGCTGGTAATGGGGCAGCACTTCAAGCTTCCAAATTTCTATATATTCCCCACTGTCTGTTGGAAGCAAGCGGTCGGTATCCTTCTTCACATAGAGGCACATCCGGGCAGCCAGTCTGTCTCCATAGTATATACCGTAAAAAGGAGAAGAAGCATTGTCTTCTACCATATTAATTTGAAATTCCTCCAGCATTGAAAGTTCCTCTAGCCCGTACTCTTTAAAGCTTTTAAATTCTTCCAGTGTTTTGAAGTTTATTTTGAGATTTTCAACTGATAAAGCCATATTAATGATCCCCCTCTGCCTGTATAAAAAATAATGTTATATGACAAATCATGAACCTGCTACACTTATTATATAATAGTTGCGTGCAGAAATAAATAATTAGATTGATAACGCTTTCAGATTTAGTAGTTTTATATAGGACTGACTAATTATGTGTAGAAGAGGTGGAAAACGTGAAGGTTGGCGTGCTGGGCGGCGGAGCTATTGGCTTATTATTTGCTGCCTACTTAACAAGACAGTATCCAGTCACTCTGTTTACTAGAACAAAAGAGCAGGCAAAAAGGATAAATGAGCAAGGGCTTGTGCTTCAAGAAGGAGACAAAGAAAGTATATATAGCGTGGATGCCAAGACAAAAGAAGAGCTTGCCTACGTTTCATTAGACTGTCTATTTGTAGCAGTCAAGCAGTATGAAATGAAGAATATCCTTCCGCTTTTGAATAAAATAAATACTGAGACAGCGATTGTTTTCCTTCAAAACGGCATGGGCCATTTAGAAGAGGCTAATCGTTTGCCGCACAGTCATTTGTTTGCAGCTTCCGTAGGGCATGGTGCAGTAAGGCGGGGACCTGCAAAAGTTGAGATTCGAGGAAAAGGAAAGACGAATATAGCTGTATGTCGGGGGGATTGCCAGCTGCTTGCTCACCTTGTTCAGAGAATGGAGAAGGAATTTCCCATGCACTGGAAGGAAGATTATGAGAGTATGCTTTTAAGAAAATTGGCAGTTAATACGGTGATTAATCCATTGACAGCCGTTTTAAAAATAACAAATGGAGAGCTTATAGAAAACTCTTACTACCGCCGGCTGGCCGTCTCTGTATATGAAGAGTTCATGTCTGTATTTAGAGAAAAAGCGGGTGAGGATCTATGGGAGGAGGTTGAAGCTGTTTGCCGAACGACCGCCTCTAATCACTCGTCTATGCGCAAAGATATTGAGCTTGGGCACCCAACAGAAGTAGATGCGATACTTGGCTACATGCTTTTAAAAGCAAAGGAAGGGAATAAAGCGGTCCCTATCACAACTGCCTTGTATCAGATGATTAAGGGGCTAGAGCAAGAGGAATGAAGCAGAACATTGTTTCTCTTTAGCGTTAGATGATATACTCAAACAAGTAAAATGCACGTAGAAAGGAAGACACTTATGGAGCTGGAATCAATTTCTCTTCCTGCAATCAACCGGTTTGCTTCTCTTTATTTAGAGCAGAAGCCGCCTGTAACGGACTTCTTTCATTATCATTTATCTGATGAACAAGCATATAAGAAAAGAGCGGTTGATTTACAGGGACGCACTTATAAAAGGGAAGCGTTAGCTGCATGTATTGAGGAGTATATGGAGCCGTTCCCTTATTCGAAGGAGGTATCTGCTTCTATCGAAAAGCTGAAAGATGAGCGTTCAGCGGTCGTAATAGGCGGACAGCAGGCTGGGCTTTTAACTGGGCCTCTTTATACTATTTACAAAATTATTTCCATCGTTCAGCTTGCTGAAAGGAAGGAGAAAGAATTAAATATCCCGGTAGTGCCGGTGTTTTGGATTGCCGGTGAGGACCATGATTTTCAAGAAGTTAACCATGTTTACATAGAGAGCGAATCGGCGATGAAGAAAGCGGCGTATCCGGAACGTATTCTTGAAAAGAAGATGGTCTCAGATATTGAGTATGATCAAAAGCAAATGGCAAGCTGGATACATAAGGTGTTTACAGCATTTGGGGAAACGGAGCATACGAATGATCTGCTGAGATCTGTACTGAAAGAAGCAGAACGAGCAAAAACGATGACAGAGTTTTTCGCCCGTTTGATTCATTCCCTGTTTAATAAATATGGCTTACTATTGATTGATGCTGCTTATCCAACCCTGCGGAAGCTCGAACAACCTTTTTTTAAGCAGCTGATTGAAGAAGCACCTGACATTACAGAGGATGTGCTGAAGGCTCAACGGGAGCTGGCGGGCTTTGACTTCCAACGCACAATAGATCTGGCAGACTCGGCTGCCAACTTGTTTGTTTATGAACAGGGCAACCGGGTGCTTTTAGATTATGACCGTGAAACGGATGCGTTTTTATCAAAATCAGCAGGCATAAGGTATAGCAGGGCAGAGCTCCTTGATTTATTAGAGGAAGCGCCGGAAAGATTCAGCAATAATGTAGTGACCCGTCCGCTTATGCAAGAGTGGCTGTTCCCGACGCTGGCATTCATCGCTGGACCTGGTGAAATTGCTTATTGGGCAGAACTTAAGTATGCTTTTGAGCGAATGGGGATGGATATGCCGCCAATTGCTGCCCGTTTAAATGTCACACTGCTTGAAAGAAATATTGAAAGAGATCTCCAGGATCTTGGCATTCCTCTTGATTCTGTGCTCTACAAAGGAGTTGCTGCTGAGAAGGAAGAGTTCTGGAATTCTGTAAAGGACGATCATTTTCATGAAATGATTGAGCGTGTACAGCAGTCGCTTATGACGCAGTATGAAGAGATTGAGCAGTACGCTCATCAGTTTCATAAGGGAGCGATTCCGATTGTGCTGAAAAACCGGAACTTCCATTTGGAACAGCTCCAATTCCTCGCTCGAAAAACAGATGAAATCATCGGAGAAAAGCATGCAGCAGTTTTGAGAAAATACAGCCGGCTGCAAAATGCGCTGCGTCCTGAGAATGCTCCGCAGGAACGTATGCGAAATGTCTACGAGTATTTAAATAAATATGGGACAAATCTCGTTTCAAGCTTGATGGATATCGATTATCCATTTAACGGACAGCACCACGTAGTCAAACTATAGAGCATACAGCTGCTATGACGGCAGCTGTATGCTTTTTTGAGTTTATAGAAAAATCCTCCATTTTTCACATTAGTCCTGTCGATTTCTTCAATAAATGTATGGGAATGACGAACTTTTTCCCGGGTTTCTTCCTTTTTTAAACAGGCATGTAGAAAAGCACGGTTTTCTAAGGGAAAACCCCGAAAGAAAACGATGAAATATTTCTTATTCGAGCAGGGAATAATAGAGTTTAGGAGAAATCAAAAATAGTGGAGTTAAGTGGGGGAATGTGGTACAGTTAGGTAGGAAAGTGGGGGAAAGGTATGTTCAAAGGTGAATTTCATCATTCAATTGATGCGAAAGGCCGTTTGATCATACCAGCAAAGCTCCGTGAACAGCTAGGCGAAACATTTGTACTCACGCGAGGAATAGACCGGTGCTTGTTTGGCTACCCGCTTAAGGAGTGGCAGTTACTTGAAGAAAAGCTAAAGGCTTTACCTCTTACAAAAAAGGATGCCCGCGCTTTTATGCGCTTCTTTTTTTCAGGAGCGAATGATTGTGAACTAGATAAGCAGGGCAGAGTAAATATTCCTTCCACGCTCTCCGAGTACGCCCGTTTAGGGAAAGAATGTGTTATTCTTGGGGTTTCTAATCGTATAGAGATTTGGAGCAAGCCTATCTGGGAAGAGTACTTTGAGCAATCAGAAGAATCCTTCTCTGAAATTGCGGAGAAGATGGTTGATTTTGACATTTAAGATGTGAATGGACTGATCAAGAATGAGCTTTGAGCATACAACTGTGCTATTAAAAGAAACGGTAGAAGGCTTAAATGTTCGTCCAGATGGTGTATACGTTGATTGTACACTAGGTGGGGCGGGCCATAGCGAATACTTATTGAGCCTGCTTGGCGAAAAAGGAAAGCTATATGCATTTGACCAGGATGAGACAGCGCTTCGCCATGCGGAGAAAAAGTTAGAGCGGTTTGGCGACCGTGTCACGCTGATCAAAAGTAATTTTAAGCATATTAAAGAAGAGCTTGCACATCTAGGAGTAGAGAAAGTGGATGGTGTATTATATGACCTGGGTGTTTCTTCGCCTCAGCTGGATACGCCTGAACGAGGGTTTAGCTATCACCATGATGCACCGCTGGATATGAGGATGGATGTAACAGGTGACGTGAGTGCTTATGATGTAGTAAACCACTGGTCATACGAGGCTTTAGTGAGGATTTTCTTCCAATATGGGGAAGAAAAATTCTCTAAACAAATTGCCCGCAAAATCGAAGCGGCTCGTGAGACGAAGCCGATTGAAACAACCGCAGAGCTGGTAGAGCTAATAAAGGAAGGCATTCCAGCCCCAGCCCGCAGGAAAGGCGGACACCCCGCTAAACGGATCTTCCAAGCTATTCGCATTGCAGTAAATGATGAGCTGCGTGTATTTGAGGAGTCACTTAAATCTTCTATTAGCTTGTTAAAGCCACAGGGAAGAATTAGTGTTATTACCTTTCACTCATTAGAAGACCGTATTTGCAAGACAATTTTCAAAGAAGCAAGCCAGCCGCCGGATTTGCCGCCAGGTTTGCCAGTTATTCCAAAAGAATATGAACCAGAATTGAAGCTGATTACAAGAAAGCCAATCTTACCTTCAGAGGAGGAATTGGAGAACAATAACAGGGCCCGTTCTGCTAAGCTGCGCATTGCAGAGAAACGGTGATAAATAAAGAGGGGGGATAAGATGGACAATCTAGCAAAGAAGCAGACAATAAACCAAGAGGTTAAAGCAGAACCGAAGAGAAAGAAACAGCTCATTCAGAAGCGTCTGTTTACTCCGGGGGAGAAGATTCTCTTTTTATTGTTCGCCTTGACGATTTGCTTTATGGGAGCAAAGATCATTTCAACACAAGCAGCTTTATATGAGGTAAGCAAAGATATTCAGGACGTAGAAGCACAGATTCAGGAACAGAGTAAAATCAATCATGACCTCGAGGTACAAGTCAGCGAAGAAAGTACATACGAGAAAATCGGGGAACGTGCAAGAGAGCTGGGCTTGGAGCTAAGCGAGCGGAACATTAAGGTTGTGCAGCCGGAATGAAAGAGAACAAATTAAATATGAAAAGAGGGGCAGCGGTATTATTTATTATATTCGCGCTGCTCTTTTTTGTCTTATTTGCTCGTTTTTCCTTTATTCAAATAACAGGAAAGGCCGATGGACATTCATTGAAAAATGAAGCGCTTCAAAAGTATTTGAGAACGGATACACTGGAGGCAAAAAGAGGAACCATTTATGATCGCAATGGTTCAGTTATAGCAGAGGATGCGACCTCTTTCACGATTGCGGCGATCTTAGATCCGGAAATGACGACAGACCCGGATAATCCGCAGCATGTTGTTGATCCGGAGAAAACAGCTGAAGTTCTTTCTAAATATATTGATATGGAAAAGGAAGATATTGAGAAGCAGCTGCGCAAGGAAGGAGTCTTCCAGGTTGAATTCGGAAGGTACGGAAGGGATTTATCGAGTAAAGTAAAGAACCAGATCGAGGAAGAAAATCTGCCCGGCATTATTTTTATGAGGGACTCTAAGCGCTTCTATCCAAATGGCAAGTTCGCCTCTCACTTGATCGGATTTACCCAGGAGCTTGAAGAGAAGAAAGGCGACAGCATTGTGAAGAAGACAGTCGGTCGAATGGGGATTGAAAAAGTATACGAGGATTACTTGAGAGGTGAGAACGGAAAGGTTCAGTACAAGAGTGACTTGTGGGGATATTTGCTAGAAGACAAGCAACAGATGGTCCAGGACCCGGATAATGGGGACCACATTTATCTAACCATTGATTCCAAGATTCAAACATTCCTAGAAGATGCTTTGAATGAAGTAGACAAGCAGTATAATCCAGAGAAGGCATTTGCAATTGTTGCAGATGCGAAAACAGGTAAGATTCTTGCTATGGGACAGCGTCCCTCCTTTCACCCGGACACGCGTGTAGGTTTAGGAGAGAACTGGCAAAATGACCTTGTAGAATACTCATTTGAGCCGGGATCAACTATGAAGATCTTTACCATTGCTTCTGCTATTGAAGAAGGCGTATTTGATCCAGACGAGACATTTGAATCCGGCACATATAAGATTGGTGATACGGTGATCCGTGATCATAACAATGGAGAAGGCTGGGGAAGGATCACCTATTTGGAAGGGGTTCAGCGCTCATCCAATGTAGCAATGGCCAATCTATTAGATAAAATGGGACCGGATGTATTCAAGCAATATTTAAAGGATTTTCGATTTGGCCAGAAAACGGGGATTGAACTGCCAAATGAAGCAAAAGGACAAATCTTGTACAATTGGCCTGTGGAACAGGTTACCTCTTCATTTGGACAGGGAACAACGGTAACGGCGCTGCAAATGGTGCAGGCAGCAACAGCCATAGCCAATGATGGAAAGATGATGCGTCCATTTATAGTTGATAAGGTAGTAGACGACAAGACGAACGAAGCGATTATTGATCAAAAGCCTGAACAAGTAGGAGAGCCGATTTCGAAGGAAACAGCTGAAAAGGCACGTGAAATATTAGAGACTGTTACTTCCTCAGATGTTGGCACAGGTCAAATCTACCAGATTCAGGGGTATGAAGTATTAGGGAAAACGGGCACTGCCCAGATGCCTGACCCCAATGGGGGGTATTTACAGGGCAGCGGTAACTATATTTACTCCTTTCTAGGTATGGCGCCTGCTGATAATCCTGAATTGATTGTTTATACGGCTGTCGCCAAGCCCCAGCTTGAAGGAGAGGCTGGTTCGGCTCCTGTTTCTAAAATATTCAATTCAGTTATGCGAAACAGCCTTCAATATCTGAACGTCCAGCAAGAAGAAATGCCAACCATGGAGACGGTAAGCCTTGAGGACTACGAAGGTGAAAAGGTAGAGAAAACGGTTGAAGCGCTTGAGAAGAATGGCGTCATCCCGGTGGTACTGGGAGACGGCAAAGAGATAAGTGAACAGTTGCCTAAACCTGATACTGCTCTCTTAGAAGGAGAGAAAGTTCTTCTAAAGACAGATGGAGAGATGACTATGCCTGACATGGAAGGCTGGTCTCTGCGTGATACAATCAAAGCTGCTGATTTGATGGGCTTAAAGCTTAGCTACAGCGGAGAAGGATATGTAGTTAATCAAAACATTGAGCAAGGACGCAAGGTCAAAGAAGGCCAGAAGCTGATTGTTAAGCTGGTGCAGCAAAAAGAAAGAGTACTGAGAAATGATGACCAGACAGAAGAGGAGCAGCCAGGGGAAGGGCAATCAGCTGAGGAACAAGAAGAAACATCAGAGGAGGATGAGCAGTCCGAAGAGACTTCTGAAGAGCGAGAGAGCCAGGAAGAACAAGATGCCTAGCAGGCACCTTGTTCTTTTTTTTGTGTCGAATCCCCAATCATATTTCTTCTCCCGTCTCATATATTGAAGGAGAGTGAAGGGAGGGGACAGGCTTGAAGAGAGTTTCTGCCGTTACAGCGAGAAAGCGGCTCATCTTCGTATTATTTGCCGGTCTTTTTATATTTTTTGTGATCGGTCTTCGTTTAGCTTATGTTCAATTTGCGCTTGGAGATGATTTAACCGATAAAGCAAAGGATTTATGGAGCCGTAACATTCCTTTCGAAGCGGAGAGAGGAAAAATTATTGATCGAAACGGAGAAGCCTTGGCAGAGAATAAAAGTGCACCGACAGTTTATGTAGTTCCCCGTCAAATTGAGAACCCTGAGGAAGCAGCTGAACAGCTGTCGGCTGTGCTGAATATGTCAGAGGAAAAAGCGTACAGACATGTAACAAAAAAGCAGTCGATTGAACGGATTCACCCCGAGGGAAGAAAGATTTCATTTGAGAAAGCTGAAGAAGTGCGGTCTCTTGGCATAAAAGGAGTATATATTGCAGAGGACTCGAAACGCCATTATCCATTTGGCAAAAGCCTGGCACATGTTTTAGGCTTTGCTGGAATTGATAATCAGGGGCTAATGGGACTTGAGGCCTATTATGATGAAGAACTGAGCGGCGAGCAGGGGGCTATGAGGTTTTTCTCTGATGCCAAAGGGCAGCGTATGCCGCAAATGCCGGACGGCTACACGCCTCCGCAGGATGGATTGGATTTAAAGTTGACCATTGATTCGAAAATTCAGACCATCGTAGAAAGAGAGCTTGATATTGCGGATGCCAAATACAATCCTGATGGGGCCATCGCGATTGCTATGAACCCGAACAATGGAGAAGTTTTAGCGATGGCAAGCCGTCCTTCCTTCAACCCTGAGAAGTTCCAGGATGTATCGCCTGAGGTATATAACCGGAATTTGCCGATTTGGAGCACCTTTGAACCAGGTTCCACCTTTAAAATTATCACGCTTGCTGCTGCATTAGAGGAAAACAAGGTTGACCTTCATAAAGAACATTTCCATGACCCAGGAGCTGTAGAAGTAGATGGGGCCAGGCTGCGCTGCTGGAAAGCGGGAGGGCATGGACATCAGTCCTTCTTAGAGGTAGTGGAGAATTCCTGCAACCCAGGGTTTGTAGAGCTTGGTCAGCGTCTTGGAAAAGAAACGCTATTTAAGTATATCCGCAATTTTGGCTTCGGTCAGAAAACTGGTATTGATTTGCAAGGGGAAGGCAGAGGAATCTTGTTTGCTATGGACAGGGTAGGCCCCGTTGAGCTGGCCACCACAGCTTTTGGACAAGGTGTGGCCGTCACGCCGATTCAACAGGTTGCCGCTGTGTCGGCAGCTGTTAACGGAGGGATTCTTTATCAGCCTTATGTAGCGAAGGAGCTTATTGACTCGTCTACTGGAGAGGTGGTAGAGAGGAAGACGCCCGTCGCTAAGAGGAGAGTCATTTCCGAGGAAACATCGAAGGAAATCCGCGGGGCGCTTGAGAGCGTAGTCGCTCAAGGAACAGGTCGAAACGCTTTCGTTGATGGATACCGTGTAGGCGGAAAAACAGGAACCGCCCAGAAGGCTCAAGGAGGCCGTTATTTAGAGAATAACCACATCGTATCGTTTATTGGTGTAGCTCCTGCGGATGATCCTCAGCTAGTGATTTACGTAGCAGTAGATAACCCAAAAGGCACCGTGCAATTTGGAGGTACGGTCGCAGCGCCGATTGTCGGAAAGGTCATGGAAGACAGCCTGCAAGTAATGAACGTGAAACCTCGTAAACAGCAGATCGAAAAGGAAGTACAATGGAATGACCCGCAGATTGTTGAAGTGCCTGATTTAAAAGGACTTTCGCAAAAGGAGCTATCCCTGCAGCTTTATGACTTTAAGCTGGAAGTAGAAGGAAAAGGCAGCAAAGTTGTTCAGCAATCACCAATGGCAGGGGCGAAAGTAGAATCTGGTTCAACGATTCGCGTCTTTCTGCAGTAGAAAATTTGATGGCCCGCCGCTCTAGAACGGCGGGCTTTTTTATGAGGAACCAAGAAAGCTATTTTCGGATGATTCTTTCAGAAGAAAAGAGAACAAATAAAAAACGAGACGAAAACATCATGACATGAGGTGAATTTATGATAATATGGTCGTTGTGACTGAATGAGCAAAAACGAAAAGAATAAATCCATCTAGGCAGCTTTTGAAGAGTCGCATCATTTGTTTTTTGTTAAAATAGTAAAGAACTTTATTGGTAGAATATACATAATCAACAGAAACAGAAAGGATGAAGCACTTTGAACCTATCAGACTTATTAAGGGCCCTCCCTTTTTATACATTATCCTATGAAGCGAACCCTGATATTCTTTCATTAGAAAATGATCATCGCCGCGTCGCAGAAGGGGCTTTGTTTATTTGCATTAAAGGCTATACCTTTGATGGCCATTCAGTAGCCCAGGAGGCGGTCAATAATGGAGCAAGAGCCGTGCTGGCTGAACGGCCGGTTGATGTAAAGGGGGCGCCAGTCATACTTGTAGAGGAAACAAAGCGGGCGATGGCGGTGCTGGCTGATCATTTTTATCAGTCACCGACTGCCCAGATGAAGCTGATTGGTATTACAGGAACAAATGGAAAAACAACGACAAGCCACCTTTTAGAGGAAATATACAGAGAAGCTGGTGAGACTACTGGTTTGATTGGCACAATGTATATGAAAATCGGTGAGGAAGTCATTGAAACGAAAAATACAACACCAGAAAGCTTGACTTTGCAAAAGACTTTTAAGCAAATGAAGGACCGTCATGTTACCGCTGCTGTGATGGAGGTATCCTCTCATTCCCTTGTTGAAGGAAGAGTATGGGGCTGTGATTATGATGTGGCGGTATTCACCAACTTGACTCAGGATCACCTTGACTACCATAAAACAATGGAAGAATATAGGAGGGCAAAAGGCTTATTATTTGCCCAGCTTGGCAATACGTATCAAGCGAGCCGTCCTAAATTTGCAGTATTAAATGCGGATGAAGAGGCTTCTTCTTTTTACAAGAAAGAAACGGCTGCTCATATTGTTACATATGGAATTGAAAAAGAAGCCATGTTCCGGGCAGAAAACATTCAGTTGACCTCAGAAGGAACAGCATTTGATGTGATTTATCCAGGCGGCGTAAAAAAGGTTAAAACAAAGCTTGCTGGAAAATTCAATGTGTACAACGTACTGGCAGCTCTGTCCGCTGCTCATGCTTCAGGAGTGACCTTAGACACGGCTGTAAAGGCGGTCGGGAAGATTAGCGGAGTGGCTGGAAGGTTTGAGCTTGTGCCGAATGAGCAGGGCATACTTGTAGTTGTGGATTACGCCCATACACCTGATAGCCTTGTTAACGTGCTTCAAACAGTACAGCCGATCACAAAAGGCGAGGTTTTAACCGTTATAGGATGCGGCGGTGACCGCGACCGGACCAAGCGGCCGCTAATGGCTAAAGCGGCCTGTGATTATTCGGATCAAGCTATATTTACATCGGACAATCCGCGCAGTGAGGATCCGCTCTCCATTTTGAAAGACATGGAAGCCGGGGCTAAGGGCCAAGCGTACACGACTATTCAGGATAGAAAAGAAGCAATTTTTTATGCTGTTGGACGGGCTAAACCCGGGGATACGGTAGTTATTGCAGGAAAGGGACATGAAACATACCAAATTGTCGGTGATAAGGTGCTTGATTTTGATGATCGGATAGCAGCTAAAGAAGCATTAGCTGCCCGTAAGGAAGAGGAGAAGTAAAATGCTGGAGAGAGATATTTTTTTAACAATGTTTATAGCGTTTTTTATTACGGTCGTGCTTGCCCCGTTGTTCATTCCTTTCTTAAGGAGACTGAAGTTCGGCCAGAGTATTCGGGAAGAAGGACCGGAGTCCCATCAGCAGAAATCAGGAACGCCGACAATGGGTGGGCTTGTATTCTTAACGGCTATTCTGATTACTTCTGTTTTCATGATTCAAATGTATGCGGAAATCGGAACTGAAACGATCCTGCTCCTGCTTACGACAGTAGGGTTCGGTTTATTGGGCTTTTTAGATGATTTCATTAAAGTTGTTATGAAGCGCAACCTGGGCTTGACATCAAAGCAGAAACTTGCTGGACAGGTGATTATATCGGTTCTATTCTACATCATTTACATTCGAAGCGATTTATCCACAGAGCTGACATTACCGTTGGTTGGCTGGACCTTTGACATAGGCTTCTTGTATCCTTTATTTATTGTGTTTTGGCTCGTTGGCTTTTCTAATGCCGTTAACTTGACAGACGGATTAGACGGTCTCGTATCAGGGACAGCTGCAATTGCCTTCGGGGCATTTGCCGTACTGGCCTGGAGCCAGGGATTAACGGAAACAGCCATCTTTTCCTTTGCTGTTGTGGGCGCTGTACTAGGGTTCTTAGTATTTAATGCCCATCCAGCTAAAGTATTTATGGGGGACACCGGCTCGCTTGCTTTAGGAGGAGCCATTGCGGCGATTTCCATCCTAACGAAGTCAGAGCTTCTCCTGCTTATTATTGGAGCAGTCTTTGTGGCAGAGACCTTATCTGTTATTATTCAAGTAATTTCCTTCAAGACAACAGGAAAACGTGTGTTCCGCATGAGCCCGCTTCATCATCATTTTGAGTTAGGCGGCTGGTCGGAATGGCGGGTAGTCGTAACTTTTTGGACAGCTGGAGTCCTTTGTGCTGCAGCTGGAATTTATATCGGAGCGTGGATGTAAATGAAAACAATTACTACATTTCAACACAAAAAAGTTTTAGTTCTTGGTCTTGCTAAGAGCGGTGTCAGTGCGGCGCTACTTTTGCATAAGCTTGGGGCGTTTGTCACTGTGAATGACTATAAGCCGTTGAATGAAAACCCTGAAGCACAGCATTTGCTTGAGCAAGGGATTACGGTTATTTGCGGCAGTCACCCTATTGAGCTTCTGGATGAAGGGTTTGAATGGATTGTTAAAAACCCAGGTATTCCTTATCACAATCCGATTGTGAGTGGGGCGGTTGATCGGGGCATCCCGGTGCTGACAGAAGTGGAGCTTGCTTATTTGATTTCCGAAGCACCCTTTATCGGTATTACAGGCACAAATGGGAAAACAACGACAACAACGTTGATCCATAAGATGATTCAAGCTGACGAAAGGAAGGCGATTCTTGCTGGGAACATTGGTGAGGTAGCTTCTGAAGTGGTTCAGACAGCAGAAGAGGATGATCATGTAGTAATCGAGCTATCATCCTTTCAACTGCTGGGAATCGATCAGTTTCGTCCCCGCATTGCCGTAATCACCAACTTGTATGATGCCCATCTTGATTATCATGGAACCAAGGAAGAATACGCTAAAGCGAAGCTTAATATTACGAAAAACCAGACTGAGGAGGACTATTTCATCGTTAATGCTGATCAGCAGCACTTAATGGAACTCGCGTCCTCTACGAAAGCGACCATCGTCCCATTCTCTACTGTACAATCTGCAGAATCAGGAGCCTGTGTAAAGGAGGGGATGGTGTATTTCCGGGACGAAGCGATTATTTCTCTCCAAGAGATTGTGCTGCCTGGAGCTCATAACCTTGAGAATATTCTGGCTGCCGTATCAGCGGTTAAGCTGTCGGGCGTATCAAATGAAGCGATTCGGCAGGTGCTGACCACTTTTGAGGGAGTAAGGCATCGTACTCAATTTGTTCGAGAGTGGAACGGCAGAAGGTTCTACAATGATTCTAAAGCCACAAACACATTGGCTACGAAAAGTGCTTTAAATGCTTTCGAAAGCCCGATTGTTCTCCTGGCTGGTGGATTGGACAGAGGGAATGGATTTGATGATTTAATCCCTTACATGAGCAATGTTAAGGCACTCATTACATTTGGCGAGACGGCAGATAAACTAGAAGAGACAGCCCGCAAAGCCGGCGTACAAATAGTCGTGAAAACAGAGAATATGCAGCAGGCTGTTCAGTCTGCCTATAAGCATTCGTCAGAAGGAGACGTCATTTTATTGTCTCCTGCGTGCGCGAGCTGGGATCAGTACAAAACTTTTGAACAGCGTGGAGATATATTTATCGAGGCAGTGCATACATTGAAATAAGAGCTTGTCTTGTTGAGCGAATGTTTTCAGACAAGCTTTGACTCTTGTCCTTAGAGGTGTATGCTATTGTCTGCAAAAAAATTTGCTCCTGATTATGTGCTGCTGTTCCTTATTCTTTCCCTGCTGGCAATTGGTGTAACAATGGTATACAGTGCGAGCGAAGTTTGGGCTCAATACAGGTTTAACGATGCTTTCTTCTTTGCAAAAAGACAGCTTCTGTTCGCCATTGTAGGCTTGATTGCTATGACGCTGATTATGAACGTGGAGTATTGGACGTGGCGCCGCTTTTCTAAAACAGTCATTATTGTCTGTTTTGTTCTGCTGATTCTTGTCTTGATTCCCGGCATCGGTATGGTAAGAAACGGCTCGCAAAGCTGGATTGGTGCAGGAGCTTTTTCTATCCAGCCTTCTGAATTTATGAAGCTTGCTATGATTTTGTTTCTTGCAGGTTACTTGGCGGAGAACCAAAAGAAGATCATCTCATTTAAGAGCGGGCTTCTTCCTGTATTAGCTCTTGTGTTTACGCCATTCGCTCTTATTATGCTGCAGCCTGACCTTGGAACTGGCACAGTTATGGTCGGCACGTGTTTAGTTATGACATTTATCTCTGGTGCCCGGATCCGCCATTTCGTGATGCTTGGGTTTCTTGGCCTGGCAGGCTTTGCGGCGCTGGTTTTGTCTGCTCCTTACAGGATTAAACGCATCACCTCCTTCCTTGACCCCTGGTCGGATCCACTGGGGAGCGGCTTCCAAATCATTCAGTCGCTGTACGCTATTGGTCCAGGCGGATTATTTGGGTTAGGAATTGGAGGGAGTCGGCAGAAGTATTATTACCTGCCTGAACCGCAAACAGATTTTATCTTTGCTATTTTGGCAGAAGAGCTTGGATTTGTCGGCGGAGCCCTCCTTCTTCTGTTATTTGCTTTACTTCTGTGGAGGGGTATCCGTATTGCGCTCGGAGCACCTGATTTGTTTGGCAGCTTCCTAGCTGCCGGCATTGTATCCATGGCTGCTATTCAAGTGACAATCAATATTGGCGTAGTTATTGGTCTGATGCCTGTTACTGGGATTACTCTCCCTTTTCTAAGTTATGGGGGCTCTTCGTTGACACTTATGCTGGCGGCATTTGGGATTTTACTTAATATTAGCCGTTATTCCCGTCATTGAGGAGAGCAGGGATACCTGCTTGCCAGCTTGCAGTAAATGAACATTCAATTTTTGCAAGTCAAAGAAGAAACCTATTTTTAGGTTTCTCTTTTGTTTTATGGAATCTTTTTCTGCTGGTGATGAAACGGTTGGTATGCAGAAGACAGACACAACGATAACGAAGCATGATAGTATAGTAATTGAAGCAAACTTGTTATATTTTTTCATTTTCTTTTTAAGAAAGACAAGCTATATTTATATAATGGGAAAGTATAGTATGATAGAGCAATAGCTTGATTGTTGAGAAGAAGATGGCGAACTCTTCGCTCAACGACACATATCATATGAACAAAGGCTTTGTTCAAACACAAGAGCTGACTGGCTTGTTAGAGTAAAAGCCGGCATACATGATGAGACAGAGATCAATTTGATGGGGTGAAAACATATGAAGATCGTTGTCAGTGGAGGAGGAACTGGCGGACATATTTATCCGGCTCTTGCTCTTATACGGACAATTAAAGAAAAGCATCCAGACACTTCCTTTCTATATATTGGGACAGAAAAAGGCCTGGAGTCGGATTTGGTTAGAAGAGAGAAAATTCCTTTTCGCTCCATTGAAATTACAGGGTTTAAAAGGTCTATCTCAATGGAGAATGTGAAGACGGTTACAAGGTTTTTGAAGGGCGTAAGAAGGTGTAAAAAGCTGCTGAAGGAATTCAAGCCCGATGCGGTTATCGGTACAGGAGGCTATGTATGCGGCCCGGTTGTGTACGCGGCGGCAAAGCTGGGGATCCCAACCGTTATCCATGAACAAAACAGTGTACCGGGATTGACTAATAAGTTTTTAAGCAGATATGTGGATCAAGTGGCTATCTGCTTTGAGGAAGCAAGACAGTTCTTCCCGCAGGAGAAAGTGGTTTTGACAGGGAATCCGCGAGCGTCAGAGGTAGCTAATGCTCAGCCATCTAATGCACTTCAATCCTTTGGGTTATCCAAGGACAAGAAAACTGTTCTTATATTCGGGGGAAGCAGGGGAGCTCGTCCCATTAATGAGGCGGTTATTAAAGCCGTCCCCAAGCTAGCTTCCAAGCCATACCAGATTCTCTACATTACAGGTGATGTCCATTTCGAAAATGTTCAAAAAGAATTGGATGCCGCTGGCAAGCCGGCAAATGTGGCAGTAGCCCCATTTATCTACAATATGCCGGAAGTATTGGTGGAATGTGACCTCGTTGTTTCACGAGCAGGTGCGACAACGTTGGCGGAGCTGACAGCTTTAGGCATACCCAGCATACTAGTGCCAAGCCCGTATGTAACGAATAACCATCAAGAGAAAAATGCTTCCTCATTAACAGAGCATGGGGCAGCGGTTATGCTCGTTGAGAAAGAGCTGACGCCTGATACGCTGCTTGAAAAACTGGATCAAGTGCTATTAAGCGAGGAATGGAAACATATGAAGGCGGCTGCCTCTGAATTGGGCATCAAAGATGCTTCAGACAGATTATTTAAAGTCATGCTTGAATTAGCAGCTCAAAAAAAGGGATAAAGAAAGAATTTTTTTATGTTTATCCTTTTATCCTTTTTCTGACTGCTTTACAATAAGTATCATAGGTGAGAATCTGCGGCATGGGCTGACATGTCGTCTTCCTTATGATTTTCTTATGCAGACCGTTGAACCGGGAGGAAAAGGCATGGAAAGAGAGAACATGGTCTCTATTGAAGACAGGATTCCAAAGCTGAAGAAGCTGAGAAAGAGAAAGACGAATCGCCGTCTCATCTTTATTATCTCTTTATTTTTTTTAATCATCCTTGTGATTATTTATTTTCAGTCTCCGCTAAGCAAGATTCATTCTATTAAAGTAGAGGGAAATGAGCTGATACCTACAGTAGAGGTATTGGAGAAAAGCGGATTAAAGGAGAACCAAGGAATTTGGGAATCGAGCCTGAAGCAAGCGGAGAAGAAGCTCGAGCAGGATGAAAGGATTCAAGAAGCGGATATATCCATTGGCTTCCCGAATAGGTTGAATATCTCGGTGACAGAACAGAGAAAGATGGCTTATCTTTCTGATGGAGAAACGTTATATCCTGTCCTTAACAACGGGGCCATAATCAAGGAAGCAACAGGCGGTCCTCTTGAGCAATTGCCAATTTTGCATAATTTTGAGGCCGGCAAGGTGCTAGACAGGATGATGACTTCCTTAGAGGAACTCCCTCCAGAAGTACGGAATGCCATTTCAGAAATTTATTATGTCCCGAAGAAGAATGATAACCTTCGAATCCAGCTGTTTATGAACGATGGATTTGAGGTTTCTGCCAATCTTAAGACTTTTTCGGAGAAGATGGTCTATTACCCTGAAATTGCTAGTCAGCTTGATCCTGACGTAAAAGGGATTATTGATTTGCAGGTAGGCTCTTATTTCCGAGCTTATCCTTCCGAGAGGGATGAAATGACGGAAGAAGCCCCGCCAGAACATTGATTCTGTCTTTTCCTGCTTATTTGGAAAGCTTCGCTTGATTTTTTAACGGCAAAAGCCGTTTCTTAAAAACTCTCTAATTAAATCGCTTTTCTAGGCTGATAACTTAGTGTAGACTTGTAAATAGCCATTCTTTCTTCAAGACAGATATTCAATCTGCGCAGGTGGCTGAACTATCTATGAAAAAGGCAAGTTTATAAAAAATATGAAAATTTAAGAGGGAATTAAGTTGAAAATGACGAATGTTTCTATAAATCATTTAATTGGAAACAAAGTATTGTTGTTCGGACGAGTCGTTGAGTTAGAGGAGGTGCCAAGGAATGAACAGCAATGAAGTATTGGTAAGCCTTGACATCGGTACATCCGCGATTAAAGTAGTAATTGGTGAAATGGATAGTGATTCCATAAATATTATCGGTGTTGGGAATGTGAAATCGAAAGGAATTCGTAAAGGTTCTGTTGTTGATATAGACGAAACCGTTTATTCCATAAAAAAGGCAATTGAACAGGCAGAAAGAATGGTTGGCATTGAGATTAAGAAAGTAGTTGTAGGCATCGCCGGCAATCATGCACTTTTGCAGCCATGCAACGGAGTGGTAGCTGTATCTAGTGAGAACCGTGAAATTACAGACGTGGACGTAGGGAGAGTTATTGATGCGTCGCAAGTAATGTCCATTCCTCCAGACCGTGAAATCATCAATGTCATTCCCAAGCAGTTTATCGTTGATGGACTTGATGAAATTACCGATCCCCGCGGCATGATCGGTGTGCGTTTAGAAATGGAAGGAATTATCGTTACAGGATCGAAAACTTTCTTACATAATACATTGCGTTGTGTAGAGCGAGCGGGTCTTGAAATTACCGAAATCGTTTTCCAGCCGCTTGCGGCGGGAGAAATTGCATTATCAAAGGACGAAAAGAATCTTGGTACGGTGCTTGTCGACATTGGGGGCGGTTCAACAACTGTTGCTTATTTTAACCAGGGGCATATTAAAGCAGCGGCTGTTTTCCCTATCGGCGGAGACCATATCACGAAAGATCTGTCGATTGGATTAAGAACAACTACCGAGGATTCAGAAGAAATTAAACTTAAGCATGGACACGCTTTTTATGATCTTGCTTCTGAAGAGGAAGTGTTCAGCGTTCCAATTATCGGCAGTGATCAACATCAACAGTTTAGTCAACTTGAGGTTTCTGATATTATTGAAGCAAGGCTTGAAGAATTATTTGAAATGGTCCTCGATGAGTTGAAGAGCCAGGGAATTCATGACGTACCAGGCGGTTTTGTATTGACAGGAGGAACGTCCAGTCTTCCAGGTATTTTAGAGCTGGCTCAGGAAGTTTTCCAAAGCCGGGTCCGTTCAGCTGTTCCAGACTATATAGGCGTTAGAGAACCGCAATATACGGCTGGGGTTGGATTAATCAAATACGCCTACAAAAATGCAAAGCTGCAAGGCCGAAAGGTAAGTGCTGTCCAGGAGCCGGTCTCGATAGCTGAGGCGCGCGCCCAGGAAGCGGCACCATCGGAGAAACAAAAGCCTGAGAAGAAGCAGGAACAAAAATTGAGTTCAAAAATGAAAAAGTTTTTCGGTTACTTTTTTGAAGAATAAGTCATCGTAGAGGAATAACGACGAATTAGGAGGATCTGTCATGTTGGAGTTTGATACTAATTTAGATTCATTAGCGACGATAAAAGTCATTGGCGTAGGCGGCGGCGGAAACAATGCTGTAAACCGTATGATCGAGCACGGTGTGCAAGGGGTAGAGTTTATCGCTGTAAATACAGATGCCCAAGCGCTGAACTTATCAAAAGCAGAAGTAAAAATGCAAATTGGCTCAAAATTAACTCGCGGACTCGGTGCGGGTGCAAATCCAGAGGTAGGAAAAAAAGCTGCCGAAGAGAGCAAGGAACAAATTGAAGAAGCACTTCGCGGAGCAGATATGGTATTTGTTACCGCCGGTATGGGTGGTGGAACAGGTACGGGAGCTGCGCCGGTCATCGCTCAAATCGCAAAAGATCTTGGCGCTTTAACGGTCGGCGTTGTTACGCGTCCGTTTACTTTTGAAGGCCGTAAGCGTGCGACTCAGGCAGCAGGCGGAATCGAAACGATGAAAGCATCTGTTGATACGCTAATCGTTATTCCGAATGACCGTTTGCTTGAAATCGTAGATAAGAGTACACCAATGCTTGAAGCGTTCAGAGAAGCAGATAACGTCCTTCGACAAGGTGTACAAGGTATTTCTGACTTGATTGCTGTTCCTGGATTAATCAACCTTGACTTTGCCGATGTGAAAACAATTATGTCTAATAAAGGGTCTGCATTAATGGGTATCGGTGTAGCTTCCGGCGAAAATCGTGCAGCTGAAGCAGCGAAGAAAGCAATTTCCAGCCCATTACTTGAAACATCTATTGATGGGGCACAAGGGGTACTGATGAACATCACTGGAGGTTCCAGCTTAAGTCTTTATGAAGTACAGGAAGCAGCTGACATTGTAGCTTCTGCATCTGACCAAGAAGTGAACATGATTTTTGGTTCCGTTATTAATGAAGACTTAAAGGATGAAATTGTGGTAACAGTTATTGCTACTGGCTTCTCTGAGTCCACGTTGCAGCAAACGAAGCAATTCCGCCCTGGATTCGGACAAATGAAGCAACAGACGCAGCAACAGCAGCAACAGCCACAACCACAACAAAATCAACCTTATCCTACTTCCCCGCAAAGACGTGATTATAGGAATGAAGAGCCATCCCATCATGAAGCACCACCGGCACAGCCGTCTCAGCCGGTCGAGGATACACTCGACATTCCAACGTTCTTGAGAAATAGAAATAGACGCCGCTAATAGATAAGTAGCGTACCATTTATACAGTGTCGAGGACTGTTCTATTGAACAGTCTCTTTTTTTTGTTGTTTGGAAACATTTGTTCCCGTTTGTAGTTGAAAGAGGGGGCTTTTTCGTTTGACAAAAAACGAACATATCTGTGAAAACTTGTTCCGTTTCTCTTCTAGATTGTGACACACTTCTTTTTCATTCACCTATATACTTTTAATCAAACTCCATATTGAATCTAATAGAGAGAAAAGGGAGGGATGGTGTGGTTGTCTATCTGGATGCACTATGGCTCTTAAATTGGTTTGCTGATGCATTGCTGTTGTGGATAGCTGCTATTTTTTTGAAAAAATCCGTAAAATGGTATCGGCTAGCCGCAGGGGGATTGATTGGTTCGGCAAGTATTTGGCTGATGGTAACGCCAATAGCAGAGGAAGCCGGGCATCCTGTGGCAAAGATCATGTTGTCTGTATTGATGGTTTTAGCTGCGTTTGGATTCAAGAGGTGGAAATATTTTCTTGTTCACTTGGCAGCCTTTTATTTTTCGACTTTTTTAACAGGCGGTTTACTTTTAGGCATTCATTATTTTATTCAGTTTGACATGCAAATGGAATCTGCTGTGTTTTTAGCAGAGCTAAAAGGCTTTGGAGACCCTGTCAGCTGGCTTTTTGTTATGTTTGGCCTGCCGATCGCTTTCTATTTTGCGAAGGGAAGGGCAGATGAGTTTGAAACGGCCAGGCTCCAGCATGATCAGCTTCTTCACGTTAAAATAAGGATCAATGAACAGGAGTTTCTGCTAAAGGGCTTAGTAGATACAGGAAACCAGCTGTATGACCCTATATCAAAGGCACCTGTTATGCTAGTTTCTGTTAACGGCCTGGAGGATCAGCTGCCCGCACAGATTTTAGAAGCCGCAGAGAATCCTGAAGTATTGCTTTTTCAAGAGAAAGAGCTTCCAGAGGAATGGCTTGAGAAAATGCGGTTAATTCCTGCTCAGTCTGTTGGAAAGTCTCATCAGCTGTTGCCTGCATTTAAGCCTGATTTCCTTGAAATAAGCAATGGAGTGAAAACCACAGTCGTCTCAAAAGGGGTGGTCAGCTTTACGACGATGAGGCTCTCCTCTGATGATCAGTTTTCCTGCATTTTGCATCCTAAAATGGCATTGCCTTTATCGTATGAAGAGGTTTCATAAAAAATGAATAGGATCTATTTATTTTTATTATTAAGGGGGGCTGTTTTATGAAAAAATGGCGGTTAAAATTCACTTATTACTGGTACAAGCTGCTGATCAAGCTAAAATTGAAGACAGATGAAATCTATTACATCGGCGGCAGTGAAGCTCTTCCTCCTCCACTTTCAAGAGAGGAAGAGGAGAAGCTGCTGACAAAGCTGCCAAAAGGTGACCAGGCAGCCCGAGCACTCTTGATAGAAAGAAACCTTCGCCTTGTCGTGTATATTGCCAGAAAGTTCGAAAACACGGGCATCAATATTGAAGACTTAATTAGCATCGGAACAATTGGGCTTATTAAAGCGGTTAATACATTCAATCCCGAAAAGAAAATTAAGCTTGCAACATATGCTTCTAGATGTATCGAGAACGAGATTCTTATGCATTTGCGCCGCAGCAATAAAATACGATCTGAAGTGTCGCTGGATGAACCATTGAATGTTGACTGGGATGGCAATGAACTTCTGTTGTCAGATGTATTGGGAACAGATGATGATATCATTACAAAGGATATTGAAGCAGGTGTAGATCGGAAGCTGCTGTTTCAAGCGATGGAGCATCTGTCTGATAGAGAAAAGCAAATTATGGAGCTTCGCTTTGGGCTAAGAGGGGAGAAAGAAAAAACGCAGAAGGATGTAGCTGATTTGCTAGGCATCTCTCAGTCTTATATCTCCCGGCTTGAAAAAAGAATTATCCAGCGTTTGCAGAAGGAATTTAATAAAATGGTGTAAATAATGCACGATAAAGAATCTGTTCCAAGCATTGCTGCTGATGGAACAGATTTTTTTATGGAGAAGGGCCGTGAGCCGGCTTTTACCCGTCTATAAGCGAGGCAGGATGTCATACCTTTCAGGTCATGCATAGTTTTCTGCTCATAGGAGATACTGTTTGTGTACAGCAGTTCCTGCGAGGAGGGGGATTTTCATAATGGCGCGTAATAAAGTGGAAATATGCGGTGTAGATACTTCGAAACTCCCAGTGTTAAAGAATGAAGAGATGCGTGACTTGTTTGAGCGTCTGCAAAAAGGAGAACTGAGTGCAAGAGAAAAGCTGGTGAATGGAAACTTAAGGCTTGTTTTAAGTGTTATTCAACGGTTTAACAATCGCGGTGAATATGTAGATGATTTATTTCAAGTAGGCTGTATTGGTTTAATGAAATCAGTAGATAATTTTGATTTAAGCCATAATGTGCGTTTTTCTACATATGCAGTACCCATGATTATTGGGGAGATCCGCCGTTATCTGCGGGACAATAACCCTATCAGGGTATCACGCTCATTAAGAGATATTGCTTATAAGGCCTTGCAGGTAAGAGAGAGGCTGATAGCAGAAACTTCTAAAGAGCCTACAGCTGAAGAGATTAGCAAAGAGCTTGATGTACCTAAAGAAGAGGTTGTGTTTGCTTTAGATGCTATTCAGGATCCTGTATCTTTGTTCGAGCCCATCTATAATGATGGAGGAGATCCGATTTTTGTCATGGACCAGTTAAGCGATGACAGTCATAAAGATACAGACTGGATTGAAGAGATCTCTCTAAAGGAAGGATTAAAGCGGCTAAATGATCGTGAAAAAATGATTATTAAAAAGCGTTTCTTCCAAGGAAAAACACAAATGGAGGTCGCCGATGAGATCGGGATTTCCCAGGCTCAGGTTTCCAGACTTGAGAAAGCAGCTATTAAACAAATGAATAAGAATATTAATTAATTAGAACAGACTCTTCATGGCAGAACACGTGAAGAGTCTTATTTTTTTATTTTCGCATATATTATGGTATCGGTATCGAGGTGATAAAGGAGGCATCACATTGGGAAGAATATCTGAATTTCAGATGAAGGATATTGTGAACGTTGCCAACGGTAAGAAACTAGGGAATATTTCTGATATTCATTTGAATCTGCATTCCGGAACGATTGACTCCATCGTTATTAGCCGTTCAGGTAAGTTCCTCGGCCTCTTTGGGAAAGAAGAAGAAATTATTATTCCTTGGACACAAATCGTCAAGATTGGTGAAGATGTTATTCTCGTGCGTTATGCAGGACCTCCACTTCCCGCAGAAAGGAATGCGAAAGAGGAATAATTTGTTTTTCAGTGACGTTTTTTGCTTAATTGTGTTACACTATAAGAAAATATTCGGGAGTAGGGACATGACAGAACCTTTTGTTTCTAAACATAACAGTTTTTATGTCATACAAGACTGGCATGAAGACATTCCTGGACTTGTAGCCGGCTTTTCAACAAAGCATGGGGGACAAAGCACAGGAGTCTTTGAAACCTTGAACACAGGGTTTCATGTGAAGGATCGACCGGAGGATGTGCGCGCGAACCGGAAAACGATTGGCCGTCTTCTTGATTTTTCGACCGATCAATGGGTTGGTGCTTGTCAAACACACGGAAACCGGATCGCTCATGTAACAAAGCAGGATGCCGGCAAGGGGGCTCTTAATTATGATACAAGCCTGCCGGATACCGATGGGTTGTATACGGAGGATCCTGGACTTTTACTGACGCTTTGTTATGCTGATTGTGTGCCTCTTTACTTTTTATCTCGAAAGCACAAGAGGATTGGAACAGCCCATGCTGGATGGAAGGGAACTGTTCTCGGCATCGGATGGAATATGGTAAAGCAGTGGGAAAAAGAGGGCATTAACCCTGAAGAGATTGAAGCAGTTATCGGGCCTTCGATTTGTGAACAATGCTATCAGGTGGATGAACGCGTAATTGAAGGGGCTCGGCGCTGGATTAGCGGCAACGAGCCGCCCTTCACACCAGTTTCCAAAGAAGAAGGTCAATTTTTGCTTTCACTGCAGAAGCTTAATGAAATGATTTTGCAGAAAGCGGGCATACCAAAGAAGAGTATCCGTTCAACAAATTATTGTACAAGCTGCAGCCCAGAATTTTTTTCCCATCGCCGTGACCAAGGCAAAACTGGAAGAATGATTGGATTCATTGGCTGGAAGGAGAAAGTGTAACTTCATGAAAGTAGCAGATAAATGGCAAAATGTAAAACAACAAATCGAGGCGGCTTGCGAGAGAGCAGGCAGACAAGCCGAAGAAGTAACCGTCATTGCTGTAACGAAATATGTATCGACAGAAAGAGCGCAAGAAGCATTAGAAGCAGGTCTGCGTCATTTTGGAGAAAACAGGGATGAAGGACTCCTTGAGAAATGGAACAACCTGGGAGACAAGCCGGTTTGGCATTTTATTGGAACGCTGCAGTCAAGAAAGGTGAAAAACATCGTTGGTAAAGTTTCCTATATTCATTCACTTGATCGCCTCTCGCTGGCAAAGGAAATTCACAAGCGGGCAGAACAGCCGATTAACTGTCTTGTGCAGGTGAATGTGTCAGGAGAAGAATCTAAGCATGGGATATCTCCAGAGGAAGTGATTCCCTTTATTCAACAGCTGGCTCAGTATGATCGGATCACTGTAAACGGACTTATGACAATGGCTCCTTTAACAGATGACGAAGAGGTACTTAGAGGCTGTTTCCGCAAGCTCAAGCAGCTTCAAGAAGAAGTGCAAAAGCTGGATCTGTCTTATGCACCGTGCGCAGAGCTCTCTATGGGCATGAGCAATGATTACTCAATCGCCATAGAAGAAGGTGCAACGATGGTAAGAATCGGTACTGCCCTTGTAGGTGAATAAACCGGGGAGGTGATGTGATGGGAATCAAGTCTAAGTTTAAATCTCTTTTTCTTTTAGATGACGATGACTATCAGCTCATGGAAGAGGCCGAGGCGCCTGAAATGGAACAGGTACCGCATTCTCAAACAGCAAAAAAGAACGTTGTTAGTTTAAAAAGTGTGCAAAAATCCTCAAGCTCAAAGGTCATTCTCAGTGAACCCCGGGTATTCGCAGAAGCGCAAGAAATTGCTGATCATCTGAAGTACAAAAAAGCAGTGATTATTAATCTGCAGAGAATTCAGCATGACCAAGCTAAAAGAGTTATTGACTTTTTGAGCGGTACGGTATACGCCGTTGGAGGAGAAATTCAGCAGCTCGGCCCGAAAATTTTTCTTTGTACACCTGAGAATGTAGAGGTCGATGGAAGCATTACTCAATTTTTAGCGGAAGACGATATTGACAATACGAGGTGGCCATAAGCAGTATGGAATTTATTATTGTAGTATTGATGCAACTTATTAACCTATATTCATGGGCGCTCATCATCTACATTTTGATGTCCTGGTTTCCGAATGCGCGTGAGACATCAATTGGCCGTTTTTTGGCTAGGATCTGTGAGCCCTACTTGGACCCGTTCAGAAAGATCATTCCGCCGCTTGGAATGATTGACATTTCTCCAATTGTTGCTTTCATCGTACTAAATTTAGCAACAAGAGGACTGGCCCAGATAGCGCAGTGGGCAATTTAATAAGCTTCATGAAAGAAAGGGAGCCGCAAGCTTCCTTTTTTGCTTTTTAGGGCAGAATGATAATAACAAGGAGGGCAAAGCATGTCATCCATTTATCAGCACTTCCGGCCGGAAGAGAAAGAATTTATTGATCAAGTGCTTGAGTGGAAAAGAGAAGTAGAAGAAAGGTATGCACCAAAGCTAACGGATTTTCTTGACCCGAGAGAACAGGAAATTATCCGCTCACTAATTGGAGCACAAGGTGAAACAGCGGTATCTTTCTTCGGAGGAACTGCAGAAGCAGAAAGAAAAAGAGCCTTGATTTATCCAGATTATTTCATACCTGAAGAAAGTGATTTCTCCGTTGTATTATTTGAGATTCATTATCCCGAAAAGTTTGTGTCGCTTTCTCACCCGCACGTGCTTGGGAACCTAATGGGCCTGGGGCTGCGTCGCGGGAAATTTGGCGATATTATCCTCAGTCAAAATAGAGTCCAATTTTTTGCGGCTCAGGAAATAGACAACTACATAGAACTGCATTTGACCCAGGTTGGAAAAATAAATGTTACGCTGAGCAAGCAGCCTTTCCATAAGGTGGCGGCGAAACAGGAGGACTGGAAAGAAATGAGCTGCACGGTGAGCTCCCTTCGGCTGGATGCCGTTATATCCGCTTTCACAAACCAGTCCAGACAGAAAGCGCAGACATGGGTGAGGAGCGGGCTGGTTAAAGTTAATTGGAAGCAAATAGAGAACCCAGCTTTTGAATGTGCAGAAGGGGATGTATTGTCTGTTCGAGGAGCAGGAAGAGCCAAGCTGCTTCGTTTAGAAGGAAAGACAAAAAAAGAAAAATGGCGCATTTCTTTAGGAATCTTGAAATAAATAAGGAAAAATGCAAGGATTATTACCACAAACCGTAGAAAAACCTTTATAATAGGAAGCGTTAATATATAAACTTTTGTTCATTAGAGATTTGCAGTGGAGGTGGGCTTATGCCTTTAACGCCGTTAGATATATATAATAAAGAGTTCAGCCGTGGATTTCGCGGCTATGATGAAGATGAGGTTAACAGCTTTTTAAACCAGATTATTAAGGATTATGAGCTGCTTATTAGAGAGAAGAAAGAGCTTGAGGAACGGCTTAAGCTTCAGGAGGAACGGCTGAATCACTTTACCAGTATTGAAGAAGCGCTGAACAAGTCGATTTCGGTTGCACAGGAATCTGGCGAAGAAGTAAAGAAAAACGCTTATAAGGAAGCTCAATTGATTGTAAAAGAGGCAGAGAAGAATGCGGACCGCATCGTCAATGAATCGCTCACAAAAGCCAGAAAAGTGGCGATTGAGGTTGAGGATTTAAAGAAGCAGTCTAAGGTTCTTCGCGCTCGTTTGAAGCTCCTGATGGAAGCACAGCTTGAGCTGCTCAACAATGATGATTGGGACAAGCTAATGGAGTTTGAAGTGGATAACACGGAAATCCAGCGGCTATCTGAATCAGATCTTTCGAAAACGGAAGCGTGAGCTTGACGAATAAGCGGGCAATTCATATAATTGAAACATTATAAGGCGAATAGTGACAACGCGATGATAGGGACAGTACATTTTTTAGCTGTTTAAGCGAGTCGGGGAATGGTGAAAGCCCGGCAGAGGCGAAAAATGGAAGATCACCCTGGAGCGCTCTTTTCGAACGGGATCCTACTAGAGAAGAGCGGGTCATTCACGATACGAATGCTTAAGTGAACATGGCGTTGCTATGTTAATCAGGGTGGTACCGCGGGAAAACCTTCTCGTCCCTTTTTTAGGGATGGGAAGGTTTTTTGTTTTGTCTATGAATGGTTATAAAGATACGTAATCAAGGAGGAGCTATGATGGAATACAAAGATACATTGCTAATGCCAAAAACTGAGTTTCCAATGCGAGGCAATTTGCCGAAGCGTGAACCGGCGATGCAGGAAAAGTGGAATGAAATAAACATCTACCAAAAGGTGCAGGAACGGACGAAAGGCCGGCCGATGTTTGTGCTGCATGACGGTCCTCCGTATGCCAATGGTGATATTCATATGGGACACGCCATGAACAAAATTTTAAAGGATTTCATTGTTCGATATAAGTCAATGAGCGGCTACCATGCGCCTTACGTGCCAGGTTGGGATACACATGGCTTGCCTATCGAACAGGCGCTGACCAATAAAGGGGTTAACCGTAAGGAGATGACGGTTGCTGAGTTCCGCAAGCTGTGTGAAGAATACGCTTATGAGCAGATTGCCGGCCAAAAGGAGCAGTTTAAGCGCTTAGGTGTGCGGGGGGATTGGGAAAACCCTTATATTACACTGAAGAAAGAATACGAAGCCGAGCAAATTAAAGTATTCGGTGAAATGGCCAAGAAGGGATACATTTACAAAGGACAGCGTCCGGTGTACTGGTCTCCTTCCAGTGAATCTGCTTTAGCTGAAGCGGAGATTGAATATAAGGACAAGCGCTCTCCTTCTATTTACGTTGCCTTTGACGTAAAAGACGGAAAAGGTGTGCTTGAAGAGGGAACAAAGATTGTTATCTGGACAACAACTCCTTGGACAATTCCAGCCAATCTCGGGATCTCCGTGCATCCAGATTTGACGTATGCAGTTGTAGCTGCGAATGATGAACAGTATGTCATTGTAGAAGAGCTGGTAGAAGAAGTAGCGGCTAAAGTAGGATGGGAGTCGCCTGAAATTGTGAGAAAGGTAAAAGGCGCTGAGCTTGAATATGTAACAGCGAAGCATCCGCTTTATGACCGCGAATCACTAGTCATGCTTGGAGAGCATGTAACAACAGATTCCGGTACGGGCTGTGTTCATACAGCGCCAGGACACGGGGAAGATGACTTTGTTGTCGGCAAGAAATATGGATTAGATGTTCTTTGCCCAGTTAATGACCGTGGAGTTATGACGGAGGAGGCTCCTGGATTCGAAGGGTTATTCTACGACAGCGCTAATAAGCCGATCACAGAAAAGCTGGAAGAGGCAGGAGCTTTACTGAAGCTGGAATTCTTTACACATTCTTACCCGCATGATTGGCGGACGAAGAAGCCGGTTATTTTCCGTGCAACCGCTCAATGGTTTGCTTCTATTGATAAGTTCCGTGACGACCTTCTTGAGGCAGTCAAGGAAACGAAATGGGTGCCGGCCTGGGGAGAAATACGTCTATTTAACATGGTGCGTGACCGAGGAGATTGGTGTATTTCTCGTCAGCGTGCCTGGGGGGTACCGATTCCGGTATTCTATGCAGAAAATAATGAGCCGATCATCACTGATGAAACGATTGCCCATATTTCCAACTTGTTCCGTGAGCATGGCTCTAATATTTGGTTTGAACGGGAAGCAAAAGATCTTCTGCCAGAAGGGTTTACACATCCTGGAAGCCCGAACGGCCAATTCACGAAAGAAATGGATATTATGGATGTATGGTTTGATTCCGGCTCTTCCCACCAGGCGGTTTTAGAAGAACGTGATGATCTCGTTCGTCCGGCTGATTTATATTTAGAAGGCTCTGACCAATACCGGGGCTGGTTCAACTCTTCTTTAACAACTGGAGTGGCTGTAACCGGAAAGGCGCCATATAAGGGAGTCTTAAGCCATGGGTTTGCTCTGGACGGTGAAGGACGCAAAATGAGTAAGTCACTTGGAAATGTGGTGATTCCAGCTAAAGTCATGAAGCAGCTTGGTGCGGATATCTTGCGTTTATGGGTAGCCTCTGTTGACTTCCAAGCTGATGTGCGTATTTCAGACAACATTCTTAAGCAAGTAGCAGAAGTGTATCGGAAAATCCGTAACACGTTCCGTTTCCTGCTTGGTAACCTTGCAGACTTCGAACCGGGGCGGGATGCGGTAGCCTACGGAAATCTGCGTGAAGTAGACCAATTTATGCTTGTAAAATTAAATGAATTAGTGAAAGACGTGCACCGTTATTATGATAACTACGAATTTGCAGCCATTTATCATGCTGTTAACAACTTCTGTACGGTGGATCTTAGCGCCTTTTATCTGGATTTTGCGAAGGATATTTTGTACATCGAACCGGAAAATCATCAGGATCGCCGTGCCATTCAAACGGTGCTCTATGAAACATTGCTTGCTTTAACGAAGATTCTTTCTCCAATTCTTTCCCATACAACAGACGAGGTGTGGGCGTACATTCCAGGTGTAGAAGAGGAGAGCGTTCAGCTGACGGACATGCCGGAACCAAAAGAAATGCCTGAAGCAGAAGCTTTGAAAGAGAAGTGGACCAAGTTTATGAAGCTTCGCGATGATGTACTGAAAGCCCTTGAGGAAGCACGTAATGAAAAGGTAATCGGAAAATCGCTGACCGCAAAAGTCACTTTGTATGCTGATGAGGAGACAAAGGCACTTCTTAAATCTATTGAAGAAGATGTGAAGCAGCTTCTGATCATTTCCGGCTTTGAGCAAGGAGGCTCTCTTGCTGATGCACCGGAGCATGCGTTGAAATTCGAGCATGCCGCAGTCGTGGTGGAAAAGGCAGAAGGCGAAACATGTGAGCGCTGCTGGATTGTTTCGACAGACGTCGGTGAAAATGATGCACACCCAACACTATGCTCCCGTTGTGCGGATGTTGTGTCTAACCATTATACAGAAGTGTAATCAGTGCAGTAAGACAGTCGGTTCAACAGTTTGCAATCAAAGCTGTCCTGAGGGTGTCGATAGCGACACGCTGCTTCAGGGCAGCTTTTTGCTTTTACATCTGGCTTATACACTTGGTAGAATAGACATAGTATTCGTTTAAAATGTACAGATAAGTGAATAAAAATGGAGGAATCCCTTTGTATTATTTATTGGCTTTACTGGTTATTTTGCTGGACCAGTGGACAAAGTGGCTTATCGTAAAAAGTATGGAAATCGGTGAGAGCATTGAAATAGTGAGAGACTTTTTCTATATTACATCTCACCGTAATCGGGGAGCAGCCTGGGGGATGCTTGAAGGGCAGCTTTGGCTGTTTTATATTATTACCGTAGTTGTCGTCGCAGGAATTATTTATTATATGCAAACAGAAGCTAAAGACAAGCCGCTTATTAAGATCTCACTGGCCTTCCTGCTCGGAGGAGCTATCGGGAATTTCATCGATCGGCTGTTCCGCAAAGAAGTTGTTGATTTCTTAAATACGTACATCTTTAGTTACGATTTCCCGATCTTTAACATTGCTGATGCCTCCTTGACAATTGGAGTCATCCTATTAATGGCCGCTATGCTGATCGAAGATAAAAAGGAAAAGAGGAAGATGAATGGATCACATTGAACATGTTGTTTCCACAGAAGAAGACCAGATGCGTGTAGATAGAGTTGCCGCAGGACTGAGTGAGGAGTGGTCGCGTGCTCAAGTCCAAGGCTGGATTAAGGAAGGCTTGGTGAAAGTGAATGGCCAGGCCGTTAAATCAAATTATAAATGTGCAGAGGGTGACGAGCTGCTGATTGAAATTCCTGAGCCTGAACCGCTTGATGTAGAAGCAGAGGAAATGCCTTTAGATATTTATTATGAAGATGCCGATGTTCTTGTAGTGAACAAACCGCGCGGTATGGTCGTTCACCCGGCGCCTGGACACTTGACAGGTACACTTGTCAATGGCTTGATGGCCCATTGCAAAGATTTATCCGGAATTAATGGGGTAATGCGCCCAGGTATTGTGCATCGAATTGATAAAGATACATCAGGTTTATTAATGGTGGCGAAGAATGACCTCGCCCATGAGAGGCTTGTACAGCAGCTTGTTGATAAATCTGTTACCCGAAAATATCAAGCAATCGTTCATGGAATCATTCCGCATGATCATGGGACAATCGATGCACCGATTGGCCGTGACCCGAAGGATCGCCAAAGTATGACGATTGTTAACGGCGGAAAGGAAGCAGTCACACACTTTCGAGTGCTCGACCGTTTTAAAGATTTTACACTCGTGGAATGTGTGCTTGAGACAGGACGGACACATCAAATACGGGTGCACATGAAATATATCGGTTATCCGCTTGCAGGGGATCCGAAGTATGGGCCTAGAAAAACATTGAATATTGACGGTCAGGCGCTCCACGCAGGAGTGCTGGGTTTTGTTCACCCGCGCACGGAGGAATATATGGAATTTGAGGCACCGGCCCCGGAAGATTTTAAGCAATTGTTAAAGTTATTGTCGAAAAGCAATTGACAAAGTGTACAAGAAGCAGTAAGCTTAAAGCAGTTGAATAAGACCTTTAAATACAGTCCCGTGAGGCTGAGAAGGTAGCGGATTATAGCACAATTGGAGGAGTAGTGTATTCTTCTCCGCTGTGCACAGCTGTCCTCTCGTCTTGGTGGCGAGAGGATTTTTTTATCACTACCGACTCACGTATGAGGTGATGAAATGGAGAAAGCAATAGTGATGGATGAGCAAGCCATCCGGCGCGCACTTACGCGGGTGGCCCACGAAATTTTAGAAAAGAATAAAGGGATCGAAAACTGCGTGCTGATTGGCATCAAAACGAGAGGCATCTATTTAGCGAAGAGGCTGGCAGAACGAATTAAACAAATTGAAGGGCAGGAAATTCCGGTTGGAGATTTAGATATCACACTTTACCGAGATGACCTTTCCATAAAAACGATCAATCAGGAGCCGCAAGTGAAGGGATCCGACATACCGGTAGATATCACGAATAAGGTTGTTGTCTTAGTAGATGATGTGCTGTATACAGGGAGAACGGTAAGAGCAGCGCTCGATGCCGTAATGGATATTGGCCGGCCTTCTCACATTCAAATGGCCGTACTGGTTGATAGAGGACATCGTGAATTGCCAATACGAGCAGATTATGTAGGGAAGAATATCCCGACTTCCAGCAGTGAACGAATTGTAGTGAAGCTTGAAGAGGTAGATAAGACCGACGCAGTAACTATTCATGAGTAGCAGGCGTTCTTTTTAATAGCTATCCCGTGAGATTAGCAAAAAGAGATGAAGCACTGCCGAATTAGATCATACATCTTCATTTATAAACATGCACAATTTCATAGTACCTTTTAAAAATGTCCAGAGAGGCATTTAAGGGTGTTCAAGTACAGCGTGGAAGGGTTTCATACGGGAACTATACACGCCAACTAAAGGCCACCCTTATAAAAAGGGTGGTTTTTTTATGGAAATGGAGGCGGAAAAGCAATGTTAAGAAATTTAGTTTCAATTAAGGATATGCATAAAGATGAAATTCTGTTAATATTAATGCAGGCGAAAAAATTTGCTCAAGGAGAGCAATGGCACGCCGGCAAGCAAATGTTTGTTGCTAACTTGTTTTTTGAAGCAAGCACACGGACGAAAACAAGCTTTGAAGTCGCTGAAAGAAAGCTGGGATTAGAGGTTATCCCATTTGAAGCGGGAAGCTCCAGCGTTTTAAAAGGTGAAACGCTGCACGATACAGTTCGGACATTGGAATCAATTGGATTAGACGCTGTCGTTATACGCCATGAGGCTGACCGGTATTACGAGCAGCTTATCAATAAAATTAATATCCCAGTAATTAATGCGGGAGACGGCTGCGGCCAGCACCCTACTCAGTGTTTACTCGATTTGTTTACCATCCAGCAGGAATTTGGGCGGTTTGACGGATTGAAGGTTGGAATCGTAGGAGATATCAGACACAGCCGGGTAGCGCGGTCAGATGCAGAAGCGCTTCGCAAACTTGGTGCAGAGGTTCGATTCTCAGGACCGCCAGAGTGGTTTGAAGAGGAATATTTATCAGCTGGTGAATTCGTACCAATGGATAAGCTTGTCGAGGAAGTAGATGTGCTTATGCTTTTACGCATCCAGCATGAACGGCATGACAGCGAAGCAGAAATGACGAAAGAGCAATATCATCAAATGTACGGACTGACTGAAGAGAGAGAGAAGCGAATGAAAACAGGAAGCATTATCATGCATCCGGCACCGGTGAACCGCGGAGTAGAGATTGCCAGCTCGCTTGTAGAATGTGAGCGGTCGCGCATCTTTAAACAAATGGAGAACGGTGTATTCGTCAGAATGGCTGTTTTAAAACAAGTGCTTGAAGGGAGATTGACAAATGAATTGGCTAATCAAAAATGGCAATATTCTTGCTGAGAACGGTGAACTAAAAAAACAGGATATACGCATACAAGGAACAACAATCGCTGAAATGGGCGAGCACTTGGAAGCAAATGGCGAAACGATTGTGGATGCAGAAGGGAAACTCGTACTGCCAGGGCTTATTGATTTGCATGTTCACTTACGCGAGCCTGGCGGCGAACATAAAGAGACGATTGAAACAGGTACGATGGCAGCGGCAGCAGGCGGTTTTACAACCATCGCAGCTATGCCAAACACGCGCCCTGTACCCGATACAGTTGAACATTTATCAGACTTAAATAAAAGAATTGAAGAAACAGCTCATGTACGTGTGCTTCCCTACGCTTCCATTACGATCAGAGAAGCAGGAAAGGAATTAACAGACTTTGCAAGCTTAAAAGAAACAGGCGCTTTCGCCTTCACTGATGATGGAGTAGGGATCCAGCAAGCAGGCATGATGTATGAAGCTATGAAGCAGGCATCGGAAATCGGTGCAGCGGTAGTGGCACATTGTGAGGATAACTCACTTATTTACGGCGGGGCTGTTCATGACGGTGAATTTGCAGAAAAGCACAACATCCCGGGGATCCCATCTATTTGTGAAGCCGTTCATATCGCGAGGGATGTGCTCATTGCTGAAGCAGCGGACTGCCATTACCACGTATGTCATATCAGTACAGAACAATCTGTTCGGTCGGTGCGTGATGCAAAAAGAGCGGGTATCCGTGTGACAGCGGAAGTGACGCCTCACCATTTGCTGCTTTGTGATGAAGACATTCCAGGCGAAGATACGAACTTTAAGATGAACCCGCCGCTGCGCAGCAGAAACGATCAAAAAGCGCTAGTGGAAGGACTGCTTGATGGCACAATCGACTTTATTGCTACCGACCATGCTCCGCACACAGCGGAAGAGAAAGCAGTTGGAATGAAGACAGCACCATTTGGGATTGTCGGTTTAGAAACAGCGTTTCCACTTTTGTACACACATTTGGTAAAGAAAGAGATCATTTCACTGAAGCAGCTTGTAGACTGGATGACAATTAAGCCAGCTGAAGCTTTCGATCTGCCTTATGGCAAGCTTGAAGAAGGAGCGGCGGCGGATATCGTTATCATGGATCTGGAGAGAGAAAAGGAAATCAACCCTGATGAATTCCGTTCAAAAGGAAAGAATACACCATTTGCTGGCTGGATGTGCAGCGGATGGCCGGAAGCTACATTCTCACAAGGAAAACTCGTATGGCAGGAAGGAAAGGTGCAAGCATGAAGAAACAGTTGATACTTGAAGATGGGACTATCTTAGTCGGAAAAGGTTTCGGAAGCGAAGGAGATACAGTAGGAGAGGTCGTGTTCACAACAGGAATGACAGGGTATCAGGAAGTACTATCTGACCCTTCCTATTGCGGACAGATCGTAACCTTTACGTATCCGCTAGTAGGAAACTATGGAATTAACCGAGACGATTTTGAAACGATTCAACCAGCGGTTAAAGGGCTGATCGTTAAAGAAGCAGCTGAATATCCTTCAAACTTCCGCAGTGAGATGTCTCTTAACGAATATTTGAAAATGAAGAACATTCCCGCCATTAGCGGTATTGATACAAGAAAGCTGACAAGAGTCATCCGTCAGCACGGAACATTAAAAGGGGCGATCGTCTCTATCAATGAAAATGCAGAGGAAGTGATCCACCGTCTGCGTGCCACCGTCCTGCCAAAGGATCAGGTAGACCAGGTTTCAACAAAGTCAGCCTACCCGAACCCGGGCCGCGGTTATCGCGTTGTACTGATGGACTTTGGAATGAAGCATGGCATTTTACGGGAATTAAACAATCGTGATTGTGATGTTGTCGTAGTCCCGCATGATACAACAGCCGAAGAAATTCTACAGTTTAAACCAGATGGCATCATGCTCTCCAACGGACCCGGCAACCCGAAAGATGTGCCGCATGCTATTGAAACAGTAAGAGAGTTGATTGGTCAGGTGCCAATCTTCGGAATCTGTCTTGGACATCAGCTGTTTGCTCTTGCTTCAGGGGCAGATACATTCAAACTGAAATTCGGACACCGCGGCTCCAACCATCCGGTAAAGGATTTAGCCACAGGCAAAACAGCGCTCACTTCTCAAAACCACAGCTATGCGGTTAATGAAGAAACGCTGAAAAATACAGAGTTGGAAGTTACACATGTCGCGTTAAACGATGGCACAATCGAAGGAGTGGCTCATAAAGTCTACCCGGCCTTCTCCGTACAATATCATCCAGAAGCTTCACCAGGACCAGAGGATGATAACCACTTATTTGACCGCTTTATCAACATGATGAAAGTAAACGCTGGAAAGGAGATTCAACATGCCTAAACGCACAGATATTCAAAGTATACTCGTCATCGGATCAGGGCCGATTGTCATCGGTCAGGCAGCAGAATTTGACTATGCAGGAACACAAGCCTGCTTAGCTCTTAAAGAGGAAGGCTACCGTGTTATACTGGTAAACTCCAATCCGGCAACTATCATGACCGATACACAAATTGCAGATGCCGTTTACATTGAACCAATCACACTGGAGTTCGTCAGCCGAATCATTCAGAAGGAGCGTCCAGATGCGGTCCTGCCAACGCTCGGTGGGCAGACAGGTTTAAATATGGCTATGGAGCTTTCTAAGGCTGGTGTATTGGAAGAGTACGGCGTTAAAGTGCTTGGTACAGAGCTTTCAGCAATTGAACGAGCAGAAGACCGCGAATTGTTCCGTGATTTAATGAACGAGCTGAATGAACCGGTTCCTGAAAGTGATATCATTCATACTTTAGAAGAAGCATATACGTTCGTTGAAAAAGTGGGATACCCAATCATTGTGCGCCCGGCGTATACACTCGGGGGAACAGGCGGCGGTATTTGTTCCAACGAAGCAGAGATGATTGAAACGGTGAAAAGCGGACTGAAGAACAGCCCGGTGACACAGTGTCTTCTTGAGAAGAGTATTGCGGGCTTTAAGGAAATTGAGTATGAGGTCATGCGTGATTCTAACGATAATGCAATCGTTGTATGTAACATGGAAAACATTGACCCGGTTGGTGTCCACACAGGTGATTCTATCGTAGTTGCACCAAGCCAAACGTTAAGTGACCGTGAGTATCAGATGCTGCGTAATACATCGTTAAAAATCATCCGCGCGCTCGGCATTGAAGGCGGCTGTAACGTACAGCTGGCATTGGATCCTTACAGCTTCCAATACTATGTGATTGAGGTAAACCCTCGTGTCAGCCGTTCATCTGCACTTGCTTCTAAGGCGACAGGTTACCCAATCGCCAAGCTGGCAGCCAAAATTGCTGTTGGCTTGACATTAGATGAGATGATGAATCCGGTAACTGGCAAGACATATGCTTGCTTTGAGCCAGCACTTGATTACATCGTATCTAAAATTCCAAGATGGCCGTTTGATAAGTTCGAATCAGCAAACCGTACACTCGGCACACAAATGAAAGCGACCGGGGAAGTTATGGCGATTGGACGCACCTTTGAAGAGTCACTTCTTAAGGCAGTGCGTTCTCTCGAAAGCGGTGTGTATCACCTAGGCATGGATGAATTAAAGGAAATGGATGATGCTTTCATTGAAAAGCGTATTAGAAAAGCAGGAGACGAGCGCCTCTTCTATCTTGGAGAAGCTCTGCGCCGCGGAATTTCAATCGAAACCATCCACGGGTGGTGCCAAATTGACCTCTTCTTCCTGAAGAAGCTGTCTAACATCGTAGAATTTGAAAAGGAAGTAGCAGCTCATCCGTTTGACCAAGAAACAGCCCAAACGGCAAAGGAAATGGGATTTGCAGACCGTACAATTGCAGAGCTATGGGGAGCATCAGAGAAAGAAGTGTATGACTGGCGCAAAGCAAATGCTATCGTTCCTGTCTATAAAATGGTCGATACCTGCGCGGCAGAATTCGAATCGGCTACACCTTACTATTATGGAACATACGAAGAGGAAAATGAGTCTATCGTGACTGATCGCAAGAAGGTCGTCGTGCTTGGTTCCGGCCCTATCCGTATTGGCCAGGGGGTTGAATTCGACTACGCGACGGTTCACTCCGTATGGGCAATCAAAGAAGCTGGCTACGAGGCAATTATCATTAATAATAACCCGGAGACTGTTTCTACAGATTTCAGTATTTCCGATAAACTGTATTTTGAACCGCTAACCATTGAAGATGTCATGCACATTATTGATTTAGAAAAGCCAGAAGGAGTGGTTGTTCAGTTCGGCGGACAAACAGCCATCAATCTAGCTGATAAGCTGTCTGAGCATGGAGTGAAGATCCTCGGTACATCTCTAGAGGATATTGACCGTGCAGAAAACCGGGACAAATTCGAGCAGGCGCTTGGAGAGCTTGAAATCCCGCAGCCGCTTGGAAAGACAGCCTTCTCTGTAGAGGCTGCCGTGAATATCGCTAACGAAATTGGCTATCCTGTACTGGTTCGTCCATCTTACGTGCTTGGCGGCCGCGCAATGGAGATCGTTTATAAAGAAGAAGAGCTCCTTCACTACATGGAAAATGCCGTAAAGGTAAATCCGGAGCATCCAGTGCTAATTGACCGTTACTTAACAGGCAAAGAAATTGAGGTCGACGCTATTTCGGACGGCACGGACGTAGTCATTCCAGGTATCATGGAGCACATTGAACGTGCTGGTGTGCACTCCGGTGACTCTATTGCTGTGTATCCACCTCAGCAGTTAACGCCAGAGCAAAAGGAAACGATTATCGACTACACGATTCGACTAGCAAAAGGGCTGAAGGTAGTGGGCCTTCTGAATATTCAATATGTCATTTCTAAAGGTGAAGTTTTCGTCATTGAAGTGAATCCGCGCTCAAGCCGTACGGTGCCATTCCTGAGCAAAATTACGAATGTACCGATGGCGAATATTGCAACGAAGGCGATTCTCGGCCAAGCTCTGAAAGAACAAGGCTACGAAACTGGTCTTGTAAAAGAAGAGTCTGGCGTCTTCGTAAAAGTACCGGTCTTCTCTTTTGCTAAGCTTCGCCGTGTGGATACAACACTCGGACCAGAGATGAAATCAACGGGAGAAGTAATGGGCAAAGACAGCACGTTAGAAAAAGCTCTTTACAAAGGTCTCGTAGCAGCGGGAATGAAGATTCCAACTAAGGGAGCTGTATTGATGACAGTAGCCGATAAAGACAAAGAAGAAGCACTGGCTATCGCGAAACGCTTCCATAATATTGGCTATAAGCTAATGGCTACACACGGAACAGCTCAGTATTTAATAGAATCCGGTGTGCCGGCAGAAACAGTAGCAAAGATCGGTGCAAAAGGTCCAGACATTTTGGATACGATCCGTTCAGGAGAGGCACAATTTGTGATTAATACCTTAACAAAAGGCAAACAGCCAGCCCGCGACGGCTTCCGTATTCGCCGGGAAACAGTAGAAAATGGCATTCCGGCCCTGACATCACTGGACACGGCTATAGCTCTTCTGCGCGTGTTGGAGTCTATGATCTTCTCAGCTGAATCGATGCCTGCTGTAAATACTAAAGATGAAGTTGAGGCGGTATTTTCATGATTAATAAGGAATGGATGACTGTCCTTTCTCAAGAAAAAATTGCTGTGAATATATATGAACTAACTCTCAAAGGAGAGTTAGTTCAACAGATGAACGAACCTGGACGGTTCGTTCATCTTAAAGTAAATGAGCAAATGATGCCGCTGCTGCGCCGTCCAATCAGTGTTGCCAGTATCGATAAGGAAAACTCTCAATTCACGATGATCTATCGTGCAGAAGGCGAAGGAACAAAGCTCCTAGCTCAGAAAAAAGCAGGAGAAACCATTGACGTGCTCGGCCCGCTTGGAAATGGGTTTCCGGTAGAAGCAGCACAGCCAGGGGACACCGCTTTATTAGTTGGCGGGGGAATCGGTGTCCCGCCGCTTTACGAGCTCTCTAAGCAGCTGAACGAGCGTGGGGTAAGGACCATTCATGTGCTCGGTTTCCAGTCAGCAGACACGTCTTTCTATGTAGAGGCATTCTCAGCGCTCGGCGATACGTATGTAGCAACAGTAGACGGTTCTCTCGGTGTAAAAGGCTTTGTTACAGACGCCATTCAGCAGTACGGTTTAGAAGCGGATATCCTGTATTCATGCGGCCCGCTCCCTATGCTAAGAGCATTGGAAGAAGCGCAGCTAACGAAAAAAGGATTTATTTCCCTTGAAGAAAGAATGGGGTGTGGTATCGGAGCATGCTTCGCTTGTGTATGCCATACGAAGAGTGACCCGACAGGAACGGACTACCGCAAAGTATGCAGTGACGGTCCTGTATTCCCGATAGGAGAGGTGGCATTATGAGCAGATTAGAGACTCAACTACCAGGACTGACGCTAAAGAATCCAATAATGCCCGCATCAGGATGCTTCGGTTTCGGAAGAGAATTCAGCCAGCTTTATGATTTAAACGTGTTAGGATCCATTATGATTAAAGCGACAACAGAAGAAGCCCGCTTCGGCAACCCTACACCGCGTGTAGCTGAAACACCAGGCGGCATGCTAAATGCCATTGGTTTACAAAATCCGGGACTGGAGAAAGTCGTAGAGCAAGAACTGCCGTGGCTGTCTCAGTTTGACCTGCCCATTATCGCCAATGTAGCCGGCTCACAGGTGGAAGATTATGTAGAAGTCGCTCGCACCATTTCTCAGGTGGAAAATGTTCATGCTCTAGAGCTGAATATCTCTTGTCCGAACGTCAAAACGGGCGGCATTGCTTTCGGAACCGTACCCGAAACAGCCAGGCACTTAACGAAAATGGTAAAAGAGGTTTCTGAAGTACCCGTGTATGTTAAGCTTTCTCCAAACGTTTCCAATATTGTAGAAATGGCAAAGGCGGTGGAAGACGGCGGGGCTGATGGCTTAACTATGATCAACACCCTGGTAGGCATGAGAATTGATGTGAAGACAGGTAATCCAATTTTAGCCAATCGTACGGGAGGATTATCTGGCCCAGCGATCAAGCCGGTCGCTATCCGCATGATCTACGAGGTCAGCCAGCAGACAGACCTGCCGATCATTGGTATGGGCGGTATTTCTACGGTAGAGGATATTATTGAATTCTACCTGGCAGGTGCCAGCGCCGTGGCAGTCGGAACAGCGAACTTTGCAAATCCTTTCATTTGCCCGGAACTAATCGAAGGGGTAGAGCAGTACTTGATCGACAACAAAATTGATCATATCAGCGATTTATCAGGAAGGAGCTGGAAAAAAGATGTCAAGAGAGCCTATCATTGCTCTTGATTTCCCGACATGGGAGAAGACCGAGCGATTCCTGAAACCATTTGAAAATGAATCGTTATATGTAAAAGTGGGAATGGAGCTTTACCTGCAAAATGGCCCTTTCATCGTCGAACAGATTAAACAAATGAATCACCGTATTTTTTTAGACTTAAAGTTGCATGATATTCCTAACACGGTCGGGCAGGCAATGAAGGGGCTAGCTGGCTTAGGTGTAGACATGATCAATGTCCATGCAGCAGGCGGCCAAAAAATGATTGAAGCAGCAAGAGAGGGACTAGAGCAGGGAGCCACAGGTACACGCCCTATTCTTCTTGCAGTTACTCAGCTTACTTCGACTTCTGAAGGACAGATGAATAAAGAACAGCTTATACCGGTCTCTCTTGAGGAATCGGTGCTTCACTATGCCAAGCTAACGAAGGCAGCAGGAGCTGACGGTGTTGTTTGTTCGGTTCATGAAGCAGCAGCGATTAGTGAGGCATGCGGAACGGAATTTTTGAAAGTAACACCAGGGATACGCATGAAGGAGGATGACGCAAACGACCAGCAGCGTGTAGCAGATCCGGCACTTGCCCGGACACTTGGCTCCTCTATGATTGTTGTTGGCCGTTCGATTACAAAGTCAGAGAACCCGATCGAAGCGTATCGAAAAGTAAAGCAGCAGTGGGAAGGGGAATAAGGATGTTAAATAAAGAAATAGCCCAGAAATTGTTGGAGATTAAAGCGGTATTCTTGCAGCCGAATGAGCCATTTACATGGTCGTCAGGGATTAAATCACCTATTTATTGCGATAATCGGCTGACATTGTCCTATCCAGACACGAGGAAAGCAATTGCTAAAGGCCTTGTTTCTTTAATTGAAGAGCATTACCCGGAGGCAGAGCTGATTGCTGGTACAGCGACAGCAGGCATTCCGCACGCCGCTTGGGTTAGTGACCTTATGAACCTTCCTATGTGTTACGTGCGCTCTAAGGCGAAAGAGCATGGAAAGGGAAATCAAATTGAAGGAAAAGCTGAAGCAGGAACGAAGGTAGTTGTTGTGGAGGACTTAATTTCTACTGGAGGAAGTGCGATTAAAGCAGTTGAAGCTCTTCGTGAAGCAGGATGTGAAGTGCTTGGAATCGCTGCGATCTTTACATACGAGCTGGAGTCCGGAAAGGAAAAGCTAGCGGATAGCGATATAACGGCCCATAGTCTAAGCAATTATTCTTCCTTAATTGAAGTAGCTGTTGAGAAGGAATATGTGCAGGAACGGGATTTAGAAACGCTGCGTAAATGGAAAGAAAATCCTTCCAATTGGGAATAAATAAGAAATAGCCACCGCTCAATTAGCGGTGGCTATTTCTTATTGTTTCATCGAAAGTACAAGATCTTCATTCGGTGTCACATAGACGGTTTGCTGGTTATCGTAAATGACGAATCCGGGCTTAGCACCGCTTGGTTTTTTCACGTGCCGCACTTTTGTAAAGTCAACAGGTACGGAGCTCGAAGATTTTGCTTTACTGAAATAGGCAGCCAGATTAGCGGCTTCGAGAATGGCTTGCTCAGAAGGGGCATCACTCCGAATAACGACATGAGAGCCTGGAATATCCTTTGTATGCAGCCAAACGTCATCTCGGCGAGCAAGCTTATTCGTTAAATAATCATTTTGCTTATTGTTTTTTCCAACATATACGAGTGTCCCGTCGCTTGTTTCATATGTTTCCAATTCAGGCTTGTGGTGAGCAGGCTTCTTTTTCTTCGTGATTCTAGCCTTCATATATCCTTCTTCGATCAGCTCTTCCCGAATTTCTTCGATATCCTTCGGTGAGGCAGATTCGATTTGCTGCAACAGATGATCCAAGTAGAGGATTTCTTCCTTTGTACTCTCAATTTGCTCATTTACTGCCACGACGGCATTCTTCGCCTTTTGATATTTGGAGAACCATTGCTGGGCATTTTCTGAAGGGGTCTTTTGCGGATCGAGCGGAATGGTAAGGGTGCCTCCGTTCTCATCGTAGTAATTAGTGACCTCAATTTCCTTCATTCCCTTTTCAACTGCATACAGATGGGCAGTCAGCAGTTCGCCATAGAGTTGAAGGTGATCAGCATTTTCAGCTTCCTCCAACGTGCGTCTAAGCTTAACCAGCTTCGCTTCATTCTTCTCTTTTTCGTTCTTGATGAAACGTTCGATATCATTGGCTTGCTGCCGCACTCTATCCCGGTCCGCCTTCCCTACGTAAAAGCGGTCTAGCAATTCGCTTAGTGAATCAAAAAGCTTCCGGTTCCCTGTTAAATGATTTAAGTCTTTAAAGTAGAAGTGTGTTTTGTCCTCCTGCTCGATCAGCACAGGTGTATATTCATGTTTCCGGCTTGCTTCCATTTCATTTATGAAGGCCTTCGGCAGTGTCTCGCGGTTCGCCATCCCGCTTTGAAATACAATTTCCTTCGCCATGAGCGGTGAAAGGCCGGCAAAACGGGCGACCAGCTGTCGATCAATCCGTCCGCTGTTAAAATCTACCTGTCGCAGCACATCTTCAGAACCGGCTTCCAGCGGATTTAATTTATCCTGGGCAGGAGGAAAAACATATTCATGACCGGGGAGTACGGTACGGTAGCTATTCACTGCCGCTGAAACGTGCTTTACGCTGTCAATAATCGTCTTCTTATTTTCATCCACAAGTACAATATTGCTGTGGCGACCCATTATTTCAACGAAAAGCTGCTTATAGGCTGTATCTCCGATTTCATTCTTTCCTTTGAAGCGCAGGATCACCAAACGGTCTAATCCAGCCTGTTCCACAGATTCAAGAATCGCCCCTTCTAAATGTTTTCGCAGCATCATGCAAAAAAGCGGAGGTTCCTTTGGATTCTCATATGACTCCTCTGTCATCTGTACACGGGCGTAAGAAGGGTGTGCGGAAAGCAAAAGCTTGCGGTTTTTGCCTTTAGCCCGAATATTTATGACGATCTCGTTTTTGTAAGGCTGGTGAATCTTGTTTACACGTCCGCCAAGCAGAGTTTCTGATAATTCTTTTGTGATTGCTCTTGTAAATAAACCATCAAATGACATAAGCTGTCTTCCTTTTCTCTCACATTAGTTTGTCGCTTCATATAAAATTGAAAAACTTAATTAAATCATAACATGTTTTCTTCCCGTGCTGAATAATCTTGCTATGAGAGGGATGAGTTTGTCCATTAAAGGGAGTGAAGAAATGAAGTTTCACGAGCTGAAACGAGAAGAAGTAGAATCGCAGCTTCAAACCAGCACTCAGCGCGGCTTGACAACGGAGGAGGCGGAAAAGCGAAGGGAAAAGCACGGCAGTAATGAATTAATGCAAGACAAGCTTCCGTCTGCCTGGATCGTATTCTTTCATCAGTTCAAAGACTTTATGGTCCTGGTGCTTATAGGGGCTACTATCGTCTCTGCCCTAATGGGAGAATACATTGATGCAGCCGCCATTTTTGCTATTATCATCATTAATGGGCTGCTCGGATTCCTGCAGGAAAGAAAAGCTGAAAAGTCTTTGCAGGCGCTGAAGCAGCTGTCAGCTCCTCAATCGCTTGTGTTAAGAGACGGCGAGTGGAAGAAGGTTCAGTCGGCTCATATTGTTCCGGGAGATGTGCTAAAGTTTACGGCGGGTGATCGGATTGGCGCCGATGTCCGGCTGGCCGAGACGATAGACTTAGAAATTGAAGAATCTGCTATGACGGGAGAATCGGTTCCGGTTGAAAAGCATGCCTTGCCCTTAAGAGAAGATGCCCCGGGGTTAGGGGATATGAAAAACATGGCCTTTATGGGCACGCTCGTAACGAGAGGCAGCGGGGTTGGCATCGTAACAGCTATCGGTATGAAAACCGCTATGGGGAATATTGCTTCTATGCTTCAGCAAGCTGGACAAACAGAGACCCCTTTACAGCGAAGGCTGGAGCAGCTTGGAAAAATACTCATTGCGGCTGCCTTATTCTTAACCTTGCTCGTTGTCGTGATTGGACTTGCACAAGGGCATGAGCTCTATACAATGCTTTTAACAGGCGTATCCTTGGCTGTAGCGGCCATACCAGAAGGGCTGCCTGCCATCGTGACGGTTGCTCTGTCTCTCGGTGTTCAGCGCATGATCAAGCAAAAAGCGATCGTTCGGCAATTAGCCGCTGTTGAAACGCTTGGATGCACAACGGTCATATGTTCAGACAAGACAGGAACGATGACACAAAACCAAATGACAGTAACCGATGCTTGGAGCGGCGGCAGGCATTGGCAGATTAGTGGAAAAGGATACGAGCCTAAGGGTAAATTCTTCGAAGGGACAACGGAAATTTCTCCTTCATCAGAAAAAAGCCTCTATCAGCTGCTTACCTTTGGGCTGCTCTGCAATCATGCCGAGCTGAAAACGAAGGAAAATGAGTTCATTATCCAAGGCGACCCGACAGAAGGTGCGCTCTTGACAGCTGCACTAAAAGCTGGATTAAGCCGTGAGCAGCTTTCCCATACCTTTACAATTGAAAAAGAATTTCCCTTTGATTCTAAACGAAAGCGGATGACGGTGATCGTTCGCGATGACAAGGGCAGCCGCTTCGCTGTAACAAAGGGGGCGCCTGACGTTCTGCTGAAAAAGTGCGATTTTGTTCTTTGGGACAAGAAGCGGGAGGTATTCTCTGCTCCCTATCAAAAACAAACGGAAGAAATGCTTCAAGCGCTGGCAGGAAGAGCTCTTCGAGTGATTGCTATTGCTTATAAGCCGCTCCAAGAGGAGAGCCGGGCCAATGAATCGGCGGATGTGGAAGAGGGGATGACATTCATTGGGATGCAGGGAATGATCGATCCTCCGCGCCCTGAGGTAAAGAAAGCTATAGCAGAGTGCCGGCAAGCAGGCGTAAAGACGATAATGATTACAGGAGACCATAAAGAAACGGCTGCTGCGATTGCGAAGGATCTTGGCCTCGCTAACAAATCCTCTCAGATCCTCGACGGGCAAGCATTGAGCGAGTTATCTGAGGAAGAGCTTGAGAAAGCGGCAGAAAAAACCTCCGTATATGCTCGTGTTTCTCCTGAGGATAAGCTGAAGATTGTACGAGCCCTGCAGAACAATGGCCATATTGTCGCGATGACTGGAGACGGAGTGAATGATGCTCCGGCGATTAAAGCGGCGGATATCGGCATTGCAATGGGCATAACCGGAACAGATGTAGCGAAGGAAGCATCCTCTTTAATTCTCGCCAACGACCACTTTGCTACTATTAAGGCAGCAGTGGAAGAGGGAAGAAACATCTATGAGAACATTCGAAAGTTTATCCGCTACCTTTTAGCATCGAATGTCGGGGAAATTCTGGTCATGCTATTTGCGATGATCTTAGCCATGCCGTTGCCGCTCGTTCCTATTCAAATCCTTTGGGTAAACCTGGTGACGGACGGACTGCCGGCATTAGCCCTTGGATTAGATAAAGCAGAAGACGATGTTATGAAGCGGCCGCCCCGGCATCCGAAAGAAGGTGTATTTGCTAGAGGGCTCGGCTGGAAGATTATTTCCCGAGGTTTCTTAATAGGTGCAGCGACCCTTGGTGCCTTCATGATTGTATACAATGGAGAATCAGATAATCTGGTGTATGCACAGACTGTCGCTTTTGCCACACTTGTCACAGCACAGCTGATTCATGTGTTTGATTGCCGCAGCGAGAAGTCGGTACTTGCGCGCAATCCTTTTGGCAATATGTATTTAATTGCCGCTGTGATCTCTTCGTTTCTGCTGATGCTTGCGGTCATTTACATTCCTCAGCTGCAGGTTATTTTCCACACAGTCCCTCTTGAAGCAAGGGAGTGGCTGCTTGTAATGGGGATGGGGGCTTTGCCGACATTTTTGCTGGCCGGGTCGCTTTTTGCAAGAAAAAGAAAATAAAATGTGTTATAATCCAAAAGGTAATAGGGAATGTTCTCTATTGCCTTTTATTATGTTAACAAGGTGTGTGGATGGCTGATGGCAGTGAGTATGACTGGATACGGAAACAGCAAATTAAAGTCAGCCGATTTGTCGGTGATGGTAGAAATGAAGTCGGTGAATCACCGCTTCAGTGAATTCCAAATAAGAATGCCGAGACAATTAATGAAAATTGAAGATAAAATAAGAAAGAAATTGGCATCATACATAAAAAGAGGACGGGTAGAAGTATTCATCACCATTGAAGGAAAAGGTCTCGTTCAACGAACGCTCCAGCCGGATTGGCAGCTGATCGATGAATTCGTCCATCTTGTCAAAGAAGCAGCTGCTAAATATAGCATGCCGGAAACAGTAGAGTGGACGGAGGTATTAAGCCGTCCTGACTTTATCGAAGTGGCAGAGAAAGAAGAAGAAAATGAGACGATCAATGAGCTGATTCTCGAAGCAGTAGGACTTGCAGCTGAACAACTGTACGCGATGAGACAAGCGGAAGGAGAAGAGCTTAAGAAAGACCTGTCCCTTTTGTTAAGCGAGATGGAGAAAGGACTTTCAAATGTGAAAGCGCTGGCGCCTGCCGTGGTAGAAGCCTACAGGGAGCGCTTGGAGCGCCGGATGCAGGAGCTGGCTTCATCTGCCGTTGATAAAGATAGACTAGAAGCAGAAGCAGCTATATTCGCGGAGAAGTCGGATATACATGAAGAATGCGTTCGGCTGGAAAGTCATATTCAGCAATTTCGGCGTACTCTTGAACTGGATGAGCCAATTGGTCGCAAGTTGGACTTTCTCATTCAAGAAATGAATCGCGAGGCAAATACCATCGGTTCGAAAGCCAATGATTCGAAAATCAGTTCAAGTGTGGTGGAATTGAAGACCAGCCTTGAAAAGATGAAAGAGCAAGTGCAAAATATTGAATAAAAAAGAAAAAAGCTGGCAGGGTGAAGACAGCTTTTACATTGGGGGAAGGATATGTCCATTCCATTGATAAATATTGGGTTTGGCAATATGGTGTCGGCGAACCGGATTATTTCTATTGTAAGTCCCGAATCAGCCCCCATTAAGAGGCTTATTCAGGAAGCAAGGGAAGCTCAAACACTCATCGATGCAACGTACGGACGAAGAACGAGAGCGGTCCTGATTATGGACAGCGATCATGTTATTTTATCCGCTGTACAGCCGGAGACCGTTGCCCAGCGTATTGTCTCCACAGAGGAAGTAACCGAAGAAGGGTAGGAAGAAAATGAAAGAAAAAGGATTGCTGATTGTGTTATCAGGTCCTTCTGGAGTGGGAAAAGGGACTGTAAGAAAAGAGCTTTTTTCCAAGCCAGATGTGGCGTTTGAATATTCAATTTCCATGACAACGCGCGCACCGCGTGAGGGTGAAGTAGATGGAGTGGATTATTTTTTTAAGACGAGAGAAGAATTTGAACAGCTGATTGATGACGGAAAGCTGCTGGAGTATGCTGAATTTGTTGGTAACTATTACGGAACCCCGGTAGATTATGTGCGGGAGACGCTTGATGCTGGCAAGGACATTTTCCTCGAAATTGAGGTCCAGGGAGCGAAGCAGGTACGGGAGAAGTTTCCGGAAGGGCTGTTTATCTTCCTTGCTCCGCCGAGTTTATCCGAGCTGTATAACCGTATCGTGAATCGCGGAACAGAAAGCGATGAAGTGATTCAAGGGCGGATGGAGAAGGCTCGTAAGGAAATTGAAATGATGAGCTTGTATGATTACGTCGTGGAAAACGACGAGGTAGAGAAAGCATGTGACCGTATTTTATCTATTGTGGTAGCTGAACATTGCCGCCGGGAGCGTATTCAGCACCGCTACCAAAAAATGTTGGAGAGTGATTAATATGTTGTATCCTTCGATTGATAGCTTGTTAACTAAGATTGATTCCAAATATTCATTGGTCAGCGTGGCTGCTAAGCGTGCGCGCAGCCTGCAGGAGGATGAAACCACTCACCTGCTTGGTTCTTATGTTTCTCATAAGTATGTTGGCCGGGCACTTGAAGAAATTCATGACGGTCAGCTTACAATGAAAGAGAAAGATGCCGGCGAAATATACGAGGATGAAGTCTAAGAGCAAGTAACGCAGCAATCTTCGCAGGTTGTTCTTTTCAGGCTGTTAAGTAATACCTGTTTCCTTTTAGTTAAATCATTTTGCAGTATCAGCCTGAAACTATCAAACAAAGACCGGATGTACAACCTGGATAACAACCTTTTAAAGGTTGTTATTTTTTTACTTAAAACGAGAAGTCATTTCGATTGACCGGCCTTTACCGATTGAATGTTTGTCATGACTAAAAATTAGGAGGCTCATCATGCTAGAGAATAAAAAAGTACTATTGTGTGTAGCCGGAGGAATCGCTGTATATAAAGCGGCTGCACTGACAAGCAAGCTGATACAGGCGGGGGCGGAAGTGAAGGTAATCATGACAGCTTCTGCCTGCCAATTTGTTACCCCGCTTACCTTTCAGGCATTATCACGAAATGATGTATATACGGACACCTTTGATGAAAAGCATCCCGAGGTGATCGCCCATATTGACTTGGCAGATTGGGCAGATTTAATCCTTATTGCACCCGCTACTGCCAATATGATCGGCAAGCTTGCGAACGGTATTGCAGATGACATGGTTTCTACCACATTACTTGCCTCTACTGCGCCTGTATGGATCGCGCCGGCGATGAATGTACATATGTACGATCATCCGGCGGTGAAGAGGAATATGGCGGTTCTGGCTGGTTACGGCTATCAGTTTATCGAGCCTGGTGAAGGGTTTCTCGCATGTGGATATGTTGGAAAAGGACGTTTGGAAGAGCCGGAGACCATTGTGGAACTTGTGGAGCAGTTTTTCGGTCAAAACAAAGAACAGCCGCTTGCTAACAAAACGGTTCTCATTACAGCAGGTCCAACGAGGGAAGCAATTGATCCTGTTCGTTTTTTGACAAACCATTCTACAGGAAAGATGGGTTATGCATTAGCTGAGACCGCTCATCAATTGGGGGCAGACGTGTATTTAGTCTCAGGTCCTGTCTCGATTGATCCGCCGCAAGGAGTGCAGGTAACGTATGTGCAGAGTGCTGAAGAGATGTATCAAGCTGTAATGGAGAGGTTTGCAGAATGTGATATTGTCATCAAAACAGCAGCAGTAGCAGACTATCGCCCGAAAGTGACGCACACGGAGAAAATGAAGAAGCAAGAAGGCGACCTCGTCATCGAAATGGAACGGACTCGGGACATTTTAAAAACACTTGGACAGGAAAAAACACACCAGATGCTTATCGGCTTTGCTGCCGAAACAACAAATGTAGAAGAATATGCGGTGAAGAAGCTCCGTACAAAGCAGGCAGATATGATAGTCGCTAATAACGTGAAGCTGGCTGGAGCAGGGTTTGGCAGTGACACAAACATTATTTCCATTTTTAAGAAGGATGGTACGCATAAAGACTTTGAATTGATGTCAAAGAAAGAAGCGGCAAGGCATATTCTGCTGGAGGCAGCAGCTGACTTGAAAGAAGGGGAAAATGAATGCAAATAGCGAGCGTCATCGTAGACGTAGCAGCTATGCAGACAGATCGGGAGTTCGATTATAAGGTTCCGGAAAAATGGGAAGGGATTGTGCAGCCAGGGATGCGGGTGATTGTGCCGTTTGGACGGCGAAAGCTCCAAGGCTTTGTAACTGCCTTAAAAAGCGAATCAACTGTAAAGAATTTAAAAGCCATTATTGAACCGATGGATTTGCTGCCAGTGTTAAATGAGGAACTATTGAACCTTGCTGACTGGCTGACGGAGACGACCCTTTGCTTCAAAGTGTCCGCTTATCAGGCGATGCTCCCTGCTGCTATGAAAGCAAAGTACGAAAAGGTATTCCATGTGCGTGACGAAGCGGTAAGTGCCGGACTGGCCGATCTCTTTGGCCGTCGTGAAGAAGTAACCTGGAAGGAAGCTGAAAAAGCAGGAAAACTCAATCGGCTGCGGCAGGAAGTGAAGGATGGACGTATTGAACTGATTTATAAAGTGAAGAGCAAAGGCAAGAAAAAAAGCATCCGTATGATTGGCACAAGGCTGTCAACGGAAGAGCTCAAGGTCCAGTCGGAAGCTTTGCCGGCTAATGCCCAGAAGCAAAAGGATGTACTGAACTACTGGATTCATGCAGATGAGTCCTTTATTTCCGCAAAAGAGCTTATGGAGCAAACGGGGGCAAAGAATGCCACATTAAAAAGCTTAATCGACAAAGATATTCTCGTTGAGCGTGAGCAGGAAATGTATCGGGATCCGTATGAGGATCGCCGCTTTGAGCGCACAGACCCCCTCCCTCTAACAGCGGAACAGCAGGAAGCTATTGCGCCTATTTTAGGTGCGATCGAAGAGAAGCGGCACCAGACCTTTCTGCTTTACGGTGTAACAGGAAGCGGGAAGACAGAAGTGTATTTGCAATCCATCCAAAGAGTCATGGAAGAAGGAAAAGAAGCCATTGTTTTGGTTCCGGAGATTTCTTTAACGCCGCAAATGGTTTCCCGTTTTAAAGCGCGGTTCGGAGACGACGTAGCCGTACTGCACAGCGGGCTGTCTATTGGAGAGAAATACGATGAATGGCGAAAAATTCAGCGCAAGGAAGTCAAGGTTGTTGTCGGTGCGAGATCGGCTGTATTTGCCCCGTTTGAAAATCTCGGACTGATCATTATTGATGAGGAGCATGAAACGAGCTATAAACAGGAAGAGAATCCGCGCTACCATGCAAGAGAGACAGCTATTAGAAGGGCCAGCTTCTATAATTGCCCCGTCATTCTGGGCAGTGCAACGCCTTCTTTAGAAAGCTTTGCCCGCGCTAAGAAAGGCGTGTACCAGCTTCTGACGCTTCCTAAGCGGATGAATAACCAAAGTCTGCCTGAGGTTGGAATTGTTGATATGCGCGAGGAGCTGCGCGACGGCAACCGCTCGATGTTTTCACGGGCGCTGTTTGAAAAGCTGACTGACCGTCTTGAAAAAGGAGAGCAAACCGTCCTTTTCCTAAACCGAAGAGGCCACTCGTCCTTTATTATGTGCCGAGACTGCGGCTATGTTGCCGGCTGTCCGCATTGTGACATATCGCTTACCTACCACCGGCACTCTCACCGTATGAAGTGTCATTACTGCGGATTTGAAGAGCCGGTTCCATCTGTTTGTCCTGAATGCGGAGGTGAGCATATCAGATACTTCGGTACAGGAACACAGAAGGTAGAGGAGGAACTGGCTAAATTGTTGCCGCATGCAAGAGTAATACGGATGGATGTAGATACGACAAGCCGGAAAGGAGCCCATGAAAGGCTGCTGGATCAGTTCAAAGAAGGAAAAGCAGACATTCTCCTTGGGACTCAAATGATCGCGAAAGGACTTGATTTTCCGAATATTACACTGGTTGGTGTACTTAGTGCGGATACGATGCTTCATTTGCCTGATTTCCGTTCTGCCGAGAAAACTTTTCAGCTTCTTACTCAAGTAAGCGGTCGTGCGGGCCGTCACCACCTGCAGGGAGAAGTCATTATACAGACATATACGCCGGAGCACTACAGCATCCAGCTGGCAGCTAAACAGGATTATGACCAATTCTACCAACAGGAGATGAGGATTAGAAAATTTGGCAGCTATCCGCCTTTTTACTACCTGGCACTCGTAACGGTCAGTCATGAAAATGTATTAAAGGCGACAAAGGTAACGGAAAACATTACCCAATACCTTCAGTCCCGTCTATCTGATGAAGCGATCATCCTTGGGCCCGCTGCTTCACCTATTCCTCGGATCAATGATAGATATCGTTACCAATGTTTGATAAAATACAAACGAGAACCGCAGCTAACAGATATGTTAAAGACGGTTATGGAGCATTACACAAGACAGCAGAAAGATAAGCACTTACAGGTTTCAATAGATGTCAATCCTTTTATGATGATGTAAAGGAACAGGCTTCAGCTTATTTAGACAACAAGGAGGATTTTTGTTGGCACAGTTACCAATCGTGAAATATCCGGATCCCATTCTCGAAAAAAAATGCGAACCGGTCACACAATTCGATAAAAAGTTAAAAAAACTTGTAAATAATATGTATGAGACGATGGTGGAGGCAGATGGAGTTGGTCTTGCGGCTCCACAGATAGGGAAAGACCTGCAGCTTGCCATCGTAGATATTGAAGATGAACATGGCCTAATCGTTCTAGTCAATCCCGTCATTGAAGAAGCAAAAGGGAGCGAAACAGATGTGGAAGGATGTTTAAGCTTTCCTGGCATATATGGCCATGTCACGCGCCCTTCTTATGTGAAAGTAAAAGCACAGGACGTGAAAGGGCGCTTTTTCACTTTGCAGGCAAAAGGGTATTTAGCGCGCGCGATTCAGCATGAGATTGACCACTTGAATGGCGTGTTGTTCACTTCGAAGGTCGAGAAGTATGTAAATGAAGAAGAGCTTGAAACGGAGGAGCTGTCATGACGAACATAGTCTTTATGGGAACGCCCGACTTTTCAGTACCAGTACTAAATGCGCTGATTGGGGATGGATACCATATTCAGGCGGTTGTCACACAGCCGGACCGTCCTGTTGGCAGAAAGCGGGTTATGACCCCCCCTCCGGTAAAGGCAGCTGCTTTGGAGCATGGCCTCCCAGTTTTACAGCCGGAAAAGCTGAGAGGCTCGGAGGAATTGCAACAGATCATTGATATGAACCCAGATGTTATCGTGACAGCGGCATACGGACAGATCCTCCCTAATGAGCTTCTTGAAGCACCAGCATACGGCTGTGTAAATGTTCACGCTTCCTTGCTGCCCGAGCTGCGCGGGGGAGCACCTATTCATTATGCGATTCTTCAAGGGAAGAAGAAAACAGGCATTACAATTATGTATATGGCAGAAAAGCTCGATGCAGGGGATATCATCAGCCAGGCGGAGGTAACAATAGAAGAGACGGATCATGTCGGAAGCCTGCATGATAAGCTAAGTCAAACAGGTGCCCGTTTGCTTTCTGAAACTCTGCCAAAGCTGATAGCAGGTGAGGTGTCCCCGGTTAAACAGGATGAATCAAAAGCTTCCTTTGCTTCTAACATAAGGAGGGAGCAAGAGAAGATTGACTGGTCAAAACAAGGTGAAGACATTTATAATCATATCCGTGGGTTGCATCCATGGCCGGTAGCTTACACGACACTCGAGGGACAAGTCGTGAAAATTTGGTGGGGCGAGAAAATTCCAGCAGGAAAAGAAGCTCCTCCAGGAACGATAATTGCAGTTGAAGAAGACGGCTTTGTTGTTGCCACAGGAAATGACACAGCTATTAAAGTCACGGATCTGCAGCCTTCCGGAAAGAAAAGAATGTCAGCTGAACAATATTTAAGAGGAGCCGGCGCGCATATTGCCCCTGGCTTGAAGTTAGGAGAATAACATTGCCACGAAAAAAGAAACGAGTGCGTGAAATTGCTCTTGATTTAATCGAAGCGGTAGAGAAAAATCAGTCGTACAGCAATTTGCTGCTCCATTCTGCCATAGAGAAGCATGAGCTCTCAGGAAGGGATGCCGCCCTGTTAACAGAGCTTACCTATGGCACGATTCAGCGGAAAATGACACTTGATTATTTTCTTGCTCCGTTTATCAAGAAGAAAATAGAGCCGTGGGTTCGCCAGCTTCTTCGGCTTTCCTTATACCAAATAGTCTATTTAGATAAGATCCCTGAACGGGCAGTCATTCATGAAGCGGTAGAAATTGCTAAATCGAAAGGGCATAAAGGCATTTCCAGCCTCGTAAACGGCGTGCTTCGTTCCGTACAGAGGAACGGCTTGCCGGATATTCAGGACATCAAGGATGAGGCAGAGCGGATCTCTATTGAGACGAGTCATCCTTTATGGCTCGTTAAAAGATGGATCGCTCAGTTCGGCGCCGAGAAAACAAGAGAAATGTGCCTAGTCAATTTAACCGCCCCGATGCAAACACTTCGCGTGAATGAAACAAAGGCTACGCGAGAGGAAGTCCTGGCGCTTCTCCAGCAGGAAGGGTTCGAGGCCGAGCCGAGCGAGGTTATTCCGGAAGCTATCCGAATGCTGAAGGGAAATGCCGCCCGTTCCCATGTGTTTGAGAGCGGCTTGGCCACCATTCAAGATGAAAGCTCGATGATCGTTGCTTATGCACTCGATATAGAGCCAGGCGAACGCATTTTAGATGCATGCGCAGCTCCGGGGGGCAAGACAACGCATATTGCTGAAAAGCTGCGCGGGGAGGGCTCTGTTTCCGCTCTTGACTTGCATGAGCATAAGATTAAACTAATCAAGCAAACTGCAGATCGTTTAGGATTAACGAATGTGGAAGCCAAGGCTTGGGACAGCCGCAAAGCAGCAGAGGTCTTCGGTGAAGAAACCTTTGACCGGATTCTTGTTGATGCCCCGTGTTCAGGGCTCGGCGTCTTGAGGAGAAAGCCGGACATTAAATATGTAAAAGACGAAAGAGACTTGTATGCGCTGCAGGAAGTGCAGCTTGATATATTATCGGCTGTTGCCCCGCTTTTGAAGAAAGGCGGCGTGCTGGTTTACAGCACTTGTACAGCTGACCGTGAAGAGAATGATGAAACTGTCGCAAAGTTTTTAGAGGCTCATACTGATTTCGAACCAGACAGCCTTAGGGGGCTGCCGCCACAAGTTCAAGCGCTAGCTGACGGCTATAAATTGCAGGTACTTCCGCAGGACTTTGGCGGAGATGGGTTCTTTATCAGTAAATTAAGAAAGAAGGTGCAATAGTGGAGCAAGCAGTAACAACAACGAGTGAACAAAATAAAGAGAAGCAGCTGCCATCTATTTATTCATTGCAATTACAGGATTTGAAGGATTGGTTAGAAGAACAAGGTGAGAAGCCATTCCGTGCGGAGCAGATTTTCGATTGGCTATATAAAAAACGAGTCACTTCTTATGAAGAAATGACCAACTTATCGAAAGGACTTCGTGACAAGCTCGAAGCTCACTTCAAGATTACTACTTTGAAAACTTTAATTCAGCAGGAATCTGCTGATGGAACGATTAAGTTTTTATTTGAACTGCATGACGGCTATTCGATCGAAACCGTTTTAATGCGCCATGAATATGGAAACTCTGTTTGTGTAACCACGCAGGTAGGCTGCCGAATCGGCTGTACTTTCTGCGCTTCTACGCTCGGCGGGTTAAAGCGTCACCTTGAAGCGGGAGAAATTGTTGCGCAGGTCGTGAAAGTCCAGCAGGCGCTTGACGAGAAAGAGGAGCGCGTCAGCTCCATCGTTATTATGGGGATTGGCGAGCCGTTTGATAATTACGATCAAATGCTGGCCTTCTTGAAAATCGTGAACCACGATAAGAGCTTGAATATTGGGGCACGCCATATTACTGTTTCAACAAGCGGAATTGTTCCAAAGATTTACAAGTTTGCAGATGAAAATATGCAAATCAACTTTGCGATCTCTCTTCATGCACCGAATAATGAACTGAGAACGAAGCTTATGCCGATTAACAGAGCCTATAAGCTTCCGGATCTCATGGAGGCGGCCAAGTATTATATTGAAAAAACGGGCCGACGCATTAGCTTCGAATACGGATTATTTGGTGGTCAAAATGACTCTTTAGAGCATGCAGAGGAGCTAGCTGAGCTTTTGAAAGGGATGAAGTGTCACGTTAATCTAATCCCTGTTAACTATGTACCGGAGCGCAACTATGTTCGTACGCCGAGAAACAAGATCTTCGCTTTTGAGAAAGCATTAAAAGAGCACGGCATCAATGTAACGATCCGCCGCGAACAAGGTCATGATATCGATGCGGCTTGCGGGCAGCTTCGGGCGAAAGAGCGGTCAGAAGAAACGAGGTGAGCCGTATGGATTCTGTCTTTCGGACAGATAGAGGCCGTGTTCGTCTTCATAATGAAGACAGCGGTGGAGTATTTGTTCATGCAAGCGGCAGCCGCCTAGCGATCGTAGCAGATGGCATGGGCGGCCACAATGCCGGTGACGTTGCCAGTCAAATGGCAGTCGAGGCCATTCAATCTCAATGGATGCAAGTGAAAAAAATTGACGACGCCAACCAGGCAGAACGGTGGCTGAGGGAAGCTATTAATGAAAGTAACGAAAAGGTCTTTTCTCATGCCAATTGTTCTCCTGAATGCAGCGGCATGGGGACGACACTTGTTGTTGCGCTATGCACCGACAGGTTTTGTACAATTGCGAATATCGGTGACAGCCGCTGTTATTTATTTAACGAAGATGGCTTCGTGCAATTAACTGAAGATCATTCTCTTGTCAACGAGCTCGTAAAGTCAGGTGAAATAACAAAGGAAGAGGCAGAGTATCACCCCCGCAAAAACATACTCACACGAGCGTTGGGCACAGCTTCTGAGGTGACAGCAGATTTTCATACAGTTATGTTTGAACAGGGGGATGCTCTTCTTCTTTGTTCAGATGGCTTATCCAATAAACTGGCACAGCAAGAAATGCAACAAATTATGGAAGCCTCCCTTCCGCTCGAGGAAAAAGCTGACTCATTTATCCAGACCGCCAATCAAAAGGGCGGGGAAGATAACATTACGCTTGTTATTCTCGAGTACTCTGCTGGCCTGGGAAATGGGTGACACATCATGTTAATCGGAAAGAGACTAAGCGGCCGCTACAAGGTTCTTGAGTTAATTGGCGGAGGCGGCATGGCCAATGTATATCTAGGCCGTGATATAATTCTAGAGCGCGAAGTAGCTATTAAAGTGCTGCGGCTGGATTTCGTAAACGAAGAAGAATTTCTTCGCCGGTTTCAGCGGGAAGCTCATTCTGCAACCAGCCTCGTGCACCCTCATATCGTCGGTATATATGATGTAGGGGAAGATGAAGGCATTCATTATATGGTGATGGAATATATCGAAGGAATGACGTTAAAGCAATACATCCAGCAGAACGCGCCTATTCCTGTAGAGAAAACAATTGATATTATGAAGCAGCTGGCCTCGGCTTTGGCTTTCGCTCATTATCATTCCATTATCCATCGCGATATTAAACCGCAAAATATACTGATAGACCGGGAAGAGAATGTAAAGATTACTGATTTTGGCATTGCTATGGCGCTTAGCGCTACATCCATTACTCAAACCAATGCTGTCTTAGGTTCTGTTCACTACATTTCTCCTGAACAGGCGCGAGGCGGTACCACCACTAAGAAGTCGGATATTTATGCCCTCGGAATTGTGATGTTTGAGATGCTTACAGGCCAGCTTCCTTTCTCGGGGGAATCGGCTGTATCCATTGCTTTAAAGCATTTGCAGGAAGAAACACCTTCAGTCAGAAGATGGAATTCATCCATTCCGCAAAGTGTGGAGAATGTGGTTCTCAGAGCAACGGCTAAGGATCCGTTTCACCGGTACGACAGTCTGAGCGAAATGGAAAGGGACTTGGACACGGCGCTCGATCCAGAAAGAGCCAATGAGGAGAGGTTCTCCATCAATGAGGAAGAAGAGAAGACAAAAGCCATTCCTGTTATTAAGGATGAGCCTGCCGACCCGGAGGCAACGGTTATTCATACTGCCGGAAAGAAGGAAGAAACAAAGCCTGTGCAGCAGGAGCAGCCGAGGAAGAAAAAGAAAAGAAAATGGCCTCTTGTTTTGCTGATTCTTGCTCTTCTTATTATTTTACCTGTCGCTGCCATTGCGTTCGTTCCATCTTTGCTCGGACCGAAGGACGTCAATGTGCCGGATGTGAGCGGCGAGCCATTAGATGACGCTATTTCTACACTGGTGACAGCCGGCTTCATAATAGGGGAAACGAAAGAACAGTTCAGTGATTCGGTTCCAGAGGGCAGTGTCATTAAAACAGACCCTGCTGCTCATCGAGTACTGAAAGAAGGAGACACGGTTGATATTTACTTAAGCTCAGGGAAGGAAAGAGTCTCCTTTGCAGATTACCGAGGACGGCCATTTGAAGAGGTGAAAAAGGAGCTTGAAGAATTAGGGTTTAAGTCGGTCGAGCAGCAAACGAGACACGATGAAAGCGAGCCCGGCACTATTCTCGATCAAGACCCTTCCTCTAATAATCAAGTGATACCTGAAGAAACAGAGGTAACTTTCACCGTCAGCACCGGACCAGAGCAGGTTTCATTGATTGATTTAACGGACTATAATGAAAAAAGCTTAAAGGATTACGCTCTTTCGTCGGGATTAAACGTTGTCGTCCTGAAAGAGGTATACTCTGATACAGTGCCTGAGGGATTGGTGGTTTCCCAATACCCGGATAAGGGGACAAAGCTGGATAGAGGGGATGAAGTACAAGTCACTTTGTCCAAAGGCAAAAAAGAAATCCCGCCAAAGACTGTTACAAAGGAAATTGTGATTCCTTATGAGCCGGAAGAAGAGGGGCAGCCTCAGGAAGTGCAAATATATATTGAAGATATGAATCACAGTATGACAGAGCCGTTTGAAGTACTGACGATTCAGGAAGATTTAAAGAAAACGCTGGAATTTGTAGTGACGAAGGACGGTAAAGCAGGCTATAAAGTGATCCGTGACCAGCGAGTCATTATTGATGAAACGATTCCTTATCCAGAAGAAGGAGAGGAAGCAAGCACAGAAGGAGAGGAAGAGCAGGCACCCCAAGCGGCGGCAGAAAAAGGGGTAGCCAGCGGAATATCGAGTACTAATTAAATGATTCACAGGAGGAATGCCATGCCTAAAGGAAAGATTGTCAAGGCGCTGAGCGGTTTTTATTATGTAGCGGATGGAGAGCAAATGATTCAGTGCAGGGGCAGAGGTGTATTCAGGAAGCGAAAAGTGTCGCCTCTCGTCGGAGATTATGTGGAATACCAGGCAGAAAACGAGCTGGAGGGCTACATTTTAGCTATTGATGAGAGGGAGAATGAGCTTGTTCGTCCTCCAATTGCTAATGTTGATCAAGTGATTTTAGTTTTTTCTGCGGTGCGGCCTGACTTCAGCACCGCCTTGCTCGACCGTTTTCTCGTCTTAGTGGAGTCAAAAAATATTGAACCCCTCATTTGCATTACAAAAACGGATTTGCTAAGCAAGGAAGAGGAAGACGTGATTCATCAGTATGCTGAACAGTACCGCTCGATTGGTTATCCAGTTATTTTGACCTCGCTAAATAAAGAGGAAGCCATTGGAGAGCTGAGGAGCTGCTTGAAAGGAAGAACTTCTGTGTTCGCCGGACAATCCGGCGTCGGGAAATCCTCTTTGTTGAATGCACTAAAGCCTGAACTGGAACTGAAAACAAATGACATTTCTGATTCTTTAGGCCGAGGAAAACATACTACTAGACATGTAGAGCTGATTAATGTAGAAGATGGACTTGTTGCTGATACGCCCGGTTTCAGTTCTTTAGAGCTTACGGAAATTGAAGCGGAGGAGCTGGCCGGCTGTTTTCCGGAGATGGTGGAACAGAGCGACGCCTGCAAGTTTAGAGGATGCCTGCACGTTAACGAGCCAAAGTGTGCAGTGAAAGGAGCCGTAGAAAGCGGCAGTATTCCGTCCTACCGTTATGAACATTATTTGCAGTTTATGGATGAAATTAAAGAGAGAAAGCCGAGGTATTAACATGGTTAAGATTGCCCCATCCATCTTGTCAGCTAACTTCGCGAAGCTGGGAGAGGAAGTAAAAGAGGTAGAGACAGGAGGCGCTGACTGGATACACGTTGATGTTATGGATGGTCATTTTGTGCCTAATATTACGATTGGACCGCTGATTGTTGATGCGATCCGCCCAGTAACCGATCTGCCTTTGGATGTTCACCTGATGATCGAAAACCCTGATCAATACATTGAAGCGTTTGCTAAAGCCGGCGCCGACTATATTACGGTGCACGCAGAGGCTTGTCCGCACCTTCATCGTACAGTGCAGCTGATCCGGTCATATGGAGTGAAGCCTGGAGTTGTGCTCAACCCCGCTACACCAGCCGAGGGATTGGAATATATCCTAGAGGATATTGATTTAGTGCTTTTAATGACTGTCAATCCAGGTTTTGGCGGACAGTCGTTTATTCATTCTGTCGTGCCGAAGATTCGAAAGGTGAAGGAAATGATTGAATCTAAAAACTTAGATGTCCTTATCGAAATCGACGGGGGCGTGAACACAGAAACGGCTCGCCTCTGTACGGAAGCCGGAGCGGATGTGCTTGTGGCGGGCTCAGCAGTATATAATAAGCAAAACCGTGCGCAGGCGATTGCTGATATTAGAAAGTCTGCTGAGCAATAATTATGATAGAATGACAGGAATGGAGATGGGGCCCTTAAAGGAGGCCCCATTTCGTCTATTAAGGGAGGATGGAGAGTTGAAAGCTGTTTTGGTAGCGGGTGGACCAGAAGCGGATTTGGCATCTATTGAGGAGTTCGTGAAAGAATCCGTTTGCTGGATAGGCATCGACCGCGGCACATTATACTTGCTGAATAGGGGGATAAAGCCTGAGGTTGCTTTCGGTGATTTCGATTCTGTAGCTGAGAGTGAATGGCAGCAAATCCAGCAGGAAGTGAAGCATATTCGCCAGTTTCCGTCTGTAAAGAATGAGACTGATTTAGAGTTAGCGTTACAGTGGGTATTGAAGCAGCAGCCCGAAGAGGTCATTATTTTAGGTGCAACGGGAGGGCGTCTGGACCATTTCTTTGGCACAGTCAGTCTGCTGACGAATTCCTTCATCATTTCTAGTAAAGCAAAGATAGAAATTGTCGATCAGGTGAACCGCCTATCAGTGTACAGACCAGGAGAGCATGCAATATTAAGGGATGAAAGGTATAAGTATGTCTCCTTCTTCTCCCTTTCTGAACGGGTCACAGGTTTCTCCTTGAAGGGCTTTAAATACCCGCTGGATAACCATACCATCGAGAGCGGTTCCACCCTGTATGTAAGTAATGAATTGGTCGGAGAAAGTGGTACTTTTTCCTTTGCTAAAGGCATATTAATGGTGATAAGAAGTACTGATGATTGAGCAGTTTTAAACTGGAGGGGTGCAATCATGAAATTCTATACCATTAAGCTGCCTAAGTTCTTGGGAGGGCTTGTGAAAGCGATGCTTGGAACTTTGAAAAAGTGAAAATCGGCATCATTGGAGATAAATGACATCATAAATAAAGAAAAACCGGCTGGAAACCAGCCGGTTTTTTGATGGGGAAATTATACGCGCTCAACTTTTCCGGATTTTAAAGCTCTTGCAGAAACCCAAACACGTTTAGGTTTGCCATCTACTAAAATACGGACTTTTTGAAGGTTTGCTCCCCAAGTACGTTTGTTAGCGTTCATAGCGTGAGAACGACTGTTGCCTGAACGGGCTTTACGGCCAGTTACAACACATTTCTTTGGCATATTTATTCACTCCTTACTATTGAAGTTGAACATACATTCATTTCATTACTTCATGGTATTCTAAAGATACCTTAATAATTTATCACACAACCTTCGTGAATGCAACAGTATTGCGACGGCTTTCAAGAAAAAAACCTTGACACCCTATGTCCAGTTTGAAATGATATAGAGCGGATGAGAGATTTCTTTTAAATTAAAGATAAGTATAGTAAAATAGCTGTAGCTTGCAACCAATTCAAGGGGGGATTCTTAGTGGCGCTTGAACTTAGAACAAAGTACGGACAAATTGATATTTCAAATGATGTAATTGCCATGATTGCGGGAGGAGCGGCTGTAGATTGTTACGGCATCGTGGGAATGGCATCGAAAAAACAAATTAAAGATGGTATCACTGAAATATTGCGCAGAGAAAACTTCACCCGGGGCGTCATTGTACGTCAAGAGGATGACCAGGTGTTTATCGATATGTACATCATTGTAAGCTACGGAACGAAAATTTCTGAAGTAGCAAGCAATGTGCAATCTAAAGTTAAGTATACGCTCGATCAAACAGTTGGATTATCTGTTGATGCGGTAAATATTTTTGTGCAAGGGGTTCGGGTGACGAACCCGTAGTGTGAGGAGGAAATACTTGTGTCAATTATTTCATTGGATGGTAAGCGGTTTGCCGGCATGGTTCAGGCAGGGGCTGCACACTTGTCAGAGCATGCAGAGATGGTAAACGCGCTCAATGTTTTTCCTGTTCCGGATGGAGACACGGGAACCAACATGAATTTATCAATGACTTCAGGAGCCAAGGAAGTCCAGCAGCAATCAACCGGCCATTTTGGACAAACTGCGGCAGCCCTTTCAAAAGGCTTGCTTATGGGCGCGCGAGGAAACTCTGGCGTTATCCTGTCCCAATTATTCCGGGGATTTTCCAAAGCGGTAGAGGACAAGTCTGAGGTATCGGCGAAGGAACTGGCCCAAGCGTTTGAATCAGGCGTAGAAACAGCCTACAAAGCAGTGATGAAGCCGGTAGAAGGAACGATTCTCACGGTAGCGAAAGAAGCGGCAAAGAAGGCCGTTGCGGCTTCAAAAAACCGCGGGGATGTCACTTCTGTGCTTGAGGCGTTAGTAGAGGAAGCGCAAAATTCACTGGCCCGGACGCCTGAGCATCTTCCTGTATTAAAGGAAGTTGGGGTAGTCGATAGTGGAGGACAAGGTTTGCTCCTTATCTATGAAGGGTTCCTAGCTGATTTGAAGGGTGAGAAGCTGTCAAAGGCCAGTGCGACCACGCCGACAATGGATGAGCTTGTTAACGCACAGCATCATCAAAGTGTGCACGGTTTTATGAACACAGAAGATATCGAATTTGGTTATTGCACGGAATTTATGGTGCGCTTTGATGAAGAAAAGCTAAAAGATCAACCTTTCTCCGAAGAAGTCTTTCGTATGGACTTAAGCCGATATGGAGACTCTTTGCTTGTCATCTCAGATGAGGAGATAGCAAAAGTACATATCCATTCTGAACAGCCGGGAGAGGTATTGACTTACGGCCAGCGCTACGGCAGCTTAATTAACATGAAGATCGAAAATATGCGTCAGCAGCATAGTAATTTAGTTGACAAGGCAACTCAGTCTCCAGCAGTTTCTGCTGCCCCACAAAAAGAGAAGCAGGAGTTCGGAATTGTAACTGTATGTATGGGAGAAGGAGTAGCGAAGCTATTTAAGAGTATCGGTGCTTCCTCCATCATTGAGGGCGGACAAACGATGAATCCGAGCACGGAGGATATTGTAAAGGCCATCGAACAGACAAATGCGAAGAAGGTTATTGTGCTGCCGAATAATAAAAATATTATCATGGCGGCTGAGCAGGCGGCTGAAGTAGCAGATGCAGAGGTGAAGGTAGTACCTTCTAAAACAATTCCACAGGGCATGTCTTCTTTGCTTGCCTATAACCCGGAAGCAAGTCTGGAGGATAATGAATCCGCTATGACGGCGGCCCTTGCTCATGTGAAGACAGGGCAAGTTACCTTCGCGGTACGAGATACAAATATTGACGGCGTTGATATTGCTAAAGGTGACTTTATGGGTATTGCTGACGGCAAGATTTTGCTGACGAATAAAGATCAGGTTCAGGCAGCTAAGGAATTGCTGCAGGAAATGGTAGATGAGGATTCGGAAATTGTCACAGTGATTTATGGAGAAGACGCTTCTGAGGAATCAGCTGAAGCTGTTTCCCAATTTATTGAAGAACAATTTGAGGATGTAGAGGTTGAAGTTTATGAAGGACAGCAGCCGCTCTATCCGTTCATTTTTGCAGTCGAATAACGCATAAAAGAGAAGGGAAGCCACCCCTTCTCTTTTCTATGTATGCGTTTTTAGGGAAAGAGTAGTAAAATAGAGATAATGAGCAGCTCCCTCAAAAGCTGACAGATATAAAATATGTAAAAGTTTAATCACTAGCAAAGTGGAGGAGGCGTGCCATGAATAGAAAGAAAAAGTGGCGCAGACGAATTAGCTGAGGCGGTGAAGCCTCCTCTTATTCATCTTATATACGTTACACATAGAGGAAGAAGCACCAAGAATCTTAAAATGCAGGTTGGAGGAAGACATGTATGAAAGACAGCTCTGTTCTTAATGGTCATTCATCACCTCTGTACCAATCAGTAGAAGTACTAAAGGGAGTCGGCAAGGAAACAGCTTCCGCACTAAATGGGCTAGGCATCGAGACGATTGCCGATTTAATTGATTATTTTCCTTACCGATACGAGGACTACCGACTCCGAGACTTAGCAGAGGTAGAGCATGACGAGAGGGTGACGGTAGAAGGAAAGGTACAAAGTCAGCCATCAATAATGTTTTATTCAAAGAAAAAATCGCGCCTGACATTTAAGCTGCTTGTGGGCAGATATTTAGTTAACGTTGTGTTTTTTAATCAGCCTTATTTAAAGAGCAAGATCAGCTTAAATGAGACAGTGACCGTTACCGGAAAATGGGATAAACATCGGCAGAACATTACTGCTCAGCAATTTACACAGGGGCCCCATAAGCAGCAGGGGGATTTTGAGGCTGTTTATTCATTAAAGGGCGCCGTGTCACAGAGACTGTTCCGGAAATATATCGGTCTCGCTCTATCGGAGTACAGTGACTGCCTAGAGGAAACGCTTCCCAATCATTTTTTGTCTCAATATAAATTGCTCAACCGCCGCGAGGCTATCCGTGCTCTTCATTTTCCGGCTTCGCCCGAGGAGCTGAAGCAAGCACGCAGGCGTTTCGTGTATGAGGAGTTTCTTGCTTTCCAGCTAAAAATGCAGGCACTCCGGAAGTATGAAAGAGAGCATTCAGCAGGGATAGCACAAAAATATGATCTGCAGAAGCTGAAGCAATTTATAGATTCTTTGCCATTTACAATGACAAATGCTCAAAAAAGAGTCGTCAATGAAATATGTGCGGATCTAAAATCACCTTACCGGATGAACCGTCTGCTTCAAGGAGATGTGGGCAGCGGCAAAACGGCTGTAGCAGCCGTTTGTCTGTATGCCAGTGTAACAGCGGGCTACCAGGGCGCATTAATGGTACCGACAGAGATATTAGCTGAGCAGCACGCAGAATCACTTTTTCAGCTGTTCAAAGAGACAGACATCAAAGTGGCGCTTTTAACAAGCTCAGTGAAAGGAAAACGCCGAAGAGAGCTGCTGGCTCTTTTGGAATCTGGAGCAATCGACATTTTAATAGGCACGCATGCGCTTATTCAGGATGACGTAAACTTTAGCCGTCTCGGCCTCGTCATCACGGATGAACAGCATCGGTTTGGGGTTGAACAGCGCCGGGTCCTGCGCGAGAAAGGTGAAAGCCCTGACGTTCTGTTTATGACAGCGACACCAATCCCGCGAACCTTGGCAATTACGGTATTTGGTGAAATGGACGTATCTATTATTGATGAAATGCCTGCCGGCAGAAAAGCAATTGAAACATACTGGGCGAGGGAAGAAATGCTTGACCGCGTTCTTACCTTTATGGAGAAGGAACTGGCGAAAGGAAGACAGGCTTACGTGATCTGTCCGCTAATTGAAGAGTCAGAGAAGCTGGATCTTCAAAATGCGCTGGATGTCCATAATCAGCTCGTTCAGTATTTTCATGGACGCTGTAAGGTTGGATTGATGCATGGGCGGTTATCAGCCGATGAAAAAGAAGAAGTAATGAAAGCCTTCACTGACGGAGAAGTAGATGTGCTTGTCTCTACAACCGTTGTAGAGGTGGGTGTGAATGTACCGAATGCGACACTGATGGTCGTGTATGATGCGGAAAGGTTTGGACTGTCGCAGCTGCACCAGCTTCGAGGTCGGGTAGGACGGGGCAGTGAGCAGTCCTATTGTATTTTACTTGCCAATCCGAAGACGGAAGTCGGCCAGGAACGGATGAAAATTATGACGGAAACGAATGACGGCTTTGTTCTAAGTGAGAAAGACCTTGAATTACGGGGACCTGGTGACTTTTTTGGAAAGAAACAAAGCGGGCTTCCTGAGTTTAAAGTAGCTGATATGGTCCATGATTACCGGGTGCTGGAAGTAGCAAGAGAGGATGCTAAGAGCCTTATTGAGTCAGAGGTATTTTGGCAGAGCAAAGAATATAAGAACCTCCGAGGCTATTTAGAAAAATCGGGCGCTTTATCCGGAGAAAAGCTGGATTAGAAAAGAATGTAAGGTTTTTCTTGCATTCTTTTTTTTAAGCTCTTATACTACTGTTAGTACCTAGTCCTAATATCGGATGGTGTGAATATGAAACGTACAAAGAAAGAAAGACAGCAGCTGCTGCAGGAAACGATCGGGGAAAACCCCTTCGTAACAGATGAGGACCTGGCAGAGCAGTTTGGAGTTAGCGTGCAGACAATCCGGCTCGACCGCATGGAATTGTCTATACCGGAGTTGCGTGAAAGAATTAAGCACGTGGCAAAAAGCAGGCTGACGGATGAGGTTCGGTCATTGCCTATTGAAGAAGTAATCGGGGATGTCATTGATATTGAGTTAGACAGCAGTGCGATTTCTATATTTGATGTAAGAAAAGAGCACGTATTCGTCAGAAACGGTATTGCCCGGGGCCATCACCTGTTTGCACAGGCGAACTCATTGGCTGTTGCCGTGATCAATGATGAGCTTGCTTTAACAGAACGGGCGACTATCCGCTTTACACGACCAGTCCGCGAGGGAGAAAGGGTAGTTGCAAAAGCGAAGGTAACAGAAGTCAATGCAAAAAAAGAGCGAACAAAGGTAGAAGTAAAGAGTTATGTTGAAAAGGAACTCGTCTTCCGGGGTGACTTTATCATGTATCGTTCTAATATAAGAGCGGAGGGTGAAGCAGAATGAAAGTAGCGGTAGACGCCATGGGAGGCGACCATGCCCCGAAAGAAATTATTTTAGGGGTAAATAAAGCACTGGCTGACATGCCGGATTTAGAAGTGCTGATTTACGGTGATCAAGAAAAGATTGCTCCTTTGCTCGAAAAAAACAGCCGGGCGAAAATTATACATACAAATGAAAAGATTTTAGGGACAGATGAGCCGGTCCGGGCAGTAAGGAAGAAAAAGAAAGCCTCTATGGTTATGATGGCTCAGGCTGTCGCTGACGGAGAGGCAGATGCGTGTGTATCAGCAGGAAACACGGGTGCCCTTATGGCGGCCGGTCTGTTTGTTGTTGGCCGTATTCCTGGCATTCAAAGGCCTGCGCTGGCTCCAACTTTGCCGACTGTGGACGGAAGAGGCTTTGTTATGCTGGACTTGGGAGCGAATGCGGATGCGAAGCCTGAGCATTTGCTGCAATATGCTCTAATGGGCTCAATTTATGCTGAAAAAGTAAGAGAAATTTCTGAGCCGCGTGTAGGACTTTTAAATATCGGCACAGAAGAGAAAAAGGGAAATGATTTAACGAAAGAAGCCTATCAGCTGCTCAAACAGCAGGAAAACATCCATTTTATCGGAAATGTAGAGGCGCGTGACTTGCTGAATGGGGTAGCTGATGTTGTAGTAACAGACGGCTTTACAGGAAACATGGTATTAAAAACAATTGAGGGAACAGCGCTTTCCGTTTTCTCTATGATGAAAGCGGCTCTTACCTCCTCAATGAAGGCTAAGCTTGGAGCCGGCCTTTTAAAGGGTGAGCTCTACCAGCTCAAAGAGAAGATGGATTACACAGAATATGGAGGAGCTGGCCTTTTCGGATTGAAGGCCCCGGTGATCAAAGCCCATGGATCCTCCAACGCAACAGCCTTTTATAATGCATTGAAGCAGGCATATATGATGGCAGAAGCGGGTGTTGCCCGCAAAATTGCGGAATCGGCAAACGATATTGCTTTAGAAAAACAATAAGGGGGAGAAAAAATGGGGAAAGTAGCTTTCGTATTCCCGGGACAAGGGTCTCAAACGGTAGGCATGGGCAAGGCCTTGGCTGATGAATTTCAAGAGGTTAAAGAGCTGTTTGAAGCAGCAGATGCTAAGCTTGGCTTCCCGTTAACCGATTTAATGTTTAACGGTCCAGATGAACAGCTCACCTTGACCATGCATGCTCAGCCAGCTATTCTGGCTGCGAGCATAGCGGCCTTGAAGGTGTTTGAGAAAGAAGGAATCACTGCGGATTTTGCAGCGGGTCACAGCTTAGGCGAATATACGGCACTTACGGCTGCCAAGGCCATGTCTTTTGAGGAAGCGGTATATGCTGTACATAAGCGAGGTCAGTTTATGGAACAGGCTGTTCCTGCCGGAGAAGGCACGATGGCAGCTGTGCTCGGTATGAAGCGGGAGGAGCTGCAGCAGGTGACAGATGAAATCACCAATGCCGGTGATGTAGTGGGGCTTGCCAACTTGAACTGTCCTGGACAGATCGTCATCTCAGGAACGAAAGACGGAGTAAAAAAAGCAAGAGAAGCAGCGAAGGAAAAAGGAGCAAAACGAGTACTCCCGTTAAATGTGAGCGGTCCTTTCCACTCCCCGTTAATGGAGCCGGCATCGGACCAGCTTGAAGCTGTACTTAATGAAATAACTATTAATAACTGTGAGATTCCTGTGATTGCGAATGTGGATGCACAGCCGGTTACGCAGGCGGCGGATATCCGTAAGAAGCTCTTGCAGCAGCTATATTCTCCTGTCCTATGGGAAGACAGTGTGGAAACGTTAATTAATGAGGGTGTCGACACATTTATCGAGATTGGGCCAGGAAAAGTGCTGTCAGGCCTCATTAAAAAAGTGAATCGCCGGGTGAAAACATATGCTGTTCAAGACAGTGCCTCAATCCAGGAAGCAGTGAAGGCATTAAAAGAGGAGGCTGCACAATGAAGCTAGAAGGAAAGACAGCGTTAGTTACGGGAGCATCCCGCGGGATTGGCCGCGCAGTAGCGCTTGAGCTTGCTAGAGAAGGAGCAAGGGTCATTGTTAACTACTCTGGCAGTGAAGAAAAAGCGAAGCAAGTAGTAGAAGACATCAAAGCAATTGGCCGCGAAGCGATAGCTGTAAAGTGTAACGTAGCGGACAGTGAAGAAGTAGCAGATATGTTCAAGCAAGCACTTGAAGCTTTTGGCAAGGTTGATATTCTTGTCAACAATGCGGGTATCACGCGCGATAATCTATTAATGCGTATGAAAGAAGAGGAATGGGATGCCGTTATCAATACGAATTTAAAAGGCGTCTTCCTTTGTACTAAAACGGCGACACGTCCAATGATGAAGCAGCGCAGCGGAAGAATCATTAATATTGCTTCCGTAGTAGGAGTAAGCGGAAACCCAGGACAGGCTAACTATGTCGCTGCTAAAGCCGGCGTGATTGGGCTGACAAAAACGACAGCGAAAGAGCTCGCTCCTCGGGGCATCACTGTCAATGCGCTGGCACCTGGGTTTATTACGACTGATATGACCGATGCACTGCCGGAAGAGAACAAAGAGGCACTGCTAAGTCAAATTCCTCTTGGCCGTTTAGGAGATCCTGAAGACATCGCTAAAGCAGCTGCATTTCTTGCTTCGGATGATGCTGGCTATATCACAGGTCAGACCATCCATGTAAATGGCGGCATGGTGATGTAATAAAACTTATTTTATCTTCATTCAAAATCGTCTATAATGACTTGAGGGGAGGTGAACGATAATGGCAGAAGTACTAGATCGCGTAACAAAGATTATTGTCGACCGTCTTGGAGTGGAAGAATCCCAAGTAACTCTTGAAGCTTCTTTTAAAGAAGATCTTGGAGCTGATTCTCTTGACGTAGTTGAGCTTGTAATGGAATTGGAAGATGAATTTGATATGGAAATTTCTGACGACGATGCAGAGAAAATCGCAACAGTGGGTGACGCTGTGGATTACATAAATAGCAAGCAGTAATCGTTGGAAAGCTGGAAGCTCCGTTTTGTAAACGGAGCTTCACACTGTTGACAAGCATTCACCATCCTTGATGAGCGATTGTTGTCTACAAACTAAAGCTCCGTTTCATAAACGGAGCTTTAGTTTGTAGACAGGTATATGAGAACCCTTTATAATAGGCTGTTTTTTGCGATTTTATCCAATTTGGACTACACTGCTTGTGTGGATATAAATTAGTTTGATAGCGGAGGAAATTCCATGAAAAAACCACATAGAGAACACAAAAAACATGTTAATAAAAGAGATCAGCTCTTTAAACAGCTGCAATCTGAGCTGGACATTCAGTTTCAAAACGAAAAACTTCTAAAAAATGCTTTTACACATTCATCCTATGTGAATGAGCATCGAAAAAAACCTTATGAAGACAATGAGCGGCTGGAATTCTTAGGAGATGCTGTGCTCGAGCTCACTGTTTCTCATTACCTGTATAAGAAGTATCCGCTTATGTCAGAGGGAGATTTGACGAAATTAAGAGCAGCAGTTGTTTGCGAGCCATCCCTTGTTACATTTGCTAACGAGCTGAACTTTGGCCAATATGTACTTCTCGGCAAAGGAGAAGAATTGACTGGAGGGCGCATGAGACCCGCTTTGTTGGCAGATGTCTTCGAAGCATTTGTGGGTGCCTTATTCTTAGACCAGGAAATGGAAGCCGTTCTCTCATTTCTTGAAAAAGTTGTTTTCCCGAAAATTGATTCCGGTGCTTTTTCTCATATGATGGATTATAAAAGTCAGCTGCAGGAGTACGTACAGCGACAAACGAAAGGTTTATTGGAGTATGATATTTTGCAGGAGAAAGGACCGGCCCATAGCAAGGAGTTCATTTCCCAAGTATCTCTTAATGGAGAAGTATTAGGAAAGGGAAAAGGAAAATCTAAAAAAGAAGCAGAACAGCTCGCCGCTCAAATGGCATTAGCAGCATTGAAACAACATAATGAATAAAAGGCAGGGGAAGGCACATGTTCCTGAAACAGTTAGAAGTTGCGGGCTTTAAGTCGTTTGCAGATCGGGTGTCGATAGAATTTATTGATGGAATTACGGCTGTAGTTGGCCCTAACGGTTCGGGAAAGAGCAATATTACAGACGCAATCCGCTGGGTACTTGGTGAGCAGTCAGCTAAAAGCCTGCGCGGCGGCAAAATGGAGGATGTTATTTTCGCTGGCAGTGACAGCCGGAAGCCTGTGAATGTGGCAGAAGTCACATTGACGCTTAACAACGAAGCTCATACGCTCCCCATTGATTTCCATGAAGTCAATATAACAAGAAGAGTGTACCGGTCAGGTGACAGCGAATACTTCATTAATAAACGAGCCTGCCGATTAAAGGACATTGTCGATTTATTTATGGATTCAGGGCTTGGCAAAGAAGCCTTCTCCATTATCGGTCAAGGAAAGGTGGAGGAGATTTTAAACAGCAAGCCGGAGGACCGCCGTGCCATCTTCGAAGAGGCGGCTGGCGTGTTAAAGTACAAGACTCGTAAGAAGAGAGCGGAACGAAAGCTTGATGAGACACAGGAAAATCTGCTGCGTGTTCAGGATATTTTGCATGAGCTGGAGGGCCAGCTGGAGCCTTTGCGAATGCAAGCGTCCATTGCCCGGGATTATATTGACAAGAAAGAAGAAATGACGAACTACGATATTGCCGTTCTCGTATACGAAATTGAAGAGCTTCATGAGGCCTGGGAGAAGGTCAAGGCTGACTATCAGCAGCATGAAACAGAAGCCGCCAACCTGGCCTCCGTTCTCCAAAGAAAAGAAGCGGAGACAGAAAAGCTTCGCCGCCAGATCCATGCGATGGATGAATCAGTAAATGATCTTCAGGCTGCTTTATTAACGGTAAGTGAGGAGCTTGAGAAGCTGGAGGGACGCCGGCAGGTCCTTGAAGAGCGAAAGAAGCATGCGAACCAAAATAAAGATCAGCTTGCGGATAACTTATCGGAGACGAAGGAAAGAATGCGTCTTTTGTCTGAACAAGCGAAGGCAAGAAGAGAAAAGCTGGCAGCTGATCAGGCAGAGAAAGAAAAGTGGGAAGAACAGCTAGCTGTGAAACAGAAGGAGCTTGCGAGTCTTTCAGGGAATCTGGAAGATGCGATCGAGTCGCTGAAAGCCGATTATATTGAGATGCTGAACGCCCAGGCATCCGCTAAAAATGAAAAGCAATACGTTCAGCAGCAGCTCGAGCAGATTGTCAGCAAGAGAGCGCGCCTGGAATCAGCGAATCAGAAGCAAGTGGCTGAGAGGCAGGAAGCAGAGGCAAGAGGACAAGCCTTAAAGCAAGCTTTAGAGCTAGAGCAGAAGCGCTTGGCTGACCATGCTGCTGCTTTAAAGCAGGAGCTGGAAATGCTTGAGAAGATGAAATCGAACTATGCGTCTCAGGAGTCACGGCTGTATAAGGCCTACCAGCTTCTGCAAGATGCAAAATCAAGAAAAGGCATGCTCGAGTCTTTAGAGGAAGATTATTCAGGCTTTTTTCAAGGAGTAAAGGAAATCCTGAAAGCAAGAGGGCAAGCGCTTCAAGGAATTGAAGGAGCTGTTGCCGAAGTGATTGAGGTGCCGAAAGAATACGAATCGGCGATTGAGATTGCACTTGGAAGCAGTATGCAGCACGTTATTGTCTCAGATGAACAAGCAGCCCGACAGGCTATTCAGTATTTAAAGAAGCATAAATTTGGACGGGCAACGTTTCTGCCTCTGACCTCTATGAAAGGTAAAGTTTTTCCTGCTTCCTTGTATGCATCGCTAAAAAATGAACGCAATTTTATTGGTATTGCTTCAGAGCTGATCCGCTTTCCCGATAAATACAGTCCCGCTATTACCCAGCTGCTTGGGCAGACGGTTGTTGCTTCTGACTTGGAAGGTGCCGGTGCTTTAGCGAAATTGTTAAATTACCGCTATCGCATTGTGACACTTGAAGGGGATGTTGTTAACCCGGGAGGCTCCATGACAGGAGGGGCGATGAAGCAAAAGGGACATTCGTTCATCAGCCGGAAGAATGAATTGGAATCTTTAAGGGATAAGCTCGCGGTCATGGAAGCGAAAACGGAAACGGCTGAGCGGGAAGTCCGGAAGCTGAAGGAGAACATTGCGATGAAAGAGGCTCTTGTTCAAAAGCTTCGCGGCGAGGCAGAGGAAATCAGGGAGAAGGAACAAGAATGCAAAAGCAGCTGGCTGGAATGGCAGTTTGCTTTTCAGTCAGTCAATAATCAGCTTGCTATCTATGATGCTGAGAAGAACGAATTCGCGGAAGAGAAGCTTCGTCTTGAGAAGCGGCTTACTGAGCTTAACGACCGGTTGCAAAGGAGCCGTAAAGAGATAGAGGCTGCTGATGCAGAGATTAAACAGTTAACAGAGAAAAAGACGAAGGAAAGCTCAATACGGGAAGAGCTCGTTCAGTCGGTCAGTGAATTGAAATCTCGGCTTGCCGTTAAGAAGGAGCAGCTGGCTTCAGGGAATGAGCGTCTGCAGCAGGTGCTCGGGGAGCTGAAGGAGGCTGAAAAAAGGTACCAGCAATGGACGGAGGACTTTCATTGGCTTCAATCGGAAATGTCCGCCAGCTGCAAGGGAGAGGAAGAGTTGGAGGAAGCTATCCGCACGAAGCGCAAAGATAAGGAAGAAACGGCTAAGCAGATTACAGAGCGCCGGAAGGAACGGACAGAGAAGCTAAACCTGCTAGAAGAAAACGAGAAAGAGCTTAAAGAGGTTAAGCGCCTTCACAAAGCAATGACAGAGGCGATTCAGGAGGAAGAAATCAAGATGAATCGCCTGGATGTAGAGCTTGAGAATCGCTTGGAGCAGCTAAGGAAGGAATATATGCTGAGTTACGAGGCAGCTAAAGCTAATTATCCTCTTTCTTCCTCCATTGAAGAAGCGAGGAAGAAGCTGCGTTTAATTAAGCTGTCGATTGAGGAGCTTGGAAACGTCAATCTTGGAGCAATTGAAGAATATGAACGGGTATCTGACCGATACGCTTTTCTTGAGGAACAGCGAGCCGACCTGCAAGAAGCAAAGGATACGCTCTTCCAGGTGATTGAGGAAATGGACGAGGAAATGACAAGAAGGTTTAAGGAAACGTTCGAAGCGATCCGTGCTGAGTTTCTTCCTGTATTTCAGGCGCTGTTTGGCGGCGGGCGGGCAGAGCTAACGTTAACAGATTCAGAGGATTTGCTGAATACAGGCGTGGATATTGTCGCACAGCCGCCAGGGAAGAAGCTCCAAAACCTCAGCCTGCTGTCAGGAGGAGAACGAGCATTAACGGCGATCGCTCTGCTGTTTGCTATTTTAAAAGTGCGTCCTGTTCCTTTCTGCATTCTCGATGAGGTAGAGGCTGCCCTTGATGAAGCCAATATCGTCCGGTTCAGCCAGTACTTAAAACAGTTCAGCCAGGATACCCAGTTCATCGTCATTACACACAGGAAAGGCACAATGGAACAGGCTGATGTTCTTTACGGCGTCACTATGCAGGAATCAGGCGTCTCCGCGCTTGTCTCGGTTAAAATAGACGAGAGAAAAGCGGAAGCACCCGTCTGATTTAGAAACAGCCGGCTGTGGAAGCTGTATGATGAGAAAGCAGTAGTGCCTGCTTCATATAAAGCGAATATGTACTTGCAGGAGGAGAGAAAATGGGATTTTTTAAGAAGTTAAAAGATAAACTTACAACATCAACCGATCAGGCTACAGAGAAATTTAAAAGCGGGCTGACCAAAACAAGAGACAATTTTTCCAATAAAGTAAATGACTTAGTAGCCCGTTACCGAAAAATCGACGAAGATTTCTTTGAAGAGCTGGAAGAAATTTTAATTGGAGCGGATGTCGGCTTTGACACCGTTATGGAGTTGATCGACGAGCTGAAACATGAAGTAAAACGCCGAAACACCAAGGACCCTGAAGAAGTTCGAGATATTATTACAGAGAAAATGGTAGAGATTTACCAGGGGGACGACGAAGCACCTAACGAACTGAATATGCAGGAAGGCGAATTAACCGTTATTCTTTTCGTCGGTGTAAATGGAGTAGGAAAAACAACGACGATCGGTAAAATGGCTCATCAGTTCAAGGAGGATGGCAAGAAAGTATTGCTGGCGGCTGGAGACACGTTCCGAGCAGGAGCTATTGAACAGCTGGAGGTATGGGGGGAGCGCACCGGCGTAGATGTTATCAAGCAGGCGGAAGGGTCGGATCCAGCCGCTGTTATGTACGATGCGATCCGTGCTGCCAAATCGAGACAGGCCGACGTGCTGCTGTGTGATACAGCGGGTCGCCTTCAAAATAAGGTAAACCTGATGAAGGAACTGGAGAAAGTCAAGCGGGTAATTGAAAGAGAAATACCAGGAGCTCCGCATGAGGTGCTCATTGTATTGGATGCCACAACTGGCCAAAATGCGATGATTCAAGCGAAAACCTTCAAGGAAGCAACCGATGTAACGGGGATCGTTTTAACGAAGCTGGATGGAACCGCTAAGGGAGGAATCGTGCTAGCCATTCGCCATGAGCTTGATATTCCGGTGAAGTTCGTAGGCCTCGGTGAAAAGGTCGACGACTTGCAGCCATTTAACGCCGAACAATACGTATACGGGCTATTTGCTTCCGCTTTTGAAGAAAAAGAAGATGATGAGAGCGAAAGCGAGGACGAGTAACCGACCACACGATTTCAGTCAAGTGCGTAAAGATATTTTCTTGACATATCCCCCGAAAATGAGTAAACTAATTTAGTGTAAAGTGTTTTAACTTAACAAGGGGGGCTGTTTATGCTGGAGAAAACAACAAGAATGAATTACCTGTATGATTTTTATCATTCCTTGTTAACTGATAAACAGCGCAGTTATATGTCCTTGTACTACCTGGATGATTTCTCCCTTGGCGAGATCGCAGAGGAATATGAAGTAAGCCGTCAGGCGGTTTACGACAATATTAAGCGAACAGAAGCTATGCTGGAAGAGTATGAAAGCAAATTATCGCTATTTAAAAAATTTCAGGAGCGCAACCATTTATTGGAGCAATTAAAGAGGCTTGTTTCAGAGGATGGGCTCGCTTTAATTGACGCGCTTGAGAAATTAGATTAGGAGGCGGCATTATGGCATTTGAAGGACTAGCCGACCGACTGCAAAATACTATGCAAAAGATCCGCGGCAAGGGAAAAGTAACCGAAGCAGATGTAAAAGAAATGATGCGGGAAGTGCGCCTTGCCCTTCTTGAAGCGGATGTTAACTTTAAGGTCGTAAAAAACTTCGTTAAGAAAGTCAGTGAACGCTCTGTCGGCCAAGAGGTAATGAAAAGCTTAACTCCCGGCCAGCAGGTCATTAAAGTAGTAAAAGAAGAGTTGACTGAGCTGATGGGTGGAGAGCAGAGCCAAGTGGCTGTGGCCAAACGTCCGCCGACGGTTATTATGATGGTTGGTCTGCAAGGGGCCGGTAAAACGACCACTACAGGCAAGCTGGCGAACCTTTTACGAAAGCGTTACAACCGCAAACCTCTCTTAGTTGCTGCGGATATTTACCGTCCAGCGGCGATTAAGCAGCTTGAAACATTAGGAAAGCAGCTGAGTATGCCGGTTTTCTCTCTCGGCGACCAAGTGAGCCCGGTAGAAATCGCCAAGCAGGCAATTGCAAAGGCGAAGGAAGATCACCACGATTACGTGCTGATTGATACAGCGGGACGCCTGCACATCGATGAAGAACTAATGGGCGAGCTGAAAGAAATTAAAGAGCTGTCTAACCCTGACGAGATCTTTCTTGTAGTTGATGCTATGACCGGACAGGATGCAGTCAACGTTGCTCAGAGCTTTGATGAGCAGCTAGGCGTCACTGGTGTGATCCTTACGAAACTGGATGGCGATACCCGGGGCGGGGCCGCTCTATCGATCCGGGCCGTAACAGAAAAGCCGATTAAGTTTGCAGGTATGGGCGAGAAGCTCGATGCGCTGGAACCTTTCCACCCTGAACGAATGGCTTCTCGCATTCTAGGTATGGGTGATGTACTCACACTGATCGAAAAAGCACAGACAAACGTAGATGAAGGAAAGGCAAAAGAGATGGAACAAAAAATGCGTACCATGTCATTTACGTTTGATGACTTTTTAGATCAGCTGGGACAAGTGCGCAGCATGGGGCCTCTCGATGAGATTATTAAAATGCTTCCAGGCGCCAATAAGATGAAAGGCTTGAATAATATCCAAGTGGATGAGAAGCAGATTTCTCATATCGAAGCGATTATCCAATCGATGACGAGTGAGGAGAAGCAGCATCCGGAGATCATTAATGCAGGCCGCAGGAAGAGGATTGCGAAAGGAAGCGGTACGTCTATTCAGGAAGTGAACCGTCTTTTAAAGCAATTTGAAGAAATGAAGAAAATGATGAAACAAATGTCCAATATGCAGCAAAAAGGCAAGAAGAAAGGAATGGGCGGCATGCCTTTTAAATTCCCATTCTAAAGAGAAGTGTGGACAGTTTCCGGGGCTCGTAAGCTGGGCTAGATAAAATGTAAAGAAAAAAACCTTTACAAACCATATTGTTGTTTGTTATTATTCTATCTTGTGTAAAACTATTCGGAGGTGCTTTAAAAATGGCAGTAAAAATTCGTTTAAAACGCATGGGTTCTAAAAAATCCCCATTCTATCGTATCGTAGTAGCAGATTCCCGTTCTCCTCGTGATGGACGTCAAATTGAAACAGTAGGCACATACAATCCTGTTGCTAAGCCTGCAGAAGTAAAGATTGATGAAGAGCTAGCTCTTAAATGGCTTCAAAATGGTGCAAAGCCATCTGATACGGTTCGCAATCTTTTCTCTAAAGAAGGCATTATGGAGAAGTTCCATAACGCTAAACTTGGCAAATAAGAAGTATGGAAGAATTAATCTTAGCAATTGTGTCTCCTCTTATTGATCATCCGGAAGAAATGACCATTGAGAAGAGAGAAGAAGAACATAAAGACATTTATCGTTTGTTTCTTCATTCCGATGACATAGGAAAAGTCATTGGAAAGCAAGGAAGAGTTGCTAAGGCGATTCGCACCATTGTGACAGCAGCAAATGCGGATCACTCAAAAAAAGTGTATGTAGAAATAGCCGAATAGGGAGGGAAACCTCCCTTTTTTCGTATAAATTTTTCGGTGTTTTCTTCAATTTTGTGAAGAATAGAAAAGACTAGAAGAACTGATCTGCAATGATCAGTACGACGGACAAGTTAAAAAGGTACGCCTGTCATAGAAGGGGAGGCGGAAGCATGCAAATTTTGCAGAAGGTTATCGTAAAGCAGGTTTTAACTGAGAAAATGAAGCAGGCACTCCTCTCTTCTTATGAAGAGAAACAGAATCAGCTTGAGAAAGAATATAGGCAGCTGCAATTTGAACAGAAGAAGGCAGAGAGGCAGTGGAAGAACCAATCTGCAAAAACTTATCATTTCTATGAAAAAGAAATGGAAAAACGGGAAGAAATGATAAAGAATGTTGAATTTCAAAGAAGCCAGCTGGAACTCTTGCCTTTAGGGAGTGAGCTGAAAGAAAAAGAAGCTCAATCCATTGTTGATATTCGTGTAGGCGACCGCTGGGAAGGCACGGAAAAAACAGTCATTGTAAAGGATGGCATTGTCATTGAGATTCGTTAGAGGTGAATCAAAAATGGAAAAGTGGTTAAATGTAGGGAAAATTGTCAATACTCATGGTATTCGCGGTGAAGTCAGAGTCATTTCGAGAACAGATTTTGCGGAGGAAAGATACCAGGTTGGAAATACCCTGTATCTGTTCATGCCGGGGGAATCAGAAGGCCGGCCGCTTACCATAGCATCCCATCGCAAGCATAAGTCATTCGATCTTTTAACCTTTGAGGGGTACGAAGGCTTGAATGCTGTGGAGCCGTTAAAAGAAGGCATTCTTAAGGTAGATGAATCACAGCTTGGTGAGCTGGAAGAGAATGAATTTTACTTTTATGAGATTATCGGCTGCACGGTGGTGACGGTTGAGGATGAGGAAGTTGGCAGGGTGACAGAAATTTTAACACCTGGAGCCAATGATGTATGGGTTGTAAAGGGGAAAGACGGCAAGGAGCATTACATCCCGTATATTGAGGATGTAGTCAAAAAGGTGGATATAAAGGAAAAGAAAATTGTCATTGAAGTAATGGAAGGTTTGTTATCATGATGAAAATTGATGTTCTGTCTCTTTTTCCTGAAATGTTTGAAGGGGTGCTTAACTCCTCCATGCTGAAGAAGGCGGCAGAGAAGGAAAAGGTAGAGTACAATATCATCAACTTTCGTGATTATGCGGAAGGAAAGCATAAAGTAGTAGATGATTACCCATACGGCGGCGGAGCCGGAATGGTGCTCAAGCCTCAACCGGTGTTTGATGCGGTGGCTGCTGCTAAAGAGAAGGCTTCCCATCCCGCTCCCCGCGTCATCCTAATGTGTCCCCAAGGAGAGCGCTATACTCAGAAGAAAGCCGAGGAACTGGCCAAGGAGGAGCATTTAATCTTTATATGCGGGCATTATGAGGGCTACGACGAGCGAATCCGTGAACATTTAGTAACAGACGAGATTTCCATTGGTGACTTCGTGCTTACCGGGGGAGAGCTAGGGGCGATGGTGGTCATAGACAGTGTTGTCCGACTGCTGCCGGATGTGCTGGGTAATGAGGATTCACCCGTACTGGACTCTTTTTCTTCAGGCTTGCTGGAGCATCCTCAATATACACGGCCATCTGACTTCAGAGGGTTAAAAGTACCGGATGTACTGCTTTCGGGCAACCACCGGTTAGTGGATGAATGGCGTGATAAGCAGTCGCTGAAGCGTACATGGGAGCGGCGTCCAGATCTGCTGGAGCGCTATGCCTTAACTGAGAAACAGCAAAACTGGTTAAAAGAATGGAAAAAAGAAAGAGACTCTTGATTTGCAAGTCTTTCTGTGGTAGGATTTCTTAGTGGGTTCTGACAACGGTCGGCCCTTATTATAACGGTGTTCCGCTGCGATTCTTCCTATAATTGTATGAGCATCGGTAGAAGGAGAGGAATTCAATTATGAACAAATTGATTCAGGAAATTACTCAAGAACAGCTTCGCACAGATATCCCAGCTTTCCGTCCTGGAGACACTGTACGTGTACACGTAAAGGTTGTCGAAGGAACACGTGAGCGTATTCAGATATTTGAAGGCGTTGTAATCAAGCGACGCGGCGGCGGAATCAGTGAAACATTCACTGTTCGCAAAATCTCTTACGGTGTAGGTGTTGAGCGTACATTCCCGCTTCATACACCAAAAATCGAGAAAATCGAAGTAATTCGCCGTGGTAAAGTTCGTCGTGCGAAACTATACTACTTGCGTAATCTTCGCGGTAAAGCAGCTCGTATTAAAGAAATTCGATAATCATAAGCACGCAGCAAAAGGAGCTTGGAGACAAGCTCCTTTTCGTTTGCAAAGAAATATTTTTTCCTTATGTACTCAGATAAGTAAAAAGGGGATATTTTCAAATTCGGCGAGTCCTTTCTTTTCTCTTTGTCAGTCGAAGTGATATGATAATTACATAAAAAAATAGGTGGTGGCAAACTTGGCAAAAGAAAAGAATGAGTTTTGGGAATGGGTGAAAGCCTTCTTAATCGCAATTGGCTTAGCAGCAGTTATTCGTTATTTTATTATCGCCCCAATTGTGGTTGATGGTGAGTCGATGATGCCCACACTAAATGATGGCGACTGGATGATCGTCAATAAGCTGGGAGAAACAGAACGGTTTGATATCGTCGTTTTTCACGCGCCCGAGAACAAAGATTACATTAAGCGAGTAATTGGACTGCCGGGCGATACAGTGGAGTATAAGGATGATAAGTTATATATTAATGGCAAGTATTATGAAGAACCTTATTTAGAACAATATAAAGAACAGACCAGCGGCCCTCTCACGCCTGACTTTACCCTAGAGGAGATCACAGGAAGAAAGACCGTGCCTGAGGGGGAGGTTTTTGTGCTGGGCGATAACCGCTTATTCAGTAAAGATGGCCGCCATATTGGCACGGTCGATATGGATGAAGTGGTAGGTGAAACAAGCGTTGTTTTTTGGCCGTTGAATAAGCTGAGAATCGTCGATTAACAGGCTAGTAATTATAGATGGAAGAGAGGTGAGGCTGATGACCATTCAATGGTTTCCCGGCCATATGGCCAAAGCAAGGAGAGAAGTAACAGAAAAGCTTAAGCTCGTAGATATTATTTTTGAACTTGTAGATGCACGTCTTCCAATTTCTTCGCGGAACCCAATGATTGATGAGATCATACAGCACAAACCGAGATTAATCTTACTGAACAAAGCAGATATGGCAGACCCAACTGTCACCGCTGCCTGGCTTTCTTACTTTAAAGAGAGAGGGATCCATGCCCTCGCCATTAACTCTCATGCAGGGAGCGGTTTAAATGCGATCAGCAGGGCAGCAAAAGAGATCTTAAAGGAAAAGTTTGACCGAATGAAAGCGAAAGGCATTAAGCCGAGAGCCATGCGGGCTATGATTGTTGGGATTCCCAATGTAGGGAAATCTACACTGATTAACAGGCTTGCGAAGAAGAATATAGCAAAGACGGGCAATACACCTGGGGTAACAAAAGCCCAGCAATGGATCAAAGCCGGCAAAGAAATGGAACTGCTAGATACACCAGGTATTCTATGGCCCAAGTTTGAGGATCAGGAGACCGGCTATAAACTGGCTCTCACTGGAGCAATTAAGGATACCATTCTAAATTTACAGGATGTAGCTGTTTATGGTTTGCGCTTTCTTGAAAAAAGGTATCCGAACCGCTTGAAGGAGCGGTATCAATTTGAAGAGATACCCGAAGACCTGCTGGAGCTGTTTAACCACATTGGCAGGCTGCGCGGCTGCCAGGCAGGCCGCGGTGAAGTGGATTACGATAAAACTGCCGAAGTCATCATTCGTGATATTCGCGGTGAGAAATTAGGAAGGTTGACGCTTGATTTTCCAGAGGAACAACACAAAGCTGAATAAATAAAGGTCCTTTTACAAGGGCCTTTATTTTATTTCAAAAAGTCCGATAGTAAGAGAGAAGAAAATTAATTGTTTCTAAAAACATTTTGTGCAAAATTCAAAGTAATATATACATAAAAACAGGAGGGTGAGCAGGATGTCCTTATCAGTGTCGGAAATAAAGAAGCTGCTGCAGACGATGCAGTCAGAAGAGGACCCTCAATTTCAGGAGTGGTTAAATGACCCAAGGAAAGGTGTTCAACAAGAGATAAAGAAGTGGTACCGCTTGAAGGAGCAGAAAGAAAAGGAGCGTTTACAATATAGGAAAATGACGGCATATGAACAGGACCTATTAAATAAAGGAATAGCTTCTATTGCGGGAGTAGATGAAGTAGGAAGAGGGCCGCTTGCCGGTCCGGTCGTTGCAGCCGCTGTCATCTTGCCAACAGATGCAGAGCTGACAGGCATTAACGATTCTAAGAAACTGAGCAAAGCAAAGAGAGAATCTTTCTATAAAGAAATAATGGAAAAGGCAGATGTAGGAATCGGAATTATCGAAGCTTCAGAAATTGATGCCATGAATATTTACGAAGCGACGAAAGAGGCGATGAAGCTGGCTATTAGCAATTTATCGCAGGTGCCCGAGCATTTATTAATTGATGCTATGAAGCTGCCTTTATCTATTCCCCAAACAGCCATTATAAAGGGGGACAGCTTGAGCGCTTCCATAGCCGCGGCCTCTATAGCTGCTAAAGTGACGAGAGATAAATTAATGGAACAGTACGCTGCACAGTACCCCCATTACGCGTTTGAGAAGAACATGGGCTATGGAACGAAGGAGCATTTGGAGGGGCTTGAAACATACGGACCGTGTCCTATACACCGAAATAGCTTTTCCCCGGTCAAAGAGATGAGAAGAGTCCAGCAGAGATAAGGAGGCAATTGATGTGAGAATTGAACAAACAGCTCTTCTGCAGGAACCATTTACCAAGGATAAGCCATTGCAGTTAAAAGATGGACAGGTGCTGCCAGCAAAAGTAGTAAAAGTACTGCCAAATGGGATGGCTGAGCTCTCAGCCGGTTCGGCAAAGGTTATAGCTAAGCTGGAAGCTTCTCTTCAAGTAGGAGGAAAGTATTGGTTCCGGGTTTCCATGCAGACAGATGGCTGGCTGCTGAAAGTTGTCGCTCCTCAAGCCAGTAACGTAAAGGACAGAGCCCAAACGGCTGAATATTTGCTTCGTTCATTTAGCTTGCCGCTGACCCAAGAAAATAAAGCCGTAGCTGAAATGCTTATACGTGAAAAGCTCGTCTTATCCAAAGAAGTGCTTGAGCATGCTGGGAGGTGGCTGTCTAAAGGAAAGGTTTCTGAAGGAGTGCAGACCATCCAGTCCATGCTGAACCGTTCGCTGCCAATGACGAACGAGATCTATCAATCGCTAAGAACTGTTTATTCTCCTGCACCAATGGTACAGGTTATAAGCGAGCTGGAGAGCCAGTTAAAACTGCTGTCGAATCCGCCAGAGGCAGCTGTACGGGTAATTCAGTTGTTGGATAATTGGCGGCAGCCTCCGTACAGCAAACAGTTAATCCAGCAGGTGCTGTCCGCTTTAGTCGAGCAGACTTTCTCCTCCATCCAGTTAAGCAGTTCTTCGTCTGCTGTAGAATTGTTGAAGTCATGGGGAATTACTTCCACAGAGGCAGAGACAGCAGAGGAAGCGATTGTTCAGATAATAAGTCAGTGGAGCAAGCAGATAGGAAAACAGGAGGGCGGTACAGCTGAAACCCTGGCACAGCTGAAGGAAACAACAGGCCGGCTTCTTATGCAAGGGACGTACTCTAAAGAGGCTCTGCTTCCCTTACAGCAGGCGTTTGAAGGGATGGTGAAGGCAGCGAAGGCAAGCAAACAGCCTGTCTTGGCGTTAGAAGTTCAGCAGCTTCTCACACGGCTGGATACACCGGGCTTGTCGGGCGAGAAGCTGACAAGCCTATTCAAGGCAACCGCAAGAGCCGTCGTTTACCATACGGAGCCAGATGAAGCAATCAGACAATTGTCTTCACTTTTCCAGCAAGGGGAGGATGAATTGCTTCATAAGGTCGCTGCCGGAATGGATAGGCTGGCGGCTATGCCGGCAAAGCTTCTGGCAAAAGAGCCGTCTTTATCTCAGTATATAGCAGCAGCAGCGAAGGCTGAACAAACTGGATATCTAACTGGAAGCGCAGCTTACTCACTATTAAAGGATGCTCTCCGTTTCCTTGGGGGGAATATGGAGAGCATGCTCGCAGCAGAAAGAGTAAAGGCTCAGGAGATGGAGGACATGTTAAAGCCTCATCTTCTGCGGCTCACAGCCTCACCTCTTCCTTCACATACGAAAGAATTAGCTGAGCAGCTGATTGGCCGTATCCAAGCTCAATCCCTCCTTTCATTAGAAAGCGGTCCTTTTCAGCAGCTCGTTATGAGTCTTCCGATCAATTTATTTGGCTTTCAAACGGATATGATTATGCAGTGGTCTGGAAGAAGGAATGAGAGAGGCGAGCTTGATGCGAACGATTGCCGTGTCCTCTTTTATTTAGAGCTCCAGTTCCTCCGCGAAACTATCATTGATATGCAGGTGCGAAATCGCTTTGTTTATTTGCAAATATATAATGCCCACACTGATCTGAAGCAGCTGGCTGGCCCGCTTCTGCCTATGCTCGAAGAGGGGCTTAAGAATCAAGGCTATCAATTATCAAGCATCCAATTTCGAAAAACTAAGCTCGCTGGCAGCAGGTTGCTGGTGCAGGCAGCTGAAGCGGAGCCGTATGAAGGGATAGATGTGCAGGTATGAAGGAAAAACAGAAAAGAAAGCAGGCAGCCGCTTTATCTTATCAGCCAGAATGGACACAGGCACCTCAGTTAATAGCGAAAGGCAAGGGAAAAGTAGCCGAGCAGATCCTTGAGCAGGCTAGGAAGCATGGCATTCCGATACAGGAGGACCCCGCTCTCGTCGAACTGCTGGGGAATTTGGAAATCAATGAGAAAATTCCTGAAGAGCTTTATAGAGCGGTGGCAGAAGTTTTTGCTTTTATTTACCAGCTTGATCAGCAGAAGCAGAATTAAAATTACCTCTTTTTTTCCTTTCGTGTCCTATAATTACTGGAAAATGTCAGAATATGCTGTCTAAAAAATAAATTTCAGCTCAAATTATAGACATAAATTCAGGATTTATATACAATGAAAACGCAGTCTACTTTTGAGATTGAAGGATAGGAGGATAAAGAATGAATATCCATGAGTATCAAGGCAAAGAAATCCTCAGAAACTATGGGGTGGCCGTTCCAAACGGCAAGGTTGCATTCTCTGTAGAAGAAGCAGTAGAAGCAGCAAAAGAACTCGGCACTGATGTGTGTGTCGTAAAAGCACAAATCCACGCTGGTGGCCGTGGTAAAGCTGGCGGCGTTAAAGTAGCCAAAAATCTTGATGAAGTGCGTACATATGCTGAAGAAATTTTGGGCAAAACACTTGTCACGCATCAAACTGGTCCAGAAGGAAAAGAAGTAAAGCGCTTATTAATTGAAGAAGGCTGCGATATTCAAAAAGAATATTACATTGGTTTCGTTTTAGATCGCGCGACTTCTCGGGTTGTATTAATGGCTTCTGAAGAAGGCGGTACTGAAATTGAAGAAGTAGCAGAAAAAACACCGGAAAAAATCTTCAAAGAGTATATTGATCCGGTACTAGGCTTAATGCCGTATCAGGCACGCCGCATTGCATTCAACATCAACATTCCAAAAGAGCTTGTCAACAAAGCAGTGAAATTCATGACTGGTCTTTATACAGTATTCGTCGAAAAAGACGCTTCTGTTGCTGAGATCAACCCGCTTGTTGTTACAGGTGACGGCAATGTTATGGCGCTTGATGCAAAGATCAATTTCGATTCTAACGCATTGTACCGCCATAAAGATATTATGGAATACCGCGATTTAGAAGAAGAAGATCCAAAAGAAATCGAAGCATCTAAATATGACTTAAGCTATATCTCCTTAGATGGCAACATTGGCTGTATGGTCAATGGGGCAGGTCTTGCTATGTCCACAATGGATATCATCAAGCACTACGGCGGCGATCCAGCTAACTTCCTTGATGTTGGCGGCGGCGCAACAGCTGAAAAAGTAACAGAAGCATTTAAAATTATTCTTTCCGATAAAAACGTAAAAGGTATCTTCGTTAACATCTTCGGAGGTATCATGAAGTGTGACGTTATCGCAAGCGGTGTAGTAGAAGCTGCGAAGCAAGTCGGCTTATCGGTGCCTTTAGTTGTCCGCTTAGAAGGTACGAATGTTGACTTAGGTAAGAAAATTTTAAGTGAGTCTGACATTGACGTTGTTCCAGCTGATTCAATGGCTGACGGTGCACAGAAAATCGTTGAGCTTGTAGGCAAATAATTCGAAGAGTTGACCATAGAAAGGCAGGTATAGGCATGAGTGTATTTGTTAATAAAGACACAAAAGTAATCGTTCAAGGTATTACTGGTTCTACCGCTCTATTCCACACAAAGCAAATGCTTGAATACGGTACAAAAATCGTAGGTGGAGTAACTCCAGGAAAAGGCGGCATGGAAGTAGAGGGAGTACCAGTATTTAATACAGTAAAAGAAGCTGTTGAGCAAACTGGCGCTACTGTTTCCGTTATTTACGTTCCTGCTCCATTTGCTGCAGATTCAATCGTAGAAGCGGTGGACGCTGAGTTAGATCTTGCTATCTGTATCACAGAGCACATTCCAGTACTGGATATGGTAAAAGTAAAGCGTTACATGGAAGGCAAGAAAACTCGCTTAATCGGACCGAACTGCCCAGGTGTTATTACAGCAGACGAATGTAAAGTTGGTATTATGCCTGGTTACATTCATAAAAAAGGCCACGTGGGTGTTGTTTCCCGCTCTGGTACATTAACTTATGAAGCAGTTCACCAATTAACTCAAGCTGGCATCGGCCAAACTACCGCTGTTGGTATTGGTGGAGACCCGGTAAACGGAACAGACTTCATTGATGTATTAAAAGCATTCAACGAAGATCCTGAAACGAAAGCGGTTATCATGATTGGTGAAATCGGCGGAACAGCTGAAGAAGAAGCAGCTGAATGGGTGAAAGCGAATATGACAAAACCTGTTGTTGGCTTCATCGGCGGCCGCACAGCACCTCCAGGAAAACGCATGGGCCATGCGGGTGCGATCATTTCTGGCGGTAAAGGAACAGCTGACGAAAAAATCCGCGTAATGAACGAATGCGGCATTAAAGTAGCTGAAACTCCATCTGTTATGGGTGAAACATTAATCGAAGTGCTAAAAGAAAATGGCATTTACGAAGAGTGTAAAACTCACTAATTACAAACGAACGTTTGAGAAACAGCCTCAATGAGGCTGTTTCTGTTATATAAAGGAGGCGTTAACACTGGATGATGTGACTGCAAAATTGATTCACCTGCAGCATTGTCAGCATGTGAGCTGGAAAATGATCTATTTGCTTTTAAAGCAGGAACGTGACTTATCGAGCCTTTACAATTATTCTTCCTCCGATTTATCAACTCTTCTATCCATTTCCTCTGCCCGTTCACTCTCCATTGTCCGGCAGCTTCACGAGGTCCCTATTTACTCCTTATTACAGCAATATCAGCAGCAAGACATCCGTTTCATTCCCATTTACCACTCGGAGTATCCTCATTGCTTAAAAAATCTGCCCCAGCCCCCGTGGGGTCTTTATGTAATGGGTAAAAAGGGAATGCTGGCGGATGTTTCCATGAGTCTGGCCATTGTTGGTGCACGCCAGGCGGATAGGTATGCTTATCAGTCCATTCAACTGTTGATGCCTGGTTTGGTAAAGAGCGGTCTTCTCATTATCAGCGGGCTTGCAAGGGGAGCCGATACCTTTGCCCACGAGGCAGCATTGCGGGCAGGGGGGAAAACGGCCGCTGTTATTGCAGGAGGATTTTATCATCTATACCCAAAAGAAAATAAGACTCTGGCAAAGAGAATTTTATCAAATGGCTTGCTTATATCTGAATATCCGCCCGTTACTAAGCCGGCCAAGTGGCAATTTCCTGCCCGCAACCGACTAATCAGCGGTCTATCCTTAGGTACATTAGTTGTACAAGCCGGAAGAAAAAGCGGTTCCTTAATCACAGCATATTGTGCACTGGAGCAGGGGAAGGAAGTCTTTTGTATTCCGGGAAGAATCACCGATCACTTATCTGACGGGACAAATGATTTGATCAGTGATGGGGCAAAGCTAGTGCGTTCCAGCGAGGATATCCTAGCGGAAATCATAAGAAAATAAGCCGAGATTCCTGTTCTTAAATTTGCCCATTCATAAAAAAAGGTTGCTTTTATGAGGAAAGTATATTAAATTTTGCAAAAGAACCATCTGTCTTTTTTTCAGAAAAAGGTGGACAGGCATAGAATGAATACCGTGTGAGTAGAGAAAGATAGAAGTATTTAATTGACAATGATCACAAACGTAACTAATAATGGTTGTTACATCTATCTATTTTTTACCTCTGGGGGAGGTTAAGGCATGTCAGAGTTTTTAGTAATTGTAGAATCCCCTGCGAAAGCGAAAACAATTGAACGTTATCTGGGGAAGAAATATAAAGTAAAAGCATCTATGGGGCACGTCCGTGATTTGCCAAAGAGCCAAACGGGTGTTGATATAGAAAATAACTATGAACCGAAATACATTACCATCCGCGGGAAAGGCCCCGTATTAAAAGAATTAAAAACAGCAGCAAAGAAAGCAAAGAAAATCTACTTAGCAGCTGACCCCGATAGAGAAGGGGAAGCTATTGCCTGGCATTTAGCCCACAGCTTGGACCTTGATGTATCGTCCGATTGCCGGGTAGTGTTTAATGAAATTACGAAGGACGCGATTAAAGAATCATTTAAGCATCCAAGGCCGATCAACATGGATCTTGTAGATGCACAGCAGGCCCGCCGGATTCTTGATCGGTTGGTTGGGTACAATATCAGCCCGCTTCTTTGGAAAAAGATCAAAAAAGGACTTAGTGCCGGACGGGTTCAATCGGTTGCTTTACGTTTAATTATCGACCGAGAGAAAGAAATCAATGATTTCAACCCTGAAGAATACTGGACGATTGAAGCGCAGTTTTTAAAGGGTAAAAGTACATTCCAGGCAGCTTTTTATGGAAAGAATGGAAAAAAAGTTGCTTTAAAGTCGGAAGAAGATGTTAAGGAAGTGCTTTCAGCTATTCAAGGCAATGAGTTTGCATTGAAAAGTGTAACGAAGAAGGAGCGAAAGCGGAACCCAGCTCCGCCGTTTACGACTTCTTCCCTTCAGCAGGAAGCAGCGAGAAAATTAAATTTCCGTGCGAAGAAAACGATGATGCTGGCTCAGCAGTTATATGAAGGTATTGACCTGGGTAAAGAAGGAACCGTCGGTTTGATTACGTATATGCGAACCGATTCTACCCGCATATCAGAGGTGGCTCAAAAGGAAGCTGCTGAGTTCATCGAATCGACTCATGGTAAAGAATATTTAAAAAGCACTGAGAAAAAGCCGGGAAAAAAATCAGACCAAAAGCAATCTAACGCTCAGGACGCTCATGAAGCGATCCGACCGACAAGCGTATTGAAAGAGCCGGGCTCGTTGAAGGAGTTCTTATCGCGTGATCAGTTGAGGTTATATAAGCTGATTTGGGAACGGTTTCTCGCAAGCCAAATGGCGCCGGCTGTAATGGATACAGTAAGTGCAGACCTGGTGAATAATGACATTATTTTCCGTGCGACAGGCTCTAAAGTGAAATTCCAAGGATTCATGAAGGTGTATGTAGAAGGATCAGACGATACTCAGGAAGAGAAAGAGAAACAATTGCCGAACTTAGAAGAAGGCGATAAGGTGACGTATGAGTCAATGGATCCAAAGCAGCACTTCACTCAGCCGCCGCCCCGTTACACAGAAGCCCGCCTTGTTAAAACATTGGAGGAGTTGGGGATTGGCAGACCTTCCACCTTTGCCCCTACGCTGGACACGATACAGAAACGCGGCTATGTTGCTTTAGATAATAAGCGCTTCATCCCAACAGAGCTTGGTGAAATTGTCCACGAGTTGATGGTCGAATACTTCACCGACATCGTTGATGTAGAGTTCACGGCGAAGATGGAAAAAGACCTGGATAGTGTAGAAGAGGGCAAAGTAGAGTGGAAAAAAGTGATTGATGAGTTTTATCAGGAATTTAAAGTAGATCTGGCTAAAGCGGAAGAAGAAATAGAAAAGATTGAAATTAAAGATGAGCCTGCAGGTGAAGATTGTGAAAACTGCGGTCATCCGATGGTATTTAAAATGGGTCGCTATGGAAAGTTCATGGCTTGCAGCAATTTTCCCGATTGCCGCAATACGAAAGCCATTGTTAAAGAAATCGGAGTGAAATGTCCGAAGTGCGAAGACGGCAATATAATAGAAAGAAAAAGTAAAAAGCGCCGGATTTTTTATGGATGTGATAACTTTCCGGAATGTGACTTTCTTTCTTGGGATAAGCCGATTGAGAGGAAATGTCCAAAATGCGAGCACATGCTTGTTGAAAAGAAATTGAAAAAAGGTGTTCAAATTCAGTGTACAGAATGTGATTATAAAGAAGAACCACAAGTATAAAAGCGGGGCTATCCCGCTTTTTCTTTGTGCATTTCCTTCTCTCCCGTCAAAGGACAGAAGGTAAAAGGCAAGTATGGAAAATTCAAGAATGTGAACAATATAATGAATGTTTTATAAGCCTTAAAGCTTTTTTTATGCGAACGTCTGTTGTACAATGCTTTAGGGATGAATTGTACGGCAGCTATTTTAGGAGGGTCAAGAAATGGAAGCAGTAGTAAATGTAATAGGAGCCGGCTTGGCAGGAAGTGAAGCGGCTTTCCAAATCGCTGAACGTGGTGTGAAGGTAAACTTATATGAAATGCGACCGGTCCGTCAGACACCGGCTCATCATACAGATAAATTTGCTGAACTTGTCTGCAGCAACTCCCTGCGGGCTAACGCGCTAACAAATGCAGTTGGTGTGCTAAAGGAGGAAATGAGAGCTCTGAGTTCAGTTATCATTTCTTCTGCAGATGATTGCTCGGTGCCGGCAGGCGGTGCGCTTGCGGTCGATCGCCATGAGTTTGCGGCCAAAGTAACAGAACGCGTTAAAAACCATCCAAATGTGACTGTATATAATGAAGAAATGACGGCTATTCCACAGGGGATTACTGTTATTGCAACCGGTCCGCTAACTAGTGAAGCATTGTCCCAGCAGCTAAAAGAGCTAACTGGTGAGGAATATTTATATTTTTATGATGCAGCAGCGCCTATTATTGAAAAGGACAGCATAGATATGAATAAAGCCTATCTTAAATCCCGTTATGATAAGGGAGAGGCTGCTTATTTAAACTGTCCAATGAACGAGGAAGAGTTTGATCGCTTCTATGAAGCACTGATTTCTGCAGAGACTGTTCCATTAAAGGAATTTGAAAAGGAAATTTTCTTTGAAGGCTGCATGCCTGTAGAGGTACTGGCACAGCGCGGAAAGAAAACATTGCTGTTTGGTCCTATGAAGCCGGTTGGCTTGGAAGACCCGCGCACTGGAAAAAGACCATATGCCGTTGTTCAGCTTCGGCAGGACGATGCAGCGGGAACTCTTTATAATATTGTTGGCTTCCAAACGCACTTGAAATGGGGACCGCAAAAAGAAGTCCTTCAGTTAATTCCAGGGCTTGAAAACGCAGAAATCGTCCGTTACGGAGTGATGCATCGCAATACGTTTATTAATTCACCAAAGGTATTAAAACCTACGTACCAGTTTAAAGGTCGCCATGATTTGTTCTTTGCCGGCCAAATGACTGGAGTAGAGGGTTATGTGGAGTCAGCAGCAAGCGGGTTAGTTGCTGGTATAAATGCGGCCCGCCTTGCATTAGGACAGGACCCGGTCATTGTTCCTAGGGAAACAGCTATTGGCAGCATGGCTAATTATATTACTACAGCTGATCAGAAAAATTTTCAGCCAATGAATGCAAACTTTGGTTTATTTCCAAGTCTTGAGGTTAAAATGAAAAGTAAGAAAGAGCGAGCGGAGGCGCAAGCTGAGCGAGCATTAGAAACAATTCGCACTTTTGTGAAAAGTTTGTAAACTTAGTTGCATGGGCTACTATAGTATGCTACTATTTAGTAGCCCTAATTGAGGTGTGTAGATGTCGCAACTTTTCAATAATTATTTAGATGGATTTTTAACGTATTTACAGATTGAAAAACATTATTCATCCTATACGGTGCAGTTTTATCGTTATGATATTGAGGAGTTCTTTAAGTTCACTGCTGAACAAAACTTAAACAGTCTAGAAGATATTGAATATTTGGATGTCCGTCTTTACTTGACAGATCTTTATGAAAGAAAGATGTCCCGGGCGGCTGTTGCCAGAAGACTCTCCAGCTTGCGCAGTTTTTATCGTTTTTTGTCCAAGGAAAATGTCGTGGCTGTTAATCCTTTTTCTTTCGTGCAGCCGCCGAAAGAAGCGAAAAGGCTTCCTTCCTTCTTTTATGAAGAGGAAATGGAAAAGCTCTTTGCAGAATGTGAAGGGAGCGATAAACCGCTAGCCGTTCGGGACAGAGCACTGCTGGAGCTTTTGTATGCAACTGGAATTCGGGTCAGTGAATGCTCAGGCATCAAGCTAAGCGATATTGATTTTGACCTTTCCGTCTTATTAGTTAGAGGAAAGGGGAATAAAGAGCGGTATGTACCTTTCGGTTATTTTGCCCACGAAGCTGCACAAGAATACATAGCAACTGCCCGAAGCTTTTTGGTGAAAGATACGGAACCGCATCCGTTTTTATTCGTTAATCACCGAGGCAAGCCGCTCACGCCGAGGGGCATCCGGTATGTGCTAAATAAATTAATGGAAAAAGCATCATTGACGAGAAAGATTCATCCGCATATGCTCCGGCATACATTTGCCACTCATTTGTTAAATAACGGGGCTGACTTAAGAACTGTACAAGAATTGCTCGGACATGAGCATCTTTCTTCTACGCAAGTATATACTCATGTAACAAAAGAGCATTTGCGGAAGACGTATTTAAGTCATCACCCCCGTGCGTAAGTAAAGGAGGAAGGAAATTATGGAGCAATTCCATGCAACGACGATCTTTGCTGTCCAGCATAAAGGTAAAAGCGCCATGGCTGGTGACGGTCAAGTAACCTTTGGCAATGCGGTAGTAATGAAGCATACCGCTAGAAAGGTGCGCAAACTGTTTAACGGGAAAGTTATTGCCGGCTTTGCTGGATCGGTGGCTGACGCTTTTACTCTATTCGAATTATTTGAAGGAAGACTAGAAGAGTATAATGGTAACCTGCAGCGTGCAGCCGTAGAAATGGCAAAGGAATGGCGATCTGATAAAGTGCTTCGCCGTTTGGAAGCGATGCTGATCGTGATGGATAAGTCTAATATGTTGCTTATTTCCGGTACTGGTGAAGTCATTGAACCGGATGATGGAATTTTGGCTATTGGCTCAGGAGGGAATTTTGCTTTAGCAGCAGGCCGCGCCTTAAAGAATTACTCTGGAGACCATTTAGCAGCCAAAGACATTGCTGAAGCTGCTCTTAAAATAGCTGGTGAGATTTGTGTATACACAAATGATCAGATTATTGTAGAAGAATTAGAGTAAGGGAGTGAAAGGCATGGATAACAAATCACTGCAATTAACGCCGAGACAGATGGTTGACCGGCTTGATCAATATATTGTTGGCCAGAAAGAAGCGAAGAAAGCAGTTGCTGTAGCCTTACGGAATCGTTATCGCCGAAGCCTGCTGGATGATCGAATGCGGGATGAGGTTATTCCGAAGAACATACTAATGATCGGGCCTACAGGCGTAGGAAAAACAGAGATTGCCCGGCGGATTGCTAAGCTCTCGGGCGCTCCCTTTGTAAAGGTAGAGGCAACAAAGTTTACAGAGGTCGGTTACGTTGGACGGGATGTAGAGTCTATGGTTCGTGATTTAGTAGAAACGTCTGTACGGATTGTGAAGGAAGAGAAGATGCAATCTGTTCAGGGAGCTGCTAGAGAAGCCGCTGATCGCCGTCTGGTTGAGCTGCTTGTCCCTTCTAAGAAAAAAGTGAACAACGTTAAGAATCCATTTGAAATGCTGTTCGGCGGAACTAATGAACAGGAGCAGCCAAGAGCGGAAGAGGCAGAAGAAATGTCGATCCGCGAGAAAAGAAAGATAGCGGCTGCAAAGCTGGAACGCGGTGAACTGGAGGATGAAGTTGTGACGATTGAGGTAGAAGAGCAGCCTCCTTCTATGTTCGACATGTTCCAGGGATCTGGCATGGAGCAAATGGGCATGAACATGCAGGATATGCTTGGGGGCTTAATGCCGAAGAAAAAGAAAAAAAGAAAGCTCTCTGTAAAAGAGGCGCGAGACGTTTTAACCAATGAAGAAGCGCAAAAGCTGATCGATATGGATGATGTGACTCAAGAGGCAATTAGGCGAACCGAGCAAATGGGGATTATCTTTATCGATGAAATTGATAAGGTAGCAGCCAAGGGGGCCGCGTCTTCCTCTGCGAGTGTTTCTAGAGAAGGGGTTCAACGTGACATCCTGCCAATTGTTGAAGGTTCTACGGTTATGACGAAGTATGGAGCGGTCAAAACAGACTATATCTTATTTATTGCAGCTGGAGCATTCCATATTTCAAAGCCGTCTGATCTAATTCCAGAGCTGCAGGGACGCTTCCCGGTCCGGGTAGAACTGCAGAAGCTAACGGTAGAAGATTTCGTGAGAATTCTGGTAGAGCCGGATAATGCATTAATTAAACAATATGTAGCATTATTGGAAACTGAAGGTATAGAAATTGAATTTTCTGACGATGCTATTGAACGTATAGCAGAAATTGCTTTCGAAGTCAATCAAGATACAGATAACATTGGTGCGCGCCGCCTTCATACTATTATGGAGAAACTTCTTGAAGACTTATCATTTGAAGCATCTGATATTAACATGGGAACCATCAAAATTACACCTTCGTACGTAAATGAGAAATTAGAAAAGATCTCAAGCAATAAAGATTTAAGCCAATTTATCCTATAGATGTTTAAGAAGAAGTTTCCAGAGGGAACATAATCAATAATATCTATGTGTAAATGACAGTTAAAATAGTGAATACAAACTAGCTATAGATGAACCAGTGAATGTAGGAGGATTTTATTATGAATTTGCTAGAAAAAACAAGAAAGATTAATAAGCTGCTTCAAGACGCAGCAGGAAAGTCAGTTAACTTCAAGGAAATGGCCGAATCCCTGTCTGAGTTGATTGAAGCGAACGTATATGTGGTCAGCCGCCGTGGAAAACTCCTTGGCTTTGGGGTGAACCAGCAGATTGAAAATGAGCGGATGAAGAGTATGCTTGCCGATCGCCGTTTCCCGGAAGAGTACACAAACAATTTATTTAACATCGAAGAAACATCCCCAAACCTTGATGTGGAGAGTGAGTATACAGCTTTCCCTGTTGAGAACAAAGAGTTATTTAAAAATGGTTTAACGACCATTGTACCGATTAAAGGGGCTGGTGAGCGCTTAGGTACACTTGTGCTGGCTCGTGTAGCAGAAAAATTCCACGATGAAGATTTAATCTTAGCAGAATATGGAGCAACAGTAGTTGGAATGGAGATTCTTCGCGAGAAAACAGAAGAAATTGAAGAAGAAGCAAGAAGTAAAGCTGTTGTACAGATGGCAATCAGTTCATTGTCATACAGTGAATTAGAAGCGATTGAGCATATTTTTGAAGAACTAGATGGAAAAGAAGGTCTGTTGGTCGCTTCTAAAATTGCTGACCGAGTTGGCATTACCCGTTCGGTAATTGTAAATGCACTTCGCAAGCTTGAAAGTGCAGGAGTCATTGAATCTCGCTCACTAGGTATGAAAGGAACATATATTAAAGTATTAAATGATAAATTCCTCATGGAATTGGAAAAATTAAAGTCTAATTAACCAAATAAAGTAAAAAAACCGTCTGTCGAATGCAGGCGGTTTTTTACTTTGTTTTTTTGGCTCTATAATATTTGTTGGGGTTTAAACAAAATTTTGTGTGCATAAAAAAACACGCAAACTCCTCATTCTTTTATACTTGAATTGTCGAG
>NZ_JWJE02000010.1 GCF_000812025.2 Bacillus thermotolerans
AAAAAATGATGAATGGTACCATCCATCATTTTTTATAGAGGCCACCAAGCGTAGCGCGGTAGCCTAAAACCCCAACATTTGATTTAGAACCTAAAAAACATGCTATTACCGGAGAGAGAAATGAAGATGAATGTCCAGGACCCGTCAACAGCGGCTTGTTCTCTGCTATGCTTGAGCGCGGGGATGTGAAAGGCGTATTCTGCGGGCATGACCATATTAATACGTACTGCGGAAACTACTATGGCATTTTGCTTGGATACGGCGGCAGTGCAGGCTTTGGTACCTACGGCTTATCCGGCGATGAGAAAAACCGCCTGCGCGGCGCACGTGTATTCCATCTGGATGAGAAGGCAGAAAATGTGCTAGTGGATACACACATGGTATTTGCAAAGGATTATGGCATTGACTTAACGCCAAATGATCAAAGCATTGATCCGCTTCCATTAGAGAGAAAGCACCCCGTTAAATAATTAAACAAAGCAGGGGCGCGAGCTGACCAATGAGCTCGCGCCCCTGCTTTGTTTATCATTGTTCCAACCCTATGGGGACTCCTGGATAAGCAGTTTATTGGACGAAAAGTCCTAAACGCCTTATTCTTTTCTATACAGGATCCTAGAAGGAGTGAACACAATGAACACCAAACGATTTCAAGGTACTCCGTTATCTGTTTTGGATTTAGCACCCATTAATGAAGGAAGCACAGCTGCTGAATCCTTTAAAAATAGTGTCGATTTAGCCCAGCATGTAGAAAATTGGGGCTTTCATCGTTATTGGCTGGCCGAGCACCATAATATGCCGGGCATTGCCAGTTCAGCAACATCTGTCATCATCGGCCATATCGCCGGTGCAACAAATCACATACGTGTAGGCTCAGGCGGCATCATGCTGCCAAACCACGCAACACTTGTCATTGCCGAGCAATTTGGTACATTAGAATCACTGTACCCTGGACGCATTGACCTTGGTATTGGCCGCGCGCCAGGAAGTGACCAGGCGACGGCATTCGCTCTTCGCCGCACGCTCCATAGCCGTGTTGAAGACTTCCCTCTTCAGCTGGATGAGCTTCAGGCTTATTTTGAAGTAAACCCGTCAGCCCGTGTACGCTCTTTCCCAGGAGAAGGATTAAACATCCCTATTTGGCTCCTTGGTTCAAGCGATTACAGTGCTCGCCTCGCTGCCGCTAAAGGATTGCCATTCTCCTTTGCCAGCCACTTTGCGCCAGAGCACACACTGGCAGCCTTAAAGCTTTACCGCGATAACTTCCAGCCATCTGATGTACTGGACAAGCCGTACGCGATGGTCGGCGTGAATATTTTTGCTGCAGATACAGAAGAACGAGCCCAATGGCTGGCTACCTCCCAGCAGCAGCAATTCTTAAGCCTGCGCAGAGGCGAACCAACTCAGCTGAAGCCACCTATTGATAACATCGATGAAGTGTGGAGCCCTTTTGAAAAGGCAGCCATCGAAAGATCGCTTGATTCCCGTTCTACTATTATCGGCACGCCGGACATGGTGAAAGAGAAGCTGAAGAGCTTTATAGATGAAACACAAGCAGATGAAGTCATTGTTAATTCACAGGTTTTCCATCATGAAGACCGCCTGCGCTCCTATGAGATTGTAGCCGATATGATGGAATAAAAAGCATCTTTTTAATAAAGGGAACATATAAAAGCTAATCCTTGTATTCATACAGGGATTAGTCTTTATTTGTCTTTTTTAGAAGGATGCCTAATTTTTCAGCCTTTCGTAAAAGTGTCGTACGGTGAAGGCCAAGCTTCTCTGACACCTCGTATATATCTTGATGCTCCTCCCATAATTCTTCTATATATCTCTTCTCAAAATCATTCACCAATTCCTTTAGCGGTTTCCTCCCTTCATCATAGTATGCCGGCCGCGAAGACAACAGTTGTTGAAATGATTCCGGCAGGTCTGTCTCTTTCACGACCGGTCCGTCATTTAAAACAACTAGCTGTTCAACTATATGTTCTAATTCTCGGATGTTACCCGGCCATGAATAAAATTCAAAAGTAAAGTACACTTCTTTAGCAAGCTTCAGCTGCTTTTGATGCTTTCGGTTAAACTTATCAAGAAAGTGCTTAGTCAATAGATATATATCTTCCTTCCGATCCCTCAATGGGGGAAGATCAATCGTGACAACCGATAACCGATAATATAAATCTTCTCTTAGCTTTTGCTTCTCGATCAACACTTTAGGTTCTTTGTTTGTGGCTGCTATAATGCGAATATCTACATCACGATCTTTCACATCTCCCACTCTGCGAACCTTCTTATTTTGCAGCACCGTTAAAAGCTTTACTTGAAGAGCCAGCGGCATCTCACCAATCTCATCTAAAAATAAAGTCCCTCCTTCTGCCGACTCAATTATTCCTTGCTTTCCTTCATTTGCAGCTCCCGTAAAAGCACCTTTTCTATAGCCGAATAACTCTGATTCAAAGAGCGACTCGGGGATCGCACCACAGTTCACTTCGATAAATGGCCCATTCTTTCGGTCGCTGAGAGAATGGATTTTTTCAGCAATAACATTTTTTCCTGTCCCAGTTTCTCCTAGTATAAGCACAGAGGTGTCAACCTTTGATAATCGATTGATGCGGTCAACTGTTACATCCATCACTCGACTTTGAGCAATGAATCCTGGAATTTCACTTGCTTTTGATCTCAGTTTCTCTATTTCCCTCTCTTGTTCTTTAAGTGATAATGCCTGCTTTTTCAGCCTCTCCTGCAGTTCATTCAACTTCGTCATGTCATAAAGTGTATTGATCACTAAAATAAGATTATTATATTTATCGAAGACCGGTGTACCGCTGACAAGCCAGATATTCCTTTCATTATTGATCTTCTGCATAACGGATACTTTTTGTCTGTATTTAATTACTTTAGCAGTAACAGAACTATCAAAGTATCCGCGCATGATCAGTTCCGACACATGCTTCCCTTCCACATCCTGCTTCGCAATACCAGTAATCGTTGAATAGGTATCGTTAATCTTTAATGTGTAGCCTTCCCCATCGGTAATATAAATTCCTTCCTGGGCTGAATCCATGACGCAGCCAACAATATTGTTTAAAACAGGTACTTCTCTTTTCGTGTTTTCTTTTTCTATATAAACAAAATAAAATTGGTGTAATACTAAATCTATTTTCCTTGCTATACAAACAAAACACTTATTATCCTGAATAACTTTCTGCCGTAGCATTCCCTTCTCGCTCTTCCATTGTTGAAACGATAAGGCTTTAATAAATTCAGCAGTTAAAAGGGCGGCTGCTAGCTTATTTGCTTTTATAAGCTTTCCTTCTAAAGTGAAGACAGCAGAAGGTCTATCAATTGACTGAACAAACTCGTTTAACTGTGACTCTTGCAAACTATCTTCATAACGTTTTTTCCTCATGACAGATTCTCTTGGAGCTCCCAAGTATTTTTCCACTCCTTCACTCACCCTATGTTTTGTGTGCTTGTGCACTAGGTGTGCAAAAATGCTCAAGCGATATGTAACATTTAGTTAAAATATTAGCAATATTGCACCGATTCGGCAAATTATTCTTATTTTAGAGAGCAAATATTTCTTTTTCATGCGGTGTTTACCCCTCTTCGTGCAAATATGGTTGGCATGAACATTGCTATAGAAATAACAGAACTAAAAAGGAGGCAATTTTATGCATTCAATCACATCATTTCAATTTAACTTGAACCCTGATCTATTCTTTGGTGAGGGGGCCCTTTCCAACATTCCTGAGGTCATTACAAAGAATCATTTTAACCGGGTAATGATTATTTGCGATGAAGGAATTGAAAAAGCAAAGATTTTGGAGCTCGTTTTGCAGCAAGTAAAGAAAACGAATGTAGAGTGCAGTGTTTTCTCCAACGTCGAAGCAAACCCAACAACGGAAACAGTAGAGGCAGGCATGCACTTATTAGAAAGGTTTAAACCTGACCTTTTAATAGGTGTCGGTGGAGGAAGTCCCATTGATGTAGCAAAAGCAATCAGTATGCTGGCTACAAATGGAGGGGGTATTACAGATTATGAAGGTATCGATCAGTTCTCAAATACACCTCTTCCTCTTTTAGCGATTCCAACGACAGCTGGCACAGGAAGCGAGGTTACTGTGTTTACCGTTATTACTGATACAAGCACGGAATACAAACTGACAGTAGGCGGCAAAAGTCTTGCGCCAAATTGGGCGATCTTAGACCCTTCTCTTACTCTGACACTGCCGCCTGCATTAACAGCTGCTACCGGTGTAGATGCACTTGTACATGCTATTGAGTCTTACACATCGACAATGGCAAACGTCTTGACAGAAACACTGGCACTAGAAGCCATTCGCACGATTGCATCTAACCTGAGGCAAGCTGTCTTTAATGGAGAAAACAGCTCAGCCAGAGGGGCTATGCTTTACGGAAGCCTTTTAGCCGGCATCGCATTCAATAATACGCGTCTAGGCAACGTTCATGCTATGAGCCACCCTTTGAGTGCTATTTATAATGTTCCTCACGGCGTAGCCAATTCGGTATTGCTTCCGCATGTAATGAGGTTCAATTTACCGGCCGCTCCCGAAAAGTTTGCCAATATCGCCAGAGCAATGGGCGAATATATCGATCCCAATCAACCGATTATGGACAACGCTTATAAGGCCGTTATAGCTGTCGAACGCTTATCTCAAGACATTCACATTCCAAAAGATTTTGCAGAATACAACATTCGTGAATCTGATCTTGTATCAATGGCAGAAGATGCAATGAAAAGTGGAAACATCCTGGTCAATCCACGAAAAACTAAAATAGAAGACATCCTTTCTCTTTATAAGCAGGCGATTGGTCAAACGTTAGCCGACACTGCATCTATTCATTAAGCTAATGCGGCAAAGTGAAAGCGATTCCACCCAGCTACAGGCAAGTCAAAACCTTAGACTTGCCTTCTATTAAAAATCATTTATCAAAGGAGTGTGCGAGATGAGTTCTTTCTACAAAAGAAAAGAAGGCAAAGAACAGCCTTACTGGCCAGCAGGTCCTTTTAAAATTCGTCTTCCTTTTGTCCATTACAGATTTGAAACAGCAGAATGTATTCAAGCCATCGTCTTATCTGTTGTTACCATTAGTATGATTCCTCTCCTCCAACAGCATCTTGGGGTGCCTTATGATGTTGCTATGGCCTTTATTATTGTCTGTGGAATCGGCAATATGATGGGAGCCTTATTAGGTACTCCTTTCATACCTGGCTGGATCACCCCTGCCATTCCTTTAGTTGTTCTTTTCCTTGGGGATTTCGAGCCCGGACCTGAAGCCATTCAAGCCATGTTCGCTTTGCAATTCCTTGTCTTTCTGATTTTTTTCCTCTTGGGAATCACGGGACTCGGCAGTAAAATGGTTGATATTGTGCCAAACTCCTTAAAAGCCGGGATTGTCATCGGCGCTGGGTTAGCTGCTTTAATCGGAGAAATTCAACCGGGCGGCCGTCTGATGGAAACGCCTGTGTCTATTATTATTGGTACACTCGTTGCTTTTTACGTTATGTTCTCTGACCCTTTCAAAAAAATTCGCCAGAATAATAGAGTGGCAAGAGTAATTTCCAATTATGGAATGGTACCCGGTATTCTTATAGCTATATTTATCGGATTAGCTGTCTCCGAATATCCAATGCCAAATATCGAATGGGGAATTATCTCACCAGCTTTCGGTGAAATGTGGGCTTACTTGCCATTTAGCGTAGGGATGCCGGGCTTCGATGTGTTTGTACTAGCTATTCCTACTGCATTGATTGCTTATATTATCGCTTACGGAGACATCATTGTTGGCGACACATTAATTGAAAGAACGGATCAAATGCGGAAAGATGAAACCATTGATAACAACTTGAATCGTGTCCATTTGATTACAGGGCTTCGCAATTTGCTTCATGCTCTTTTCGCGCCATATCCAGGTTTGGCTGGCCCGATTTGGACAGCGGCAACTGCCACAGTCATTGAAAGATATACATTTGGACGCAAAGCAATGGATTCTATTTTTAGCGGGACAGGAACTTTCCATATCGCAAATTTCCTTGCACTCTTTCTCTTGCCGCTTGCATCCTTTTTTCAGCCCGTTCTTCCAATTGCGTTGTCACTCTCCCTGCTTGTCACAGGGTATGTTTGTGTACAAGTCGGAATGGAGCAAATCCGCACACCCGCAGAGCAAGGTGTAGCAGGCGTAACCGCTGTTGTCCTAGCCATCCACGGGGCAGCATACGGATTAGTTGCAGGAATTGTTATGTATCTCCTAATTGAAAAAGTATTTACACGCAAACAACAAAGAAAAAATACACCTTATAAAGAAGAGTCTCATCAAAAAGCACTCTAAGATTTATATTAGGCAAACTAAAAAACCGAGCATCGGAGTTACACTTCCCCGTGCTCGGCTTTTTGGTTTCAGAAAAGATTATTTTTTCTTTTGATCCTCATTTGCTGCTTTCTCTAAACGACGGAAGCGTCTAAGGTCCGCTTTGCGAATTGGCAGCGGCTCTTTTCTCACCAGCTTGGCAATAGCTATCATCAGCAGCAGGAGCAAAACGGTGAATGGCAGGGCTGATATGAGGGAGGCTGTTTGAAGCGCCTCTAATCCGCCTGCATAAAGCAGTACAGCTGCAATAGCGGCCATCAGCACGCCCCATACTACCTTCGCCACTAACGGAGGCTCCAGGCTTCCATTGGACGTCATGCTTGCCAAAATATAAGTGGCGGAGTCAGCTGATGTCACAAGGAATGTAATAATGAGCAAGATTGCCAGAACAGACATTATGCCAGACATCGGCAATTGGTCAAATGTTAAGAAAAGAGCAGATGTCAAGTCAGCATTTACTGCGGCAGCGATTCCTGCTCCTTCATTTAAATCGTGCCAAAGGGCGGTTCCACCAAAAGCAGCAATCCATAGACAAGCAATCGCTGGCGGGATCACCATCACTCCTAGAATAAACTCACGGATCGTTCGCCCTCTTGATACACGGGCTACGAACGCTCCAACAAACGGTGACCAGGCAATCGCCCATGCCCAATAAAAGATGGTCCAGTCACGGACCCACGTTCCTCCTACATACGGCTGCATGCGCAGGCTGTATTGAATAAAATTCGTAAAATAGTCACCAATGGCCAGTGTGAACGTTTCCATGATGAAAACCGTTGGCCCGGTAAATAGAACAAATACGAGCAGTACTAAAGCAAGTCCCAGGTTCAAGTTACTTAAGTAACGAATCCCTTTATTAAGGCCTGTAGTAGATGACAGCATATAAGCAACGAACATAACCAGGATAATCAACAGCTGAAGGCCGATCGAGTTTTCTGTACCCATAACAGCATTAAGACCGCCGTTAATTTGCAGAACGCCTAAGCCAACAGAAGTCGCAATTCCCATCACCGTAGCGATGACCGCCAGTGAATCAATGGTATGCTTGACACCTGGTTTTCTGCCGGTAACCGGCTCTAATGCGGTAGACACGAGACCGTCTTTCTTCTTGCGGAATTGGAGAAACCCAATCACAAGACCAACAATTGCAAACACAGACCATTGGCTGATTCCCCAGTGGAAAAAAGAATAGCCCATCGCGATTCTTGCCGCCTCTTCTGTTTGCGCCTCGGTTCCCTCAAATGGCGAAGTGAAAAAGTGGCTCATCGGCTCGGCTACACCCCAGAATACAAGACCTGCTCCAAAGCCTGCGGAGAACAACATGCCAATCCACGTGAAGAACGGAAACTCTGGTCGTTCCTCCTCTCCTCCTAATCGAATCGCTCCATATTTACTAACCGCTAGAACAATCAAGAACAGTATGATAACAAATACTGCAAGCAAATAAAACCAACCAAAATTCATCGTCGTAAAATTAAACAATCGGCCAGATACATCACCAAACGCTGTTGGTGCCATCGCCCCTAATAGTACTAGAAGCATGATCACGGCAGCTGACACAATAAATACTGGATTCTTCCAACTCTCCCTATCCATGTAGGCCCCCTTAATTGCTTTTTTCTTATTTATTAGTATTCCACTATATAAATGGAAAATCAACGGATGGTAAGGAATCACTTTCTATATTTACCTTACTGCTCCTAAAAGCCTTCCTTTGAATGATTTTTTCCTGAAGCCCTTTAAAAACTGTAAAGAAATATGTAGAATGCCTGGGTGTACGATAGCTGTGCCATCTCTCCTAAGACCATTTACCCTTGTCTTAGACCAATCCTATTTTACCCTGATGTTTTCCACCTCAAACCTTCTAACAATGAGATTAAAAATAAAAGCTGATGGTTTGCTTTGTCGTCATCCCATCAGCTTTTTTAATTTTTCATTTCGGTCTTTCTGCTCCTCCAAAGAAGCAAGGTCATACTTCTTCAGCAAGTGAAACAGTTCATTCAGAGTTTCTTGTGTTTGTGGTGCTTCCGTAAAACGCTTCGCTTCTTCATACAAGCTCGAAGGAAGAAACGTCCTTTGGCTCTCCAGCTTTTGAATCACATCTTGCTGTGAGTGGTCGATCGTGCAGTGCCCCATGTTCGTCCCTCCTTTCCATTCAATGACGAGAATTTTCGTCGGATTTGATTCTTCTTAAGTATAACGAAACCTGCAATAAATGACAAATCAGCCCGCAGCACAAACAAAAAGCGGCTGTTCCACATTGGGGACCAGCCGCTTTTTTTGCGTCCATTATTCACCTAAGTCGACATTATGATACACTTGCTGAACATCTTCTAAGTCTTCGAGCGCATCAATCATTTTCTCAAATTGCTCTTGATCCTCTGAAGATAAAGTCACGTCGCTCTGTGCAAGCATGGTTAATTCCGCAACTGTAAAATCGGTCACTCCTGCATTTCTGAATGCTTCCTGCACCGCGTGGAATTGATCAGGCTCCGCGTATACAATCACCGCCTCATCCTCTGCTATCACATCACGAGCATCTACATCTGCTTCCATCAAAATTTCCAATGCTTCTTCTTCTGTTTTTCCTTCTACACCAATAACAGCAGTCGCATCAAACATATAAGCAACAGAGCCGCTTACCCCCATGTTGCCGCCATTTTTGCCAAAAGCAGCCCGCACTTCCGAAGCGGTACGGTTTACATTGTTTGTTAAAGCGTCTACGATCACCATAGAACCGCTTGGCCCGAAACCCTCGTACCGAAGCTCATCATAGTTCTCTTCAGAGCCGCCCTTCGCTTTTTCAATCGCACGGTCAATAATATGCTTTGGTACATTGTAGGTTTTTGCCCGTTCTAATACAAACTTCAGCGCCTGATTCGAGTCTGGATCCGGCTCCCCTTGCTTTGCCGCTACATAAATTTCTCTTCCGAACTTCGCATAAATGCGGCTCGTGTTCTTGTCTTTCGCCGCTTTCTTTTCTTTAATGTTGTTCCATTTCCGTCCCATTTTGCACACTCTCTTTCTATAGTTAACTCTTTCTATAACTTGTATCTATGAAAACTTTCTCGTGCTACCGGTTGATATGCCATGTATATTATAACTCAATTCTGGCGTAATTTAAAAGATTGCTTCCTGAAAAAGCCATTTAATGGATAAAAAAAGCAGAAGCAAACTATCATTCATTTGCTGCTCTTCTTATGAGTACCATACTTCTAAAAGAGGTCCGCTGTCTCCATAGACAGGGTCCGTTCCTGGAAGAGGAACAGCTGGAATCTCCTGCTCCGCTTGCTTATAGTCCTCCGGGCTGCTCTTCCTCATATTAAAAGAGCTTCCATTTGGGTATGCACCGATCACTTGAAAGTCCTCACTCGCCGCTTCGTTCTTATGGCCTGTGCCTGCTGGAAGCACGAGCACATCTCCTGCGCGGATGCTCAGCTTCTGCCCTTCTTCTCCTCCAATCAAGATATCAGCTTTTCCACTCTTAACTCCAAGCACCTCATGAGTATTGCTGTGATAATGATGATAGCTGAGTACCCCGCCTGTCCAGCTATTCGACCATTGATGGCGCTGAAATGTTCTTTCTATTTCTTCTGTCTGACCAGCAAATACTCCGTCATAGACAAGAACAGGGAGCACTTCATTATTAGGAATGAGGCCGCTTCTCTTCAATTGGAGCGTTTGAGCTTTTAATTTCGCCATGTAACCCCCTCCCTTTTTCACTGTTTACAAATCGGCAGCGTTAAAGGTGTCGCCTCCCTCTATCGTACCGTTTTCAAACCCTTTATAGAACCAGCGTTTCCGCTGCTCGGACGTTCCGTGTGTAAAACTTTCAGGGACTACATATCCTCTCGCCTGTTTTTGCAGCGTATCATCACCAATTGCATTGGCCGCATTTAGTGCTTCCTCAATATCGCCTTCCTCTAGATACCCCATGCCCTGTGCATGATGAGCCCATACGCCTGCGTAATAATCCGCTTGAAGTTCAAAGCGGACAAGGTACTTATTGAACTGCGCTTCACTCATTTGCTGGCGGAGCGGCATGACCTGCTGGGTAGTCCCTAGCAAGGTCTGCACGTGATGGCCGACCTCATGGGCTACAACGTAGGCCATCGCAAAGTCACCGGGAGCCTGGAAACGCTGCTGTAATTCATTATAAAAGCTTAAATCAATATACAGCTTCTGATCACCCGGGCAATAAAAGGGACCGACAGACGCGCTCGACACCCCGCAGGCCGACTGTACGCTCCCCGTGAATAGCACAAGTGTAGGCTCTTCATAGGTCATGCCTCGTTGGCGAAAGATTTCTGACCACACCTCTTCCGTATCAGCAAGCACAACAGAGACAAAATCAGCCAGTTCCTCTTCCTGCTCTGATCCCTGATAGGAGACAGACGAATTGTCGTTCACAGGCTGAGAAGTTTCATTCATGAGAATGGATGGATCGCCTCCGAGGAAGGTAAAAAGCAGTATGAGAATCAAGCCGCCAATTCCCCCGCCAACAACCGTCTTCCCTCCCATTCCCCGCCGGTCTTCTACGTTCGAACTCCTTCTTCTACCTTGCCATTTCATTGCCACGCCTCCTCTGAACTACATTCCGAAAAAAATTCATTATTACTGTTATACCCAAGAAACCAACCGACAATCAGCCCGGCGGGTTGCTTTCGTGCTTTAAAGGGGCGGGGGTCTGACCCCCGCCCCTTTAAAGCACGAAAGCCGCTTCAAGCCAGGAATAACTGGCTTTGAAGCGGCTTTCGGTCAATTGTTACGTCCAGTAAGCAAGGGATCGTTTCTTCATCATTTCACGGTTCTGTTCTGTTGTCTTTGGCAAGCCAGTGTTCGTAACCTGATCGATAATAACGCCGTATCGGCGGATCAGGTCGAGCTGGTCAATTTCACCGTTCCGGTATCTTTCAACCACATTGTGAATATCCTCTTCCAGCCAGCCGATGCGCGCCTGGCGAATGAATTGCCGCTCGGCCTTTGTTGCTTCTTCATCGATTTCAAACAAATCAATTTCTCTATCAATCTCGCGAATCACCACGCCGTAGTCCTTCTTTGCTCGCTCAATGGAGACATACTCATCAATGACATCCTCAAGCACAGCCTGCGGGTCACGATCCAAAGGATCACCCAGCCCGCCGCCGCCTGCCGACGGCCGTGTAAAGGTGTCGCCTTTCTTTACCTTTACATTAGAGAAAATCGTACCTAAAAATTGTCCGTCTTCTTTATCTTTATTGAGCCAAGCCCCGTGCGGCGTAGATGGAAGCCCGCCGAAAATGCCCCAGGTTACCGAGCGGGAACGGTCGCAGCAATAAGACATCACCGTATCATTGGAATCTGTTAATATACCGCCCTTTTCTACCCCGCAACCGCCGCGGAATTGTCCCGGACCTGCAGAGTCTGTTACAATTTCATGCTTCGTTGTAATAACCGGAGATAACCTCTCCTGGCCCTCACAAGGCTGAATGCTGAGGCCTACGCCAAATACTGGAGATAAAGCATTCGCACCGTCACGCTCATGACGCCCGCCATGCCCGCCAGCCATCCAATCGTACCACATAAAGTAATTATTGTAGCCGGAACGCTGATCCCAGCCGCCAATCAACAAATACTCCAGGTTAAAGGAACAAGCTAACGCACGTTCAGGCATAATGTGTGACCATAATTCAAAGCAAGCATTCATGATTTTTTCATAAGCCCCCGAACAGAATCCAGTGACGGCTACAGGCCAAGGGGCATTAACGACTGAATCCTCAGGCAGCTCGACATGCACAGCTCGATAGAAGCCCGAATTCAATGGAATATCCGGGAAAAAAGTCTTTGTTCCTGCGTATGCAGCAGACATGGAAGAGCCAAAGGCTGAGTTTAAGAAACATCCGATGTACTTGTGCGAGCCTGACAAATCATAAAAGATTTCCTCTCCCTTGATCGTCATTTTCACCTTAATCGGAATCAGGCCATCGCCTTCCTCCGGATCCATATCAATATAATCCGTTGTTTCCCACTCTCCATCCGGAAGAGCCGCTACCTTTGCTCTTGTCAGCCTCTCTACATAATCCTGTACTTCTGCGAAGGCAGTTAAAATCGTATCAAGACCATACTTTTCGATTAACGCAATCAGCTGTGTCTCCCCTGTTTTCGTTGCTTCTGCCTGAGATCGCAGGTCACCAAGCCGCTCTTCCGGTACACGCATATTAGCGACAAGAACATTAGCGACATCCTTCAAGTACTCCCCTTTGCTCCAAATCCGCACCGGAGGGATTCTCATTCCCTCACCATAATGATCTTTAGAATTAACATCAAATGATCCCGGTACCGATCCACCCATATCTGCCCAGTGGCCATTCACCTGCATGAAGGCAATTAACTGACCATCGTAAAACACAGGACGGATAATCCGTGTATCGTTAAAATGCGTTCCCCCCCGGTAAGGGTCGTTAATGATAAAAACATCTCCAGGATGAATATCATCGCCAAAATCCTCAATAACAGCCTTCGCTGTTAAATGAAGGGTGCCAACGTGAACGGAAATATCCTGCGTGCCTTGCATAACCGTATTTCCGTTAGCATCACATAAGGCGGAGCTAAAATCCCGATTATAAATAACGAAAGAATAACATGTTCGAAGCACTTGCTCAGACATTTGGTCTACTAAGTTAACAAACCCGTTTTTCAACACTTCAAATGTAACTGGATCTAATTGGCTTTCAAATACCTTACTCATTTCCCCACCCCTTCTTAATTCATTAAAGTTGAAATGGTGCTAGCTGCTTCTCGCTCGTCTTCTCCCTTTCCTTTTACAAACGACATAATAATATTTCTATATTCATCTACTTTAGCTGTACAGCCAGGAGGCACGACGATAGTAGAATCCAATTGATCAATAATTGCCGGACCAGCAAACTCAGATAGCACAGGAATTTTTGTCCGGTCGTATACAGCTGTTTCAACGAAGCCGCCCGACTCCTCAAAATAAACGTCACGAGTTTCCTTTAACGCTTCTTCTAATGTGCCTGAAGGCTCTTCTTTATTAAATTCCGGCTTTCTCACCGTTCCAACCGCCTCAACGCGAAGGCCATAAATCTCAATGCCTTTTTCATTGTCTCTAAAGGCAAACTCTCTCTCATGCTCTTGATGGAAACGCTCCACTGCATTTTCGAGTGAATGAAGCGGACGGTCCACCGTTACAGAAAGCGTTCGCCATTGACCCACATAGCGCATATCAACATAACGAATTAAATTCATGTTCTCTGGAGCAATGCCTTCTTCTTCAAGCAGGCTGATCGCTTCTTTCTCCATCTCAACGAATTCCTGCTCCAGCTCTTCTTTCTTAATGCTGCCTGCGTCGGCCAAGAAGGTCTTCGTTACATCGTGGCGTACATCAACAAGCAAGCACCCCATCGCTGCTGCTACCCCTGGGTGAGCCGGGATAATCACATTTGGGATTTCCATCTCTTTAGCCAGCTCGGCTCCATGGAGTGCACCGGCACCTCCGAAGGCAACAAGAGCAAAGTCACGCGGGTCGTATCCTCTACGAACAGAGATTAACCGCAGAGCATCGCACATATTGGCGTTCGCTACTTTAATGATGGCGTCGGCTGCTTCATGCACGTTGTAATTCAGCTTAGAAGCCACCGTATTTTCAATCGCTTTCATAGATGCCTCTTTATCAAGGGTCATTTGGCCATCTAGAAGGCTTGTCCCTAGCCGGCCAAGCACGAGGTTAGCATCCGTATTCGTCGGCTCAGTACCACCTAGCTTATAACATGCAGGCCCAGGCACAGCTCCTGCACTCTGCGGTCCATTTCTGAGGGACCCTCCCTCATCAATCCAAGACAAACTTCCGCCGCCTGCTCCAATCGTCAAAATTTCGATGCTCGGAAAACCAATTGGATAGCCGTATTCAATGTACCAATCTTTCGTAATACGCAAATCGTTATCATACATGAGCGAAATATCAGTGCTAGTTCCGCCCATATCAAGGCCAATCGCATTCTTAAATCCACACATATTCGCAATATATTTACTTGCTATAGCTCCCGCAGCGATTCCGGAGCTAGCGAGACGGGCTGCATAGCGCGGAACGGTTTCAGAGGTCATCACCCCTCCACCTGAATGAAGAACAAGGATATCGCCTTGATAGCCAATCTCCTTCATTTCTCCTTCAAGCACCTGAATATATTTGCTTACAATCGGTCCAAGCACAGCATTCACGATCGTAGTGCTCATTCGCTCATGTTCAAAAATCTCCGGCAGCGTTTCAGAGGAGGTACATATGTACACATCCGGCATTTCTTCTTTTAAAATTTCCTTTACTCGTCTTTCATTCTTGCCATTTACATAAGCGTTCATAAAGCAGATCGCAATAGACTCTACCTGGCGTCTTTTTAAAACTCTCGCCAGCTCCCGTACTTCCGCTTCATTTACCTCTTCTAGAATTTCTCCTGAATAATCAACTCGCTCTGTCACTTCGAAGCGGTCGCGGCGCTTAATATAAGGCTCTGCTACATCATTGTAGGCATCCCACAAGTCCAGCTTTGTTCCTCGTCGGATTTCTGTTACATCACGGAATCCCTTTGTTGTAACAAGCGCGGCTTTTGGCAGCTTTCGTTCAATCAATGCATTCGTTCCCACCGTTGTTCCATGTGAAAACATTGTAATTTGATCGCCTGTCAGCTTGGCCTTAGCGATGCCATCTAGCATCCCTTTCTCTGGATTGGATGGTGTAGAAGATGTTTTTGTTACATAGATACTTCCTGTTTCCTCATCAAATACAAACACATCTGTAAATGTTCCCCCAACGTCGACAGCTACACGGTATTTACTCACTTGATCCCCTCCGTTTTTATATAAATGAATTTCATCACTTCGCCAAACGCTTGTTATGTTAACCCTTATATTTGTCCAAGCCTCACCCCCTTCAACTAGATGGAATATTCTTAATTTTTATCCAACAGCAAGCCTGCTATAGGTGATCAAGCTTGCTGCATAGCTGCTTTTACCTTCTCGATCAACTGTTCCTTCTCTCTTCTCAGCTGAAAAGCTTTTTCTACCGTTACTGCATGAAAACGAACGGTCGTCTGCGGTCTTGCCTGAGCTAACAAGCTAATATCCGAGCTGACCATAGCGCCTGTCGTGACAAATCCCCCGCCTCCGGTTCCATCATTCAGCAAAACAATCAATTCCTCTTCATTCGGTACAATCACCCCACCGATGGGGTAAGGAATATCAACAATGTTGCCTGGATTGCTCCCTGATCCAAAAGGAGCTGCCTCTGTCTTATAACGAACTTTGCCTCCGCGAAGCCGATAAGCTACCCGGTTGGATTGTGTATGAACCGTCCACTCTTCATTGAGCATGCCGATTAACCCTTCATCGCTGATGCTTTCACTAGAAATGCCTAATACAATATGAAGGTCTAATTCCTTCCGAAAAACAGGCTTTACTTCTTCTAATATACTGTTGCTGATTTGTCTGAGAGCACCTGGCAGCGGTTCCTTCACTGGAATACAATCGCCCTCTAGCAATGCTCTGCCGAGTACACCTGGAAAGCCGCTAGCGACACACATGGAACGGCTGCCTAGAATTTCAGGTGTATCAAGACCTCCCGATATGGTCAAATAAGCAAAAACACCATTCTTTATTTCTCCTATTTCAAGTACGTCTCCTAGGGAAACAGCAACGGGTTCATAAAACGGCAAGTCCTCTCCATTTAACAATGCTTTTGCGGGTGCTCCTGTTAAAGCAATCACAGTCGCTTTTTGAAATTCTATAACAGGCCCCTGAAGCATGATTTCCAATCCAGCGTAATGAGACGGATTTCCAAGCAATGCATTTCCCAATAAAAAGGAGTACCTATCTGCTGCACCTGATGGGGGAACTCCCATATGATAGTGACCAAAGCGGCCGGTGTCCTGGATCGTTGTCCTTAATCCTGGCTGGTGTATGTATAGCACGATTAAAACCCCTCCATCAGCTGTTGAATATACTTGCTGCCTTCTTCTTCATACCGTTCTGCGGAAAACTGGATTGGCTTGACTTTATAGGTATACGTGCGTTTGCTCACTTCTTCTCGAATATTGTGATACTCTGCCTCTGTAACGGGTCGATACTTCCACAAGTCTCCAGGCTTGGCTAGAAAGAACGTATCTCGGAAAATAGATAAGCTTTGATTCGGGTCATACACCGGAACAGCTGATAGGCCAATTAACTGATAGCTTCCGGTTGACTCTGTCGGATACACCACTGTAAAAGCTCCGCCTACGCCAACCGCTTCACTTGGTGTATAGGCGCGAGGACTTTTATATTTCGGGGCTTGAATAATTCGATGATCAGGAATACCAATGGGGAATCCCCATGCATTGCCCGGCTTAAATCCAAGCGATGTAATAAAATAAGGGACAGATGAATGAGCCTGAATGAATGCATCGCTGCTTTCGAAACCATTTAACTGCATCACATAGCTGAAGTCATGCCCCTTTGCCTCTGGCTGCAGGTGTTCATACCTCTCGGCCGTTTTTCTAGTCACCGCATCATCGTACCAAACCGGGATTTCAATCATCCGGCTGCTGAAGGTTAATTCCGAGCGGTCATTTTTTTGCCGGTCGACTTCCTGCAAGTATTCCAGTAAATGATGCGGGGAGATCACATTTGGGTCATAACGAATCAAATAAGAGGTATTGCTCGGGTAAATCTCTATTAATCCTGGAATATCCCGTTTTCTGAGCTCATTTGTAACCGTTATGACCTTAAACGTACTCTCTATTCTCATTTCTTTCGATAGCTCTGCATAAATGTATTCATCACCGCAAAAATCAAATCTTGTCTCTGAAAAAACTAACATGGTGCTCTCTCCCTTAATCGGCTGACTTCCTCATTCTTCGGCTAATTGTCGAGACACTGACTTCAAGTGCTTCTGCCGCTTTGGTGGCTGTTTTGTATTTACCTATGGCAAGTCGAATCAGCTGATCTTCTACTTCTTGTATAGCCTGCTTCAGCGGCAAAAGCCCCCGTACTGTTAAAGGCTCTGTTCCTTCTGCTTCCGTATCCCAGATGGCCCGAAACACATCATCCTCTGAAATGATCTCACGGCGGCCGATCACGACGAGACGCTCCATGACATTTTGAAGCTCACGAATGTTTCCCGGCCATTGATAGGTTTCAAGAAGCTCCAATCCTTCCCTCGACAGCTTTTTACTCCTGTTATACATTTGATTCAGCTCCTCTAAAAAGCTGAGAGCAAGCGGCATAATGTCGCTTTTTCGCTTTCTGAGCGGCTGCACACGCAACGGAATAACATGCAATCGATAAAACAGGTCATCTCGGAAGGTCTGTTCTGCGACCATTTTTCTTAGATTTTTATTGGTGGCCGCCAATACACGTACATCCACCTTGATTGGGCGAAAGCTGCCGATGCGAACGATCTCCTTTTCCTGCAGCACCCTCAGCAGCTTCACTTGCATATGAAGGGGAAGCTCTGCTATTTCATCGAGAAAAATCGTTCCCCCGTCTGCAGCTTCAAACAATCCTATTTTTCGGGTGTCTGCTCCTGTAAAGGCCCCTTTTTCATGTCCAAACAATTCACTCTCCAATAGGTTTTCAGGAATCGCTCCGCAGTTAACAGTGATAAATGGCCCCTTTGCCCGGCGGCTAAACTCATGAATGTGACTTGCAACCACTTCTTTTCCGACGCCCGATTCCCCGCTAATTAATACAGTTGACTCTGTTTCCGCCACCTCTTTTAACTGTTCAACCAGTTCTTTCATTTCTTCTGAACGGTACACGAGCTTTTTGACGCCATCTGGTGTGAGACGGCCTTCACTTTCATGGGTCTTTTGCTGTTCAGCTTTTTCCAGGCTGATATCACGCGAAAGAACGATGACTTTCTCTAATTTTCCTTCCTTTAAAACAGGTACAGCTGTAGACAAGATGCTCGTCTGCTGCCTGTTCCTTTGAGGAAGACTGACTCGTTCTCTTTCTCTTAAGCAATGGTCCACAACATTAGGCTCAACTAACCCTTTCTCCTGCAAATCATAGACGTTTTGTCCGATTAGCTCCTCTTTCGAATAAGGTCGCCAAAAGCTATCTAAGAAAGTACCTGTGATGCTCGTTATTTCTCCAGAAGGCTGTACAACCATAATTTGTTCATTAGAAGCCGTGTAAATTGCCTGCAGCTCTTCACTAATCCCGCGAACAAACTCCAGCTCACCAACTGTTCTTTTCAAGTGTTCCTGAAGGTAAAATAGGTGGACCACTCCTCGAACGCGTCCATTGTGATAAATAGGAGAAAAGTGACCTGTGATCTTCTTAAAGTTAAACATGCTATCTACCCCGAATAAGACGTCACCAGCAAGAATACTCTCCCAGTTCACACTAGTCGATAGAATATTTCGATAATTCCTTCCGTTAAGAATGGAAGAAGATAGACCAAGAATTTGACTCGCTGTTTCATTCATGAAGTTCACTTCAAATGCTTCATTTGTGGTGATAATACCAATTTGAGCACTGTCCAAGCTATGATTAAGAAAATCCAGCTGCCGCCGAGCGAGTTGGCTTTTTGCTTCTTGCACCGTTATATAACCAACTGCCTTATTTTGTTCATTGACCCCGACGATGATTTCACAGTTATAGCACACCTCTACCCATCCCGCTTCTTTCACAAATAGAATGTCTGTTTCATAATTGGCTGCTCTATCTAGTGAGGAACCATTCTTTATTTGCTTCATTAGTGAAGTCAAGGTAATGTAGCCGACAATGACCTCTTTTTCATAAATGAAAAGAACGGAAGATTCCTGCTCGGCGAACAAATTTGCTGCTTCCTGAATGGCGGCTCCTACTAATAGCTTAGACGGCAACGTTTGTAAAACCTCTTGCCACTTCCACCTCATCTTCCCATCTCCCTTCTGACCAGTCCGAGACTCTAGCGAAGGGACAAGCTTTCTATCTAGTAAGTGCTATATTTATGTATTAAATAAGCAAGTCCCATGCCAAGTAAAAAAAGACGACAACAACAACCAATAATCTGCGCAAAAAGCGCTTTTCTACAGGCATTCAACAATTCTTTCTAGGCTCTTCTAGTTACCTACATTTGACAGCGCCCTGTAAAACACCTGCCTATTTTTTGCTAAAATGCAAAGCTAATTGCAAAACTGCAAAATATTTGCTCATATTATAAGAGCGAGGGGGGCATCCCCTCGCTCCTTCAAACAACAGAGTACACCTATTCATCATGGGCCCCTACTCTTCTTCCTTTATCATCGCCTTTGCTACTTTATATAAATCAAGATCAATATCAAGCGGTTCAGCGAGCACCATTTTTGCGAGCTGGGCACCGAGAAACGGGCCGACCGTTAAGCCGGAAGCTCCAAGTCCGTTAGCAAGGAGAAGGCTGTCATATCCAGGCACCTGTCCGATGACTGGCAGAAAGCCCGGTGTGAATGGACGAAAACCGACGCGCGCTTCGACGAATGTACCATCAGCAAGATCCGGTGCTACAGCTAAAGCTTTATCGAACACCTCATGCATGCCGCCTGCTGTTACGCGTGTGTTAAAATCCATATTGTCTTCATGAGTGGCTCCAATGACGACACGCCCCTGATCAAAAGCCAAAATGTACTGATCGGTCGGCGGCATGACAACCGGCCAATGGTCGGTCTCTTCTTTCTCCAGCTGCAGGTGGGCAATTTGCGCTTTTTGGGAAGTCACCTGAAAAGCAACGCCTAGCGGGGACAGCAGCTCACCTGCCCACGCACCTGCCGTGAGAAGAATATAATCAGCTTCATATCGATCCTCTCCGACCCGAACACCGGTTGCTTCCCCGTTGCTTCGCTCTAATTCGGCAGACCCATGAATGAACCTAGCACCATGCCTTTTTGCCGCACAAAGCAACGCCTGCCGCAGCGCTCGCCCATTGACACGCGCTGCTCCGCTCACATAAACAGAAGCGTATTCTTTGGATAAAGGAGGAAACATCGCAGACGTTTCCTCTTCTGTCAGCTGGCGTATCTCGCCTATTTCCGGAGCATCCTCCCGGCGCTTGATAGCCCGCTCTTCCATCTTTTCAAGCTTTCCTGTCTCCGTATGCAGGCTAACCGCACCTACTCGTTCATAGCCTGTTTCCGTCTCTCCATCTCTTTTCAACTCTTCAATTAGCGAGGGATAGTAGGCGGCTCCTCCCTTCGCTAACGCATACCATGCTTTATTGCGGCGCTGCGAGAGCCATGGGCAAATAATGCCTGCCGCGGCATCCGTTGCCTGTCCTGGATCCTTTCGGTCAATCAGTGTTACCTTCTGTCCGGCTTTTGCCAAATGATAAGCAGCAGATGCGCCTAAGATTCCGCCGCCGATAATTATGCTTCCCTTCATGTAAACACCTTTTTCCAATAGATTTCATCCCTCTATTTTACAAGAGTTATGAAAGAGACTCAAAAGGAGAGACACCTCCTCACAAACAAGCTGATTCGATCATTTGTTTTACTAATTGTTTGTTTTTTTCCTTGAAAACATCGTTGTGGGAAGAAACCATTCCGCTTCCGTTCGCTTCGGGATCAATATATTGCTTAGCTTTATTAACGGCATTGGCCGCATCCTGGAAAGCACCCGCAATTAAATGCAGCTTCCCTTCATGATGCAGAACATCCCCAGCTGCATATAGGCCCGCTACTGACGTTTCACTATTGGCGCTGCCTTGAATATAGCACTGGTTCACTGTCTTAATGTTTAAAGGGCTATTCTCAAGCAATGTCATATCCCGCTCATATCCGTGATTAACCACTACTTCATCTACCGGGAGATAGAAGGTCTTCCCTGTATCGTGGTTGATTACCTCAACTTGCTCAATAACTTCATGTGTGCTATTAGCAATAAGTCTCGTAATAGAGGTATGAAAGAGGCAGGTGGCTGAGCTTCCTAACAGCTGCTGCACTTGTGCTTCGTGTCCTTTTAAAGCTCCTTTTCTGTAAACAACATATACCTTCTTAGCAATCGGCTCGAGTTCATTTGCCCAGTCGATGGCCGAATTTCCGCCGCCTGAAATGACCACTGTCTTATCTTTAAACTGGTTCAATGATTTCACTGTATAATTAAGGTTGGTTACTTCAAACCGCTCTGCTCCCTCAATCTCCAGTTTTTGGGGGTTCAAAACGCCGCCTCCTACCGCCGCGATCACTGTTTTAGATAAATGTTTTCGTCCCGAAGCTCCTTCAATCACAAATATCCCTTCTTCATTACGTGTGAGTCTTGTCACTTTTTCATTCAGCACTACTTCTGGATCGAACGTTAACGCTTGTTCAACAAGCTGCTGCATCAGTTCCGCTCCTATAATCGGACGGTGCCCGCCTACATCCCAAATCATTTTTTCCGGATAAACATGCAGCTTTCCGCCCAAGTGTGGCTGGCATTCAATTAGCTTTGTTTTCATCTGCCTTAATCCGCTGTAAAATGCAGAATAAAGCCCCGCCGGTCCGCCTCCGATAATGGTGATATCAAATAGTTCCTCTCCCGCCATGCTTCACCACTCCTTGATAAAAAATTGTTATTGATTATCATTATCAATAAGATAACCCCTTTTTCATTCAATAGCAACTAAAAATAAGTTATTGACAATAAAAAACAAGCGAATTATAGTGGAGACATAAGCGAAACTGATAATCATTATCAATAATATTTTTAAATCTTCAAAAAGAGAGGTGACAGCATGGCTCGCTTGTATACAGATCATTTGCACGTAGGATATGGTGACCACTTAATCGTAAAGGATCTAACGACGAGTATTCCAGATAAGAAAATCACGACAATTATCGGCTCAAACGGCTGTGGCAAGTCCACTTTATTAAAAGCTATGACCCGTATTATCCCCCACCAATCAGGAACGGTGATTCTTGATGGAGAACATATTCAAAAAGAGAAAACGAAAAGAATCGCTCAGAAGCTTGCGATTCTCCCGCAAACACCTGAAAGTGCCAGCGGTCTGACCGTAGGGGAACTTGTTTCTTACGGACGCTTCCCCTATCAAAACGGCTTTGGGCGCCTATCAAAAAAAGATCACGAAGTCATTCATTGGGCGCTGGAGGTAACAGGAACAGCTGCCTTTAAGCACCGGCCCGTTGATGCGTTATCAGGCGGCCAGCGGCAACGAGTCTGGATTGCGATGGCCTTGGCCCAGGAGACAGAGATTATCTTCCTTGATGAACCAACGACCTACCTCGATATGGCTCACCAACTGGAGGTACTGGAGCTATTGCAGAAATTAAACCGAGAGCAGGAGCGCACGATTGTCATGGTGCTTCATGACTTGAATCAGGCCGCCCGTTTTGCGGATTATATCCTTGCACTGAAGGACGGGGAAATCGTGAAAGCCGGCTCTAGCGAGGAAGTAATGACTCGCGATGTGCTTAGAGAAGTATTCCAAATTGATGCCGAAATTGGGCGGGATCCTCGAACAAATAAACCAATATGCATCACTTACAATCTACTAAAAGGAGAAAACAAACATGAAGAAAGCATTTATTCCATTCCTGTTGCTGTTCGTGCTCATTCTTAGTGCCTGCAGCAGCAATGGTACAGCATCAACTAGCGAGAAAGAGGCAACAAATGCGAAGGAAAAACCCGAAACCATTACATACCAATCCGAAAATGGACCAGTCGAGGTGCCTGCTGATCCTCAGCGCGTAGTTGTGTTGCAATCCTTTACCGGTAATGTGATGGCATTAGATGTGAACCTTGTTGGAGTTGATTCGTGGTCAAAAGCGAATCCTAATTTTGCTGAAGAGTTAGAAGGTGTAGAAGAAGTAGCCGAGGATGACTTAGAGAAGATTATTGAGCTCGATCCTGATTTAATCATCGGTTTATCTACAACGAAAAACGTAGATAAATTAAATGAAATTGCCCCAACTGTTACTTACACTTATGGAAAAGTCGATTACCTAACGCAGCACATTGAAATCGGGAAGCTATTAAATAAAGAAAAAGAAGCACGCGCATGGGTTGAGGACTTCAAACAGCGTGCAGAGCAAGCAGGCAAGGAAATTAAAGCGAAAATTGGTGAAGATGCAACGGTATCCGTTATCGAAAGCTGGGATAAGCAGCTGTATGTGTACGGTGATAACTGGGGGCGCGGCACAGAAATTCTTTACCAGGCTATGGACTTAAATATGCCTGAAAAAGTAAAAGAGACAGCTTTAAAGGACGGATATTACGCTCTATCTTTAGAAGTTCTTCCTGAATTCGCCGGAGATTACGTGATTTTAAGCAAAAACAAAGAAACGGACCACTCTTTCCAGGAAACAGAAACCTACAAGAACATTCCTGCTGTTAAAAACAATCAAGTGTTTGAAGTGGCTGCAGAGGAATTCTACTTTAATGACCCATTAACATTAGAACTTCAATTAGATTACTTTATTGAAAAATTTCTTGGGAAATAATTTTTTGAAAAGGAATTCTCATTAGCAGAATTCCTTTTCCTTTATCAATTTACGAAAGAAAGATGAGTGACTCATGATGAAAGAAAAGCAACTGTCTCTTCCATTTATTTATCAGCTAGCTATCGGCCTCATTCTTTTTATAATCGCTTTTCTAGCGGCTATGGTATTTGGAGCAGCCGATGCTACCGTAAAGGATGCATGGCTGGCCCTCACTTCCAACACAGCAAACGATACGGTCACCCTTCTCCGGGAAATACGTCTGCCTCGTGAACTGGCCGCTATATTCGTCGGAGCTGCTCTTGGCGTTGCAGGCGCGATGATGCAAGGCATGACACGCAATCCGCTGGCCGACCCCGGGCTGCTTGGGTTAACCGCGGGGGCCAATGCAGCTCTCGCGATTGCCATTGTCTTTCTTCCTTCGGCCAATTACTTGGCAATTATGCTTGCTTGCATGGCGGGGGCTGCTGGAGGGGCTGCCCTAGTGCTCGGGCTCGGATCCATGAAGAAAGGCAGTCTCTCTCCTTTTCGGATTGTTCTCGCTGGAGCGGTTGTTTCTGCTTTTCTTCAGGCTGTTTCAGAAGGGATCGGTCTGTATTTTCATATCTCTAAGGATGTATCTATGTGGACGGCAGGAGGACTGATCGGTACTTCCTGGGAGCAGTTGCAGATCATTGCTCCGTTTATTGCAGGCGGCCTTTTCGCAGCCCTTCTGCTTTCAAGACAGCTGACGATTCTTAGCTTAAGTGAAGAAGCGGCTGCAGGTTTAGGACAGAAAACGATGCAAGTAAAGGTGATGTTGTTTTGCCTTATCGTGCTGCTTGCCGGAGCATCGGTTGCTCTCGTTGGCAACATGACATTCATCGGCTTAATGGTACCTCATATCGTACGGGCGGTCACAGGAAGCGACTACCGCTTCATCATCCCAATGTCTGCTCTTGTGGGTGCCTCATTCATGCTATTCGCCGATATGCTTGGCCGCACCATTAATGCTCCTTATGAGACCCCGGTAGCTGCTATCGTTGCCATCATGGGCTTGCCCTTCTTTTTGCTTATCGTCCGGAAAGGAGGACGCACCTTCTCATGATACAGTCCGCTTTGTTAAAAAAACAGCGAGCCTTCTTTATCGGTCTAATGGCGCTTATTGTTTTGACAGCCATTATAGGAATGGGCACAGGCTATGCCTCTTTATCCTTTGATCGGTTAATACCTACGTTTCTCGGCGAAGGTTCTTTTAAAGAAGAATTTATCTTGTTCTCCGTCCGGCTGCCCCGACTGGCGATCACACTGCTTGCCGGTATGGCCCTGGCACTGTCCGGCGCTATTTTGCAAGGCATTACCCGGAACGACTTAGCAGATCCCGGAATTATCGGTATTAATTCAGGAGCGGGTGTTGGTGTCGCTGTCTTCTTCTTGTTCTTTCCTGTTGAAGCTGGCTCTTTTATTTACTTCTTGCCGCTGGCTGCTTTCGCTGGCGCCTTATTGACGGCTCTTACTATTTATTTATTTTCCTACAGCAGAAGCGGCGGAGTGCAGCCAGTAAAGCTTGTCTTAACAGGAGTCGGGTTCTCCATGGCGCTGTCCGGTGTGATGATTGTTCTGATTTCTTCTGCTGAACGCACGAAGGTGGATTTTATTGCCAAATGGCTGGCGGGAAATATATGGGGCACGGACTGGCCGTTTGTATGGGCTTTGCTCCCTTGGCTGATCCTGTTTATTCCGTTTACCTTTTACCGGGCTAACCGGCTGAACCTTCTTTCGCTAAATCAGCCTGTAGCAATCGGGGTCGGGGTCGCTGTAGAGAAAGAGCGTCTCCTGCTTCTGTTAGCAGCTGCAGCTTTGGCGGCGTCTGCTGTTTCTGTAACAGGCGGCATCGCCTTTGTCGGGTTGATGGCCCCTCATATAGCAAAAGCCTTAGTCGGTCCGCGGCATCAGCTGTTTCTCCCGCTCGCTCTCTTGATCGGCGGATGGCTGCTGCTGCTGGCTGATACACTAGGCAGGAATGCAGGAGGTGCAGATGGCCTTCCTGCCGGCATCGTTGTCTCATTAATCGGTGCTCCTTACTTTATGTACCTGCTGCTAAAAAAAGCCTAGCAGCTGCTCTTTGGCTCTTCTTCGATTCTTGCTTCGAAGGAGAGCCATTTTAATGCTCGTAACGAAAAATTAAAAACCGCTCGTTATCATCTCTCTCATACCATCCCGGCACTGTCACTTCTTTAAACAGTTCAAACGGCGTCTGCCTCTCTAAGAACTGAATGTATTCTACTGTTGGATAATACAGAATGAGATCAACTGACCTTCTCTCCTCTTCTACAGAGCGCAGGATGTTGTCTACCACTTTCATAAAAATATGAATGGAAAAAGGATTAAAGAAATAAAACCGGTTATCTTCCTTCTTCACTTCATACTGCTCTGCCGGACAGCACTCAAAGCGCATCACTCCGTCTGTTCGCTTCTTCTTCCTCATGTAAGCTTCTCGATTATTCATTGCCTCCTCATACAGCTGCCTGTTTACTTCTACGCCGGTCACCCTTATTTGAAAACGGTGGTGAATGTAAAACAGCAGCCGGCCTTTCCCGCAGCCGAAATCCACCACGCCATCTGTCTTGGCTACCTCGTACTCTTCGAAAAGCTCGTTCAATGCCGCGTAAGGTGTAGCTTCATATGGATTGTAATGGATGGATTGATACAAAACATTCCAATGATCACTTGTATGAATGTGAAGCACACGATCATACTCTTTCTCGCTCATATATATCCCTCAATCGTTTTTCCTCATTATAATCCCCTGACAACCGGGCGTAAATCAGCAAAAATCAAAGCAGCAGTGCTGATGGACCCGCTCTATCGCTCACACTGCCCGTCATATGCTTCTTTGGAACAGGCTTTTAAATTCACCGTATCCTTCCTCCTCGAGTTTATCTTTTGGCACAAACCGGAGAGAGGCTGAGTTAATGCAGTAGCGAGCACGGTCAGGTCCCGGCCCATCATCAAAGACGTGCCCTAGATGAGAGTCAGACGTTTTTGTCCGAACTTCAATTCGACGTAAGCCATGGGAAGTATCGAATCTCTCTTCAAGCTCCATGCGGTTTAGCGGCTTCGTAAAGCTTGGCCACCCGCAGCCGGCATCGTATTTGTCTGTCGAGCTGAACAGCGGTTCTCCTGAGATGATGTCTACATAGATGCCTTCTTCTTCGCAGTCCCAGTACTCATTCTCGAATGCCGGCTCCGTTGCATTCTCTTTTGTAACGGCGTATTGAAGAGGAGTAAGCTCCTCCTTCAGCTGCTCCCGGCTCTTTTGCTTCTTCCAATTTTCACGTATAAACTTCGCTCGTCCTGAGCTCTCTTTGTACAGATTGTAATGGAAAGGATTCTTTTTGTAATAGCCTTGATGCTTCTCCTCCGCGGGATAGAAGGGAGATGCAGGAAGAACACGCGTAGCAACCGGCTGATGAAACCTTCCGCTTGCTTCTATTTCGGCCTTTGAAGCCTCTGCTGCTTTCCGCTGCTTCTCTGTGTGATAAAAGATAGCAGTCCGGTAAGGAAGCCCCCGATCGCTAAACTGCCCTCCTTCATCTGTCGGATCAATTTGCTGCCAAAAGCGGCTGAGCAGGCTTTCATAAGATATAACAGTGGGGTCAAAGGTGATTTGTACAGCTTCATAATGGCCTGTCTCGCCGCTATGCACCTCTTCATATGTTGGGTGCTCTGTCGCTCCCCCTGTGTAACCGGATAGAACCTTCTTGATGCCTGGCTGTTCATCGAAGGGGGATACCATACACCAAAAGCAGCCGCCAGCAAAGGTTGCTCGCTCCAATGATTGTGTCATGTCTATTCACTCCTTTTTATCTACTAAACGCAAGGCCTCACTTCTTCGCTGTTATCCTCCGATACGCCCGGAGAAACGAGCGCCAGCTCCGCTTTCTGCCCCAAAATGAGCGGATCAACTCGGCAAATGCCTCATATTTTCCTTCATACGGGAACCAGTTCACCTCACTCAGCTTCGTTCCCTTGTCCACCATGACGGAAGTTTGTATACAGAAGCTCTGCATGCCAACATCTCCATGGTAAGCACCGATGCCACCTTCTTTCACTCCTCCATATGGAAGATAGGGGTTCGCTACAGTAATGATGACATCGTTGATCACCGCATTGCCTGTGACCAGCCTGGATACAGCCTGCTTGCCTCGTTCGATATCAGATGTCCAGACACTGGCATTCAATCCAAAACGAGAATCATTGGCTAAAGCAAGAGCCTCCTCTTCCGTTTCGAACGCCATAATGGGCAGCACGGGTCCAAATGTTTCCTCCCGCATGATCTTCATACGGTGATCTACATTCGTTATGATCAGGGGCTGAATGAACATGTGCCCCTCCTCCCATTTATCCGGGTGCTTGCCTGCTGCTAAAACCGCCCCTTTGTTTAAAGCGTCTTCTACTTGTTCCTTCACAACCCTTACTTGCTTAGAAAATGTCATTGAACCAATATCATCCTCAAAGCTCGTCCCTTGCTTTAAACGGCCTGCCTCTTGTACTAAACGATCCATGAACTCTGCATAGATACTTTTTTCCACATATAACCGCTCAACGGACATGCACACCTGGCCGCTGTTATTAAAAGCTCCCCAAAGCGCCCCCTGAACGGCACGCTCAATATTAGCATCAGCAAAGACAATCATCGGATCCTTCCCGCCCAGTTCAAGAGTGGTTGGAATCAACCGCTTGGCTGCCTCTGTCTGAATGATTTTCCCCGTCGGTACGGATCCGGTAAAGTGAATATAATCCGGCTGACCTTCAATCAGGGCTGCCCCCGTATCTTTTCCGCCATGAGCCACCTGCACGACTCCTTCAGGAAAGCCCGCTTGCTCAAATAGCTGCTCAATAAGGACCCCGATCATTGGTGTGACTTCAGACGGCTTTAATATGACCGTATTTCCGCCGACAAGTGCTTCCACGACGGGAATCATAGAGAGCTGGAATGGAAAATTCCACGGTGAAATGATCAATACCGTTCCTCTCGGCTTGTACTCAATATAGGAGGACTTTCCCATTAGCGTAATAGGCGTCTTCACCTTTTTTGTCCGCAAAGCAAGAGGAGCTCTTTGTTCAATGTGGGAAATAGAATCGATGACAGTCATCACTTCAGTTGTTAAAGCTTCTACCGCTGTTTTTCCAGTCGATACTTTAATCACTTCCACTATCTTGTTCATTTCCTCTACCAGCGTTAACCGCAGTTTACGTAAATAGCGAATCCGTTCGGAAAGGGGTAATCCGGCCCACACCCCAAACGACCGCCTAGCCACTGTATACATACCCTCAACTGCTTCCGGCAATGTTTCTTCCGCCTCACCAATTACTGTATTTGTTGCTGGATTAGTCGCTGTCCATCTCATTCCATTCTCTCCTTCATTTGGCCAGTCCTTAATTTTTCTGATCATAACATACTAAGGGTGCTCTAACATAACCTTTACCTGCCTACATCAGAACAAACACTAAAAAACCTTATTTTGCTTTAGAAACAAAATAAGGTTTTTCCGGTCAGCTGTGTTTAGGTCCATTTGTTTATAACCTTTTAATAAAAATTCATTTCCGTCCTCATCATAAAATGTCACGAACGTGCCTCATTGCATCTGCTGTGGTTCCTCTTTAAACTGGACACCCTTTGCCTTCATTTCTTCATATGTCCGTAAGATATCGTCACACTCAAAAACAATAGAAGCTTTCATATTTTCTGCGTTTGGCATCATCGCCTTTGGATAAAGGACTAGACGTGTTTGGGCATCCTTAGGGGCTACTTCCAGCCAAAAGGTATTGGGTTCCATCGGACGTTCAGCTGCTACTTCAAAACCGGCTTTATCTGTCCAGAATTCCTTTGCTTTTTGCTGATCTTCTACATATACGGCTACTGTACCTGCATTTGTAATCATTTGCCGACCTCCAAAGATAAATGAATGTTCTGCTGCTAGTAATTTATTATTTCACTTCCTGTTAAACCACACAAGTGTTCGGTTTAAAGGGCGTTAAGAAAGTATGCAACATGCGGATTGAGGGGAAGCTTATTTTCCCTTTTTCTCTTCATGCTATATACTGATGAATGACCGTTTTTCGTAAACCAAGAAAAATAAACAGAAAGGATGAGTAAGTCATTGAAACAGCAAACCGGAGTGATAGATATAGGTTCCAACACGATCCGGCTCGTCATCTATGAGCATTCCGAGAGCCGCTATGAAGAAGTAGAAAACATCAAAATACCGGCACGTTTACGAGAGTATTTTGACGACAGTCAATCATTAAATAAAGAAGGAATAGAAACAATCATCCGGGCTCTTCAGCTGTTCCAAACAGTTATTCAGCAATACAGAGTCCCAGAGGTGATTTGTACCGCTACGGCGGCGATCCGGCAAGCAGCTAATAAAAAGGACATTCTGCAAATCATAAAAGAGAAGACCGGTTTCATCACTCAGCTATTATCTGATCGTGAGGAAGCCTATTATGGATTTTTAGGAAGCGTCCACTCTACCTATATTAATGAAGGGGTCACAATTGATATGGGCGGCGGCAGTACGGAAGTGACCTACTTTCGCAATCAAGAACTAATACATTATCATAGCTTTTCGTTTGGGTCTTTGTCTCTGAAGCTCAACTTTGTGAAAGGCTGCCTTCCTACTGAGCAGGAAAAGGAGAACATTCGCAGCTTTATACGGTCACAGCTGACCTCCCTGTCCTGGATTACTGATAAAGAGCTGCCTATCGTTGCTTTGGGAGGAAGTGCGCGGAATATCGCTCAAATTCATCACAACCTCATAGACTACCCGCTTGCAGGCATCCACCAATATGAAATGAGCGCTGCAGATGTCCAAGCCGTTAAAAAGAGCTTACAGCCTCTGTCTTACGATGACCTCCAAAAAGTCGAAGGACTGTCAAAAGACCGGACGGATACCATTCTGCCTGCCTTAGAAGTATTTAGTGTTTTATTTGAAGTCGTCTCGGCCACGAAGCTCGTTTTCAGCAGCCAAGGTCTGAGAGACGGCATCATTTATGAAAGCTTGAACCGACCGGATCAGAAAACAGACGATTCGGCAGATGATGGCATTCAAGAACTGTTAAAAGAGCTCCACTTGCCGATGCATGCAAAGACTCAGGAAATTAAACTGGCCGTTTCTCTCTTTAAGCAAGTAAGGGAGCATGCAGAAGAAGTGAATAAACGTGAAAATGACTTGAGATTACTAACACATGGAACAGAAACTTTCTTCCTAGGCAAAAGAATAAATGAAGAATCAAGCCGAACTGCTTTTTATTTACTGTCTAACCGGAATATTGCCAGGCTCTCCCACCGGGACCGTATTCAATTAGCATTAATTGCTTCCTACAAGGGAAAGAGCGCTTTTCGTCAATATATCCTTCCTTTTAAAAACTGGTTCTCCAAGGCAGAACAAAAAACGCTCTGCATCATGGGAGCTGTCATTAAGCTCGCATACAAGCTGAATGTATCTGGGAAAAACGGTGTATTAGACATTCATGTGTCTCCAAATAAAGACGATTGGATCGTATATATTACTTGTAAACACCCATGTCCAGCGGAAGAGTATCATTTTCTTAAGGAAAAAAAGCACTTAGAGAAGCTGTTAAAAGTAAACATTGTCCCTAAGTTCAAATTAGTATAACTAAAACATATACCCATATTTCGACAGAGAATGCCTAAAATTGTCGAAATTTACAATATATTAATCAGGTCTTTACATTGACTTAACATTAAATTGATACCTTTGAAGTAATCAAAAAGTAAGACATGTAAAGGAGATGCAGGTATATGGAACCAACTTTAGACCCCGCACCCGATTTGGAAAATCCCTGCTTTTATAATAACCGGGAATTAAGCTGGTTAGATTTTAATAAAAGGGTACTGGAAGAAGCTCGGGATGATAGAAACTCCCTTCTGGAAAAATATAAATTTTTAGCGATCTTCAGCTCGAATTTGGACGAGTTTTTTATGGTGCGTGTAGCCGGTTTAATCGAACAAGTAAGAGCTGGTCTTAAGCGGCCTGATACAAAAACACAATTAATGCCGTCTGAGCAGCTGGCCCTTATTTCTGAACGTACGCATAAGCTGGTAGAAGAGCAGCAGCAGATCTTTTTACATGAGCTGGCTCCTCTTCTGAAAAAAGAAGGAATTCATATGATTCCTGTATCAGAAGTAGAGCCAGCTCATGTATCTTTTCTAGAGGAATACTTTAAGGAAAAAATCTTCCCTGTTCTTACTCCAATGGCCATTGATGCATATAGGCCGTTTCCTATGCTTTTAAATAAATCATTAAACTTAGCAGTGATTATTAAAAACCAACTAGACAACAACCAAGAGAATGAATCACAAAACAAACTAGCGATCGTGCAAGTCCCATCTGTGCTAGACAGGCTTATTGAACTCCCGTCAAAAGACGGAAAAAGAACGTTTGTATTATTAGAGCAAGTGATCGCCCACTTCATTCATACCTTATTCAAAGGGTTTAGTATTCAATCAATTACTCCTTTTCGAATTACGCGTAATGCCGACCTAACGATCCATGAAGATGAAGCAGAAGACCTATTAGAGGAAATTGAGGAAGAATTAAAGAAGCGCAAGTGGGGAGCGGCCGTTCGCTTGGAAGTTCAGTGCGGATCCTTTGAGATGGGTGTTGTTAATCATTTGATCGAAGAGCTGGAAATCCATGAAAAAGACGTCTATTTCACAGAAATGCCTCTCGATTTAACATTTTTATTTTCTTTTTACGGCATTGTTCAGTCGACTCATGATCATCTAGCCGGGAAGAGCTTTATTCCCCAGCCGCCTCAAGATTTAGGAGGAGAAAAAGATGTGTTTGCTGCCGCGAGAAAGCAAGACATTTTATTTCATCATCCTTATGAGTCCTTTGAGCCAGTTGTGGAGTTTATCTCACAAGCAGCAGATGATCCAGACGTATTAGCGATTAAACAAACGCTGTACAGGGTGAGCGGAAATTCTCCTATTATTAAAAGTCTCCAGCGGGCGGCTGAAAATGGAAAACAAGTAACCGTTCTTGTTGAATTGAAAGCCCGCTTTGACGAGCAGAATAACGTGCATTGGGCGAAAGAGCTTGAAAAAGCCGGCTGCCACGTTATTTACGGAATGACCTACTTAAAAACCCATAGCAAGATTACACTCGTTGTGCGACGCACGAAAAATGGAATCGAAAGGTTTGTCCACTTAGGGACAGGCAACTACAATGATTCCACTGCCCGCATCTATACAGATATGGGCTTGATTACAACAGATGAGGAAATTGGAATCGACGCAACCAATTTCTTTAATTATTTGAGCGGGTACACCGCGAGGCCGCAATATCACCACCTGATCGTCTCCCCTTTTGGCATTCGAGACAAGTTCATTGAATTAATTGACCAGGAAATCAAATTTCACAAACAGCATGGCAATGGCTATATTGCAGCAAAGATGAACTCTCTTTCCGATAAGAATCTGATTAAGAAGCTGTATGAAGCATCCATCGCGGGCGTAAAGGTAGATTTAGTTGTACGCGGCACCTGCTGTCTGCGGCCAGGCGTCGAAGGAATCAGCGAAAACATAAGAGTCCGGAGCATCGTCGGCACCTTCCTGGAGCATACACGAATCTTCTTTTTTAATCATAATGGAGAAGAAAAACTGTACTTGTCTTCTGCAGATATGATGACGAGAAACATGGAGAACCGCGTAGAAATCCTGTTCCCTATTTTGAAGCCTCACTTAAAGGAACGAATTCATGAGTGGATGGAGATTATATTAGCGGATAATACAAAGGCGCGCGAGCAGGATTCGTCCGGAACGTATCACTATGTTCAAAGAGCAGATGGCGAGAAAGAAGTTAACAGCCAAATGGTCATGTGTGAGATGGCTTATCGAAGAAAAGATTTAAAAAAGCCTGAATCTAAACCGATCCTTTCTATAAAAGAAACCTTCCCAAAAATAGGTGATTACACTACCACTCGTTTAAGAAAGCTCGGCGGACTGATTAAAATGCTTTTCTGAACTATAGATAAGGAAAGAAGCAGCCGGTTTGTCGGCTGCTTCTTATTCATTATGGCTGGATAAATCGGACTTCACGCGCTTCATAAATTCTTCCGCTGCATTGTAGCCTTGCTGTTGAAGATACCAGTTATTCGCAGCAGCTTCAATTAGCCCCGCTACATCACGGCCCGGCTGAAGCTGAATTTGCATGTGCGGAATCCGAACACCCATATACTCCTTGTGCTTCGTTTCTATCTCCAGCTCATTATTTAACATATTGTCCTTCCATTTTGTAAGCTCGATATCCAATGTAATGCGGGTTTCCTCCTGAAATGCCTTCCTGCCGTATAAACGCACAACATTTAAAAGACCTACACTGCGCAAAGCAAGAAATTCCTTGTTCGTCTCATTATGCGTGCCGAGAAGCGTTTGAGGACTGAGCTTTTTCAAAACAACGATGTCATCAGCAATCAGGCGATGTCCGCGTCCAAGGAGCGTATGAGCCGTCTCGCTCTTTCCGACGCCGGATTTTCCTCGCAGCAAAATGCCGATCCCCGATACGTTGACACAAACACCATGAACGGCCATCTCCGGAGCCAGCTGCTTTACCAAATAAGCATCTAGTTTTCCCATGAGCTCATAGGTAGACTTAGATGTACGAAGCAGCGGGATGCCCTTTGTCTCACAAATTTCTGTAAGGTACACCAGCCCTTCCTGATTATCAGTCACAATCACACAAGGCGGGTTGTATGTCAACACATTCTCAATTCTTAGCCTGCGTTCTTCTCCATCCAGCCTTTGCAAATACGCTCCTTCATTCTTTCCAAGCACTTGTATATGCCCTGCTGGGAGAAAATCAAAATGATTGATAAACTCCAGCCCCGGATGGTGTAAACCGGCCTTCTCCACTGTCCGGCGCAGATGTTCCTTCCCGGCTAATATTTCTAGTGAAAATCGACGGACTATATCCTCCACCGTAATTGTTTCCATTTTTCTTACACACCCTATCTATATGACAATATGAGTTTTTTATATGTACCGTCTGTTTTAATAGTTCTTTCCATTTTTTTAAGCTATTATAATAAATCAAAGATAGGTTAACACAATGGTTCTATAATGTATATCAAAATAAGAATTTGGCTGCAATAAAGTTTTGACTGTTGATACGGCCGGTTATCTTCCTATTAAATAGATCTTCCTCCATACAAAATGTGATGTGAGCAAAAGACTTCCTTTTTAATTGTAAAAATCTTATAATTATTATTGACGTAAGGTTTCCTTACATAAAGATTGAAAAAGACCACACACGCTGTTTGACCGAACATCTTTTTCTTCAGTTGGGGATTGCAACATTCCTTTCAGAAGTGCTTAAGGTGTTCTTTTTTGTAGTTCAATTGAATTCACAGAAAATGGAGGAGAAACAATCGTGAAGAAGCAAGCGATCATTTATTGTGAACATCAATTTGGATCTATGGATGGGAAAACCGCTAATGGTTTAGTGCGCGAACCGGGGAACTATGTGATCACTGCTGTTATCGACAGTACAAAGAGCGGACAGGATGCGGGAGAACATCTCGACAACAGAAAAAACGGCATCCCCATCTGCGGAACACTCGCCGAAGCCATCAGCTGCTCTGATCAACGCCCAGAAGATTTTATCCTCGGCATCGCTCCAGCTGATGCTTTTTTAAAAGAAAGCGAAAGACAAGTCATTATTGAAGCGATGAAGGCGGGGATGAACATCATCAACCCGCTTCAGGAATTCCTCACTGATGACAAAGAGATGGTAACGATAGCTGGCCGTTACGGTGTCTACATCCGGGACATCCGCAAGCCAAAGCCGAAAAAAGAGTGGAAGCTGTTCTCAGGGAAAATATTAGACTTGGCTACCCCGGTTATTACCGTACTTGGCACGGATGGAGCTTGCGGCAAGCGGACGACAGCAGTAGAGGTAGAAAAAGCATTGAAGAAGCGAGGATACAAAACCGCTTTTATTGCAACCGGCCAAACCGGCCTTCTTCAAGGCGCTGCCTATGGGTTCGCCATGGACGCTTTTCCTCTTCAATACTTAATTGGTGAATTAGAAAGTGAAATCTTGCGGGCTAACGAAATCGAACAGCCCGATATTATTATCGTAGAAGGGCAAGGAGCATTAAGCCACCCGGCTTATGCCAGCTCATGTGGCATTCTCAAAGGCGCGAAGCCGCAAGCAGTTATCCTGCAGCATCCGCCAAAACGAAAAGTACTAGGCGATTTTCCATTCGCTGATATGCCAGATATCCAAAGCGAAATCAACCTTATTGAACACTATGGTCAAACAGAAGTAATTGCTATTACCCTGAACCATGAAAATATGACGGATGAGGAAATCTTCAGCACCATTGCTGAGTATGAACAGATATATCAGCTGCCCGTTACCGACGTGCTGAAACTAGGCTGTGATAAAGTCGTCGATGCCATCATTGACTTCTTCCCTTCCTTAAAAGGCAAGCAAGAGGCGGTCTTGTCATGAGAACTGTCACGCCAAGGATTGAAATTAATCTTGATAAAATCAGACACAATGCTAAAACGCTGAAGGACCTGTATGGGAAGAAGGGTATTCAAATCACCGGAGTAGTAAAAGGTGTCGGGGCTAGTCTTAAGATCGCTGAAGCACTGGTCGAAAGCGGGATTAAAAGCCTGGCTGACTCAAAGATAGCCAATATTAAAAAACTGAAGCAATCAAATCTGAACGCCATCCTTATGCTGCTGCGTACACCGGCACTCAGTGAAATCGAAGAGGTCGTACGTTTTGCAGATATTAGCATGAACACAGAGCTGGACGTTGTGCGAGCACTATCCGCAGAAGCTGTTAAACAACGAAAGACACATCAGATTATTTTAATGGCAGAAATGGGTGATTTAAGAGAAGGCATTCTATTGAAGGATATGCCTGCATTTATCGAAGAGACAGCTAAGCTGCCTAATATCCGTATCGCCGGGATCGGTACGAACTTCGCCTGCTTCGGCGGAGTCATCCCGACCGAGCAGAAGATGCGCACTTTTTCCTCCTTTGTCAAAAGCATACAAAGCCAATTCTCTCTGCTTCTGCCTTACGTATCGGGCGGCAATTCCGCAAATTACAACTGGATGATGCATACGCAAGACACAGGCCTCGTCAACAACATCCGGCTTGGAGAGTCCATTTTCTTAGGCAGAGAAACGGTTGGAGGGACACTTATTCCAAATTTATATCCTGACGCTTTTTGCTTTGTGGCCGAAGTAGTTGAGTCAAAAGTAAAACCTTCCGTCCCGGCCGGAAGCCGGGGCAGAAATGCCTTTGGCGAAACACTATCCTTTAAAGACCGGGGAGAGATACGAAGAGCTATCCTCGGGGTAGGCCGGCAGGATGTATTAGTTTCAGGTTTGACACCGCCTAAACCCTTTGAAATTCTTGGCTCAAGCAGCGACCATATTATTCTGGATACAAAGAAAGTACCTTTAAGGCCAGGCGATGAAGTGAAATTCTCCGTTGATTACGGAGCGATGCTTTCTGCCATGACCTCTCCATATGTCTACAAAAAGTATGTATATACAAGTGCTAAAGCACAAAAAGCCTCACTGAGTATAACAACCGCCTAGCAGATTTTTCTCTTTTCTTCATGAGGAGTCTTCTCGATTGACTCCTCGTTAATATGCTTATTACCTGAGATAAGACTTTTGGCTGCCTGTCAATGAAAGCGCCCGACAATGAAACATTCAATTATTTTAAAACTCCATACAGCGGAAATCCGGTAGCTGCCATAGCAAGAGCAATCAGGAATACTATCTCTACTATTTCCCCGTTTAGATACCTTTTTTCACACATTCTTGCCACATCTTCGTCACATGTAATCGTTGGATTTCTTTTCAATATAAATGCTAAAAACCTTATTCTTTCCTTCCCCCTTGGCAAGTCATCTACGTAAAGCCTTTTAGACCAGCCTCTTTTACTATTTTCAAAAGACAAATAAGCTTTCGAATGAGAACCGCCTTCCAGCGTTCTCCATCTATCAATACCATAAGAGATCAAATCGATCTCTTCATAATAGACAGCCCCCGTCTCTTTGCCTATTTTAAAGATCATGCCTTTTTCATACATGTCTATAAACAAGCGGTTTAAGAAGATTTTCCGGGCAAAGATAACACCCGCTCCAATAAATATGTAATTAAAGAGATCGAAGGGATTGAAAATTTCCCACACGTTGTCTTCGAAGAAATACAAAAAAAGCGCAGCATACGGAAGCAGGAAGCCGATGATCTTGGGAAATATCTTTTTTTGAACCCTAAATTGAAAGTCGCCGTAATTTTTTCTTCTCATTATCTCTGCCTTCCTTTTTATCTAGCACATGGGCAGACTAGAATGTTATCAAGTGTATCTTATCATTAAATTTCCTGTTGTTGTTTAGTAAACCAAAATCATCATAAAAGTCTTGAAGCATCAAATGCATACCCATGCACCCTGAGCCCATATAAATCTGCATAAAAAAGAAGTAATGTCAAAGAAGACTTCTTTTCTATCAAGCGGTCTCTTTCTGGCTTCAGTCATTGATTGCAGTTAATCAGCTTGGATTTTAGGCGGACTAGCTCTTCTTGCCAGCTTTCCTCCATCATAGAATTTGCCGTGTGCTTTTAAAATATCTCTAGCCTCCAGAAGAGAGGGAATGCTTCCATCAGCTGAATAAGTAAGATAATAAGTTTTCGTATTCTTTCGATGAATAACCCATGTAAAAAACTTCATGGCAAACCCATGAGAATGATGATTTCGAAATTGCCCCATCCTCTTTCCGTCCCACACGGTCATCGTCTGTCCATTTCCCCTTCTATCCTTTAATTCCCCATGCAATTCAGCGTAAAGAAGGCCCGTGCTCTTTTTCATTTGCTGCATCACTAGCAGAGTTAATGCCTGATTGACAACCAGCTGAAAAATATTTAAACCTTCTCCTCTCGTAAGAGAAATAAATGCCTTGTCTGGAAGCTGTTCGGACTTTTCTCCCAGCTTTAACACGCCAAAGCCCCCTCCATCTTTCTCTGCTCGCCATTTCTTCTTTTTCATCTCTTCCTCCTGCTTCATAAGTTGGTTTAAAACATAATTATTCGTTAAACAAACAATACAGACCTTGAATCTTTGTTTATCTGAGACGGAAAAGGAGAAGCTGCTTTTCCTTCATAAGAGGAAAACAGCCATATTCTTTGTTTTTACTGACTATAGAAGCAAAAAAACGAAATGTATGTTACTATGGCAAATGTTTGATACTATTACTGCCATAATTTAAAGAGGTGAATTATGAAAAAAGCAACACAAGTATTTTGGTACGCTATTGCTATTTCCTTAATAGTTGTCATATGGGGAGCAGTCGCCCCGGAAAACTTAAATTCCTTTACGTCTGCTATCACGAGTGAGATTTTAATGGATTTTGGATGGTTTTATTTATTGCTCGTTCTTCTCATTCTTCTTTTCTGTGTATATTTGATGTTTTCCCGGTTTGGCCGCATGAAGTTAGGAAAAGAAGGAGACGAACCTGAATTCAGCCGTTCTTCCTGGTTTGCCATGCTGTTTAGCGCAGGAATGGGAATGGGCCTTGTCTTTTGGACAACCGCTGAGCCAATCTCACATGCTTTTATCAATAGCCCTCTCGTTAAAGAAGGGACAGATGAGGCCGTCAAGGAAGCCTTAAAGTATTCCTTCTTCCACTGGGGTATACATGCCTGGGCCGTTTATGGCATTGTAGCGCTGGTGCTTGCCTACTTTAAGTTCAACCGCGGAGCTCCTGGCCTGATTAGCGCGACACTCACGCCATTATTTGGTGAAAAACTTATGAGAGGAGCACTTGGCAAGTTATTTGATGTACTGGCTGTTTTTGCCACCATCGTAGGGGTAGCTGCTACGCTTGGCTTTGGATCCGCACAAATAACAGGCGGATTATCCTTTTTATTCGACACGCCCAATAGCTTTTTGATCCAGCTAATTGTTTTAGTTGTGGCAACCGTCTTGTTCATTCTATCAGCCTGGTCCGGCATCGGCCGAGGGATTAAGTATTTAAGCAATATTAACATGGGACTGGCCGCACTTCTGCTTATTCTTTTGTTCATTGTGGGTCCTACCATGTACATTCTTAACATGTTCACACATACTCTTGGTACGTATATCACAGATTTCTTCCACATGAGCCTGAGACTGGCGCCATTAGATGAAGAAGACCGAAGCTGGATCAACAGCTGGACAATCTTCTACTGGGCCTGGTGGATCTCCTGGGCTCCGTTTGTCGGGATTTTCATCGCTAGAATTTCAAAGGGACGAACCATAAAGGAATTCCTGTTTGGTGTACTTTTGCTGCCGTCACTTGTATGCTTTATCTTTTTCGCTGTTTTCGGCGTTTCAGCCTTGCGACTTGAACAGCTTGGTATTTCAGCTATTTCCGAGTTCTCACTGGAAACCTCTACATTTGGCGTGCTGGCTGAATATCCGCTAGGCACATTCCTGTCTATATTAACCATTGTGGTCATTGCCATTTTCTTTATCACATCTGCGGACTCAGCCACCTTTGTTCTTGGCATGCTGAGCACAAACGGCAGCTTAAACCCAGCTAATTCTGTAAAGGTTACCTGGGGACTGGTTCAATCAGCAATGGCGGCCGTGGTCGTTTTCTTCGGAGGGACTCAAGGTCTGCAAAACATGCTCATCATTGCAGCCCTGCCTTTTGCCATTGTTATCATTCTGATGAGCATATCGTTTTTAAAAGATATCCGGTCAGTTGCCCCTTCTCAGAAGAGAAGAAGAGACAAACGAAATTAAGTGAACAGAAAAGAGCATGGCTTTCCGAATAAAGAAGCCATGCTTTTTTCTGTTGTGATAAAAGGCAAACTAAGCCTTCCTGCTGCTTCTACCTGAAGAAGGCTTTATCTATGTTATACTTGGCCTTTTGTTCATTAATGATGTAAGTCTCATAAATCTCTCTGTGCACAGGGTCATCAACGACACAAACCTGAATTTTCGTCACTTCGTCCCGATGTGTTTTGATCGGAGAAACATTATCTTCGAAATGCTTTTTAATTCTCTGGCGCAGCTTTCTTGCTTTCCCTACGAACAATAACTCCTTCTTATTATTGTAAAACATAAAGATGCCGCCCTTGTCTCTAGGGATTTGATGAAAATCTGTAAACCCGTAAATGTTGCTTAGCTCTGGGTTGTTTTGCTTGGTAATCGTTACGTCGGGCGTTGGTATGGTGATCTTTATCATTTATACCCACTTCCTTCTCTGTATTCTTTGTCTGTGGTCATATAGCTGCACGTACGGCTACCTTTACTATTTCCCTCTATTTCTTATTTCACACGCTTCCCTTATTAAACACGGCATGCTTTCTCAGTTCGTTAAATTTATTATTGAATCACCGGTTAGTAAAGCCGCCTCGGTGTTACACTAATTGGTAGCTTACCAGGTGAAAGGATGTGTATAATGTGGATTTTTTTCAAGGCCAGGAAACACTTACGGCTATGGAATGGACTCTTCGAGCAGTAATCGCTTATCTCTTTCTAGTCATCGTAGCTAAAACGATAGGACCGCGTGCCATCTCCCAATTAAGGCTTCTCGACTTCGTTATTGCTTTGGTCATCGGCAACATTATCGCCCACCCGTTATCTGATGAAGAGCTCGGGCTGAAAGGATCAGTGATCACAACCGTTGTACTGGTAACCCTGTATCTGGGAAATCTTTTTTTGATCCTTCGCTGGCCAGCGTTCAGAAGAATTATTAACCACCCGCCAATCACGGTTGTTCAAGATGGAGAGATTCTTTATAAAGGGCTGAAAAAAGCAAGGATATCAATTGATGTTTTGTTAGAGGAATTGCGAAAAGAGAAAGCAGAGGATATTAAAAAAGTAGCCTTAGCCATTTGGGAAGCAGAAGGGAAACTTTCGGTTTTTTTTGGATCCCAAATACGAACCGCTTACACCTGAATCACTCCAAATAAAAACGGAGTCTTTCGATTTTCCAAAGACTATCATTAAAGAAGGCAGGATCAACGGCCAAGAACTAAAAAAAGCTCAAAAGGAAGAAAGCTGGGTCATTTCCCGCTTAGAAAGCTTGTACCAGACAGAGGTGAAAAACGTCCTGCTCGCTACCCTGGACCAGAAAGACAATTTGAAGGTCTTTTTATACAAATAAGAAGGCTTACCGTCCGACGATAAGCCTTTAGACTACTACGCTTGAAAAAGCGCTGTGATTTTGATTATACTCGGCTGTACGTTAACTCTCCAAGTCTTAAAACCTCTGAAACCGGCTGAGGCTGACAACCGTACATTTCTTCATATTTATACGTATGTACCTGCTTGTACACATCCTTCATTTGGTCACACACCCACTCTTCTGACACAGGGACCGGCGTCCAGGCAAAGACGTCCATTTTGTTTAGCTCGCTCGTCACCGCATGAATTCTCTCATAACGAATAGATTCCATTTTTGTGAAGTCGTTCTTTTCATAGAATCTTACCCTTTTTTCTGAGTCGGGATCCATTAGATTTACCGGCTCCACTTCCAGTATAATCGCTTTCCCCTTTTCTTTCAGCTGATCAAGAACAATACTGCCTATCCCTTTGCCACGTCTCTTGCCGAACACCAAAATATAATCAATGAATACATAATTTGAGTTTTCAGAATATAAGAGAACATGATCCCGGCTTTCCTCTAGTTGATAGGTTCCTTTCTTCTCTTGTAAAAGGATGTCAAAATGCTCTTTAGATTTCATTTCCTTCTCTGGAAAGTAATCCATTAACCTGGTATACCAATCGCTCATCAGTTTTGCTCCCCTTTGTTTATATTTTAAATAACAAGCCCATTGAGTTTGGATCGGCATTAGGTATGCTGATCACTTTTTATTATTCATGAAGCAAACAGTAGCTATTGCACCATCTATTCTATCCCTTAACTCATCCCTTTGAAACCGGGTTTTTTTGTCGAAATCAAACCAAATTACTGCCAAAGTCGCCTTTTTATTTAGTATTTCAAAATAAAAACAATAATTTTGTCGAAATAGTGAGAAAAGTTTATATTTTAATGGAAAATATTTTTGATAGAATGAAAGTGGCTAAGACAAAGTACATACTTCACAAAGAGGGAGAGTTAGTAAAATGGTAGAGAATATGGAGAATACAACCGCATTATTAGGCTGGAGCTTACCAGCAATAGAAGCCGTTGACAAAATGGATCGTCCGTACGTTGTTGTGGGACCGCCAGAATTCCAGGAGTTCGCCAAAGCAAATGATATTCCGTTTATCCCGTGGGAATTTGATGAGCGTCTATTAACCCGATCCGATGAGCTCTATGAACAGCTGAAAGCACTTCATACAAAGATTACGGTTCCAATCTATGAAGAAACAGTCGAGTGGGCTGGTATCCTAAATGCCAAGCTTAAAGACGACCCGCGTATTTTTCATAAATCTCTTCTGTTAAGAGATAAAGGCTTAATGAAGCGTAAAGCACAATTAGCCGGCATCCGAGTGGGAATTTTTGAGGAAGCAGAGAACAAAGGGGACATTTACCGCTTCTTTAAACGGGTAAATGAAGCATTGATTAAAGTAGATGGAGATATGGAGCCTATCCATGTAAAGCCATTGAATAAAGCCGGTACAGTCGGGCACCGGATGATTCGAAAAGAGCAAGATATTGAACAAGTAACGAATGAAGAGTTTCCGCTTCTGATGGAAAGCCATCTAGAAGGCCAGGAATTCTCCTGTGAAGCCTTTATCCATAACGGCAAGGTGCGCTTCTTAAATATCACTGAATACGTGAAGCTTGGACATTCCAACTTCGTACCAGCTTCTCCTTCTCTTGAGAAATGGAGACCGCAGATCAAGGCAGCTATCGAACAATTAGTGGATGCCTTTGAAATTAAATACGGAATGATCCACCCAGAGTACTTCATTACACCTGACGGTACACTGTATTTCGGCGAAGTAGCTGGACGCGTTCCAGGCGGACATATCTTTGAATTGATTGAAAAGGCATACGGCTTCAGCCCATTCCAAGCTCAAGTACTATGCAGCGACCCTGATACTACTGAAGAAGAGATCGCTTCCTTCTTCCCTGAAGAAATCGTATCGGCAAAAGGCCATGCTGCCAGCTTGATGGTTTATCCAAACACTAGAGTTATCGAGGGGCTGGATATACCGGAGGAACTTAAAAACCACCCTTATTTTGATAAACATGACCTGTTCATTCCTGTCACATCTAAAGTAGCGGAACGAGTAGGCTTTGGAAATCACTACGGGACCATCTTCCTCTTCGGGGAAGACAGCGAGGTCGTGAGAGACCTTTTACTACAATATGAGAACTATAACTTTTATCTGTAAGGAGCGAATACAGGGGTGAGTAATCTGATAGTGGAGAAAACAATTGATAAGCAGACAGCTATCTTAAAAGACAAATTCGAAATTGCTTTAGAAAAACTTGAGCAGGCTAAGCCATTTGCCAAAAGCATGTATCAGACAGAGGTCTTTCAGCTAGCGACTGAGCTTGCCGGCTCATTTGACGGGTTGTCTGTCATTTACAGCCATGCGCACCGTTTCGATGAAACAGGGGTCTTTTATGCAGGTTTGTGGGAAGATATTACAAAAATGGAGCCTTCGCTCGTTGGGGGTTCATTAAGAGACAAAGGCATCAATTCTATTGTTGAATTATTGAGCGAAATGAGAATGCTTTCGATTGCAAAGGGAGATTATGTACATCCTGTAGTGAGCAAGGAAGAAGCAGGAGCTTTTCTAAATGAAGTGCTCGCTCTTAACCTTGACCTTCTGTTCCCTTCAAAAACAGAAACGTACCGCACAAAGCTGGATGATCATGTATTCCGGGCCCAGCGCTTGTTCTACTACCTTGGACAGGAGCTTTCTTTGAATGCGATTGCTGCTAAAATTGTTCTGGAAATCGAGCGTCTGACTGTCCAGCGCCCAATTACAACGGGTCGTATTTTAAAAATGATTAATATGTCCAGGCAGTTAATTGACAGCGGTATCGATGAACAGACAGCAGAAGCACTTGAGAAGTATGCATGCGCCGTGAATGGACCTACACCATTAAGCCAGGATGTATCAAACCAAAGAGAATACAGACTGCGGTTAGAGAAGGCCCACGAGGATGAGATTGAGATTGAAGCAAGATCGTTTGCAGAAGCCATAAACGACACGGGTCTAGTCTCTCCTTACCATGCTGTGCTGATTCGATTCCTTAATCGGAAAGACAGTGACAATATCCCGAAATCTCTTGATCTTTCAGAAGCTGGTACAGAGAGCTTCAAAGCTAACAGACAGCTCATTCATGATGTGATCCAGATTTCGATTTATCCAGAAACATGCCAGGCGATCTATGGACTCAAAAGACTCCTTGAACGAGAAGTGCTGGCACAGGAACAGGTAGTCCCTGCTATCCGTCGATTGTTTGAGCTCCCTATTCATGCTCAAGCACGCCAGGTTCTCTTCCGGCCTGAACATAAACAGAGCGGAATTAGCCTTAATGGGCTGCTGGTTGCGGGCGTGATTAGCGTTCTTGGCCAGCCGCTTGGTGTAGGACAAGGTCTCCAAGCTACCTGCCAATCTGCCAGAGCCATCTCTCTTTGGTCCCAGTATGGCATCGTCCAGCTGCTGGATTACATTGCCAGTGCCGCTCGCGACAACAATATCAGCATGATTTTTGAAGGCGAAGCCATTCAGTCAAGCTTGCTTGAAGGCGGAGTCTCTACGGACTTTCAGCAGGACGTTGATCCTGTATCCAGCCTTCTTGTTCCTCATCTTGATAAGATCTATAACGAGATGATGAAGAGGACACTCCTTCGGGGAGAGGATGGACATAAGTGGGTCAACCCCGAATTTTACGGCGGCTGGATTCCTACCGGCTTTATTAATGTGATTAATCAAGCCACTTTAAAGGTGACAGACTATCCCGCTTTCGTTAAACTGTTCTATGCCACTCACCACCCTGATTACAATGAAGGCCGTGAATTGGTGTACCCAAACCCGGTTGGAATCTTTATCACCAACGTACACGGAGAACTGCTTGGTCTTCATGCAGTGACTATCCAGAGAATTAATCAGGATCAAAATGGGGGTTATCGGGTTTACTTCTATAATCCTAATAATGACAGCGGACAGAATTGGGGACAGGACATCAAAGCGACTGTAACAGGCTTTGGTGAACTTGAGGGAGAATCCTCCCTTCCATTCCATGAATTTGTTTCCAGAATGTACGCTTTCCACTACAACCTGTTCCAGCAAGGCGATATTTACATGGTTGAGGACAGCCTTGTTGCACAAGTAGAAGCACTTGCCAAAGAGAGCTGGGGTAAGAACTACGTATGGGCATGATAAAAAAATTTAAGCCTATCAGTAAATGAAACAATAACAAGAAGTTTAAGAGGACCCGAAAGGTGATTTCGTGGTCCTCCACTCTTTTTTCAGCTTTACATGCATGCTTCGAAGGTTGTCGTCTAGCAGGCAGTGATTTACAGCTAGGCTCTTCACATAAATACTCCCACGCCCTAATAAAATAACCTACTCCCTTTATTAAGCCGCTTCATATAATAAAGATAGCTTCGAAACGAGTTTGCCAGCTACACCCTTTTCCCTAATCACTTTACTTTCTTCTACCCAATCAGACATAGAAACCTTAATATAATGGGTAAATTGGCAATATACTATAATAAATAACGTTGTCAATCGCTTTGAGTTGGAAAGTACTGTCTTCCTTCAAGGCGCTCGGAAGGAGCTCGATTACCGATTGTCATCAGACAGCCTCGCCAAATTCGGTCACATTGTCACAGAAGACAATATGCTGGAAAGGGATTGGATATATGGGACTTTTTCTATTTGCGTCAGAAGATTCATTCGAAAGAGCCTTGAATCAGTTGCGCCGGACTCCTGTGTTTACGAAAAGCTTGTTTCAGCAAGCTGTTTTTGAGGAAGCTGCCAATCTGCTTGAGGAAAGGGATGGTCTTCAAAAGCTTTACCAATATGCACATCTCTTCGATGAAGCCGGAGTTTTCATAGGAAAGCCATGGGAAAATGTTCGGAAGCTTAACCCCGTTCTCGTGAGAGGCACTTTACATGCCGGTGGTGCCATGGCAGCAGCTGAAGCCATGAGTAACCTTAGAATGCTTGCTATCGCTAAAGGCGAGTATATACACCCTGAAATAACTGCAAATGAAGCGGTTGAATTTCTGGCAAAAATTTTAGCCTTGAACCTGGACCTGTTGCTGATGAAAGAAACCGAAGAAAACCGGGTGAAACAGTTATATAAGGATAAACAGGCATCAGAAATTTTAGGATTCATCTCTGAACACTGCTTTTCTCCCCTTGTTTTTCAAAGCCTGTATCAGGAAGTAAATAATCTAGCGGTTCAGCGGCCGATTGTCACGGATAAAATCTTGAAATTGATTGCTAGTGCAAAGAGGCTGGCCGATGGTCGGGAAGAACCTTCAAGTTTAATGCATTATGAGCAGGCCGTTTATTCTCCATCCGACATGTCTGCTGCCGGTGATCAATATGTAACAATGCTTAAAGCCAGCGACGATTTGCTGCTAATACGAGAAGCCGAGCAGCTGCGTACTTCCATGGAGGAGACAGGACTCGTTTCTTCGTTTCATCCAGTGTTCTTGAATTATATTAATGAAGAAAAGCCAAATCTTCTGCCGCATCTGCTGGCTGCAGATGAAACGGCCAAGGAGCATTTGCATTTGCATCTTTCGCTTATTTCATCTCTCATCTCTTCCATCACCATTCAAACAGGAAGAAGTATATACGGGCTTATGCGCCTCCTGCAGCGAAAAATATTTACGGATGAATTCGTTAAAGAAATGCAGAGGCTCGTGAACATCTCTCTTCATCGAAAAGTGAAAAATAGTCTGAAGAGAGTGTATGAAAGATCCGAGCCGGAGGTACTTCGCTCTCACGTTATTTCAGGCATGATCAGCGTATTAGGTCAGCCTTTAGGCATTGGCCAAGGATTTAACCCAACCTGTCAATCCACAAGGGCACTCAGTTACTGGTCACAGACAGAACCGGCCCTGCTGCTAAAAATGTATAATCATTTTCTTGAAAACAATGAGATCATTCTTGATTTTGAAGGGAAAGCTCTTTCCTCTGCTGCACTTCCACATGTCCCACTCGACGATAAGGCCAATATTGATACAGTGTCACTGCTGTTAGTTCCACACTTGAACTCCGTTTATTTAGAAATGCTAAGATTAGCCAACAAACGCGAGCAGGACCCTCATAAGTGGGTGAATCCCGCTTTTCAAATCAAAGGAATATGGACAGGGTTTTCAGATATTTACAACGATCCTATCTTTGCCGCTCGATTCTACCGGCATTATCATCCCTCACACAACCCGAAGGTGAATGAGGGGCTTCCACAGCCGGCAGGCATTACAATCTACAATCAGTCGGGCCAGATTCTGGGTGCTCATGCTGTACTGATTCAACGAGTAGACCACGACTCCGAAGGACTGACTCGTGTCTATTTTTACAACCCGAATAATGACAGTCTCCAAATATGGGGAGGCTCGATCAAAACCAGTGTAGCTGGAAATGGCGAACAAGAGGGCGAAGCCTCCCTTCTGTTTGAAGACTTCCTAAAATTCTTATATGCCTTTCATTACCCGGCGGATGAGTAAAGCCCAAGCAAAACAGGGTATGGAATCGGAATATGGCCCATACCCTGTTCTTCAATTACCAAGTGCTTTTTACGAAAAGCTCCCCATTGCCTAAGTGTTATCAGTCACATACGATTGCACCGATTCAGGTAAGAGCTGAAAGAATAACCCTTTATATCGAATATCGAGCCAACCGGCAATAAGCAAAATGATAATAAACGCTAATAGTACAGCTGTCTTATTTCTTTTAAATAGCTGTTTCACACACTCGCCCTCCACTAACAATTTACTAGCCAGCACAGCCTTTCCTTGCGCTGTCTTCTCCTTCGAACTTTCCGATTAAACGGATAAGCTCATCTGACTTTTATACATATTGAAATAAAATCCTTTTTTCTGTAGGAGTTCCTGGTGTGTTCCTGACTCAATGATTTCTCCTTGATGAATAACCAGAATACGATCTGCATGCTCAATTGTTTTTAGACGGTGGGCAATAACGAAGCTTGTGCGCCCTTCCATCAGTCGGTGAATGCCTTTTTGAATTTCTACTTCAGTCTTTGTATCAATGCTTGATGTGGCTTCATCTAAAATTAAAATCTCTGAATCAGCTAAAATAGCTCTAGCAATGGCTAACAGTTGACGTTGCCCCTGGCTTAAGTTAGACCCGCCAGAAGTAAGACGCGTTTGATAACCTTCAGGCAGGTGTTTAATATACCTGTGGGCTGAAGCCATTTTTGCCGCTGCGATAACTTCCTCATCGGTTGCTTGCAGACGTCCATAACGAATATTTTCCATGATAGTTCCCGAGAATAGAAAGGTGTCTTGAAGAACAACTCCGATTTTTCCGCGAAAACTGCTAATTTCATAATCGCGAATATCCCGGCCGTCCACTCTTATTTCACCACCTGTCACATCATAAAACCTCATCAACAAATTAATAATAGTGGTCTTTCCTGAGCCCGTTGGACCGACGAGTGCGACCTTCTCGCCCGGCTTCACTTGAAAATCAATGTTCTTCAATACAGGTTTGCCTTCTCCATAATCAAAATCGACATGAGAAAATTCTACATGTCCCTTCAATGAATCAACGGCGACGGCATTCTTATGATTCGATATGTCCGGCGTTTCATCCATAATTTCAAATACACGCTCCGCACCAGCTATAGCCGATTGGAACAGGTTTAATAAATTAGAAAGCTGACCGATTGGGCGAAAGAATTGTCTTGAATAGGTGACAAAGGCAGCAATAATTCCAACCGTGGCTTGTCCTTGAACGGTCATTACTGCCCCAACAGCAATAATCACACCTATTCCCATGTTATTAATAAAGTTATTCACTGGTCCGAGAAATCCTGAAACCGTATCTGCCGACATCGCTGATTGACGCAGCCGCTCATTGAAAGCTGAAAACTGCTGATTCATTTTTTCTTCTTTTCCAAAAAGCGATGTTACTTCACTTCCTGAAATGGATTCCTCAATAAACCCGTTTAATTCCCCTAAATCACGCTGTCTTTTAATAAAATAGCTGCTGCTGTAAGCAATGATCTTCTTCGTGGTAAATATCATCACCGGAATCACAAGAAGCGTGACAATGGCGAGTAGCCAATTGAGTGAAAACATGGCGATCGCTACTCCTGCAACCATTAAAACAGATGAAAAAATCTGAACAACACTTTGACTTAAGGCATTATTTAAGTTCTCAATATCATTCGTTATCCGGCTCATCAAATCACCATGAGTACGCTTATCGAAAAAGCGCAGCGACAAGGTTTGAAGCTTATCAAATAAATCTTGTCTCAATGTTCGAATCGTTCGGAGGGATACCCGAACCATCATAAAGGTTTGCAGCCAAGTAAATACAGCTGCTGCTAAATAGACGGCGGCAAGCACTATCAAAAACTTAAATGTCCCCGATATATCCTTTGGAAGAATGTGCTCATCAATGATGACTCCAATCATATAAGGTCCGAGAAGTCCCAGCAAGGTGGAGATCACGACAAAGGTGATCGAAGCAATCAATGCGGCCCTTTGTTTCTCCATATAGGTCCAAATCCGTTTGATGGTCCCCTTCCAGTCCTTTGCCCTTTCAACCGGTCCGCTGATCCCTCTCGGACCTCGTGCCCGATTAATGATGTTAGGATTTGGCGGTGAAGCAGGCTTACTCATACATACTTAACCTCCCTTCCACTTTGGGAAGAATAAATATCACGGTAGACTTCACTGTTAACCAGCAACTCACTATGTGACCCGAGGGCTTCTATTCTTCCATCTTCCATTACTAAAATTTGATCCGCATCCATCACGGAGGATATTTTCGACGAAATAATAAATACGGTTGTCTCAGGATGGGCTTTTCTTAAGGCTTGCTGCACAGCCATCTCTGACAATGCATCAATCGCTGAGGTCGAATCATCCAGAATTAATATACGAGGTTGACGGATAAACGCACGCGCCATGGATAGGCGCTGCTTTTGTCCCCCGGATAAATTGGTTGCTCCTTGCATAAGCTGGTGTTCAAATCTGGCATCAAACCGGTCAATAAACTCAGAGGCAGCTGCTGATTGCACGGCCTGCTCCATCTCATTCATGGTGGCCTTCTCTTTTCCAAAACGCAAATTGTCCTCGATAGTTCCAGAAAACAGCATAGATTTCTGAGGTGCGAACCCAATGGCTTCACGGAGTGTGCCAAGAGGCAGCTCCTTTATATCTGTGCCATCTATGAAAATATTTCCTAAATCAGGATCATACAAGCGGGGAATCAACTTGACAAGTGTCGATTTTCCACTTCCGGTTGAACCGATAATTCCGATGGTTTGCCCCGCCTTTGCTTTAAATGAAATATCTTTCAGTACATACTCTCCATTCCTGCTATAGCTGAAGCTCACTCGTCTAAACTCTACTTCACCGCGCAGCTCCTCCGCTATGTCCGGTTGGTTCTGTTCCGTTATATCCACTTTCGTATCCAGCACTTGCACAATTCGTTTAGCTGAAGGAACAGCACGGGCAATTTGCATAAGTACATTGCTGCTGCTCATCAATCCATTCATCATGATGTTTAAGTAATTAATGAAAGCCAAAATAACCCCGACTTGCAGTGTGCCTTCATTTACCTTTATCGCACCCATCCATACCCCGGCAACGACACCGGCGTTCACAATAAACATCATAATCGGCATTAAGGTTAAGATAAGCTGCTCAGCTGTCATATTCCGTTTCATTAGATGGTCATTGACACTCTTAAACTGGCTTTTCTCATGTTCCTGCCGATCGAATGCTTTAATTACCCGAATGCCTGCCAGTATTTCCTGAAGCTTTGTATTAACCTGGTCCATCGCTTGCTGCACTTTAGAGAAAAGCTTCCCCGACCGTACGGAAAAGTAATAAATAAAAACAATAAGCAGAGGGATGACTGCCAGCAGTACAGGAAACAATTCTCGTGCCGTAAACCAAACAATCACAACAGATCCTATAAAAAGCAGAGGCCCCCGCACAAAGACACGCAAGGTCATAATGACTGCCTGTTTCAGTGTTTCAATGTCATTTGTCGCAATAGTAATTAATTTGCCGATACCGAATGAATCTGTATTCCGACTGGAAAATTGCCCTGTCTTCTTAAATACATCACGGCGAATATCTGCAGCGAAATGGACCGCAGCCTTCGAAGCATAAATAGAGCTTCCCATTCCCCCAATCAATCCAATAAAAGCACTCAGCAGCATCATAAGTCCTAATGTTACTACATAACCATTATCTTGATTGGCGATGCCTGTATCAATCATCCTCTGCATAATGGTTGGCTGTAAAAGATCCATGGCCACTTCAATACACATGAGGATCGGCCCTAAGACAGCAAACAAGGTATATGGCTTCATATAATGAAGCATTTTTTTGATAGCCTCCATGGTCTGTCTCCTTACTTCACGCTATTCTTTTTTAGACGGTCTGTCATTTCTTCAATAAAGGCAGTTAATTCAAGCGCGCTCTCTGGATTTCCTCGTGCTTGCTTGACAGCCTTCCAAAGTTCTTTTTCCCATCGATCCATCGCAGCTCTTAATTGTACTGCCTGCTCGGAGTTCTTCCATGTCATTCTTTCTTTCCATTCAATCCAAAAATCGCCTTCTCTCTGTTTGGCTGCTTCCTCTAACCGTTTCTGGCCATTCTCATTGATTGAATAGACCTTCTTGCCTGATGCGGCATCGAGTTCGATTAAATTTCGTTCCAATAACTCTTGAAGAGCGGGGTACACCGTGCCAGCACTTGCTGAATATGCGCCCTCTGACCGCTCCTCCAAGTCTTTCATGATTTGATAACCGTGCATAGCTTCTTCTTTTAATAGATGCAGAATGGCCATCTGAACAAATCCTCTTCGCTTTCTCATTTCGTCCCTCCTTATTTATATCGATAATTTTAATCGTTATATCGATGAATATCAATCGCAATATAAAAATAATTCATATCATGTAAAAAAGGATCTGCCTCGTTTGAGACAAATCCCGCAATCTACTCAATCATATCCATTTTTTACTTCCACTGAGCAACCTGGTTAATAGGAAGACGCACAGATGGATATCCATCATCGGCTGCTTTCCCCATAGAAATCAGCATAACTGGAACGTAGCGCTCTTTATCTAACCCAAACGCCTCGGCAATCTTGTCTTTCTCATATCCGCCAATCGGATTCGTGTCATATCCGTACGCACGGGCAGCAAGCATTAGCTGCATAGACACAAGGCCTGCATCTATCAAGACCGCGTCTTTCATTTCCTCTCGTGAAATGTTCTCAAAATAGCCCGAGAAGGACGCTTGAATTTGTTCTTTTACCTCTTTCGGCATATATCCTTTTTCTACAGCTGCCCCATAGATGTCCTCGAATTTTTCAAAGTTATTCAAGTCACCGAAAACGGCAATAACAGCTGATGATGTCTCTACTTGTGTTTGATTGAAACTTGCCAACGGAGCAAGCACAGCCTTTGCCTCGGGACTTTCAATAATGAGAAAGCGCCATGGCTGCATATTCACTGAAGATGGAGCACGTGTAGCTAATGTAAGGATATCCTCCATCTCTTCACGGCTAATTTTCACTGATGGATCGTAGCGCTTAATGGAACGTCGTTCTGCCACGATTTTTTTGAAATCATTCGTTACTTGTGTGGTAGACATAGTTGTCATTTCCCTATACTCTCCTTTTCATGCTAGCTATTTATTTTAGACAAACATACAAATAAGTGTCTAACGTATAGATCGCTTTTTACCATACTCCACTTTTCTTTCACTGTAAACTGAGAAGCATTAGTATCAACGCATCCTAAGGAATTCAAAAAAAACCTTCAACCCGTAAGCGGGTCAAAGGTTCACTATTTTATGTCTCTATCTAAATCTAAGAAATTAGTTATGAACAGGTTGTTTCTTGTTTAGCTCAAGCGCTTCTGCTGTTGAAGTACGAACTTCCTCCAGGAGCTCTGGGTGATCCATTAGACGCACACCATAAGAAGGGATCATTTCTTTAATCTTAGACTCCCATTCTTCTATGCGCTGCGGGAAGCATTTCTTAATAACTTCAAGCATGACATGAACGGCAGTAGAAGCACCTGGAGAAGCGCCAAGCAATGCAGCAATCGAGCCGTCAGCGGCATTTACAACCTCTGTACCGAATTGAAGAGTTCCTTTGCCGCCAGCTTCTGTGTCTTTGATGACCTGAACGCGCTGGCCAGCTACGATTAAATCCCAATCCTCGCTCTTCGCGTCCGGGATAAATTCACGCAATTCTTCCATACGCTGCTCTTTTGACAACATTACCTGCTGAACCAGGTATTTTGTTAATGACATTTCTTTTGCGCCCGCCGCCAGCATAGTTAACACATTATTCGGCTTAACGGAAGTAACCAAATCGAGCATTGAACCATTTTTCAAGAACTTCGGCGAAAAGCCGGCAAATGGTCCAAACAATAATGATTTTTTGCCTTCGATATATCGTGTATCAAGATGCGGAACAGACATTGGCGGTGCGCCCACCTTTGCTTTTCCGTATACTTTTGCATGATGCTGCTCAATTACCTCTGGATTATTACATACCATGAAAATGCCGCTTACCGGGAATCCGCCAATGTGTTTTCCTTCAGGAATGCCAGACTTCTGCAGTAAGTGCAGACTTCCGCCTCCAGCGCCGATAAAGACGAATTTTGCATTATGGTATTCTATTTTATCGCCAGCAATGTCATGGACCTTTACTTCCCATGAGCCATCGCTAGCACGCTTAAGATCTTGTATGCTGTGCTTGTAATTGACCTCAACACCTTGTCTTTCTAAGTGGTCAAATAACATGCGCGTCAAAGCACCAAAGTTGACATCTGTTCCAGAGTCGATTTTGGTTGCTGCAATTGGTTCATTCTCTGTACGGTTTTGCATAATAAGCGGGATCCATTCCGCCAACTTGGACGGATCCTCTGAAAATTCCATTCCTTTAAATAAAGGATTCTTGGAAAGCGCTTCAAAACGTTTCTTTAAAAACGCTACATTGCTTTCTCCTTGTACCATACTCATATGAGGTAATGGCATGATAAACTCCTGCGGGTTACGGATCAAATTACTTTTTACAAGATGAGACCAGAATTGCATGGAAACTTGGAACTGTTCGTTGATGTTTATAGCTTTAGTAATATCTATTGATCCATCTGGTTTTTCACTTGTGTAGTTAAGCTCACACAATGCTGCATGCCCTGTTCCCGCATTATTCAATTCGTGAGAGCTTTCCTCTCCTGCTCTCTCAAGCTTCTCAAATACTTTAATGTTCCAGTCAGGTGCTAATTCTTTTAACATTGTTCCCAATGTCGCACTCATGATGCCAGCACCTATTAAGATCACGTCTGTTCTAGTATGTTGGTTACTCATTTTTTCCATCCTTATCTCCTAAGATTTGCAGAAAGGATGTAAGCACTCTAGCATTGCGTCACAGCAAGCCAGGGCGCAAACTAGTCACACATCTTTTCTGGCTCAATTTTATCATACTAATAGTATATCACTATTATCAATAGTGTGTCACTATGATCTGTCGATTACATGTCGATTAAAATGGTTCTTTACTATTATACAATAATTATAGTTTTTTTAAAAGATATCGACAGGATTCTGCCTGTTCTTTCAATTTCCGCGGACTTGTATCGACTAACTTTGCATGATTCAGCACTTTATTTATAAAAGGTTAGATACTCCCGCTTTTTACTTATCAAACCCCAAACTTTCTATCAGCAAGTATATTCCAGTAAACAATAGGATCAAATATGTAAATAGGCGAAACATATGCTGATTGACCCACTTAAATAATAGTTGTCCTAAATACAAGCCTATTAATACGAAAGGAAGAGCCCATACACTCGATATCCAAATTGTCTTGTTTGTTCCAGCGAAAAACATTTGGATGATTAAACTAGTGAAATATATAAACAAGTAAAAGGCTAGCGTGGTACCTCTCAGCTTTTCTTTTCGAGTATCTGTTCCTGAAAAATACAATAATAATGGCGGACCCGGCATACCTATGCTCGTTGTAAGTGATCCTGACAGTCCCCCTGCAAGCAAATCCCTCTTCTCATTTTGAGCCATTCGGAATTTAAGTATTAACATAATTGTGAGGACTAAAATAATGAGGCTTACTCCTAACTTTAATTTATGAATATCTATTAATACAAAAGCAACGATGCCTATCGGCAGACCTGGGATGCTGCCTGCTATGAGTCTTTTCAAGATGCTATAATCAATATCCTTTTTAATCTTTCTCATCAATGCGCCAGATATAAATAGAGACAGTAATAAATTGATCTGAATAGCCTCCGTTGGTTTGAATAGTAAAAGAAGAAAAGGAGTAGCCAAAATCGAAAAGCCAAACCCTGTACTTGTTTGAAGTATAGAAGCGATTAAAATGATGATAATAAAGGCTACTGCCTCCATAAGACACCTGCTTTCTATGCAGCATACGTTCATGTGCTGCCTTGATTATCCCGATAAACACCGATACACGCTTTTAAGCCTCCTGACCAGGCGGCTTTTTCTAGGAAAACAAACCAATGTAAGAATCTTCATTTACTTATGGTACAGGGCACCTGGCTGCATCACAAGTCAATGCGGCTTTTTTTAATGCTCGAAATGTAAAGACGCTAGTATAGCTCCATTCACCCAGGGAACCGTCTTTCTTTTTATATTATGGCTATTTACTTCATCATTCTCTTCACAATACGTTTCGTTGTAACGCATCTAAATAAGGCTTTTACTATCCTTTAAAAAGGAATGCGCATAGCTGCTCATTTTCCATTTCCTTCATTACTAAAATTCTTCCTGCGTATTTTATGGATTATACAAACATGATAATAAACCATTAATGTGAGACGATTTCTGGATGGATAAAGAACACTTTAACCTAACCATCGGAAAAACGCTCAAAATACGGTCGTCACGGTAACAATTATTTCTTTATGAGGATTTGCCGATGTCCCACTCTCGATATGTTTATATAACTTTTAAGAAACACTGTTCTTCAGGACAGTGCTTTTTTGCATGAAGTATATCGTCGCATTTATCACCCAGCCTGGCGGTGATCGGAGTCTATTGAAGATTAATAATCTTATTTTATAAAAATTTAAAATATTGTTTACTTTAGATTATAGGCATGCTATATTCATAACAACATAACAGTTTTATTTCACCCGTGTTAAAACTGAGGTATAGGTTTTTATAGAAAGGAGGCCTATTCAAATTTAAATTTTTTAATTTGTAAGGGTTTACATGTTAAAATATGTAACTTGAAATCATCAAACTAAAATATACTGTTATAAAGTGAGGAGATGTTTTATGTCACAACCACAAATGAAATTTGACGACATATCTGCACAAAAAGCAGAGAAGAAGATTCCTTACGAAAGACTGGTCCAGACGGAAGAATTTAAGGATTTACTGCAAAAGAAAAAATCATTTATCATTCCGACTACTGTCTTCTTTCTCATCTTTTATTTTACATTGCCTTTATTAGCCGCTTATACAAAGATACTGCACGTAGAAATCTTGGGCCCAATTACAGGTGCATGGATATTTGCCGGCTTGCAATTCTTGCTTGTTTGGATATGCGGCTTTATTTATGTAAAGAAATCCGAAAATTACGACAGAATGGCAAAAGGTGTTTTACAAAAGTATAGAAAGGAGCTAAGTAAATGAGTGTCCTCTCTATTCTTCTGTTTGTAGGAATAATTGTCTTAACTCTTTTAATTACGTACTTCTCTTCAAAAAAGACAAAAAGTACTAGCGACTTCTATACAGCCGGAGGCGGACTGACCGCCACACAAAACGGCTTAGCCGTAGCTGGAGATTTTATGTCGGCGGCTTCCTTCCTGGGAATCACTGGAGCAATTTCCTTAATTGGATTCGATGGATTTTATATGAGTATCGGAAACCTGCTAGGCTTTTTATTTCTACTGTATTTAATTGCGGAGCCTATGCGGAATTTAGGAAAGTACACCTTGGCTGATATGATGACATCCCGTTTTAAATCGAACAAAGTTCGCGGGACAGCAGCTGCCAGCACACTGGTTATTTCGATCTTTTACATGATCGCACAGTTAGTCGGCGGCGGCGGCCTAATTAGTTTAATGTTAGGAATTGAGTACTGGTTAGCCGTTGTAATTGTTGGTGTTTTAATGACTGTATATGTTATTTTTGGCGGAATGACCGCCACAAGCTGGGTTCAAATTACAAAAGCAATCCTTTTACTCGGCGGGTCGTTTGTGTTAACGTTTCTAGTTTTTTCCAAATTTGACTTCAGCATCATTCAAATGTTCGAGCAAATCAAATCAGCGAGTCCATTTGGAGAGGAGTTAGCAAATCCGGGGAATAAATACAGCAACGGATTGGATATGCTTTCTCTTAATATAGCGCTTGTCCTCGGTGTAGCAGGACTGCCGCATTTACTTATCCGCTTTTTCACTGTAAAAGATGCGGTAACAGCAAGAAAGTCCGTCGTCTACTCCACATGGTTTATCGGGGCATTTTTCTTAATGGTTGTCTTCCTTGGATTTGGAGCTACTGTTTTTGTCGGCTGGGATGAGATCATGGCAGCTAATCCTGCTGGAAACTTAGCTGCACCAATGTTAGCCTTAGCCCTGGGCGGAGACTTCTTATTCGCCTTTATTTCGGCGGTTGCCTTTGCGACCATTCTTGCGGTTGTTTCAGCTCTCGTTTTAACATCAGCCTCTGCCTTCGCCCATGATATTTATGGACAAATTATTAAAAAAGGAAATATCACAGAAAAGCAGCAAATGAAGGTAGCCCGCATTTCTTCTATTACTGTAGCTATTGCGTCTATCCTTCTAGCACTAGTAGCCCAGAATTTAAACGTTGCATTTCTGTCTGTTCTAGCTTTAGGAATCGCAGCAAGTGCCAACCTTCCTGTTATGTTATGCACGATCTATTGGAAAAAATTCAATGCGACAGGTGCTGTAACAGGGATGTTAGTCGGATTAATCAGCTCTGTCATTCTGGTTTTATTAAGCCCGAATGTATGGAACCCAGAGCCAGGTGCAGCGATTTTAACAGGAGACCCGCTGTTTCCATTAGCAAACCCAACGATCTTTACCGTCCCATTAGGTTTTCTGGGAGCATATTTAGGAACTGTCCTGTCAGCTAATAAACAGAAAGCTGACACAGGGGACTTTGAAGAGGTACTGTTTAAATCTAATACAGGTTTTGGAATTAGTGCACCTGAAGAACATTAATTGATTGTTGTTTAGGACGGACCATCTACCAAACAAATAATAATCAGAAGAAATGCGCGAGAAACGAAAAGATAATTCTCGTTTATTACAAGGCAAAACCCGTTAAGTTTTTATATCTTAACGGGTTTTGCCTTCTTAAATGCTCATGCGTACAAAAGTCGAGCCTTAAAAAGTAAAAACAACTATCCACAGCTCCGCCAGGAAAAGGGAAGTTGTTTTCGCCACAAATCATTTGCAGATGAACCAAACTCGATGAGCTTGGTAATTTACAAGTGGCAACAGGCACATATTTTTAGCAGAATGCCTTAATTTCTTCCTCCGCGAGCATTCGATCTTCCTTTCTTTCTTCTTTGTTCATTGGACTCCTTATTAGAATCGTTTATTTTTTCTTTGCGTGCATTTGAGTCTTTTACCATATTTATTCCCTCCGCTATCCTTAAGAATGTTATTCAGCAACATCAAGTATTATAATAACCGAGGGGTGTTGAATTATTCGGTGGCAAGCAAATGTTTCGTTTAGCAACGTTCTACAAATAGCTTGCAGCACCTTTTATGATGAAACAAAAATAGCTGCTCAAAAAGACAAGAAAAGATTGCGGAAGCACAGGGATTAGAAGAGAAAATCCTAAAGGTTTTTAACAACAACTGTCAGATAGACGACACTCGAAAAATAAATAAGCTGGGTTTGACGGCCTCTAAACACCGCATAGGACGATGAATGGATGACCCTCGAATCCGTCTGCATGCGCCTAATCATCGGATACACCATACACCAATGACTTCAATGACATACGCAATAAAAACCTTATTTACTTATGATACGGTTCGCCTCGATTAATCCGAAAACTCCGGTACACCTGCTCCAGCAAAATGAGACGCATGAGCTGATGAGGAAAAGTCATTTTTGAAAAAGATAGCGTGTCATTCGCCCGCTGCATAACATCCTTATGCAAGCCAAGGGATCCTCCGATGACAAAGGCGATTTTGCTTTTTCCGTAAGTGGCTAGCCTGTCGAGATCCTCTGCCAGTTCCTCAGAGGTCTTCATTTTCCCTTCGATCGCGAGGGCGATCACGTGTGCATCGGGACTGATCTTCGCTAAAATTCGCTCTCCTTCCTTCTGTTTCACCTGCTCCATTTCTGTTATACTTAGTTCCTCGGGCGCTTTTTCATCCGCCACCTCGATCATATCCAGCTTCGCATAAGCAGATAAACGTTTAGCGTATTCATCAATGCCTTGCTTCAAATATTTTTCTTTTAACTTACCAACAGTAATAATTGTAATATTCACAGCATGTCCTCACTTTATAAACAATTGCAAACAAGTTATGCACAAACTTATACACATATCCACAATTGTGTATTTTTCTCCTCCATTTTAGCACATTTTTCTGCTCACCTTTTCTTCAATTTTTCCCCATTCATCTTTCAAATTTACTTCCCATTAATACCTCCTTTACATTTTGTTGCCAAAATAGAAGCGTATATACAAAAGGGGGAAATGAAATGAGAAACATGAAAAAGTCTATTCCTGTCTTTCTTGCAGCCGGCATGCTATTTAGCAGTGCGCCGGTCATTCCGCATGCAGAGGCTAATGGACAAGCCGTAAACTTAATGGAAGAAAGCTTTGATAACGCTAGTCTTCCTGCTGGATGGAAAGTGGTTCAAGGGGAAGCCAAAGTGGAAAATGGAAAGTTGACGCTGACCTCTCCATCTACCTCTAAACCTTCCCGTGTAGTCGTGCCGCTCGCTGAAGAAACAGGCGATTATGTCATCGAGGCGGATATGACGTTCTTATCTGCGGTTGAAGACACACGCTGGGCATCTATTATGTATCGCGTTCAAGAAGAGGACTACCCATACTACCAGTTTGCGATCCGGCGAGGCGCCACAGCCTTAAATGGCGTTGAATTCGCTATGCGCAATGAGAACAATCAATGGAATGTCCTGGAGAAAACGTTCTATTCCGAACCGTTTGAGCTGAATAAGACGTACCGCCTAAAGATAGTCGCTAAAGGAGACCGCGTACAACAGTACATAAATGGGCAGCTTGTGATTGACACAGATGCAGCTAATGCCTTATCAGGAGGCGCTATCGGCTTCCAGGCATCCGGAACGACCGTGCAATTCGATAACGTGCGAGTCCAAGCGCAAGAAGCGGCACTCCCGCCTCTAACAGAATCAGGTGCCTTTCTGCCTAAGGAAGCAGAAACCAACATCCTAAATGCGCCAACGATTCTATCATCGAATGCCTCTCTTCAGGCAGTTGAGCAGTTAGCGGGCACAGGTGTCTCTTCCATGATTCTTAAAACAGACCGCTCTTTGCATGTAAACGGCACACCGCTAAAAGACATGCTTGATCAGATGAAAGGAAAAATGATTCCTGTGATTCAGCTTGAGGACGAGCGAACTGTTACACCGCTTGTAAACCTGTTAAAGGAGCAGGCTATTCAAGACGTCCATATTTTATCGACAAAGCCTGAACTTGTACGTCTTGTAAAAGAAGAATACCCGACGGCTAGAGGGGCTGTTCTGTACAATCGTCAATCACTCAATAAGCATGATATTAACGAGTTCATAAGTAAACTGCATGAAAATGGCGCAAAAACAGCCGTCATTCCTAAGAAGCTGCTCTCAGCAGATCTCGTTCATACGTTCCATAGCCGGACAGTGTCCGTCTGGGGGATTGGCGGTTCGAATGAAGAGGAAGCACATGATCTGATTCACACAGGGGTAGACGGCATTATTACCGATCATACCGACTCCGTGCTGACAGCCTTCAGCCGCTATCCTGAAAATACACTTGTACAACGGCCGATTGTAGCTGCCCACCGCGGGATTCCTTCACTGGCACCGGAAAATACGATGGCTGGCTACCGCCTAGCCTACGAAATGGGCGCTGATCTTATTGAAACCGACCTTCAAATCACTAAAGACGGCCAGCTGGTTGTCATGCATGACAGTACGGTTGACCGTACAACGAACGGAACGGGAAAAGTATCCGATTTGACCTTTGAAGAAGTTCGCCAGCTGGATGCAGGCATTACATTCAGCCCTGAATTTGCCGGTGAGAAAGTGCCATCCTTCCGGGAATTTCTGCAGGAGTTCAAGGGAAAAGATGTCATTCTTCTCGTTGAAATGAAAGCAGCAGGCATTGCAGATCAAGTCATGAAGGAAATCGAAGAAGAAGGTATGTCCGACCAAGTAGTGGTCCAAAGCTTTGATTTAGGAAATGTAAAGGATTCTCGGAAACTAAAGCCTGAAATGGCTGCCGGTTATTTATATTCAGCAGCTGTATCCGCCACGGAGGAAGCCCGCATAAAGGATGCGAGGCAAATGATGAACTATGCCTCATCCATGAATGTGACATTAAATTCAAGCTATGGCAGCCTCTCTGAAGAATTTATTACGTATATGAAGCAACGTGGGATGACGAGCCTGCACTGGACATTCCGCGATGAACAAGCCTTGGAAGAAAAATTAAAGGAAGGGCTCATTGGTCCGATTACTGATTACACACAATGGTTAGAAGCAGCCCCTGTTCGGCTGGAAACACCGATTAAGAAACGAAACTTAAAAGTTGGGGCTGAAGCGACCATTCAGGCAAAAGCATTTGTTCATTACCGCACTGATAAAAAACAAAACATCGAAACGAGCTTATTCGCTTCTGATGAAAATGGAAATATCGTCTCGATTGAAGGAAATACAATTAAGGCATTGTCATCTGGCAAAACATTTGTCTTCGTTGAACACAAATTTAATATGCTTGGAGAAGAATGGCGACTCGTATCGAAACCAATCGAAGTCAATGTATCCCAGTAAATGAAAAAAGAGCGACTTGTGTATAAGTCGCTCTTTTTTTCGTTATTCAGATGTGGATAACTAATTTTTTAGAAAGTTATTCACAAACTTATACCAATTATCCACATATTGGGCTTCGAATATTAGTTCGCTACTACATATTCGGCCTTGTTTTGACAATATTCGCATGTTGCTTGTTCTGACTCAAGCTTTTCGATTTTTGGGGCTGTTTCATACTCGTCTACTACAATATCAAGAGCCAGCTCTACATGTTCCTGACAGCAATGAATCATCGTCCTTCCCTCCTTTACCTCTTATATCTCACGAAAAGACGCAGAAAAGCTTATGTTGCTTTCCTGCGTTTTTTTATCCAGTGAGCTTGCTAAAGGGTTTCTTCCGACGTAAGAGTCATTGTAGCGGTTTGCTGTTCTCCGTTACGATAGAAGGTAACCTCCATACTGTCGCCAACTTTTTTCTCATTATACATGTACTTGCGAAGCTCTAAAATATCTGTAATCTCTTGGTCATCGAGCTTTGTAATAACGTCTAGCTCCTGCAATCCTGCTTCAGCAGCTGGTGTATTCGGGAAGACTTGTACCACCATCGCTCCATTTGTTACATTCTTTGGCAGCTTGAGCGTTTGCTGCTGGTGATAGCCCGGAATTTCGTTCACATTTCTTAAGGTCACGCCCATAGCCGGACGCTCCACTTGGCCAGTTTTTTCGAGACTGTCAATAATCGGCTGAGCAAAGTTTATTGGAATCGATAAACCAATTCCTTCCACTGCTGCTTCAGCAATCTTCATTGAGTTAATTCCGATTACCTGGCCGGCAATGTTAACTAGTGCCCCGCCACTGTTTCCTGGATTGATAGCAGCGTCTGTCTGTAATACTTCTGCTTGCCAGTCCACGATATTGTCACCGTTAATATCTACCGGGATGGTTCTCTCCAACCCGGAGATCACTCCCTGTGTCACAGAGCCGGAGAATTCCAATCCAAACGGGTTACCGATTGCAATGACTGGTTCGCCGATTTTTAATGCATCTGAATCGCCGAATTCGGCTACTTTTTCCACATTCGCTCCATCAATTTCAATGACGGCTAAATCTGTCCATACATCTCCGCCGCGTACGGTGGCCGGGGTTTTCGTCCCATCAGCAAGTGTAACCTCTAGCTGCTGAGCTCCCTCGATCACGTGGTAATTCGTTACTATGTACGCTTTGCCGTCTGCTTTCTTGTAAATAACACCTGAGCCTGTCCCTGCAGGCTGAGAGGTTTCCTCTCCCCAGAAGCTTCCGGATTGAATATTCGTGATACCAACTACCGTGTCTTGTGCTTTGTCCACGGCCTTTGTCACATCCGTAGTCACATCGAGTGATACCTTATGACCCCGGGTTTGCTGATTATTCTCTTGCACTTGAACCTGCTCTTCGCTTCCACCAGGCAGCAATCCCTGGTCTGCCAGCCTAGGAAGAGCAACTAATACGAGAAGCGCACCTATAATGAGTCCTGCTAGACTAGCTAAAAAATAACCGACTTTGCTGGCGCTGCGCTGGCTTCGTCCCGTACGGCCATTTTCATCATAATAGCCCAAGCTATTCACCCTTTCCACATACGTACTCTCTCTTATTTTCCCCGTGTAGCTCAAATTATAACGTTTGCTTTGAAAAATTCAAATAAAACGCAATTTGACCAGGCTTTGGGAGACAAACATAAGAAAGCCGCCTGACAAAGCCAGGCGGCGAAGCATTATACCTCTGTCAAAATGGTTGGTGTCTTCGGATCGGTATGATGGAGCTGGAACTGCACGCCGACCGGCATATCCTTCATTTCTAATGTTTGAGCCACACTCATTTCAGCTAACTCCTTCAAATTATTATCCTGACTTAAGTGTGCCAAGTATACACTCTTTGTTTTGTCACCAATTACTTCACTCATCGCAATAGCGGCATCTTCATTAGACACATGGCCAAAGTCGCCCAAAATACGCCGCTTAATGTTCCACGGGTAACGACCGGCCCTCAGCATCTGGACGTCGTGATTGCTTTCAAACACATACGTATCAGCATGCTTAATAATCCCTTTCATACGATCACTTACATAGCCGGTGTCTGTAATTAATACAAGCTTTTTTCCTTCATGATGAAAGACATAAAACATCGGTTCAGCGGCATCATGAGAGACACCAAACGATTCAATGTCCAAACCGCTAAAGCTTTTTACCGTTTCCATGTCAAATGCAAATTTTTGCTCTGCATTCACTTGACCAATTAATGGCTCCATTGCCTGCCATGTTTTTTCATTCGCATAGATTGGAAGCTTGTACTTTCTTGCCAGCACACCCAACCCTTTAATATGGTCACTGTGTTCATGGGTTACGAGGATACCTGACAAATTCTCCATCTTCCGGTCAATCTCAGAAAAGAGGGACTCCATCTTCTTCCCGCTTAATCCGGCATCTACTAAAAAGGATTGCTTGTCCGTTTCTACGTAAAACGCATTTCCTGTACTCCCGCTTGCCAGAACACTAAAACGCATTGTCATGATGATTCACTCCACTTTTACTCATTAACTGCTTTCTTCATTCTTATAAATTGAGCCGTCAAACGCATTTACGTACATTTTTTCCGTTTCATCGCCGCTTTTTATTTTAAAATACCAAGTAGGCGATAATACTTGTGTTTCTGTCAACTGTACCACGGTATAATAGCCAAGTTCTACATTCGAGATCTCACTGTTTGGTTTGATTAAACCATTGAGATAAAGTGTCTGAACCGCCTGATGGGCAGATAAAATTTCTTCTTCTTCCCCATTCTCCATCAGTTTCTCCAGCATCATCTGATGATAAGATACAATTTCACCTTGTCTGTTCACTTTGATAGATAATTGGGCCTTAATGTTCTCAAACATCTGCCTGTCCTGATAATACTGATAGAAAATGTAGGTCGTTCCATCCTTCTCCTCTGACGTGTCCCAGTAACTATATTGGTCACCATAGAGCACATTCGATTCTATGAACGACCGTATATCATCCATTTTATTTTCTCCCAGCTTGACTGGCTTTTTCAAATAGCTGACAAGGTTAGTATCATTCTGCCGTAATCTTACCGACTGTCCTGAAAGCTCGCCAATCTCTCTCTCTGTAAATGTCTTTACCTCTCCAGTGATGTATGGTTCTTTGCTTACTTCTTCCGGAAGTTCTTCATATTCCACATTGTATGACTTCAGCTTATCCTCGATTGAAGCTTCCTTAATAAACTCAAATTGGCTGGTAGAATATCTATTCAGAAATACAGATAATAAAAAGACATCTAATACGAGGAAAACGATAATGAAAATGGTTTTCGTGTTACTCCAATCCATAAGCGTTTCCCCCTGTTTGAGTAGTGAACGAAAGCTTGTCCCAGCGTCCATTATATTTGTAGAACCAGGCAGGCTCTAGAACAAGTACCTTAGACGATTGCGGATCCTGCTGAAGCTCATAGCCTACTATCAGGTCCTCCAGCAATGCTGCATCAAAGTCCTCCATGCTCTGTATCTGCTCCAATGCTGAGGTGCTGTTTGGAAGAGTGATTTCCTCCGCCTCAGAAGGCAAGGAAATATCAAGCGTGAAATACGGACGTACATACATATAAATATCTGATTTTCCCCATATCTGCATAATCTCTGCCATGTTTCCTTTATTAAAGACAGGAACGCCATTTTTATACAAACGATAGCTGATTGATGCAGAGCCTGGTTCTGCTTCAAACAAACGGTACTGATCAGACCAGCCGCTATGCTCATTAACAAACTGAATACTTTTATCAACCAGCTCGTGCAGGCTTCCTGGAGTAGTCGTCTCCGACTCGATAGCAGGGTTCACATACGAAATTGTATTCGTATCATAGTTCACTTCCATCAGACTGGAGCCATCTGTATACTCTTCTCCTTCTCCACTCGTTCCTTTTTTCACCAGGCTTGGGTCTTCAAATAATAAATCTTTAAAGTCTTCAACATTTAATTCATCGGGCAAGTATTTCTCTCTTTTTAGCCTTGGTGATTCCTCTGGCAGAAACAGCGGATCGGAAGCCCCTTCGAGTTTGATGTGCTGGTATGTCTCCCACTGCTCTTCTGCCTTGTCCATAAATTGCTTCTTAAAGGCAGGCATGCTTTCTGCAGAGGCGGAACTGCGGAAGACCAGCCTTTCTTTAGTAGAAACAAAGTAAACAACGGCTTGCCTTGCCTGACGGTTTACTTCAGAAATAATGATACGATCAAACACGGCATTTGGTGTATCCCCATCTTCAAAATTCAGTACATTATCGATCGTATAAAAAGGGATAAAAGTCGGAAATTTAAGCTCAACCCGGTCCTTTCCGTAAAGCAATTCCTTGAAGCCTCTTTCAGAAATGCTGGGCGATACGTTTACTATATCTACGAATGACCATTCTTGAAGCTCTTTAATGATCGCATTCATTTCATTTCGACCGGCTGTTCCGTAATGTTCATTTTCCGTGTGATAAAGAATTGTTGAGGGCTTGATAACATCGGCCTCTTCTCTCATTTCACTAATAGAGGCCACTTCATGTATATTATCTTCCGTAATAGGATCATAGTTAGGCTGGTAATTCCAAATTCCCAAGGTAAAAATAATACTCAGCAGCACGAGCACACCTAACACTATTGATTTTATTTTTTCATAGTTCATGACCAATCATCCTCTTGAGGCAACTCATATGGAAGAGTGAAGCAAATGGTTGTTCCTTTTCCTTCTGTGCTCGTTGCCCAAATATGACCTCCGTGTGCCGTTACAATCTCTTTCGCAATAGCAAGCCCTAGACCTGTTCCGCCCATCTTGCGTGATCGAGCCCGGTCCACCCGGTAGAAGCGCTCAAAAATCCGATTAATATTTTTCTTCGGTATGCCCATTCCCTGGTCGCGGATGCTGACTTTGATGTTATCTGTATTCTCCTCCACCTTAAATGTCAGCTGGCCGCCTTCAGGTGAATACTTCATGGCATTTGAAATAATATTATCAATAACCTGGGTCAGCTTATCAGTATCAATTTCCACGTAGATAGGATACCGAGGCAACTGCCGCTTGAAGGTGACCTCCTGCGACTTTGTCATTTCAAATCGGTCAATAATCTTATTGAAGAATTCCGTGAAATCTACGTCTTTCTTTGTAAGCTGATAATCCCGGCTATCGAACTTAGAAAGCTGCAGTAAATCATTTACGAGACGAATCATACGCTCTGTCTCGGTCTGTGTGACTTCAAGGAAATGCGGAGCAATATCCGGGTCTTGCCATGCCCCTTCAGCCAGTGCCTCTAGGTAGCTTCGCATCGTCGTAAGCGGTGTCCGCAATTCATGGGATACGTTTGTTACGAATTCGCGTCGTTCCGCTTCAATCTTCTCCTGCTCCGTAATATCATGAAGCACAGCGATCAAACCGTTTACAAATCCAGTTTCCTTTTGTATAACGGAGAAATTAGCTCGTAGAATGTACGGCTGGTCATCTGCACCATAATCGAGTATGACTGAGTCTTGTTCATTTAATAAATCATCAAATGAGTATTCTTCCTCCAAACCGAGCACGCTTGTAATCGGTTGTGAAATCACTGTTTCACGTGAAACGTTCAAAAGCCGTGCCGCAGGTTCGTTAATAAGGATGACTCGGCCTTTCCGGTCAGTTGCAACTACTCCATCGGTCATATAGGAGAGGACGGAAGAAAGCTTTCTTCTTTCTCCTTCTGTCGTAGCCTGCGCTTCTTGCAGTCTCTTCGTTAAATTGTTAAAGGTAATCGCCAGCTCACCGATTTCATCCTGCCCGTATACCTTTACCTTCCTGGAGAAGTTACCCCTTCCTAGAGCAACAGCCTGGCGGCGCATGTCGGTAATTGGGCGGGTAATCGTGCGGGCAAGCAAAACACCTAATATAGCTGTAGCAACTAAAGCTAAAGCTGTACCGGTAAACAAGATTTCATTGATTTGGTTCATCTGGGTGTAGACATTCTCTACCTTTCCGATTAAGTAAACAGCACCGATCACTTCTCTGTTTGAAATAATCGGTGATGTATACACCCAAATACGTTTGTTTGACTGCTCATCAATATACATTCTGTCTTCTTCCGCACCGAAGGAAAGAGTCCTCTTTACAGCAATGTCGGTTACCCGTTGTCCAATAATCCCCTGTCTGTTCGGATCAGAGGTACCGATAATCCGGCTTCGCTGATCAATAACTCTTACTTCTGATACGTCCGGAGCCATAAAGTCTTCCAAAATCCTTTGGATATCCTGCTCAAGCGTCAGAGTTTCCTCCGTCCGCTCTTTCAGCATCTCTTCCCGTAAGTTATACTCCAGCAAATTCACCCGTTCTTGAAGAGAAGTTTTGAAGTTAGTAATCAGCTTGTCTTCAAGCTCTTTCACGAAATAAACACCGATGATTTGCATCGCAAATAAAATCAGCAGCACATAAATTAATACAAACTTCAGCTGTATTGATCGAAAGAACCCTACTCTTTTCATTCACTATTACTCCTGTTCAGGGTTGCGCAAGTAATAGCCCACCCCTCTTCTAGTTACAATCCAAGAAGGGTGACTAGGGTTATCTTCAATTTTTTCTCTCAGACGGCGAACGGTAACATCTACTGTACGTACATCTCCATAGTAATCATAACCCCATACCGTCTGCAGCAAATGCTCCCTCGTCATTACCTGACCAATGTGTTTAGCCAAATAATAAAGCAGCTCAAATTCGCGGTGCGTTAGCTCAATGGTTTCTCCCCGCTTGGAAACAACGTAAGCATCCGGATGAATTGTTAATGAGCCAATTGTAATTTCATTTGTCTCTTCCTCTTCCTCGGAAGGAGAAGGTACCGCCTGGTGACGGCGCAGATTCGCTTTCACACGGGCGATTAGTTCCCTCGTGCTGAAAGGCTTTGTTACATAATCATCTGCCCCCAGTTCCAAACCAAGCACTTTATCAATCTCTGAGTCTTTAGCCGTCAGCATAACAATCGGCATTTCATGTTTCTTTCTTACTTCCCGGCATACTTCCATGCCGTCCCGGCCAGGCAGCATGATATCGAGCAAGATCAAGTCTGGCTGTATATCTTCCACCATCTCCACAGCCTGATTGCCGTCATAAGCACAATAGACTTCGTAGCCTTCTTTCTTTAAATTAAATTGCAGAATATCTGCAATCGGTCTCTCGTCATCTACAACTAATATCTTCTTTTGCATACCTTTCTCCTCACTTCTTCAGTATGAAAGCCTTATTGATTCATAGAGTTCATTTTAATATTTTACCACATCTCTGAGACGAAGGTTTTGCTTCCTCTTGCGGGTTAGTTTACGGAAAAACAGGCCGTTATGCATGCAAACGACCTTCACTTATACCTATATACTTCCTTCTACACTTTATCATGAAAGAGAGGGATTTTCACCTCTTGGCCTTAAAGGAACACTTTCTCGTATATGAAAAAAAGCACCGCGAGAGCTAATATCGTCGCAATGCTTCTTTGATGGCTCAGGACGGAATCGAACCGCCGACACATGGATTTTCAGTCCATTGCTCTACCGACTGAGCTACTGAGCCTTCCCTATAAGTTGTTTTACCATTTTCGCTTCCTCTGCCTAAAGAAGAAGCGGCTGAGTGTATATTTAAAATATTTCGTCTTTTACAAGGCGAAATATGAAAAAATAAGGCGGCCAACTTACCAGTTGATCGTCTTTCAGCCGCCATCTAAGGAAATAGGATTCATTAAATTAAACGGTTGTAAAATGGCGGTCCGGACGGGACTCGAACCCGCGACCTCCTGCGTGACAGGCAGGCATTCTAACCAGCTGAACTACCGGACCATACTATTAAACTTTTAATATTAACAACGCTGTTAATATTAGCATATACTTAAAAAACTGACAATAGTTTTTGAGAAAATTGTCGAAAAAAGTGAAAAAAGTGAAAAACAAAACATTCCTTTCGAAGACAGAAACAACCTTCAAAAAAACCCGCCTTCCTAAACTGGAAGGCGGGTTTTTACATGGCATCTTATCGTTGAGCCCAAACGCTGCGTACTATATTTGTCTGACTGCGGTCCGGACCGACAGAGAATACAGACAACGGAATACCTGTCAGCTGTGATACACGCTCTAGATAGTGACGGGCGTTTTCTGGAAGCTCACTTAATGATTTGCATCCAGTAATATCCTCTGTCCAGCCTGGCAATTCTTCATACACAGGCTCACATTCAGCAAGGATATTTAAATTTGCAGGAAATTCTTCAATGACCTCTCCTTTGTAGCGGTAAGCTGTGCAAATCTTTAATGTTTCAATGCCTGTTAGAACATCGATGGAGTTTAAAGATAAGTCAGTTAAGCCGCTTACACGACGCGCATGACGAACAACCACACTGTCAAACCAGCCAACGCGGCGGGCACGTCCAGTTGTTGTACCATACTCCCGTCCTACTTCACGGATTTGATTCCCAATTTCATCCTTCAGTTCTGTCGGGAACGGGCCGTCTCCCACGCGTGTAGTATAGGCTTTAGACACACCAACCACATGGTTGATCTTCGTTGGACCTACACCAGAACCGATCGTGACACCACCAGCTACGGGGTTAGAAGATGTGACGAACGGATAGGTTCCTTGGTCAATATCCAGCATAACTCCTTGTGCACCTTCGAATAATACGCGACGGCCTTCATCCAACGCATCATTAAGCACGACGGATGTGTCACACACATAGTCCTTAATTTGCTGTCCGTATTCATAATATTCATCGAGAATGTCCTCAAGCTTAAAACCTTCCGTTTCATAAAAACGCTCAAGCAAGCGGTTCTTCTCTTCTAAGTTGCGGGAAAGCTTCTGCTCGAATGCTTCCCGATCTAATAAATCAGCTACACGAATACCGATACGAGCGGCTTTATCCATGTACGCAGGACCGATTCCTTTTTTTGTTGTGCCAATTTTATTGTCGCCTTTGCGCTCTTCCTCTACCTCATCAATTTTTAAATGGTACGGAAGAATCACATGAGCACGGTTGCTTATACGCAAATTATCAGTTGATACGTTTCGATCGTGCAAATACTTTAACTCTTCTACTAACGCTTTTGGATCTACAACCATTCCGTTGCCGATCACGCAGATTTTGTCTTTATAAAAAATACCTGATGGAATTAAATGAAGCTTGTATGTAACACCGTTAAATTTAATTGTATGTCCAGCATTGTTACCGCCCTGGTAACGAGCCACCACTTCTGCATTTTCTGAAAGGAAATCTGTGATTTTCCCTTTTCCTTCATCGCCCCACTGGGTTCCAACCACTACTACTGACGACATAAATAAGCACCTCCGAAGGGTCCGTAATTTTCTTATTATTTCACCAAACCTATTTTAACAGGTTAAAACTATAGAAGTCAATCACAAAACACGAACATTTACATAACTAGTTTTTTATTCGTTCGTAAAAAAACATCACCAACACATAGTTGGTGATGAATGTTAGCCGGTTTCATCCAATCGGCGTTCCAAATTAACAAACTTGTTATATTCCTTAATAAACGCCAGCTGAACGGTACCGACCGGACCATTCCGCTGCTTTGCAATAATGATCTCAATAATGTTCTTATTCTCGGTCTCTTTATCATAGTAATCATCCCGATAGAGGAAGGCGACAATGTCGGCATCCTGTTCAATCGAGCCTGATTCCCGAATATCGGACATCATCGGTCGTTTGTCCTGCCGCTGCTCAACTCCGCGGGAAAGCTGGGAGAGCGCAATAACCGGCACCTCCAGCTCACGGGCAAGTGCCTTTAAGGAACGAGAGATTTCCGATACCTCCTGCTGACGGTTTTCGCCAGAGCGGCCGCTTCCCTGGATGAGCTGCAAGTAGTCAATCAGGATCATGCCAAGTCCCTGCTCCTGCTTCAGCCGGCGACACTTAGATCGAATCTCACCAATTCGAATACCCGGTGTATCATCGATATAAATGCCTGAATTAGACAGGCTTCCCATCGCCATGGTTAGCTTGCGCCAATCTTCATCGGTCAGAGCACCTGTCCTTAAATTTTGAGCATTGATATTGCCTTCAGCACAAAGCATCCGCATGACCAGCTGCTCCGCTCCCATCTCCAAGCTGAATATCGCCACGGTTTCATCCGTCTTCGTTGCTACGTTCTGAGCAATATTAAGAGCAAAGGCAGTCTTACCAACGGAAGGACGGGCAGCTACGATGATTAAGTCATTTCGCTGAAACCCCGCTGTCATATGATCCAGCTCCGCAAATCCGGTTGGTATTCCCGTAACTTCTCCTTTGCGGTTATGGAGCATTTCAATATTATCATAGGTGCGTACGAGTACGTCTTTAATATTGTGGAAGGCACTAACATTTTTGCGCTGTGCTACCTCCATAATGCTTTTTTCCGCTTCATCCAGCAAAGCATCAACCTCATCTTCCCGGTTGTAGCCTTCCTGGGCAATGGTCGTGGCTGTACGAATAAGCCGTCTTAATAAGGATTTTTCCTCTACGATGCGGGCATAATATTCAATATTGGCTGCTGTCGGCACAGATTCTGCCAGCTCGGTTAAATAGGATACGCCGCCTACATCTTCTAAATCCTTTACTGAAGCAAGCTCCTCCGTCACCGTTACGACATCGACGGCCTGGCCATAGTCATTCAGCTTCAGCATCGTATTATATATTTTTTGGTGGGCCGTCCGATAAAAATCTTCTGGAATTAAAATCTCAGAAGCAACCGTTAGAGCAGACGGCTCCAAGAAAATAGCACCAAGTACAGCTTGTTCCGCTTCGATGCTTTGCGGCGGAACTCGATCAGTCAACAAATCACTCATTACCTGAACCTCCTTGCAGGAAGCGCTGTTTCTTCCTTGTTAACTAACCTATCTTAAAAAAAATGTGACCAGAAAAATCCGATCACATTTTCCAACCTTATTATTTTAGCATGAAATGCTTTATTTTTCTTCCACTACATGAACTTTTAATGTAGCAGATACTTCATTGTGAAGCTTCACGGGTACATTCGTATAGCCCAGTGCCCGAATACCGTCAGGCAGATCCATTTTGCGCTTATCGATCTTAATATTGTGTGTTTTCTTTAATTCTTCCGCTACTTGCTTCGTTGTCACAGAACCGAATAAACGGCCGCCCTCGCCGGATTTTGCTTTTACTTCTACTGTTAGCTGTTCAAGCGTTTCCTTCAGCTTTTTCGCCTCTTCTAATTCCTGCTGAGCAAGCTCTGCTTCCTTTTTCTTTTGAACATCCAGTGTTTTTTTATTCCCCGGTGTTGCTTCTACCGCATAGCCGTTTTTGATTAAGAAGTTATGAGCATATCCATCTGCCACATTCTTCACTTCACCTTTTTTTCCTTTTCCTTTTACGTCTTTTAAGAAAATTACTTTCATTCCTCAACGCCTCCCTCATATAAATCAGTGATTACCTGTTGAAGCATCTCTTCTGCTTCTTCAATAGACATTTCTCTTAACTGGGTGGCAGCGTTCGATAAGTGGCCGCCTCCCTGCATCTGTTCCATAATGACCTGTACATTCACCTTTCCGAGCGAGCGGGCACTGATACCTACCGTATCAGCTGCTCGGCGGGCAATAACGAATGAGGCTTGTACCCCATCCATGGCAAGCAGCGTATCAGCTGCCTGGGCGATTAATACGGAATCATATACCTGATCCTCCGCCCCCGTAGCGATTGCGATACCATCTTTGTAGAAATACACCGTCTCGATGATCTGTGAACGCTGAATGTACGTCTCTATATCTTCTTTTAAGAATTTTTGCACAAGAACCGTATCTGCCCCATGAGCGCGCAAGTAGGAAGCAGCATCAAATGTGCGTGATCCTGTACGCAGAGAGAAACTTTTCGTATCTACGATGATGCCTGCCAGTAAGGCGGTCGCTTCTAACATCGACAGCTTGTTGATCTTCGGCTGATATTCAAGCAGCTCTGTAATTAATTCTGCTGTAGATGAAGCGTATGGTTCCATGTACACGAGCAACGGGTTTTTAACAAACTCTTCACCGCGGCGATGATGATCGATAACGACCACTTTATCTACTTTTTGAACCAGCTTCTCTTCAATCACCATGGAAGGCTTATGTGTATCCACAATAACGAGAAGAGTGTTCTCTGTTGCTAGATCAAGCGCCTCTTCCGGAGCAATGAATCGAGAATACAACTCCGGATCCTTCTTTACCTCTGCCAGAAGCCGCTTGCCGGCCGTATCAATCTCTGAAAAATCAAGAACTACATAGCCTTCACAGTTATTCATTTCAGCTACCCGGCGAATCCCCATTGAAGCACCGATCGCATCCATATCCGGATAGCGATGGCCCATCACGAGCACCTTATCACTTTCTGTCACAAGCTCCCGCAACGCATGAGAAATGACTCTTGCTCTGACACGCGTTCTCTTCTCCATAGGGTTCGTTTTACCGCCGTAGAATTTTACCTTGCCATTCAACTGCTTGAGGGCCGCCTGGTCGCCTCCTCGTCCCAGGGCAAGGTCTAAGCTTGATTGGGCAAGATCACCCAGCTCAGGCAGTGATACCTCTCCTTGCCCTACTCCCATACTCAAAGTAAGAGAGGCCGCTTGTTTGGCTGTTTTCTCTCTTACTTCATCGAGAATGGAAAACTTTGATTCCTCAAGCTGATGAAGAATCTTTTCATTTAATACAGCAAAGAAGCGCTCAGACGAAATCCGCTTTAAGTAAATACCATATTTTAATGCCCAATCATTTAAAATAGAGGTGACCATGCTGTTTAAGCTGCTGCGCGTTTGATCGTCCATGCCTTGCGTCAAATCATCATAATTGTCCAAGTCAATCAGGCACAGTACTGTTTGTTCCTCGAAAAACCGCTTTGTGATTTCCTCCTGCTCTGTCACATCAAAGAAATAAAGCAATTTTTCTTCAGGCTTGACCGTTACCTTAAACTTCCGGTCGTTCAGCTCTATAATCTCTTCCTTTTCATTTTTAATGATTGCTACCAGCGGGTCTGCTAATTCATGAAGCGACTCCCCAGAGAGAGTGTCTTGTTCAAAATAAGAGGAAAGAAAATGATTGGTCCATTCTATATAATAGTCATCATTATATAAGAGAATTCCGATAGGCATCTCCATTAATGCCTCTTCCCCTACCCGCTTCAACCGATAGGATAGAGTGGTTACATACCGCTCAACCTCTCCATATATGATATTCTCTGCTCTTATTAGGAATAAAATTAACACTATACTCACGGCTAAACCGACCAGCGCGACAGGCCAATTGTAGAAAGCCAGTACAGCCAGTACAATCAGCAAAGCCGTTGCTAATCCGTAGATCGGATACCGTATTTTCTGTCTGCTGTAATAAGAAAGCATCGTTTCAGCTCCTAAAGATAGATTGGCTTCAACATTACATTAGCCTTTTTGTTGAAGGCGCCGCTTTAAATCAAATCCTAAATCAATTATACCTAATAATCGTACAAGATAAAGAAGCGGAAGAATAAGAAATGAGAAAATCGTTAATAAAATAGGGAAAACGATAGACCATTTTTTCGCATAAAAGAAAAAATAAAGAAACGATAACCCTTGTAAAAGCAGACAAAATTGCAGCATAAACATGATGTTAACATAAGCGAAGTACCACATGCTTCCTTGTTCCGGCGGAGCAATTAAACTGAGCACGAGAAAGAGAACATAATACCACAAGATGCTTTTTGGCAGCTGCCATTCTCTGAATGGTCGGAAACGTGGTGTATCAATTGACGTTCTCTTCGCTAACGGAAAGTTAATCAGCATGATGAATAGTACATACACTAAGGAAAATAAAACTAGGAAACTTGGCAGCAAAGCTGATAAATAATCGAGCATCGCATGTCCCTGGCTGATCGCTTCTTCTGGTACCGGCTGTCCCATGCTTTCCATCATGTCTATAGACTCTTGATACGACTTCTGGAAGGAATCGCTCATTCCACGAATCGCTTCTTCGGCAAAGGTCATGGCCAGCGCATAGGAGGCAACCATACTAAGAAGAAAAATAAGAGTACCAGTCATAAATATAGAAAGCTTATCTCGCTTTTTCTGTATCATAACTCCCATTACAGTGCCTAATACAATGAATAAAAAAGCTAACAGAACAGCAGGCAAACCACCGATAAGGATAGACAACAATATCCCAATCAAAGCAAAGCCTATTGCTATCTGAACGGGCTGCTTCGCTCCGTACACTAAAAAGGGAAGGGGCAAAAGGAGACTGACAATCATTCCTAAAACCGGCACATAGAGTGTCAAAGCTAACAAAATGACAAAGAGTCCCCCCATTTTTACCCCTTCAATTATTTTGTTTTTGTTTTCCACTTCAACACCTCGTTAATTATTGTCCAACTGAAGAACTATCTTCTTCAGCCTTTTCGTTAGTTTCCGTATCTTTTTATTGTAGCTTTCTTCCCTTATTCCTTCAACTCTTCTTACTCCGTACAAGCAAGGGTGTTTCACGTGGAACAAAACATAAGAAACATCAGTGTGTAAAACAGCTTTTTATCGATTTTATTTGGATAAGCCTACTGCTTAGTTCCTTCATTATTCAGAGAAAATATCACTGCCTAAGTGGCCCGGAGCTTTTTGACAGTCAAAGCACCAAACTCCTTACTCTCCACTGCAAATGGTTAAGGGTCTGCTCTCACTTTTAACCTAGTGATCGCTGCTATGGGCCTAGCAAAGTTCAATAACTGATAGTAAACTGCTTTTGTTGCTTTAATAGCTGCTATTTCCCAATTAAAGCTGGCCGGATATTTATCATCCGCTGCTTTCACTTGATCAGCTGTCTGAATAGATTGCTCTGCCAATTGTGCTCTTTTTCGCTGTCTTGCTCAAATCTCCTTTGGACAAGATAGCAACGGCTGCTATTTCATTCATTGCCTGGGCAATTTGTTCACCAGGCGCATTGTCTTCCTCAGAAACGTCACTCAAATGATAACAATACCGTCTGCTTGCCTCATCATCTCCTCTTTTGTCTGCTTCTTTGTTTTATAGCTGATAAAGAGAATAATAAAAACCAAGAAAAGGACAAGCAGAACCATCAAAGGAATGATGAATCAATCCTTCTAACTAAATTGCTTTTTACTCTTTCCATACGAAAGAAGCTGCTTGGCAAAAGAGGATTCTCCCTTCTGTCAAGCAGCTTGCAGATGATTCTTACTCACTTAACTTAAATTGTGCGACTGCTTTTTTCAACTCATTGCTTAAATGGATTAACTACTCAGAAGAGTCGGTTACAGCCCGGATAGCGCCCAGCTGTTCATCAGCTGAGGCACTGATCTCTTCACTCGCAGCAGCGGACTGCTCGGAGGCCGCAGCAACCGATCCCATCGTTTCTAGTACATGATCTTTAACGACAGCTGTCCTCTGAATTTCCTGATGAATGGGTTGAATGGAAGCGTCCATTTCATTGACATAGGCAGACAGCTTCTGGAAGACTTTTTTGGTTGCCTCAACCGCTTCCAATTGGCTAGCAAAATTAGCACGAGTGTTCAGCATTTGCTCGACCGCTTTTTTGACTCCTCCTGAATAGTCAAGATCGTCCCCTTTACGTCTTCTGTCGCTTCAGCTGATTGCTCTGCCAGCTTTCTCACTTCTTCAGCTACTACGGCAAAGCCCTTGCCATGTTCTCCCGCACGCGCCGCTTCAATAGAAGCGTTTAAAGCCAGCAAATTTGTTTAGGAAGAAATGTCTGTAATTGTCTGCATGATTCGTTCAATGGACGTAATTTTCGTCTCTAGCGCGAGGATAACCTTCTCGGCTTCCTCAATATATAAGCTAGTCTCCGCACTTGAGGTGCCAAGAGCCTGAATCTGTCTAATTCCTTCCTCCTGCGCCTCTTCCGTCTGTCGCGCTGTTTTCGTTAACCGGTCCGCTCCACTAGAAATAACAGCAATTTGTTCTCCAAGACGATGAGATTGTTCAGCAGCGTCGCTTGATTCCTCTGCTGATCTTGTCGCACCAGCCGCCACTTCATTAATAGCTACGGTAATTTGCTCGCTGGAAGCGTTCGTTTCTTCGGATACAGCCCTTAAGTGTTCTGCTGCTTCTGTCACATTCTCTGCGGAGTGATTCATCACTGAGATAATGGAACGCATGCTCTCTACCATACGGTTAAAAGCAGAAGCCAGTTCACCAATCTCATCCTTGGAAGCAACCGGCATCTGCACACTTAAGTCTCCCTTAGCTACTTCTTCATACCTGATTATCCCTGCTTCTTCTTCACTGCTTAACAACTTGTCAATGTGTGCATATTTCGTTAAATCCCCGCCTTGCTCTGTCGCATGGACAATTCCAGCGCCTTGAGGAGACATCACAAGAGCAGAGCCATTATAGCCAATATTCATCCCCTCTATCTGACTTGTAATGTGAGCTAAACCAATGTCAGCCCCTACAGCTCCCATAACTTGGCCTTCCACAGTAACAGGCTTGGATACAGTGACGACATATTCTCCCGTCGCTGCAAAAAAAATAATACTCAACCAATTTGATGAAAAAGGCGGGTAATACAAATCTAAGGATATAAGCACAAAAAAAGACCTGCCCTGAGTGGCAGATCTTTGACCGGATTATTCTCCGGATACGTATGGAAGAAGTGCTGCTTGACGAGCACGTTTAATTGCAATTGTTAACATGCGTTGGTACTTCGCACTTGTTCCAGTTACACGACGTGGAAGAATTTTTCCGCGTTCAGAGATAAATTTCTTTAACAAATCCACATCTTTGTAATCGATATGTGTGATGTTGTTAGAAGTAAAGTAACATACTTTCCGACGTCTACGTCCACCTCTGCGTCCTGCCATGTTGATTTCCCTCCTTTATTAATGATTTAGAATGGTAGATCATCATCTGAAATATCGATAGTTTGTCCATCGTTTGCAAATGGATCATCATCCATTTTTGTATATCCTGATTGTCTATTATCATTGTTGCGTTGATTCTGCTGGCCAAAAGGAGCCTCCTGAGGTCTTTGCCCGCCGCCAAATGAGCCCATTTCATCGCCGCGTCCGCTTGCAGAAGCATTACGCGGTTCTAAAAATTGCACACTGTCAGCTACAACTTCAGTTACGTACACCCGTTTGCCATCTTGTCCTTCATAATTACGTGTTTGAATACGTCCATCAACACCAGCTAAGCTCCCTTTCTTTAGAAAGTTTGCCACGTTCTCAGCCGGACGACGCCAAACGACACAGTTAATGAAGTCTGCCTCCCGCTCACCTTGCTGATTAGTGAACGTGCGGTTAACAGCCAGTGTGAAGGTAGCAACAGCTGCTCCACTCGGTGTGTAACGAAGTTCAGGGTCCTTTGTTAAACGGCCAACTAAAACGACTCGGTTCATCATCAGAATCAACCCCTTTTACTCCGCTATGTTCCACGTGAAACATAGCGGCCATGTGTATTTAAACAGTTTATTTCTCTTCTTCACGAACAACGATGTGGCGGATAATGTCGTCGCTGATCTTCGCTAAACGGTCAAATTCTTCAACCGCAGCAGCTTCTGCGTTAGCATGAACCAACTGGTAGAATCCTTCACGGAAATCGTTGATTTCATAAGCTAAACGACGTTTACCCCACTCTTTAGAATCGATGATTTCCGCACCGTTAGAAGTTAAAATTCCATCAAAGCGTTCAACGATCGCTTTTTTCGTTTCATCATCAACGTTTGGGCGGATAATGTACAAGAATTCGTACTTTCTCATCTTTCTTTCACCTCCTCATGGACTATACGGCTCTTTTACATAAGAAAAGAGCAAGGAGTAACAGTTTCATTACTCACGAGAAGAAATTATATCACACACTTTCACTTTAAGCAACATCGTGGGCGTGAATAAATAGACAATCACAGCTCACAACAAATGAAAAAGCGGAGAAAATGATTTCTCCGCTTTGATCAGATATCTCTTCGTCTCTTATACATTGAATCTAAAGTGAACGACGTCTCCGTCCTTCATCACATAATCCTTTCCTTCCAAGCGCACCTTGCCAGCTTCTTTTGCCGCTCCCATTGAGCCAGCAGCCATCAAATCGTCATAGGCAACAACCTCCGCCCGGATAAAGCCCCGCTCGAAGTCGGTATGAATGATACCCGCACATTGAGGAGCCTTCATGCCCTTACGGAACGTCCACGCTCGTACTTCCTGCACACCTGCTGTGAAATACGTAGCAAGTCCAAGCAAGGAATAAGCAGCGCGAATCAGCTGATCCAGGCCAGATTCTTCAATCCCAAGCTCCTGCAGGAACATCGCTTTTTCTTCATCATCCAGTTCCGCAATCTCTTCTTCAATTCGTGCACAAACTACAATTACTTCTGCATTTTCTTCCGCCGCATATTCCCGTACTTTTTGTACATATTCATTTTGCGAAGGATCAGCAATGTCTTCTTCACCTACGTTCGCTACATACAGAATAGGTTTAGCTGTTAGCAGATGAAGCTGCTTCGCGATCCGTTCCTGCTCGTCAGATAATTCTACAGAACGAGCCGGCTTGTTCGATTCCAATGCCTCTTTCAGTTTCTCAAGGACATCGTTCTCTGCTACAGCTGCTTTATCCTTTTGCTTCGCAAGCTTCGCTACACGAGTCAGACGCTTCTCTACCGTTTCCAAGTCCGCCAAAACCAGCTCTAAGTTGATTACTTCAATGTCGTCTACCGGATCTACTTTTCCAGATACGTGAGTAATATTATCATCTGAAAAACAGCGTACAACTTGGCAGATCGCATCTACCTCACGGATATGAGACAAGAATTTGTTTCCAAGCCCCTCTCCTTTGCTGGCTCCTTTGACGATCCCTGCAATATCGGTAAATTCAAAGGCAGTAGGTACTGTTTTCTTCGGTTCCACCATTTCTGTTAATTTATTTAAACGCTCATCAGGCACTTCTACAATGCCTACATTCGGATCGATTGTACAGAACGGATAGTTAGCAGACTCTGCTCCCGCTTTTGTAATCGCATTAAATAGTGTTGATTTGCCGACGTTTGGCAAACCGACAATCCCAGCTGTTAAAGCCATCTCGTTCACTCCTCTATTTAAACTGTTAGATTTGCTGTCTCTAAACCTTTCACAATTATAAGTTCAGTTGCAGAAAAAGGCAATTGCCGCTCACTCTCTAAGATGCCCATAAAGAAACAGCAGCGTTAACTCTCGCTGCTGTGGTCCAACACTTTTTTCAGCTTCTTAGTGAATTCTCTTCTTGGCAACATGACACTATGCCCACAGCCTTCACACTTAATGCGGATATCCATACCCATTCTAATAATCTTCCAGCGATTCTCCCCGCAAGGATGCGGTTTTTTCATTTCCACCACATCATTTAATTGAAAGGTTTTTTCCATCTTATCATCCCTCACTTAGTTATTCGCTTGTGTCATGTTTTGGTTCCCTTCTCCACGCGAATACATCACCAGACGTGGAAACGGAACTTCAATGCCGTGTTCGTCAAGACGAGTCTTTACTTCCTTACGAATCATCCGGGCAATATACCAGTGGTTCATCGGTGTGGTTTCTGCTGTAATCCGTAAAACCACATCTGAAGCTTGAAGCATTTGAACGCCGAGCAGCTCAGGAGGCTCAACAATTTCAGGATATCTATCAGGCAAGGTTTTCAAAAGCTCAGTGATAATCTTCTCTGCTTGCTCAATATTCTCCTCATATGCAATGCTTACATCCACAACAGCGACACTATTGTGAATGGAGAAGTTCGTCACTTGAGTGATTGACCCGTTCGGCAAAATATGAAGCTCTCCTGTCCAGTTTTTTATTTTGGTCGTGCGTAAACCAATCTCCTCCACTGTTCCTTCAAAACTGCCAATTCGCACAAAATCCCCCACCGAGAATTGGTCTTCAAAAATGATAAAGAACCCTGTAATCACATCTCGCACGAGGTTTTGTGCACCGAAACCAATCGCAAGACCAACGACTCCCGCCCCAGCGATCAATCCTTTTACATCAAAGGATAAAACAGCCAACACATTAATAATAGCTATGAAATAAACGACATACGAAACAATGTTCTGCAGAAGCTTTAATAATGTATTTTCGCGGCGTTCTGAATATTTCAAAGGCGCTGTCATCCGCAGCTGGAAGAACTTGCGGATTCCTGCTTTTGCTATCTTGACAATGATGCCTGCTGCTAGAATGGTAATGAGAATTTGCAGCGCCCCTTCGCCAATCGCCAGCCATGTTTCTTCCTTTGTTAATTCCAGCCAGACCCTTTCAAGCACTCGCTGAAAAGTAGACATACAAATTCCTCCTTATTTAAGACATTTTTATTTTAACAAGAATAATAAAAAATTTGTAGCTGGGTACATGTACAGAAAGGCAGTCTTTTTCAACAGAGCACGTATAGAAAAGGAGAAAATTCCGTATACTTTTACTACTATCCAGCAGGAGGTCCTATATGAACCTGAAAAGCTTGTTTGAACGCAAATCTGGCCCCTATTATATTAATCATAAAGAACAGCGGGCAGCTTCTATTCTCGCTGATTATCTGCTAGAGTGGCTCCCCTCACCCGGAAGCCGGCCTATTGTCCTTGTTTTTGTTGGAACCGACCGCTCCACCGGCGACTCTCTCGGCCCCTTAACGGGTACATTGCTTGAGGAAAAACCTCTTTTTCAATTTCACCACTATGGCACACTGGAACAGCCGGTGCATGCATTGAATCTTTCCCAAACGATGAACGAGGTTAAAACTGCTCATGAGAAGCCGTTTATCATTGGGGTGGACGCTTGCTTAGGCTCTTTAAAAAGTGTAGGGAATATCCAAGTCGGCAAAGGCCCTGTTAAACCAGGCTCAGGTGTCAAAAAAGATCTTCCGCCTGTTGGCAACATTCATATCGCCGGTATTGTTAATGTCAGCGGATTTATGGAGTTTCATGTGCTCCAAAACACGAGGCTACATACCGTTATGAGTATGGCTCAAGTGATTGCAGATGGAATCGCTGAAGCCGCTCTCCGTTATTCGGCAGCAGCCTTGCTAAAAGAACGACAATCAAGAGCCGCACTTGATGCCTCTCTTCCAGCTAGGCAAACAGTTATGTATAAAGAACCTTTATTCAAGGAAGATGTTGAATCGTAATAATCACACCTACAACGATCAAGCTTGGCAGCAAATTTGCCACCTTGATCTTTGTTAGTCCGAGAAGATTTAAGCCGATCGCTAAAATCATAATTCCTCCGGCTGCAGTCATTTCTACAATAAATGCATCCAGCCATGCCTGCGGCACGAGGCGATCAATCTGGGTGGCAAATAAGGCGATTCCTCCTTCGTAAAGCACAACCGGCACAGCAGAAAAAATAACGCCCATCCCTAATGTAGTCGTTAGGATTAAAGCCGTCACCCCGTCAATGATTGCCTTTGTTAATAAGACCTCATGGTTATCACGCAGGCCGCTGTCAAGCGCACCAATAATCCCCATCGCCCCAATCACAAAAATTAAAGTAGCTGTTACGAACCCTTGAGCGATGCTTGTCTCATCTGTAGGCTTGCCGACTCTTCGCTCAAGCCATAAGCCAATCTTGTTTAACCGGTCATCGAGCGTGCACACTTCTCCAATAGCCGCACCGATTACAAGACTAATAATGACTGTCAGGAAGTTCTCGCTCGTCAGCCCCATTTGTAATCCAAGCACAACCACTGCTAAACCAATGGCCTGCATTACTGTACCCTTGATCCCTTCTGGAATACGGTGAAGCACCTTTCCTAAAAGAGCACCCATCACAATAGTCAATCCATTGACAATCGATCCGAATAGCACCATCCTTCTCTCCTCCTTTTCAAGAAAAATAGCTGCCTTAAATCGGCAGCCTGTTATTTTTCTTGACCCAACAAGTCTAGAATTCTATTTAAATCATCTGGTGACACAAATTCAATTTCGATCTTGCCCTTTTTTTTGTTCTTTGTCTGTTTAATACGTACGGCCGTGCCAAATCTCTCTCTTAACACGTCTTCCCGTTCTTTGATAAATACATCTTTTGTTTCTTCAGGAGTAGATGTTTCACGTGGAACATTTTGATTACACTCTTGAATCCACTTCTCGAGCTGGCGAACATTTAATCCTTCTTTCACAGCCTTGTTCGCTGCCTGAATCATCTGCTCCTTCTCTTTAAGCCCAAGAATGGCTCGTCCATGCCCCATGGTTAAAGCACCGTCCGTAATCAGCTGCTGTACTTCAGGCGGCAGGGAAAGCAGCCGGAGGTGATTGGCAATGTGAGAGCGGCTTTTTCCCATTTTCATCGCCAGCTCTTCCTGCGTAATATTCAGTCTTTCAATTAATGACTGATAAGCGGCTGCCTCTTCAAGAGCGGTTAAGTCTTCCCTCTGCAGGTTTTCAAGCAGCGCCATTTCCATCATCTGTTCATCCGTTAGCTTTCGGATTACAACTGGCACCTTTTGCAGCTCTGCTGCCTTGGCAGCCCGATATCGCCTTTCCCCTACCACAATTTCATAGCCTTTAATGCTTTTTCGGGCAATAATCGGCTGCAAAATGCCGTGCTCTTGAATGGATTGCTTTAATTCTTCAATCGCTTCTTCGTTAAACACTCTCCGGGGCTGATAAGGATTGGGCCGCAATTCCTTCAAGGCGACATCCTTTACTGTCTCTTCACTGCTATCCAAGTCCATATCTTTAAACAGAGCATTGATCCCTCTTCCTAGCCCTTTAGCCACTTGCCGCCACCTCCTTAGCTAAATCTTTATACATTTCCGCCCCTCTCGAACGCGGATCATATAAAATAATAGGTTTGCCATGGCTTGGTGCTTCACTCAGTCGAATATTACGCGGAATAACGGTTTGATACACTTTCTCCTGAAAATATTTCTTTACCTCTTCAATGACTTGAAGACCAAGGTTCGTCCGAGCATCCAACATCGTTAGCAGTACACCCTCAATAGCCAATTCCTGGTTCAAATGCTTTTGAACCAGACGGACCGTGTTTAATAGCTGGCTCAGACCCTCCAATGCGTAGTACTCACATTGAACCGGGATAAGAACCGAATCAGCGGCTGTCAGTGCGTTGATCGTTAACAGTCCCAAAGACGGAGGACAATCGATCAAAATATAATCATACGTATCACGTACATCTTCTAGTGCTCTTCTCAACCTTAATTCCCTTGAAATAGTCGGCACAAGTTCAATATCTGCACCTGCCAATGAAATTGTAGCCGGGGCCACATCTAACCCTTCAATAGACCCCTCTCTAATAATATCCTTTATTGGCGTATCATCCACCAGCACATCATATAAACATTCATCCAAGTCCCCTTTTTCCACACCGAGACCGCTCGTCGCATTTCCTTGCGGGTCAATGTCAATTAAGAGCACTTTATTATCTAAAGAAGCCAAACAAGCTCCCAGGTTAACAGAGGTTGTCGTCTTCCCGACGCCCCCTTTTTGATTAGCTATGGCAATCACTCTTCCCATCTGGCCACCTGCTTTCTCCTATCTTAAAAAATTTGCTGCACATCTATTTTAACAAAAATCATGACGTGCGTTGCCGTTCGCGGAAGAATATTTTTTTAAAAAAGCGAGAAGCGATTGATCCGCTTCTCGCTCCCAGCTGTTGGCGATTTTACAAAATAGCCAAGCAAAATAAGCTATGTAGGCTTTTTCCTCTATCTATTGGCAATCTAAAACGAGAAGCTGCTTATCTGCTTCCCGTTCATTTGTTCTTTTTCGGTATTTTAATCGTAATCTGATAAAAGTCCTCGAACTCTTCCTCCTGGGTGTTTAAATTGATCCCATTATCACTTACCATCGAGAGTGACTGACGGATCGTATTCACCGCTATGCGAATATCTTTGCTAAAAGCTTTACGCCGAGGCTTCGGCTTTTTATTCGCTGTGTTCAGCAGCTGAATGACTCGCTCTTCCGTCTGCTTTACATTTAACTGCTTATCAATCACTTCGTTCATGATCTGAACCTGCTTCTCCGGATGCTTCAATGGGATAAGCGCTCGCGCATGCCGCTCAGTGATCTTCTTCTGTATTAAAGCATTTTGTACCTCTTCAGGCAGCTTTAATAGACGCAGCTTATTTGCGACTGTCGACTGTCCTTTTCCAAGGCGCTGAGCAAGAGCTTCCTGCGTGAGTCCATGAAGCTCTAGTAACTTTCCGTATGCTACAGCTTCTTCAATCGGGGATAATTCTTCCCTTTGCAAATTCTCTATTAAAGCAACCGAGGCTGTCTCTTTATCATCTAAATTATTAATAATAGCGGGTACTGTTTCCCAATCGAGCGTTTGAACGGCCCTCCAGCGCCGCTCACCTGCAATCAATTCATACTTCCCGTCTTCTGTCTCGCGAACAACAATGGGCTGAATCATTCCATGCATACGAATCGTTTGAGCCAACTCTTCTATCTTATCGTCATTAAAAATCGTCCTTGGCTGGAAGCGGTTTGGAACAATAGCAGGTATCGGAATCTGCTTTACTTCTTCTCTTTCCCTCACACTTACCGATTCTTGCGGTTGTTCTTCCACTGTTTTTTCCCCCAGGCTAAATAAACGAGAGAAACGATGCTTCATACCCCTACACCACCTTTAACAAGCTCCCTTTTATATGTATTCTCCCTTTGTCCCTCTTCTTCCTTCTTCTTTAGATAGCTTTTTTGTTTATTCACAGGGTCTTTCTTCTCCTTTCTGCTTGATTTATTCACATACCGCCTTCTTTGCATAAAAAAATAAAGTTATCCACAAGTGGATAACTTTATTCGATTGGAAGCTTATTAGGCGTTCCCGGCTTCCGTGGATACTTCTTCGGCGTTTTCTTTACCTTTTCAACCACTATAATTGTCCGCTCACTCTCTTCAATCGGAAGCAAAAAAGAGTGCTCATCTCTTAACTGGCCGCCCAGTACCTCGATTGCTTTCTGACCCTTTTGCAGCTCTTCATCTGCACTGGCAGCTTTCATAGCTACGAAGATCCCGCCAGGCTTAACGAGCGGCATACACAGCTCGCTTAAAACGGACATGCGGGCTACAGCACGGGCCGTAACAAGGTCATATTGCTCTCTATGATCGACAGATCGTCCAAAGGTTTCCGCTCGGTCATGGAAAAAATGCACTTGATCAAGTCCAAGCTGAGCAGCCAAATGGTTGAGAAATGTAATGCGCTTATTGAGAGAATCAACGATAGTCACGCTAAGCTCCGGGAAAGCAATCTTTAATGGAATGCTTGGAAACCCCGCGCCAGCTCCAACATCGCAAACGGACAAGCTGCCGGCAAAGTCTGCGTAAAACGCAGCAGACAGTGAGTCATAGAAATGCTTCAAATACACTTCTTCCTCATCTGTAATAGCCGTTAGATTCATTTTTTCGTTCCACTCAACGAGAAGTTTATAATACGTGTCAAATTGGTCAAGCTGAGCAGGAGAAAGGTGAATCCCTTTCTCTGCAAGCAGCTGTTGAAATTGCTCCTTATTCAATCGCCTAACGTCCCTTCAACTAGTCTTAATTAGCCAAGCGTGCAATACGGCCTTGTTCAATATAAACAAGCAAAATGGAGATGTCCGCTGGATTGACACCTGAAATACGTGAAGCTTGCGCAATGGATAGCGGTCTTACTTTTTTCAAGTGCTGGCGAGCTTCTGTAGCCAAGCCGCTGATTGCATCGTAGTCAATGTTCTCAGGGATTTTCTTATTTTCCATTTTCTTTAGCTTTTCCACTTGTTGAAGAGATTTTTCGATATATCCCTCGTACTTAACTTGAATTTCCACTTGCTCTTCTACTTCTGAGTCCAATGCTTCAGGCGCTGGGGTAAGCTGCTTCAGATGTCCGTAGTTAATCTCCGGACGTTTGAGGAGATCCGCCGCACGGATACCATCCTTCAGCTCACTGCTGCCTGCCTCACGAACGACCGATTGAGTTTCCTCATTCGGTTTAAGAATCACTGAACGTAAGCGTTCTATTTCCCCGGCAATAGCTGCTTTTTTCTCTAAGAACCGTTGGTAGCGCTCTTCAGAAACTAGACCCGCCTTGTAGCCGATTTCTGTTAAACGCAAATCAGCATTGTCATGGCGGAGAAGCAGGCGGTATTCTGCACGTGATGTCAATAGACGATAAGGTTCGTTCGTTCCTTTCGTTACTAAGTCGTCAATCAGTACGCCAATATAAGCGTCTGAACGGCTTAGGATGACTTCTTCTTTGCCGAGCACGCGGCAGGCTGCGTTAATACCAGCCATGATGCCTTGAGCTGCTGCTTCTTCATAGCCAGATGTACCATTAATCTGGCCGGCTGTGTACAGGTTTTTCACTTTTTTCGTTTCAAGTGTCGGCCATAGCTGAGTCGGTACAATGGCATCGTACTCGATTGCGTAACCGGCCCGCATCAGCTGAGCTTTTTCAAGGCCTGGAATCGTACGGAGCATACGATGCTGCACATCTTCAGGAAGGCTTGATGACAGCCCCTGTACATATACTTCTTCTGTGTTGCGCCCTTCCGGCTCAAGGAAAATTTGGTGGCGCGGCTTGTCGCTAAAGCGGACAATCTTGTCCTCAATAGATGGACAATAACGCGGACCTGTTCCTTTGATAACACCGGAGTACATTGGAGAACGGTGCAGGTTCTCGTTAATGATGGCATGTGTTTCTTCGTTCGTATACGTAAGCCAGCAAGGAAGCTGGTCAGTGATAAACTTCGTGGTTTCATAGCTAAATGCCCGCGGTTCGTCGTCGCCAGGCTGAATTTCTGTTTTGCTGTAGTCGATCGTACGGCTGTTCACACGCGGCGGGGTACCTGTCTTGAAACGGACAAGATCCAAGCCAAGTTTTTCAAGGTTTTCAGATAAACCGATAGACGGCTGCTGATTGTTCGGTCCGCTGGAGTATTTCAAGTCGCCAAGAATAATCTCTCCGCGCAGGAAGGTACCTGTCGTGATGATGACAGCATTCGCGCGGTATGTCGCTCCTGTTTGTGTCACGATTCCACGACATTCTCCGTCTTCTACAACTAGTTCTTCCACCATTCCTTGAATCAGTGTTAAGTTCTCTTGGTTCTCAATGGTTTTCTTCATCTCTTGCTGATACAGAACTTTGTCCGCCTGTGCGCGCAATGCTTGCACGGCTGGTCCTTTCCCTGTGTTCAGCATACGCATTTGAATATATGTTTTGTCAATGTTGCGTGCCATTTCACCGCCAAGTGCATCGATTTCACGGACCACAATACCTTTTGCCGGGCCGCCAATAGATGGGTTACACGGCATATAGGCAATCATGTCCAGATTGATGGTAATCATCAATGTATTCGCACCGGAGCGGGCAGACGCGAGGCCTGCTTCTACGCCGGCATGTCCGGCACCGACGACAATGACATCGTATTGGCCTGCTTCATATTGCGCCATAGTTTTGTTCCTCCTGTTTATTTATTTCCCGAGACAGAATTGGGAGAATAACTGATCAATTAGGCTCTCATGTACACTCTCACCAATAATTTCACCTAATAACTCCCATGTTCTAGTTAAATCTATTTGAACAATATCGATTGGCGTACCTGCTTCTGTATTATCAATCGCCTCTGTAATCGAAGTAAGGGCCTGGTTCAACAAAGCAATATGACGAGCATTGGATACATACGTCATATCCCCAGCCTCAATGGATCCCGAGAAAAATAGAGAAGCAATCGCTTCCTCCAGTTCATCGATTCCTTTCTCCTCTAGAAGCGAAGCAGTTACTAGCTTCTTATCTCTTGCCAGCTCCTTCACACGCTCCATATCGATTTTCTGCGGCAAATCTGTTTTGTTCACGAGAACGATGACATCCATTCCTTCTACTGCCTGGAACAGCTTTTCGTCCTCTTCAGTCAATTCATCCGAGTAGTTTAACACTAGAAGAATCAAATCAGCCTCTTTTAATACTTGGCGGGAACGCTCTACGCCAATTCTTTCAACGATGTCTTCTGTTTCACGGATACCTGCCGTGTCTACTAGACGAAGCGGAACACCGCGGACGTTTACATACTCTTCGATTACATCACGCGTTGTCCCTGGAATGTCGGTAACAATAGCCTTGTTTTCATGAACTAGTGCATTCAACAAGGAGGATTTTCCAACATTCGGACGTCCAATAATAACCGTTGATAAGCCTTCACGAAGAATTTTCCCCTGCTCTGCTGTTTGCAGCAGCTTTTTAATTTCTTTTTGTACGAAAGCTGCCTTTTCCAGCAGCACTTTATGGGTCATTTCCTCAACATCATCGTACTCTGGGTAATCGATATTTACCTCAATATGCGCTAAGGTTTCCAAGATTTCTTGTCGAAGCTGGCGAATCAGCTTCGACAGGCGTCCTTCCATTTGGTTAAGCGCGACATTCATCGCCCGGTCGGTTTTCGCCCGAATCAAGTCCATGACTGCTTCGGCTTGTGAAAGATCAATACGACCATTTAAAAAGGCCCGCTTAGTAAACTCGCCTGGTTCGGCTAGCCGCGCTCCTTGTGCCAGAACAAGCTGCAGGACGCGGTTCACAGATACTAAACCGCCATGGCAATTGATTTCTACCACATCTTCTCTCGTGAACGTTTTTGGTCCTTTCATTAGAGACAGCATGACTTCCTCTACTACGTTCCCCGTTTTAGGATCGATTAAATGACCATAATGAATCGTATGGCTGGTCATTTCTGTCAGTGATTTTTTAGAGGGACTCTGGAACACACGGTCAGCAATTTCTACCGCTTCTTCCCCGCTCAAACGTACGATTGCGATCGCTCCTTCTCCCGACGGAGTAGAAATAGCTGCAATTGTATCAAAATCCACCGCTCTCACCTCTTCCTATCTTTATTTATCGGTCTGGCTGCTTCCATCATCAATACCGCACGATCATCTATTAATAAAAAAAGAATTTTATTCCTAAGCGATTAGAATAGCATAAATTGCAGAGTCTAAAAAGAAGGCTGATTTATCCACAGCCTTCCCCTTAACCTTATCTATTTTAACTTATTCACGTCTGGATAACAATCCTAACTACCTTTACTATATATTCTGTAAAATATAGTAATAAAATACATGAAAAATAACATAAAAAAAGCTTTCCTGACAAATTCTATCTTTTTCAGCTTAGAATTTGCCGGAAAGCCTGTTACACAGATTTAGGTTCAATCACTATATAGCGACGCGGCTCTTTGCCCTCAGAAAAGGTTCGCACTTGTCTGTTCTCAGCAAGAGCTTTGTGGATCACTTTCCGTTCGAAGGAAGGAAATGGCTCCAGTCGAACCGGTTTTCCTGTCACAAGCGCCTTTTTGGCCATTTTTCTTGCCAAAGCAACTAGTGTTTCCTCTCTGCGCTCACGATAATTTTCAGCATCAAGTGTAAAATGAATGAAATTAGTGGAATAACGATTAATCACAAGCTGAGTAAGCTGCTCGAGCGCATTTAGCGTTTGACCCCTTTTTCCAATCAACAAAGCAATTCTCTCACCTGACAATGAAAAACGAACATGCTTGCCGGTTTTCTCTACTTGAATGTCTGGATGAACACCTAATTGAGCGGCAATCGATAAGAGATAGGCTGTGGATTCTTCGATGGGGTCTGCTTTTTTTCTCACTCTCACCGATGCAGGCCGCTGTCCAAAAAGCCCAAAAAGTCCTTTCTTTCCTTCGTCCAGCACATCGATTTCGACTTGTTCTTCTGTTGTATCCAGCTGTTGCAGAGCGGACTGAAGCGCTTCCTCAACAGTTTGTCCAACAGTCGTCACTTCTTTCATTCATCTCCCCCCTATTTGCTGACCGATGCGGCTTGTTCTCTGTCGCTTATCTTATTGATGACAAGCGTTTGTACAATCATAAAAACATTCCCGACTACCCAGTACAAGGATAAAGCAGCTGGCAAATTAATCGCGAAGACGACAATCATCACAGGCATAAGCCAAAGCATCATGGCCATTTGCGGGTTTTGGCCCGCCATGCCTGCCATCATGATCTTTTGCTGCAAGAAGGTTGTCACTCCGGCAATTAACGGAAGAAGAAAAATCGGATCTGGTGAACCGAGATCAAACCATAAGAATGTATCCTGCTTAATCGCATCTGTCCGCATGATGGCTTGATAGATCCCGAAAATAATCGGCATCTGAATCAATAGCGGAAAACAGCCGGCTAGCGGGTTGACATTATATTGCTGGAAAAGCTGCATTGTCTCCTGCTGAAGCTTTTGCTGGGTCACAGCATCCTTTGACTTGTATTTCTCCTTCAATTTCTGCATTTCAGGCTGAAGCTTTTGCATCGCTCTGGAGTTCTTCGTCTGTTTCACCATTAACGGCAGAATGACCAGCCGGATAATGACTGTTACGATGATGATAGCCCAACCGTAGCCGCCGACAAGTTCAGCTGTTTTAATAATGAAAAAAGATAGCGGGTAAACGATAAATTCGTTCCAAAACCCTTCACTTTCCGCTGTAATTTCCTGATCAAACTCTGTACAGCCGGCCAGCAGAACACTGGTTACCATCAGCAAGATCAAAGTGATCGTTTTCTTGCTCAAACTCCTATTCCCCCTATGACTCTTTCCACGCAGCCGCCATTGAGGGAGGGCGGCTCAACGGATCGTCTTTTTTATTTTTATTAATTGGTTGTATCTTGCGAATTAAAAAAGCTTTTGTTTAGCAGCTTGGCCCTTTTCAATACGTGGATCAAGCTTTTCTTTACTTCATTCCCATTCATGTCAGCCGCTGGCTTGCGGGCAATAATAATCAGATCATGTCCGGGCAAAATATTTTCCTTTAATTCTGTAAAGCTCTGTCTGATTCGGCGCTTCACTCGATTGCGTGTAACAGCGTTCCCGATTTTCTTACTGACAGACAATCCAATTCGGAAAGGAACATTTAATTCATTCTTGCGTACATACACAACAAACTGGCGATTGGCAAATGATTTTCCGCCTTTGAAAACGGATTGAAACTCACTGTCTTTTTTAACGCGGAACGTTTTTTTCACCAGTCAATCACCTTTTCTTCTTTATTCTATACATGTACATGCCTATTTTAAAAAAAGCTTTGTTAAATATTATTGTTGAGAAACGCCAGGTTCACTCCCGTTCAGCTAGAGCTGTACGGAACATGGCACTGGCGCTTTAAACAAGGCAAGAGAACCATTGTTTAAACAACAATAACGATTTAACAGAGCTTCTAAAAAAAAGGCCACTGATCTGTTCAGTGGCTTATGCAGATAATACTTTTCTTCCTTTAGCACGACGGCGCGCAAGAATACGACGACCGTTTTTAGAGCTCATGCGTTGACGGAAACCATGAACTTTGCTTCTTTTACGTTTATTTGGTTGGTAAGTTCTTTTCATTTATAAAACACCTCCCTGAGGAATGAATAACGTCAAAGACAGTCTTTTTGATTATAAAGAGGATAGGACTATCTGTCAACTCTTCTTCTTCAAAAAGAAAAACTCCTCTTCGCATTATTTTTTCGCTTTCATCATTTGTGGATAATTTTCGACAGCTATTTTTTATTCACAGCCCTTACTGACAACTTTTTCACAAGCACGCAGCTTGTGGAAAACTGTTTCCTCACAGAAGAATAATGCTGTGGATAATTTTATCTTTCATTGCAACTAAGCGTTTTTTCTGCTATTATTATTTTGTTTTTACTCTGGATAAGTAATCCAAGCATTTTATTTATCCACAAATTGTGGATAAGCTGTTAATAATTTATTCACTTCATTGGAAAAAGGTTGTCCACACCTTGTGAGTTTTGTCGAAAAGTTAGTTTCTTCTTATATATATATTTAATCACAAAACATTCCAATGCATAAATATAAATTTCGCTTTTTTTTGAGCGAAAAACCTATTATATAACAGTTACTTTTAATTTTTTTTGAAGAGGAGGGGCCTCATGGAAAATATCGACGATCTTTGGAGTAAAGCGTTAGCAAATATAGAGAAGCGGATCAGCAAACCGAGCTTCGATACCTGGTTGAAATCAACGAAAGCTCATTCTTTGCAGGGTGATTCGATTACCATTACCGCTCCAAATGATTTCGCCAGAGACTGGCTTGAGGGTCATTATTCCCAATTGATTTCTGGAGTGCTCGCCGAAGTTACCGGTCAAGAGCTGGCTGTTAAATTTATTATTCCCGAAAATCAGCAATCTGATGAATATCAAATGCCGATGCCAAAGAAACCGCAAAAGAAAAGTGACTCCAATGAGGTTCCGCAAAGCATGCTTAATCCGAAATATACATTTGATACATTTGTCATCGGCTCTGGGAACCGCTTTGCACATGCAGCGTCGCTTGCTGTTGCGGAAGCACCGGCGAAAGCGTACAATCCTTTATTTATTTACGGAGGAGTTGGGCTTGGGAAAACCCATTTGATGCATGCAATCGGCCATTATGTTTTGGAGCACAATCCGAACGCGAAAGTTGTTTACTTATCTTCAGAGAAATTTACGAACGAATTCATTAACTCAATCAGGGACAATAAGGCAGTCGAATTCAGAAACCGTTATCGGAATGTAGATGTTCTGCTAATAGATGATATTCAGTTCTTAGCCGGTAAAGAATCGACCCAGGAAGAGTTTTTCCATACATTTAATACGCTTCACGAAGAGAGCAAGCAAATTGTCATTTCAAGTGACCGGCCTCCAAAAGAAATTCCGACACTTGAGGATCGTCTTCGCTCGCGTTTTGAATGGGGATTAATTACAGACATTACACCGCCCGACCTAGAGACAAGAATCGCTATCTTGCGGAAAAAGGCGAAAGCGGAAAACCTTGATATTCCTAATGAAGCGATGCTTTACATCGCCAACCAAATTGATACGAACATCCGGGAGCTCGAAGGAGCACTAATACGCGTTGTCGCTTTTTCTTCGCTGATTAATAAGGACATTAACGCAGATTTAGCGGCAGAAGCACTGAAGGATATTATTCCAAGCTCGAAGCCGAAGGTTGTTACGATTCAAGATATTCAGCGGGTTGTTGGTGAGGAATATAACGTGAAGCTTGAAGACTTTAAGGCTAAGAAGCGAACAAAGTCAATTGCTTTTCCCAGGCAAATTGCCATGTATTTGTCCCGCGAGCTGACAGACTTTTCACTTCCGAAAATTGGAGAAGAGTTCGGCGGCCGAGACCATACAACCGTTATCCATGCTCATGAAAAAATTTCAAAGCTGCTTCATACGGATAACCAGCTTCAGCAAAAAATCAAAGAAATTCAAAGTATGCTAAAATCTTAATAATGTGTATAACTTTTTAGGGTTTGTAAACAGTCTGTCCACATGTGGATAGGCTGTCTTTGCTTTCGTTTTTCTGGGTTATCCACATACTCACAGCGCCTAGTACTATTACTATTATTTTTTTAATATAAAATAATTAGTTTATGCAGCAAAGCAGAAAGATATGCGACTAACTTGCGGAAGGAGAAAAAAATGAAGTTTTCTATTCAAAAAGACCGTTTCGCTCAAAGCGTGCAAGATGTCTTAAAAGCCATTAGCTCTAGAACAACGATTCCAATTTTGACGGGAATTAAAATTGATGTAACAGAAGAGGGCGTTAAGCTTACAGGAAGTGACTCTGATATTTCCATTGAATCGTTTATTCCTCAAGAGGAAGAGGGAAAAATCCTGGCTGAAATTGAACAACCAGGCTCTATTGTGTTAAATGCCCGCTTCTTCAATGAAATCGTCAAGAAGCTGCCGCTTGATCGGATAGAAATTGAAGTGATGAATTCTTTTCAAACGGTTATTCGTTCGGGCCAGTCTGAATTTAACTTAAACGGCTTGGATCCAGAGGAGTACCCGCACCTGCCGCAGATCGAGGAAAGGGAAGTATTTAAAATGCCGACAGATCTGCTGAAGACCATTATTCGGCAGACGGTGTTTGCAGTGTCCGCCTCAGAAACACGCCCCATCTTGACAGGTGTAAACTGGCGGATGGAAGATGGCCGGTTAGTATGCATTGCAACGGACAGTCATAGGCTCGCTATGCGGAAAGCGGCAGTAGAAACCGACTCTGACGCCGAGTACAATGTCGTGATTCCAGGAAAGAGCTTAAATGAGCTGAGTAAAATTCTTGATGATACGAAAGAACCGGTGGAAATCGTGATCACTGACAGCCAGGTGCTTTTCCGGGCGAAGCATTTGCTTTTCTATTCCCGTCTGCTGGAAGGGAATTATCCGGACACGAGCCGCCTGATTCCGACGGAGAGTAAAACGAAGCTTGAATTAAACACGAAGGAATTCCTGCAGGCGATCGACCGGGCTTCTCTGCTTGCAAGAGAGGAACGTAATAATGTCGTAAAGCTTTCCGTTATTGATCAGGATACGATCGAAATTTCTTCAAATTCCCCGGAGATTGGAAAGGTAACGGAGCAAGTCAAGAGCCGGTCTGTGGAAGGGGACGAGCTCAGGATCTCCTTTAGCGCTAAATACATGATGGATGCTCTGAAGGCACTGGATGGAACGGAAATTAACGTACAGTTTACGGGGGCTATGAAGCCGTTTATTATCCGTCCGGAACAGGACGACTCCACGCTTCAATTAATTTTGCCAGTAAGAACATACTAGAGTGAAAAACTGTTTGCCATAGAGAGAAGGGGCTGTTGCCAAAAGAGGTAGACAGCCTTTTCTCTTATGCTCTTCTTCTTTGTGTTTAAGTGAAAAGTTTAGTAAAATAAAGTATTAGAGAATTTAGTGGAAAGCAGGAAAATAAATGGAGCAGAAAATAACGATCCAAACAGACTACATTCCTTTAGGTCAATTTTTGAAGCTTGCCGATCTGATTCAAACCGGCGGCATGGCCAAGTGGTTTTTAAGCGAGCATGAAGTATATATCAATGGCGAGCTGGACCAGCGCAGGGGAAGAAAGCTTCGGGCGGGAGACCGGATTGATATTCCGGGAGCCGGCAGCTTCATCATTGTGGGTTCATAAACAAAGGATGTTATAAGCATGCATATAACTGAATTGTCCTTAGAGAACTATAGAAACTACCTCTCTCTAGACATTGAATTTGACAATAAAGTAAATGTCTTTCTTGGCGAAAACGCTCAAGGCAAGACGAATATTATGGAGTCTATCTTTGTGCTCGCTATGGCGAGATCTTACCGTACGTCTAACGATAAAGAATTAATTAGCTGGGAAGCAGATTATGCTAAAATAAGAGGGAGAGTGCAAAAAAGTCAAAGCTCTGTTCCTCTTGAGCTGATCATTTCTAAAAAAGGGAAAAAAGCAAAGTGCAACCACATTGAGCAGCAGCGTCTCAGTCAATATGTCGGAAATATGAACGTAGTCATGTTTGCTCCTGAAGATCTTAACCTTGTAAAGGGCAGTCCTCAGGTTAGAAGACGGTTCATTGATATGGAAATTGGTCAGGTGTCCCCCGTCTACCTTCATGACATCAGCCAATACCACAAAGTGCTCCAGCAAAGAAATCGTTATTTAAAACAGCTGCAATTGAAAGAAACAAAAGACATGACCATGCTGGATGTATTGACGGACCAGTTGATTCAACTGGCTGTAAAGGTGGTTAAGAAGCGGTTTGCCTTTATTCACCTTTTGCAGGAGTGGGCCCAGTCGATCCATTCAGGCATCTCCCGCGGACTGGAACACTTGGATATCGTCTATGAACCGTCTATAGACGTATCAGAAGACGATGTTTCGTCCAAAATGATAAGTATATTCGAAGAAACGTATCACTCTCAGCGGAAAAGGGAGTTGGAGAGAGGCGTTACACTGAGCGGCCCTCATCGTGATGACCTTGTTTTCCTTGTGAATGGGAAGGATGTGCAGACATTTGGTTCTCAGGGACAGCAGCGGACAACGGCCTTATCCGTGAAACTGGCGGAAATTGAACTGATTCACTCTGAGATTCAGGAATACCCGATCCTTTTACTAGACGACGTGCTTTCCGAGCTTGATGACTATCGGCAGTCCCACTTGCTAAATACGATTCAGGGGAAAGTGCAGACCTTTGTGACAACGACGAGCATTGAAGGAATTCATCATCAAACGTTGCAAGAGGCTTCGACCTTTTCAGTCAAGCAAGGAACGATTTCGCAAATAAAGTGAGGAAGCGTGTATGTATGTTCAAATCAGCGAATCAGATATTTTGCGTACAAGCGACATTGTAGCCATTATCGACCAGCATAGTCTGGAGCTATCAAAGGAATCAGCTGTCGGGTACTTGTCAGAGGAAGATGTTTCTCTGTTGACAGCTGGCCATTATAAATCAGTCATTATCACTACGAACAGCCATTACCTTTCTCCTTTTTCATCACATACATTGAAAAAACGAGTATATGAAAATCATCCATAACAGCCCGAAAAAGCCCCATAGGAGCGGGTTGAAAAAGAAAGAGCAGGTGAACGGATTTGACTATGGAACAACCAAACGCAGGGAATCAGCCTTCTTACGATGAGAATCAAATACAGGTCTTAGAAGGGCTTGAAGCCGTTCGTAAGCGGCCAGGTATGTACATTGGTTCAACAAGTGCGAGAGGTCTTCACCACCTTGTGTGGGAGATTGTCGATAACAGTATTGATGAAGCGCTCGCAGGCTACTGTGATAAAATCCGAGTCATTATCGAGGAAGACAACAGTATTACCGTAAAGGACAATGGACGAGGAATTCCGGTCGGTACTCATGAGAAAATGGGTCGCCCAGCCGTTGAAGTTATTTTGACTGTTCTGCATGCCGGGGGAAAATTCGGCGGAGGCGGATACAAGGTATCAGGGGGACTTCACGGTGTAGGAGCTTCAGTTGTAAATGCCCTTTCTTCTGAACTGGAAGTGTTCGTTCATCGTGACGGCCATGTTTACTACCAGTGCTACAAAAGAGGCGTGCCCCAAGAGGATTTGAAGATTATTGACGAAACCGATTATACAGGAACGACGATTCACTTTACTCCAGACAAAGAAATTTTTACTGAAACGATAGAGTACGATTATGATACGCTTGCCAATCGTATACGGGAGTTAGCCTTCTTGAACCGCGGAATCAACATCGCCATCGAAGACCGCCGGGGAGAAGGAAGAATAAATGAGTACCATTACGAAGGCGGAATTAAATCTTATGTGGAGCATTTAAACCGTCAAAGAGAAGTGCTTCACAGTGAGCCGATTTACATGGAAGGGGTAAAGGATGGCGTCTCTGTAGAAATCGCCCTCCAGTACAATGACAGCTTTGCCAGCAACTTGTACTCCTTTGCTAACAATATTCACACCTATGAAGGTGGTACGCACGAATCAGGGTTTAAATCCGCCTTAACGCGGGTGATCAATGACTATGCACGCAAGAGCGGTTTGATTAAAGAAACAGACACCAACTTATCCGGTGAAGATGTTAGAGAAGGCTTAACGGCTATCGTATCAATTAAGCATCCGGACCCGCAGTTTGAAGGACAGACAAAGACGAAGCTCGGGAACTCCGAAGTCCGGGCGGTCACTGATTCGGTCTTCTCCGAACGCTTTGAGGCTTTCCTGCTGGAAAATCCAAATGTAGCGAGAAAAATCGTCGACAAAGGACTCATGGCTACCCGAGCTCGGCTCGCTGCCAAAAAGGCAAGAGAGCTTACCCGACGAAAGGGTGCGCTGGAAATATCCAATCTGCCTGGAAAGCTAGCAGACTGTTCGTCACGCGATCCGGAAATCAGCGAACTGTACGTGGTTGAGGGGGACTCAGCCGGAGGTTCGGCCAAGCAAGGACGCGACCGCCATTTCCAAGCGATCCTGCCGCTGCGCGGAAAGATCCTTAACGTTGAAAAAGCAAGATTGGACAGGATCCTATCAAATAATGAAATTCGCACAATTATTACAGCACTCGGTACAGGAATCGGAGAAGATTTTGATATTTCTAAAGCAAGGTACCATAAGCTGATTATCATGACAGATGCAGATGTGGACGGCGCACACATTCGTACCCTGCTGCTTACATTCTTATTCCGGTATATGCGTCAGCTGATTGAAGCGGGCTATATTTATATCGCTCAGCCGCCGCTATATAAAATAACTCGCGGAAAGCAAATTGACTACGCATACAATGACCGTCAGCTCGATGAGATTATGAGAGGGCTGCCCGAGAATACGAAAGTAGATCTACAGCGCTATAAGGGTCTTGGAGAGATGAACCCTGAACAGCTCTGGGAAACAACAATGAATCCGGAATCGAGAACATTGCTTCAAGTAAGCCTTGAGGATGCAATCGATGCGGACGAAACGTTCGAAATCCTGATGGGTGACCGGGTAGAACCGCGCCGGCAGTTCATCGAAGAAAATGCATTATATGTAAAAAACTTAGATATTTAACACAGCGTTTAGCTTGTGGCATACAAAGCAGGATAGATGTGCATCTATCCTGTGTGTCTTTTTATTTCAGGACAGTAGGTTTTTAAACTGTTCGTTGAAGGAGGTCTTTGAACATGGCTGAAACGCCTCAATCCAATGTTACAGAGATTAATATTAGCCAGGAAATGCGATCATCGTTTCTAGACTATGCAATGAGTGTTATCGTCTCCCGGGCGCTCCCTGATGTGAGAGACGGCTTAAAGCCGGTACATCGACGGATTCTCTACTCGATGAATGACTTAGGGATTACGGCAGACAAAGCGTATAAGAAGTCAGCTCGTATTGTCGGGGATGTCATTGGTAAATATCATCCGCACGGGGACTCGGCTGTTTATGAAACAATGGTAAGAATGGCGCAAGATTTTAACTACCGCTATATGCTTGTGGACGGCCACGGAAACTTTGGTTCAGTGGACGGCGACTCGGCGGCAGCTATGCGTTATACAGAAGCGCGCATGTCGAAAATATCGATGGAACTGCTGCGCGACATTAACAAAGATACAATCGATTATAAGGATAACTACGATGGTTCGGAAAGAGAACCTGCTGTGCTTCCGGCAAGATTTCCTAATCTGCTCGTCAATGGAGCTTCTGGTATTGCAGTCGGTATGGCGACAAACGTGCCTCCTCATCATCTCGGGGAAGTGATTGATGGAATTATTGCATATAGTGAAAATGGAGACTTGTCTATCCTGGATCTCATGCAGTATATTCCAGGGCCAGATTTTCCTACGGGCGGCATAATCATGGGACGAAGCGGCATCCGCCAGGCCTATGAAACAGGAAAAGGTTCACTCACCATTCGGGCCAAAGTAGAGATTGAGCAGAAGGCTAACGGCAAAGAAACCATTATCGTTACAGAGATTCCTTATCAGGTCAATAAAGCCCGGCTGATCGAAAAGATTGCTGAGCTTGTACGTGATAAACGAGTTGATGGAATCACAGACCTGCGTGATGAGTCTGACCGCAATGGCATGAGGATTGTCATTGAAGTTCGCCGGGATGCCAATGCCAATGTCATTCTTAACAATTTGTACAAGCATACAGCCATGCAGACAAGCTTTGGAATCAATTTACTGGCGCTTGTAGATGGCCAGCCTCGTGTATTAAACCTTAAAGAGTGCCTTCACTATTACTTAGAGCATCAGAAGGTAGTAGTCCGCCGCCGGACAGAATTTGAACTGAGGAAAGCGGAAGCAAGAGCTCACATTTTGGAAGGCTTGCGCATAGCGCTTGATCATATCGATGCTATTATTGCCCTAATCCGCGGCTCTGAAACAACGGCAATTGCGAAAGAGGGGTTAATGGAGCAGTTCTCCTTGTCTGAGAAGCAGGCTCAAGCCATTCTTGATATGCGCCTTCAGCGTCTGACAGGATTGGAAAGGGAGAAAATTGAAGAAGAATACCAGCAGCTGAGAACGTTAATTGCTGAGCTGAAAGCCATCTTGGCAGATGATGAGAAAGTGGTAGAGATCATTCGGGAAGAGCTGCTTGAGATTAAAGAGCGGTTCGGCGATGAGCGCCGCACGGAAATAGCAGATGCAGGTTATGAAGATATTATGGACGAAGATCTCATTCCTCGTGAGCAAGTGATATTAACTCTGACTCATAATGGTTATGTGAAACGGATTCCAGCTTCCACTTACCGAAGCCAAAAACGTGGCGGACGCGGCATCCAGGGAATGGGTACAAATGAAGACGATGTGGTCGAGCAGCTAATGACAACGTCCACACATGACACCATCCTCTTCTTTACAAATAAAGGGAAAGTGTATCGTCTAAAAGGCTATCAGATTCCAGAATTCAGCCGGACAGCCAAAGGGATTCCGATTGTTAACTTGCTGGATGTTGAAAAGGATGAGTGGGTCAATACCATGATTCGAATTGATCCTGATCCGGACGTTCAGGCGAATTACTTATTCTTTGCTACAAAATCAGGTATCGTAAAGCGGACCTCTTTAAAAGAATTTACACATATCCGCACAAACGGAATACGAGCGCTCACTCTTCGTGAAGAGGATGAACTAATTTCTGTACGTTTAACAGACGGCAAGAAGCATATCATTGTGGGCACAAAGCAAGGGATGCTTATCCGTTTTGAAGAGGAAGATGTCCGTCAGATGGGCCGGGCGTCTATGGGTGTGAAAGGAATAAGGCTGGATACCGGTGACGAAGTCGTAGGTATGGAACTGCTCGCTGAAAACGACTATGTGCTGGTTGTGACAGAAAACGGCTACGGAAAACGAACACCGGAGGAAGAATACCGCATCCAATCAAGAGGCGGAAAAGGCTTAAAGACTTGCAACATTACAAGCAAGAACGGGCCTCTCGTGGCAGTGAAGACCGTCACAGGAGAAGAAGATCTTATGCTGATCACCGTTGGCGGTGTATTAATCCGAATGGATGTAAATGATATTTCCATTACAGGAAGAAACACGCAAGGCGTAAAGCTCATTCGACTAGGTGATGAGGAGACAGTAGCTACGGTGACGAAGATAGAGAAGGAAGAACAGGAGCTTGAAGAAATTCTTCCTGAAAAATCAGAGGCAGTGGAAAAAGTGTCTCCGGAAGAAGAAGCAGAATAAGCTAGCGGAAAAAGAGGCCGGATTCTCCGGTTTCTTTTTCTTTTGTTAAAAAGTAAAAAAGCTGTTGACGAAGAGAATAATGGATGATATATTAATAAAGGTCGCTTGAACGCGACACTGAAATTGATCTTTGAAAACTGAACAAAATACATGCCAGTTAATTCTTGATTTAATTATTTTATGAGCAATCAAACATCTTTTTGGAGAGTTTGATCCTGGCTCAGGACGAACGCTGGCGGCGTGCCTAATACATGCAAGTCGAGCGGACGGAAGGGAGCTTGCTCCCGGAAGTCAGCGGCGGACGGGTGAGTAACACGTGGGTAACCTGCCTGTAAGACTGGGATAACTCCGGGAAACCGGGGCTAATACCGGATAGCTTCTTCCTCCGCATGGAGGAAGAATGAAAGGCGGCCTTTGGCTGTCACTTACAGATGGACCCGCGGCGCATTAGCTAGTTGGTGGGGTAACGGCTCACCAAGGCGACGATGCGTAGCCGACCTGAGAGGGTGATCGGCCACACTGGGACTGAGACACGGCCCAGACTCCTACGGGAGGCAGCAGTAGGGAATCTTCCGCAATGGACGAAAGTCTGACGGAGCAACGCCGCGTGAGTGAAGAAGGTTTTCGGATCGTAAAGCTCTGTTGTCAGGGAAGAACAAGTACCGGAGTCACTGCCGGTACCTTGACGGTACCTGACCAGAAAGCCACGGCTAACTACGTGCCAGCAGCCGCGGTAATACGTAGGTGGCAAGCGTTGTCCGGAATTATTGGGCGTAAAGCGCGCGCAGGCGGCCTTTTAAGTCTGATGTGAAAGCCCACGGCTCAACCGTGGAGGGTCATTGGAAACTGGAAGGCTTGAGTGCAGAAGAGGAGAGCGGAATTCCACGTGTAGCGGTGAAATGCGTAGAGATGTGGAGGAACACCAGTGGCGAAGGCGGCTCTCTGGTCTGTAACTGACGCTGAGGCGCGAAAGCGTGGGGAGCGAACAGGATTAGATACCCTGGTAGTCCACGCCGTAAACGATGAGTGCTAAGTGTTGGAGGGTTTCCGCCCTTCAGTGCTGCAGCTAACGCATTAAGCACTCCGCCTGGGGAGTACGGCCGCAAGGCTGAAACTCAAAGGAATTGACGGGGGCCCGCACAAGCGGTGGAGCATGTGGTTTAATTCGAAGCAACGCGAAGAACCTTACCAGGTCTTGACATCCTCTGACACCTCTGGAGACAGAGCGTTCCCCTTCGGGGGACAGAGTGACAGGTGGTGCATGGTTGTCGTCAGCTCGTGTCGTGAGATGTTGGGTTAAGTCCCGCAACGAGCGCAACCCTTGACCTTAGTTGCCAGCATTCAGTTGGGCACTCTAAGGTGACTGCCGGTGACAAACCGGAGGAAGGTGGGGATGACGTCAAATCATCATGCCCCTTATGACCTGGGCTACACACGTGCTACAATGGATGGTACAAAGGGCAGCGAAGCCGCGAGGTGAAGCCAATCCCATAAAACCATTCTCAGTTCGGATTGCAGGCTGCAACTCGCCTGCATGAAGCCGGAATCGCTAGTAATCGCGGATCAGCATGCCGCGGTGAATACGTTCCCGGGCCTTGTACACACCGCCCGTCACACCACGAGAGTTTGCAACACCCGAAGTCGGTGGGGTAACCCTTACGGGAGCCAGCCGCCTAAGGTGGGGCAGATGATTGGGGTGAAGTCGTAACAAGGTAGCCGTATCGGAAGGTGCGGCTGGATCACCTCCTTTCTAAGGAAAATCGAAAAGCGTAAGCT
>NZ_JWJE02000099.1 GCF_000812025.2 Bacillus thermotolerans
CTTGTGTGCCAGGCATGGCAACTATCTAGGTGGTGAGAGTCCACTGTGGGGGTACACATCGACCAACCACTAAGGAAGCGCAAGGTACTTATCGTGAGATAAGGGCTGGAGGAAGCGTGGAATAAAATCTTGGCTCGACGAAGAGAAACCTGATACTAAGGCTTTACAAAGGGATGAGGCTCCAAGACAAGTCAAAGTCCAAAAAGATGTGCGTAACTTTGTAGAGTAAATCAGGCGAGTAAAAGAGGAAAGATAGTTGTCTTACCCTGGGAGGTCTTGCGGATGTACAGAAGTACAGTCGAAAAAGGTTAGCCGCAAGAAGTCAGCAGAAGCCATAGTAATGAAATAAACTCATGAAGGGCTGAACAATTTATAGTGTTTCAACACCACGAATGCGTAAGTGACTTACTCCGAATGTGTTAATGGTGAAAGTATGAGCGTATCTCAAAGACTAACCAAAATGGAGCTATCACTTACTACGTGAGAGGGAAGGGAAACGAGTGTGGAACTTTTAGAACAGATTCTAAGAAACCAAAATATGAACGAAGCCTACTTGCGTGTCTATAAAAATAAAGGTGCAAGTGGAATCGACGGAGTAACCGTTGACGAACTTAAACAATATCTGAAAGAGAACAAGGATGAGCTGCGTCAGCGCATCAGAACAAGAAAATACCAACCACAAGCTGCCTTAAGAGTGGAGATCCCAAAAGAAAATGGCAAGATGCGCAAGTTGGGAATACCAACAGTAGTGGATAGAGTCGTTCAACAAGCCATTCATCAAGTTCTCAGTCCGATATTTGAAAAGCAGTTCAGTGAATTCAGTTACGGTTTCAGACCAAAAAGAAGTTGCGAAATGGCGATTATAAAAAGCTTGGAATTTCTAAATGATGGGCACGACTGGGTAGTGGACATTGACCTTGAAAGATTCTTCGATACAGTTCATCACGATAAACTTATGCGAATTATTGCCAACACAATAGATGATGGTGATGTTATATCGTTAATCAGAAAATACTTAGTCAGTGGAGTCATGGTGAAAGGGAAATATGAAGAAACACCTGTCGGGACTCCGCAAGGAGGTAACCTAAGCCCGTTATTGAGCAATATTATGTTAAATGAACTCGATAAGGAACTAGAAGGTAGAGGGCTGCGCTTCGTGAGATACGCTGATGATTCCCTCATTTTTGTGAAGAGTGAGAAAGCAGCAGACAGAGTGATGAAGTCAATCGTGAGATTTATAGAAGACAAACTAGGATTAATCGTTAACTCAGAGAAGAGTAAAATTTCACGTCCAAAAGAATTAAAATTCTTAGGGTTCGGTTACTATTACGATGGTAAAAACAAAAGATACCAAGTAAAACCCCACCTAAGTTCCATACAGAAATTCCAAAGGAAGCTCCGAAAACTGACAAAGCGAAACTGGAGTGTACCACTAGATTATCGAATATTGAAACTGAAGCAAGTCATAATCGGGTGGGTAAACTACTTTAGGATTGGAAACATGAAAAACGCGACGGAGCGGATAGATATGAAGCTTCGCTCCAGAATCAGGGTAATCATTTGGAAACAATGGAAAGTACCGAGGAAACAAATCAAATCGCTCACTCAGCTTGGGATTCCGAAGGAAGAAGCGAAAGGATTAACCTATTGTCGAAAAGGTTATCGATATATAGGATTATCCAAAGTTATTCAAAGAGCCATCTCGAATAAAAGACTCAAGCAGAGGGGGCTTCCCTCTGCTCTAGAACATTACCTAAAAGTACACACTGTAATATAAATTGAACCGCCGTATACGGAACCGTACGTACGGTGGTGTGAGAGGGGCGAAAATAATCAACTTATTTTCCCTCTACTCGATT
>NZ_JWJE02000100.1 GCF_000812025.2 Bacillus thermotolerans
GAGGCTGGGACATAACCAGTCTCAAAAAGGTTCCAAGCAATAAAATTTTGCTTGGAACCTTTTTTAATAGATTATTTTTATCGTCTGCTATTGGTATCGGGTTGTTTGCGGTGAACTTTCTCAAATTCACCGCCATAAATGCAAACCCCAATTCATTTTTCACTTTTTGTTTTCCTCTTACAGAAAAACGAGTGAAACCCAAATTAGCCTTCAGAAATCCGAACACTGGTTCTACATCGATTTTACGTTTTCCGTAAATTTCACCTGTTTTCTCATCTGAAAGCTTCACACGTACATATTCTTTTAGTGATTCCCACTTCTCATTTATCTGGACTTTTCGATTGTTACCTTTCTTTGCTTTCGTACACAAATCACGGAGGGGACAGTTCGAACAGTCCTCACATTCATAGACTTTAAATTTTCGAGTAAATCCATACCAATCTGTTCGTTTGGAATAATGACTAAACGGTACTTTCCTTCCGTATGGGCACAGATAAGCATCCTCATCTTCATTGTATTCCCAGTTGTCTACATGAAAAGCGTTGTATTTATGTTTCTTTTTCTTCTCCTTTCGATACTGATTGTATGTAATAAGTGGTGTTCGTTCACGATTCTCAATGATATCTTCATAATTTTGTTCGCTACCATACCCGGCATCAGCCACAATAAATTCCGGCAGTTCAAAGAATTTTTCTTCAATTGTATCAAGAAAAGGGATTAAGGTACGTGTATCCGTTGGATTCGGGAAAATATCGTAGGCAAGTGCATATTGACCTTCCGTCGCTATTTGGACATTATAGCCTGCTTTTAATTGGCCATTCTTCATGTAATCATCTTTCATTCGCATAAATGTCGCATCGGAGTCGGTCTTCGAATAGCTATTGCGGCTTCCAAAGATCTCCATATCCTTTTTATATTTTTGTTTACGAGTGATGAAATCTGCAAACTGCTTTCGAATTTGTTTTGGAAATTTACGTTCTGAACGGGTTTTCTTTCGTTCATTCCCAACTTTACACGCTTCAATCTTTTTATCGTACTCCCCAATTTTCTCGTCTAACTTTTCAACAACTTCTTCCATTTCTTTAACCGATAAATCTTCATCATTTTCACGCTCGATCGCTGGAATAATTTCTTTCTCCAATAATTCATCATACAGTTGATTTGATTTTTGAATGAGCTTGTCACTAAATCTTTCAACGGACTTCCGCCAGACAAAGGTGAACTTATTTGCGTTCGCTTCAATTTTCGTGCCGTCGATAAAAATTGCTTCTTCTTCAATCAATTCTTTTTCCACGAGCTGATTTCGGAATTGTACAAAGCATTCACGTAGTATGTTTTCAATGGATGGATTCGAACGGAAACGATTGATGGTGCGATAGCTCGGTTCATATCCTTGAGCTAGCCACATCATACGAACGCTATCTTGTAATAAACCTTCTATTTTACGACCAGAAAATACAGATTGTGTATACCCACATAAAACAATTTTTAACATCATACGCGGATGATAGGCAGGACGCCCAGTTTCTCTCAGAAAATCTTGAAACGCTTCGTCAGGAATACTTTCTACCAGATCATTAATCGCAAAGGCAATATCATTTTTTTGTAACTTTATTTCTAAATCTAGCGGTAAAACTACTTGATTCATGGTATAATATTTAAACATAAAGACACCTCTTTTTGAAATTATGGTTTGGTCACTTTAATTTTATCAAAAGGTGTCTTTTTTGTGTGCAAAAAAATAGGTACTCTCCAACATTTTTGGTGAGTACCTATTTTTAAGTTACTGGGGTTTTGTCCCAGCCTCTT
>NZ_JWJE02000101.1 GCF_000812025.2 Bacillus thermotolerans
TCAGACTGTAGACAAACTCGATGGAAATCGAGCGTCTACAGTCTTTTTATTTTGCCCGTAAACGGGGTTGTTGATTTCCATTCCAGACGCTTCGCTTTCCGCGGGGCGGGCGGTGAGCCTCCTCAAGCTGCGCTTTGCGGGGTCTCACCTGTCCCGCTGATCCCGCAGGAGTCTGCGCGTCTTCCATTCCAATCAACAGAAATAATCAAGTTCGTATAGTCGTACAGTCAACCTTGTTTTAAAATAATAGAAAACAGACTTGAGGTGACGACGATGCTTTCAAAACACAATTCCATTCAGCGAGACCAAATAGAGATGATTGCTTTAGACCAGCTGGTGCCCCAGGACCATTTGGTCCGTAAAATGGAGGCAGCGATTGACTTCTCTTTTATTTATGAGCTGGTGGAAGACAAATATTCAGACGTCGGCCGCCCAAGTATTGATCCAGTTATACTGATTAAGCTGGCGTTCATTCAATATACGTTTGGCATCCGTTCCATGCGCAAAACCATTGAGGAAGTTGAGACTAACATGGCCTACCGCTGGTTTTTAGGCTACGGTTTTCACGATAAAGTGCCGCACTTTTCTACTTTCGGGAAAAACTATGAACGCCGTTTTAAAGATACAGACCTGTTCGAACAGATTTTTTACCGTATATTGAAGACAGCTGGGGATAAAAAGCTGATTAGTGCTGAGCACGTGTTCGTTGATTCAACTCATGTGAAGGCAAGCGCGAATAAGCGCAAATTTGCCAAGAAAGTCGTTCGCAAAGAAACACGCGCGTATCAGGAGCGCCTTCAAGAGGAGATTAACCAGGATCGTGAAGATCATGGAAAAAAGCCTTTCCCACCGGATAAGTTCGAAAAAGAAGAGCTTAAAGAAATAAAAGAAAGTACGACGGATCCGGAGAGCGGCTACTATGTAAAAGATGAACGGACGAAACAGTTTGCTTACTCCTTCCATGCGGCCTCCGACCGCAACGGGTTTGTGCTGGGTACGAAAGTGACACCGGGAAACATCCATGACAGTCATATGCTGGAGCCACTAGTCGAAGAAGTGATCCGAAAAGTAGGAAAGCCGAAAGCTGTAGCTGCCGATGCGGCATATAAAACACCCTCGATTACTCGCTACTTGTTTGAAAACAGTATGACACCTGCCCTGCCGTATACACGGCCACGCACGAAAAAAGGGTTTTTCCAAAAACAAGATTTTGTTTACGACGAGCATTTCGACTGCTACCTCTGCCCAGCCGGTGAAGTATTGGCCTACTCGACGACGAGTAAGGAAGGCTATCGCGAATACAAATCTCCTAAAAAGATTTGCGCGAATTGCCCATTTCTGTCTCAATGTACAGAAAGCCAGGACCACCAGAAAGTCGTGACACGCCACATTTGGCAGGAGTATGTGGAAGAAGCCGATCATCTTCGTCACCACGAAGAGGTGAAACCAATTTACGCGAAACGCAGAGAAACGATTGAACGCGTATTCGCAGATGCAAAAGAAAAGCATGGCATGCGCTGGACAACCCTTAGGGGACTTAAAAAATTGTCCATGCAGGCGATGCTTACTTTTGCTGCCATGAATCTTAAGAAAATGGCCAACTGGACTTGGCAAAGTCCAGAAACGGTCTAAATGATGGCCTCGGAGAGGTCTAGTCTTTTCTATAAATGGTGTCAACGCCAATAAAACGCTGAAAAAGGGTTCGGAATAAGACTATTCCGAACCCCTTTTGTCTACAAACTGA
>NZ_JWJE02000102.1 GCF_000812025.2 Bacillus thermotolerans
CCATGTTATCTCTAGTTGTGTTTCTTAATTATACAAAAAAGTACCCTATAGGTAGACTTTTTTTGGTGTCTACTCTATAGGGTACACTTTAATGAGAAGCTGGGCTTTTCTATTTAACCAATATACGCGCCTTAGAGGATTCGAACCTCTGACCGACGGCTTAGAAGGCCGTTGCTCTATCCTGCTGAGCTAAAGGCGCATAGACAGAAAGAAGAGGCCAACGGCTCTCCCCCCATGAACAACTCCGCAGGCAAGATTCGAACTTGCGACCGATCGGTTAACAGCCGATTGCTCTACCACTGAGCTACTGCGGAATAAAATGGGCCTGAATGGACTTGAACCATCGACCTCACGCTTATCAGGCGTGCGCTCTAACCAGCTGAGCTACAGGCCCATCATTATTAATGGAGCGGGTGATGGGAATCGAACCCACGACATCAGCTTGGAAGGCTGAGGTTTTACCATTAAACTACACCCGCCTGTGTAAAGACCAAGGCAGCAACCGGATTCGAACCGGTGATAAAGGTTTTGCAGACCTCTGCCTTACCACTTGGCTATGCTGCCATAAAGAAAAAAATGGCTGGGCTAGCAGGATTCGAACCTGCGCATGACGGAGTCAAAGTCCGGTGCCTTACCGCTTGGCTATAGCCCAATTATATGGGGCGATTGATGGGAATCGAACCCACGAGTGTCGGAGCCACAATCCGATGCGTTAACCACTTCGCCACAACCGCCATGTTAATCAACAGGGGCAGTAGGAATCGAACCCACACTGGAGGTTTTGGAGACCTCTGTTCTACCGTTAAACTATGCCCCTATAAGAATGGTGGAGGGGGACGGATTCGAACCGCCGAACCCTGAGGGAGCGGATTTACAGTCCGCCGCGTTTAGCCACTTCGCTACCCCTCCACAAATGCCGGCAAGAGGACTTGAACCCCCAACCTACTGATTACAAGTCAGTTGCTCTACCAATTGAGCTACACCGGCATAAATGGTGGCTCAGGACGGAATCGAACCGCCGACACATGGATTTTCAGTCCATTGCTCTACCGACTGAGCTACTGAGCCTAACTTATGTATAAATGGCGGTCCGGACGGGACTCGAACCCGCGACCTCCTGCGTGACAGGCAGGCATTCTAACCAACTGAACTACCGGACCATAATTGCGGGGGCAGGATTTGAACCTGCGACCTTCGGGTTATGAGCCCGACGAGCTACCGAACTGCTCCACCCCGCGGCAACAATATAATAAAACTTACATGGTGGAGGATGACGGGCTCGAACCGCCGACCCTCTGCTTGTAAGGCAGATGCTCTCCCAGCTGAGCTAATCCTCCACATGGTGACCCCTACGGGATTCGAACCCGTGTTACCGCCGTGAAAGGGCGGTGTCTTAACCGCTTGACCAAGGGGCCGTAATTAAGAATGTTACTGGTTATAATGGCGGAGAGCAAGGGATTCGAACCCTTGAGACGGCGGTAACCGTCTACACGATTTCCAATCGTGCTCCTTCGGCCAGCTCGGACAGCTCTCCATAATTGGCTCCGCAGGCAAGATTCGAACTTGCGACCGATCGGTTAACAGCCGATTGCTCTACCACTGAGCTACTGCGGAATAAAGATTAATTAAATAGCCTGGCAGCGTCCTACTCTCACAGGGGGAAGCCCCCAACTACCATCGGCGCTGAAGAGCTTAACTTCCGTGTTCGGGATGGGAACGGGTC
>NZ_JWJE02000103.1 GCF_000812025.2 Bacillus thermotolerans
TCGACAATTCAAGTATAAAAGAATGAGGAGTTTGCGTGTTTTTTTATGCACACAAAATTTTGTTTAAACCCCAACAAATATTATAGAGCCATTAAAAAAGCGGTGTAAAATGGTGTAAAAAATGGTGTAAAATTAAATAAAATTGTACAGAATTGTATCCCATTTAAAATATACAAAAAAGGCTCAAGAACATTGATATACCAACGTTCTTGAGCCTTTTTACGTTTGTTTAAAAGTAATGAAACTCATTCAAAGATACCGGTGGCCGGGGTCGAACCGGCACTCCCGAAGGAACACGATTTTGAGTCGTGCGCGTCTGCCAATTCCGCCACACCGGCATATTATTATGGAGGCGGCAACCGGATTCGAACCGGTGGTAAAGGTTTTGCAGACCTCTGCCTTACCACTTGGCTATGCCGCCAAAGACTAAGAGCGGAAGACGGGATTCGAACCCGCGACCCCCACCTTGGCAAGGTGGTGTTCTACCACTGAACTACTTCCGCATACTGGGCTAGCAGGATTCGAACCTGCGCATGACGGAGTCAAAGTCCGGTGCCTTACCGCTTGGCTATAGCCCAATAATATGGGGCGATCGATGGGAATCGAACCCACGAGTGTCGGAGCCACAATCCGATGCGTTAACCACTTCGCCACGACCGCCATAATAATATATGATTTAAATTGGCAGGGGCAGTAGGAATCGAACCCACACTGGAGGTTTTGGAGACCTCTGTTCTACCGTTAAACTATGCCCCTATAAGAATGGTGGAGGGGGACGGATTCGAACCGCCGAACCCTGAGGGAGCGGATTTACAGTCCGCCGCGTTTAGCCACTTCGCTACCCCTCCACAAATGCCGGCAAGAGGACTTGAACCCCCAACCTACTGATTACAAGTCAGTTGCTCTACCAATTGAGCTACACCGGCATAAATGATGGCTCAGGACGGAATCGAACCGCCGACACATGGATTTTCAGTCCATTGCTCTACCGACTGAGCTACTGAGCCTAACTTATGTATAAATGGCGGTCCGGACGGGACTCGAACCCGCGACCTCCTGCGTGACAGGCAGGCATTCTAACCAACTGAACTACCGGACCATAATTGCGGGGGCAGGATTTGAACCTGCGACCTTCGGGTTATGAGCCCGACGAGCTACCGAACTGCTCCACCCCGCGGCAACAATATAATAAAACTTACATGGTGGAGGATGACGGGCTCGAACCGCCGACCCTCTGCTTGTAAGGCAGATGCTCTCCCAGCTGAGCTAATCCTCCACATGGTGACCCCTACGGGATTCGAACCCGTGTTACCGCCGTGAAAGGGCGGTGTCTTAACCGCTTGACCAAGGGGCCGTAATTAAGAATGTTACTGGTTATAATGGCGGAGAGCAAGGGATTCGAACCCTTGAGACGGCGGTAACCGTCTACACGATTTCCAATCGTGCTCCTTCGGCCAGCTCGGACAGCTCTCCATAATTGGCTCCGCAGGCAAGATTCGAACTTGCGACCGATCGGTTAACAGCCGATTGCTCTACCACTGAGCTACTGCGGAATAAAGATTAATTAAATAGCCTGGCAGCGTCCTACTCTCACAGGGGGAAGCCCCCAACTACCATCGGCGCTGAAGAGCTTAACTTCCGTGTTCGGGATGGGAACGGGTGTG
>NZ_JWJE02000104.1 GCF_000812025.2 Bacillus thermotolerans
ATAAGAAAAACCGGGCATAGCCCGGTCCTTTTCATGGTTAGAGAATATCCGATAATTTGTACTCTATGCCATGTACCCCTTTATAATACTCAGGATACATTTCACCCCCACATTTTTCACATGCAAACATAGGAGGAGTTGTCGGATCTCCATCATCCATTAAATCGAAATCCCTTACCACGTTAATAGGAATCTCTTCTTTCTCATGACACGCCAAACAAACATAGCTGACGCTCTGTTGCTTGGACTGGTTTAGGCTTATGTTTTTCTTCTTTTTCTTTCCCTTTTTGCGGGTTTTTGATACCGGTGAGATCGTTAATCATCCTTTCTAAATAAGCTCTTGTAGTTTTGCATAAGGCTACCTTTATTTCTAATTTACCATTTTCAAGGCAGACTTCTCCCTTGTATTCATAGTAACATTCACACCTCTGACAAACGAGAGGGTCTTTCTTGCCACTGGCTACTATTCTTTCACGCCACGTCTGGCGACGTAAGGTTTTCTTAACTTTTACAACCCAACGTCTTGCTTTTTGTTGCCAAGTACTCAACACTTTTTTACACAAGTTTTTTGATCTTCTAGAATACATACCGTAATGCCGAATAGTTTTAAATTGCTCGTCTGGGATATGGCGAATTAAACGTGAAATAAATTCTTCGACACTTACGGTTTCGGATTTGTCTTTTCCGTCAGTTTTATCCTTATATTTGAACGTAACGAATTGCCCATCATATGCCTCAATCCGATTGATTCCAATCGCTGGTCGACGAATATAACGGCCAATATAACGAAGTTGTTCTTTTATTTTCCCCCTCTGTTTAGGTGCATACACATAGAAGCCTTCGCCATTATTGGTGAACGCCTTTTGAAGTCTTGGTTGGATTCTTTTCTCTTGGTGAAACTCCGTTTCTAATTAATTTTAATACGACCGTTTGCCATTGTTTACGAAGCATCGTAAATGGCAAGAAATCATACTGCTTCCATTCTCCTTTTTCTGTTAATCCACCCATTGTAACTAACATATGTACGTGAGGATTGAAGTTGACCCTTGAACCAAAAGTGTGGAGTCCAGCAATAATCCCAGGTGTTACCTTTGCTTTCTTTTTGAAGAAGTCAGTAAGTAGTCTTGCAGAAGCATCCATTAAATCTTTTAATAGATGTCGGTGAAGGAGAAATACATCTCTTAGTCCTTCATCAATCGTAAAAATTACGTGCCGATGATTAACCTGAAGAACATCTTCAGTAAGTAACCTACTCCATTCTTCACTTTCTCCAACAGAGCACGTGGTACAAAATCGACCTTTACATCGGTAAGGAACCTTTCGCACATCATGACAACCTTCACACACAAATAACTTAAATCCATTTTTGATATCCCCACAATCTCGAAATTTCTCAACCTCCTTAATTACGATAGGGCGGATTTTAGCACCGTGTTTTCTTTTGAAAGCTTCCCAATGTTGGTGTTTATCAAAAAATATTCTTCTCAATATATTGGTCTCCATAAAATGAAAATACCACAGCTTAAATGACTGTGGTAGACCCAAATTTTTATACTTTCTTATCTTTTTAATCGAGTAGAGGGAAAATAAGTTGATTATTTTCGCCCCTCTCACACCACCGTACGTACGGTTCCGTATACGGCGGTTCAATTTATAT
>NZ_JWJE02000105.1 GCF_000812025.2 Bacillus thermotolerans
CGACAATTCAAGTATAAAAGAATGAGGAGTTTGCGTGTTTTTTTATGCACACAAAATTTTGTTTAAACCCCAACAAATATTATAGAGCCAATAAAAAAGAGCCGGTTGTCCATATGAAATGGACAACCGGCTCTTTTTTAAATGAATGACCCGTACGGGATTCGAACCCGTGTTACCGCCGTGAAAGGGCGGTGTCTTAACCACTTGACCAACGGGCCAATCTGGCGGAGAAGGAGGGATTTGAACCCTCGCGCCGGAGTAAACCGACCTACACCCTTAGCAGGGGCGCCTCTTCAGCCACTTGAGTACTTCCCCAAAAATTGGCTCCGCAGGCAAGATTCGAACTTGCGACCGATCGGTTAACAGCCGATTGCTCTACCACTGAGCTACTGCGGAATAAAATGGGCCTGAATGGACTTGAACCATCGACCTCACGCTTATCAGGCGTGCGCTCTAACCAGCTGAGCTACAGGCCCATTATTAAAATGGAGCGGGTGATGGGAATCGAACCCACGACATCAGCTTGGAAGGCTGAGGTTTTACCATTAAACTACACCCGCCAAACTTACATAATGGTGGCTCAGGACGGAATCGAACCGCCGACACATGGATTTTCAGTCCATTGCTCTACCGACTGAGCTACTGAGCCTAACCTATGTATAAATGGCGGTCCGGACGGGACTCGAACCCGCGACCTCCTGCGTGACAGGCAGGCATTCTAACCAACTGAACTACCGGACCATAATTGCGGGGGCAGGATTTGAACCTGCGACCTTCGGGTTATGAGCCCGACGAGCTACCGGGCTGCTCCACCCCGCGACGATAAAAATATAAATGGCGGAGGAAGAGGGATTCGAACCCCCGCGCGGTGTAACCCGCCTGTCGGTTTTCAAGACCGATCCCTTCAGCCAGACTTGGGTATTCCTCCAACACCAAATGTATAAAAATTTAAATGGTGGACCTTGCAGGACTCGAACCTGCGACCGGACGGTTATGAGCCGTCTGCTCTAACCAACTGAGCTAAAGGTCCTTTAAATAGCGGCGGAGGGGATCGAACCCCCGACCTCACGGGTATGAACCGTACGCTCTAGCCAGCTGAGCTACACCGCCACAAAAAATTTGGTGGAGCCTAGCGGGATCGAACCGCTGACCTCCTGCGTGCAAAGCAGGCGCTCTCCCAGCTGAGCTAAGGCCCCAAATGTAAACAAAATATCAGATCGGGAAGACAGGATTCGAACCTGCGACCCCTTGGTCCCAAACCAAGTGCTCTACCAAGCTGAGCTACTTCCCGGAAGGTTCACACATATGTATGGCGCGCCCGAGAGGAGTCGAACCCCTAACCTTTTGATCCGTAGTCAAACGCTCTATCCAATTGAGCTACGGGCGCATAGAGTAATGCCGAGGACCGGAATCGAACCGGTACGGTAGTCACCTACCGCAGGATTTTAAGTCCTGTGCGTCTGCCAGTTCCGCCACCCCGGCAAGTCAGAAGTAAAGCGGAAGACGGGATTCGAACCCGCGACCCCCACCTTGGCAAGGTGGTGTTCTACCACTGAACTACTTCCGCAATGAATGCGGGTGAAGGGAGTCGAACCCCCACGCCTTGCGGCGCCAGATCCTAAGTCTGGTGCGTCTGCCAATTCCGCCACACCCGC
>NZ_JWJE02000106.1 GCF_000812025.2 Bacillus thermotolerans
AAAACTTGAAAAAGTGGGCCAAACTCCGCTCTTTACAGAAAATTGGTCTCCACCTCACTTCTCATATTATAGAAGATTCCATTTAACAATTCAAAAAAAGTGAAAACCCCGGTGAGAATTCACCAGGGTTTTCTTGACTAAGTTGTTTTTCAACAACGTGAAGAAGCTGCTTTCTTTTGAAAGCAGCTTCTTTGACGATTTGGCAGTTATTTTAGTGGCAGGAAAGAAAACCGCCGTACAAAGTGGAAAAATTGGATAGTACTATGTAAACTGGAAAACCATTAAATGAGGAGTAGTTTTTTAACAGTTTTTGTAGTATATTCACCTAGTAGGGAAAAATAATGATATAAAGGGGCTAGTGGAGAGGTATGAAAATTAGACTAAAACACACCGGCCAAAGAAGAAGGCGACGCCGGCTAAAGAAACCTGTACGGCTGACGCTTCTTTTTCTCTGTATCTTCGTTGCGGGACTCTCTATCTATAACATTACGTTGGAACCAGCTGAAGAAGTACAAGGGAATGGATTAGAAGAGGAAGCTGTTCAAGCAAAAGAAACGGCGGAGGCTGAGAAAGCCGCTGAGCCGGTAGAGACACAAATTACGATCAGTGCAGCCGGCGACTTCACGCTTGGTACAGATGAAACATTCCAATATGCAGATTCATTTGTGGATGAAGCAGAGAAAAATGGTCTTTCTTACTTTGTTGAGGAATTAGACGGTGTATTTAAAGAGGATGATTTTACGACAGTAAACCTGGAAACTACTTTAACCGATGCAACAGAGAAAGCTGTTAAGAAGTTCCGCTTTAAAGGTGACCCTTCTTATGCACAGATTTTAGAGCTTGGTGGCATAGAAGCGGTCAATCTCGCCAACAATCATATTTATGACTACCTGCAAGAAGGATATGACGATACAATTGACACTTTAAAACAGGCGGATATCGGTTACTTTGGATATGACAATAAATATATAGCAGAAGTGAAGGGCATCAAAATCGGCTCCCTCGGCTATGAGGGCTGGGACGATACAGAGGCAATCCGCTCCCAGGTGTCCGCCGATATACAGGAGCTGAAAGAGCAAGGAGCAGAGATCGTGCTCGTTCACTACCACTGGGGAGTAGAGCGAAGCTACGTGCCGGAAGAATCCCAGCGCACGCTGGCTCAGTACACGATTGACAGCGGAGCGGATCTCATTCTCGGACACCATCCGCATGTGGTTCAAGGGATTGAGGAATACAATGGCAAGTTCATCGTTTACAGCCTTGGCAACTTCATGTTCGGGGGAAACCGGAATCCAAGCGATAAGGACACATTCGTCTTTCAGCAAACCTTCCATTTAACCGACGGCAAGCTGACAGACAAGAAGGAAATTAACGTGGTTCCGTTCTCGATCTCATCGGTGAGCCACCGAAACAACTATCAGCCGGATAAACTTGAAGGGGCGGAGGCGGAAAGAGTCAAAAATAAAATCATTGACGCCTCTAACCAAATCGAGGGCTCTGATTGGCTGGAGTATGAAACGGTACAATAACGAAAAAGCACCCACTGTATTAAAGAGGGCACTGAAAAAGTCTAATTTTTATTAAAGGCAGTTGAAAGTTCAATCTAATGAACTTTCAACTGCCTTTTTACTTTATAATATTGTT
>NZ_JWJE02000107.1 GCF_000812025.2 Bacillus thermotolerans
ACAATCACTTTGGAGTTGGACATTCCCGCCAAGTGCTGGATCGCGCCCGAAATACCGCAGGCAATGTATAAGTCCGGTGTAACGACTTTTCCTGTCTGGCCGATCTGAAGAGAATAATCGCAATACCCCGCATCGCACGCGCCGCGGGAAGCACCTACTGCACCACCCAGCACGGCCGCCAGCTCCTGAAGCGGGTTAAATCCGTCTTCGCTCTTTACGCCGCGGCCGCCGGCCACGATGACTTTCGCTTCGGACAGGTCCACTCCCTCGGACGTTTTGCGGACCACTTCCTGGATCACCGTGCGGAGATCTTTAATATCTGCCTGCACAGAAGTGACGTCGCCTGTACGGGAAGCATCCTTTTCAAGCGGCTCAATATTGTTCGGGCGGACAGAGGCGAGAAGCAGGCCTTCGCTGACCTTGCGCTTTTCAAAGGCTTTCCCGGAATAAATCGGGCGGGTAAAGACGATGTCCCCGCCTTCCTCCTCTACCGCTGTCGCATCGGAAATCAAGCCGGCACCCAGGCGGGAAGCCACCTTCGGCGACAAATCCTTGCCAAGCGCCGTGTGGCCGAACAGGATGCCCCCCGGCTGTTCCTGGTCAATGACCGCCAAGAGCGCCTGGGCATAGCCGTCAGAGGTGTACTGGCCAAGCTTCTCATCCTCCACAATGACCGCACGGTCTGCCCCGTACTGAATGAGTTCTTCGGCCAAACTGCGGACGGAAGCGCCGATCAATACGCCAACGACCTCGCCTCCCTGGGCCGCCTTCTTCGCGGCTGCTGCCGCCTCAAAGGATACATTTCTTAAAGCTCCGTCTCTTGCTTCTGCTACTACCAATACTTTTCTTGTCATATTTGTCCCTCCTGTCTTTTTATCCTTAAATGACTTTCGCTTCTGTACGCAAGGCCTGTACAAGCTCCTGCACCTGTTCGCTGATCTCGCCTTCCAGGATACGTCCAGCTTCCTTCGCCGGCGGCAGGAAGACATCCATTCGCTCCGTCTTCGCTTCCACTTCGTCTTCGTCAAGATCCAAATCATCCAGCTCCAGCTCGTCCAGCGGTTTTTTCTTTGCTTTCATGATGCCCGGAAGTGATGGATAGCGCGGCTCATTTAACCCCTGCTGAGCCGTCACGAGAAGCGGCAGGGACGTCTCGATTTTCTCTTCATCGCCTTCTACATCACGGACGATACGAACGGTTTCCCCCTCTATCTCCAAGCTTGTAACCGTTGTGACATATGGGATGCCGAGCTGGTCTGCCACGCGCGGGCCGACCTGGCCGCTGCCCCCGTCAATCGCCACGTTGCCGGCAAGGATCAAGTCTACTTCTTTGCCTTTCAGGAATTCAGCCAGCACCTTCGCTGTTGTAAATTGGTCTGCCTTCTCTACGTCCTCTTCAATATTGATCAACACGGCTTTATCCGCTCCCATAGCGAGCGCCGTGCGCAGCTGCTTCTCTGCCTCTTCTGAACCGACCGATACGACCGTCACCTCGCCGCCTTGCGCATCGCGAATCTGGATGGCTTCCTCTACCGCATATTCATCATATGGATTGATAATAAACTCAGCACCGTCTTCCTGTATGGTTCCGCCTTGAATATTGATTTTTTCCTCTGTATCAAATGTTCTTTTTAGTAAG
>NZ_JWJE02000108.1 GCF_000812025.2 Bacillus thermotolerans
GTGTCTTTTTTGTGTGCAAAAAAATAGGTACTCTCCAACATTTTTGGTGAGTACCTATTTTTAAGTTACTGGGGTTTTGTCCCAGCCTCTTGCTGTATTTTGAGGGGAGTTGAATGGAAATGAAGGAATTAGCAAAAAAATAAAAAGGGTGTTGACGCACCTATTCGTTTTTAATATAATACAAATTGTCGATAAAACATTATTCGTTCCGCAGTAGCTCAGTGGTAGAGCAATCGGCTGTTAACCGATCGGTCGCAAGTTCGAATCTTGCCTGCGGAGCCAATTTTTTGGGGAAGTACTCAAGTGGCTGAAGAGGCGCCCCTGCTAAGGGTGTAGGTCGGTTTACTCCGGCGCGAGGGTTCAAATCCCTCCTTCTCCGCCATCTTAACTTAACATCTTTCTTTATTAAGGCCCCTTGGTCAAGCGGTTAAGACACCGCCCTTTCACGGCGGTAACACGGGTTCGAATCCCGTAGGGGTCATTTTTGTATCATTTTACAGGATATTGGGCTATAGCCAAGCGGTAAGGCACCGGACTTTGACTCCGTCATGCGCAGGTTCGAATCCTGCTAGCCCAGCCATTGTGAGCCATTAGCTCAGTTGGTAGAGCATCTGACTTTTAATCAGAGGGTCGAAGGTTCGAGTCCTTCATGGCTCACCATTATTTTTTGCGGGTGTGGCGGAACTGGCAGACGCGCTAGAATCAGGCTCTAGTGTCCGAAAGGACGTGGGGGTTCGACTCCCTTCATCCGCATTAACAACTGTTTGGTTAGAAACAGTCAGTCTGTACATTACAGACTGTTTTTTTAAGCCCCTATATTATTACTAACAGTTTGGTTACTATTTTGTTTTTAATAAGTTTCAAAGGGAGGTACAGCTAGATCGGTTCCCAGGTAAAGCTTATTAAAAAAAGTAGTTGACTATTATGTAAAAGTGTTATAGAATATTACTTGTGACGTTGAGAGCGTCAAAGGGAAATGAAAAAATAATTGACTTGATTGTAGTAGAATGTTATAATAGAATTCTGTTGTTAATTCTTGCGGTCGTGGCGGAATGGCAGACGCGCTAGGTTGAGGGCCTAGTGGGGGCGACCCCGTGGAGGTTCAAGTCCTCTCGACCGCACCAATATATGCGCCCGTAGCTCAATTGGATAGAGCGTTTGACTACGGATCAAAAGGTTAGGGGTTCGACTCCTCTCGGGCGCGCCATATTTTGTAAGCGGGAAGTAGCTCAGCTTGGTAGAGCACTTGGTTTGGGACCAAGGGGTCGCAGGTTCGAATCCTGTCTTCCCGACCATTAATTCATATAATATATGCGGGTGTAGTTTAATGGTAAAACCTCAGCCTTCCAAGCTGATGTCGTGGGTTCGATTCCCATCACCCGCTCCAAAGAAACTATCATTGATCTTTGAAAACTGAACAAAATACATGCCAGTTAATTCTTGATTTTTTTATTTTATGAGCAATCAAACATCTTTTTGGAGAGTTTGATCCTGGCTCAGGACGAACGCTGGCGGCGTGCCTAATACATGCAAGTCGAG
>NZ_JWJE02000011.1 GCF_000812025.2 Bacillus thermotolerans
GAGGGCACTGAAAAAGTCTAATTTTTATTAAAGGCAGTTGAAAGTTCAATCTAATGAACTTTCAACTGCCTTTTTACTTTATAATATTGTTATCAAATGTATGTAGGTGGTATCCAAGTGATTTCAAATCAAGAATCTCTCAACTTTAGCCCATTCATGGCTTTATACGATATTGTTGTACCAAAGGATAATATGCTTCGTAAAATAAATGAGCTTGTAGACTTTAATTTCATACTTGAAGAATTAAAAACAAAATATTGTCTTGATAATGGTCGCAATGCTGTTTCGCCAATTCGCATGTTCAAATATTTACTTCTTAAATCAATTTATGATTTGTCAGATGTAGATGTAATTGAACGTTCGAAATACGATATGTCATTTAAATATTTTCTCGACATGGCCCCAGAGGATTCAGTAATTGACCCAAGCTCATTAACGAAATTTCGTAAACTTCGTCTTCAAGATGTAGGTTTATTAGACATGCTTATTGGCAAAACCGTTGAGATTGCTTTAGAAAAAGAAATCATTAAGAGTAAATCAATTATCGTGGATGCAACACATACTAAAGCCCGTTATAATCAAAAATCACCGAGAGAGTTTTTACAAGAGAAATCAAAAAATGTCCGGAAAGCAGTTTATCAACTAGATGAATCAATGAAAGAAAAATTCCCACCAAAAACGACTTCTAACGAAGTAAATGATGAATTGGATTATTGTCGTAAAGTGATTACTGTTATTGAAACTGAGCCACAAATCGCTGAGATTCCTGCTGTCAAAGAAAAATTAAACGTACTAAAAGAAGTTGTAGAAGATTATGCAGAACAACTAAGTTATTCAAATGATCCAGATGCACGTGTCGGACACAAAACGGCTGACTCTTCTTTTTTTGGATTTAAAACACATATAGCTATGAGTGATGAACGGATTATTACAGCTGCGATTGTTACTACTGGTGAGAAAAGTGATGGAAAGTACCTGAAAGATTTAGTTGAGAAAAGTAAAGAAGCAGGCATGACAATTGATAGAATCATTGGTGATACAGCTTATTCAGAAAAAGATAATATTCAGTATGCAAAAACCGAAGAGTTTCAATTAGTATCTAAACTAAATCCACAGATTACACAAGGTGGACGTGCTAAAGAGGATGAGTTTGAGTTTAATAAAGATGCAGGTTTGTACGTTTGTAAAGCAGGTCACATGGCAATACGAAAAGCACGAACGGGAAAGAAAGAACAAGGGAAAAATCAAAAAGACACCTATTACTTTGATATTAAAAAATGTGCAGTATGTCCGTTCCGTGATGGCTGTTATAAAGAAGGGGCAAAAAGTAAAACATATTCTGTTTCAATAAAATCCACAGAACATAAGGAACAGGAAGCATTTCAAAATAGTGTAAGCGTCAAGTAAAAATGAACACTTTTCGCTAATTAATTTTGGACACTTTTATCCTCAGTCTTCAAAAATAGAAGTACGGTGTTTCATCCGATAACTTTCATCATTCTTAAAATTAATTACCTCTGCTCGATGAACGATTCTGTCTAGGATGGCGGTTGTGATGCCCGGATCTCCTAGTAAGTCACCCCATTCAGAAGGTGCTTTATTTGAAGTTAAAATAATTGAAGCTTTATCATACAAATCATTGATTAAATGAAAGAATAAGTTAGCTTCGCGATTATCCATCGCCATAAACATCAAATCATCGATAATAACTAAGTTTGAATCTCTAATTCTTTTCATTCTAGTTTGAGACTTTCTAGTGAATTCCTCTGTTTTAAGGGTCTGAATGAGTTCCCCCATAGATATAAAAGATACTTTGTAGCCACTGTAAATTGCCTCAATTCCTAATCCTGTCGCCAGATGTGTTTTACCCACACCTGGCGGTCCTAAAAGGATCATATTATAAAGCTGATCTAACCATGTAAATTCCTTTAATTGATTCATTTGCTTCTTGCTTATAGAATGCTGTTCGTTCAGGTTATAGTCCTCCATTGTTTTATAGAAAGGAAAGTTGGCCCACTTTAATCTTCTTTCAATTAGTTTCTCTTCCCGACGTTTTTGTTCATATATTGTTAAGTAATTGAGAAAGACTTGGTATGTCCAGTCTTCCGACTCGGCTTGCCTAAGAAGAGTTGGTAAATAATCGGCCGTTTCTGACAATCTTAAAGAGCGCAATTGCTGCTGAAGCTGATCTAGAGTAGACATTATTTAGACACTCCTTCCAGCACTTCCAGATAACTATCCAGATTGCGAGTATGCGGCTTGGTGGATATTGTCAGTTTATCCGCATCAGTAAGTTGAACGATGTTTGATTCCACAATGGGGGCATCCTTGTCCACTTGGCTCTGGCGTTTGACATACTGAACGATATCGCTAAATTCAGTCGCACTATAAATCCCCTTATTTATACACATTTCAAGCACTTCATCGATAAGCTCGGGGTCTGACTTAATCTCTTTTCCAATCAGCTGAAGCTGATCCCGTATGTATCTTGGATATCGTCGGTGTATTTCCTTCAAGTAGCTATGTGCGAGTTCTTGATTCTTAAACTTTTCAGCGATACTCGTAATGTACGCTGGAATTCCCTTCGTGCGGTCACGAGTGTGTTGTGTATCCTGAATTAACTTTCCTTTTTGATGACTAATCTTATGCTCTGCAATAGTTGGACCATCTTTCTCATCTCGTATCAATAAATAGCCTTCGTCTGTTGCTTCGATAAATACACTCTTCCCTTTTTTGTATGTTCCGAGAGGAACTGAATATCGATTAGAAAGGTAAACAATGGTGTTGTCCTTCCTGACTGTTCTTGTTATACTTGAATTAATATTTGATATAGTTATCTTTTTGATGATCGGTCTTAAGTGTTGCTTTTCCAGAGAAAACACTTCGACTGGTCTCTTTTTTGTGGTGTTATGTACCTTTTTATTTCCGGTTCTATCTAACCAGGCAAGGGTTTGTTCATTCCATGTATCGATATGATCAAACACTCTATTTTTAGCGAAGTTTCCCTTTATATAACCAACCACATTTTCAATTTTTCCTTTACTTTCAGGGTCTGCTTTTCGACATATTGTGAAGTTTAATTTCCTTTCTTCACGGTAAGATTGAAACTCAGCTGTAAGAATAAGATCTCCAGAATTTTCACTAACGATGAGTAATGAATCTTGATCATAAACAAGTTCATTAGGGATACCCCCAAAATACCGGAATGCATTCTCATGACAACGAATCGCGTCCTTGGTTGTAAAAGGGCGATCCAACCACTCTACATACTTATAACGAGAGTGCGAAAGCACAAAAGTAATAAAGTTTAACTTTACAGAGGTTCCGTCTGACTTTTTTTGGTTTGTTTGGCCAAAGTCTACTTGTGCCTGCTGACCCATTGGAAGTTCCGGCACTGCTTGATAAATACGCTTCTCTTCTTCCTTAGGTATAGAATATTTTTCACGTAATTCTTTCACATAACCGCGAACAGTGCTTTCTCCAACTTTTAAATCTTTGTATTTTTCCAACAGCCAATCGTGTATTTGGGCAGCTGACATATCAGGATGCTCCGTAAGCCAAGTATGGATAATCATTTCATAAGGATCCAATTTCTTTTTCCTAGATTTAGTAGAAGCCATCCATAAGCTCATTTCTTCTGGTGATTTCTCTAGGTATTTATAAACGGTTGTCCTTGAAACTCTTAGCTTTCTAGCTATTCTCCTAACTTTAAAACCTTGTTTTTTTAACTGATGAATTTCCATGTACATTTCCCACTTTTCCACCTTCCGTTTCCCCCCATGACGTATAATACAGTTAAATATTATACAGGATGGAAGGGATAAATGATGTGAGGTAACCGCGCAAGCGGCCGAGCATGTAAAAGGCTGTCGCCCCTACGGGGCAACAGCCTTTTACATGCCTATTCCCCCAAGAAAAGTGTTCATTTTTATCTAGCAATAACTGTCTACTTTAGTTTAGCAGTTACAA
>NZ_JWJE02000109.1 GCF_000812025.2 Bacillus thermotolerans
AGTACCTTGCGCTTCCTTAGTGGTTGGTCGATGTGTACCCCCACAGTGGACTCTCACCACCTAGATAGTTGCCATGCCTGGCACACAAGAAAAAGCGGCCAATCATGGCCGCTTTCTTACTTGAATTTCTTCCAATCCATATTGCTTTCATTTAACAGCTCTTCAAAGCTTTTATTCTTCTCCCGCTGCTGACGCTCCTCTTGTTTCTTCCTCTGCGCCTCTTCCTGCTTCTTCTGCTCTTCTGCCTTCAGCTGCTGTTTCTTCTCCTGGAGCTTCGCAAAGAGATCGCCGCTTAATGTATCCTTTACTGTTAATTGATCCTGTTCCTTTTTCTTACTTTCATTCGTTCTTTTCTTCATCGTCTCTACCCTTTCTGCCTTTCTATTTCTCTTATTGTACCGGTGATCGCCTCTTTCGTTCAAATGATCTTCTTCAAAAAGTGGTAAACTAATGAGGAAAATACTGTGAGGTGACAATAAATGAGAAAGTGGCTAACTGCATTAGGTGTGTCTGCGGCACTGACAGCCGCTGCCAGCGCTTACTTGTCGGGACGCGTGTTACATATGAGCAAAAAAGCAGAGACGATGATCCGCCAGCGTGAAATAGAGGCAAAGCGGCTGGATATCCATTATTATGACCAGCTCCCTAAGGAAGAGGCCTGGATTCAGTCTCCCTTTGGCTACCGCTTAAAAGCTGTATTCGTCACTCCCCACCCAGGCGGCCCGTACATGATCTTTTGTCACGGTGTGACCGAAACGAAAACTAACTCTATTAAATACATGAATATATTTCTAGAGAGAGGATTTAATGCGATTATCTACGACCACCGACGGCACGGAGAATCGGGCGGGACAACAACGAGCTACGGGTACTATGAAAAAGACGATTTGCAGGCAGTTGTTCAAGAGCTGATCCGTCGAGAAGGAGAAGGGATATCCTTCGGCATTCATGGTGAATCAATGGGCGCAGCGACCGCACTATTGTATGCCGGAACAGTTGAGGACCGGGCCGACTTTTATGTCGCCGACTGCCCCTTCTCTGATTTTCGCGCCCAGGTGACACATCAGATGAAGCGTGAAATTAAATGCGCGCCTTCCCTTCTCATCCGGTTAACAGAATGGGCCGTCTATGTACAAGACCGCTTCCGCATAGGGGATATTTCACCGCTCAAAGCGGTTGAACACATCCGAAAACCTGTCTTGTTTATTCATAGCGAAGAAGATGATTATATTCTTCCTGATATGACAAAGGAGTTATACGAGAAGAAAAAGGGTCCTAAAGAAATCTATCTTGCCCCTAAAGGCGCCCACGCCCAATCATATAACGAGGATCCTGAAGCCTATGCAGCCGCCATAGACCACTTCTTAGCGAAGCATTACCAATCCCACACCAACAACACCCCCGCTTCTTAAGGAGGGCACTGAAAAAGTCTAATTTTTATTAAAGGCAGTTGAAAGTTCAATCTAATGAACTTTCAACTGCCTTTTTACTTTATAATATTGTT
>NZ_JWJE02000110.1 GCF_000812025.2 Bacillus thermotolerans
AGGGGTCACCATGTGGAGGATTAGCTCAGCTGGGAGAGCATCTGCCTTACAAGCAGAGGGTCGGCGGTTCGAGCCCGTCATCCTCCACCATTTAGGCCGGTGTAGCTCAATTGGTAGAGCAACTGACTTGTAATCAGTAGGTTGGGGGTTCAAGTCCTCTTGCCGGCACCACTTTAGAGCCATTAGCTCAGTTGGTAGAGCATCTGACTTTTAATCAGAGGGTCGAAGGTTCGAGTCCTTCATGGCTCACCATTTTATATACTTTATGCGGGTGTGGCGGAATTGGCAGACGCACCAGACTTAGGATCTGGCGCCGCAAGGCGTGGGGGTTCGACTCCCTTCACCCGCATGTTTCGCGGAAGTAGTTCAGTGGTAGAACACCACCTTGCCAAGGTGGGGGTCGCGGGTTCGAATCCCGTCTTCCGCTTTACCAGTTTGCTTGCCGGGGTGGCGGAACTGGCAGACGCACAGGACTTAAAATCCTGCGGTAGGTGACTACCGTACCGGTTCGATTCCGGTCCTCGGCACCACATTACATGCGCCCGTAGCTCAATTGGATAGAGCGTTTGACTACGGATCAAAAGGTTAGGGGTTCGACTCCTCTCGGGCGCGTAGCGGGAAGTAGCTCAGCTTGGTAGAGCACTTGGTTTGGGACCAAGGGGTCGCAGGTTCGAATCCTGTCTTCCCGATTAGCCGAAAGGTTATTTATATTATAATCATGGGGCCTTAGCTCAGCTGGGAGAGCGCCTGCTTTGCACGCAGGAGGTCAGCGGTTCGATCCCGCTAGGCTCCATTTTTATTTTCATAGTGGCGGCGTAGCTCAGCTGGCTAGAGCGTACGGTTCATACCCGTGAGGTCGGGGGTTCGATCCCCTCCGCCGCTATATAATCAAATGGAGGAATACCCAAGTCTGGCTGAAGGGATCGGTCTTGAAAACCGACAGGCGGGTTACACCGCGCGGGGGTTCGAATCCCTCTTCCTCCGCCATTTATATTTTTTATCGTCGCGGGGTGGAGCAGCTCGGTAGCTCGTCGGGCTCATAACCCGAAGGTCGCAGGTTCAAATCCTGCCCCCGCAATTATGGTCCGGTAGTTCAGTTGGTTAGAATGCCTGCCTGTCACGCAGGAGGTCGCGGGTTCGAGTCCCGTCCGGACCGCCATTTATACATAAGTTAGGCTCAGTAGCTCAGTCGGTAGAGCAATGGACTGAAAATCCATGTGTCGGCGGTTCGATTCCGTCCTGAGCCATCATTTATGCCGGTGTAGCTCAATTGGTAGAGCAACTGACTTGTAATCAGTAGGTTGGGGGTTCAAGTCCTCTTGCCGGCATTTGTGGAGGGGTAGCGAAGTGGCTAAACGCGGCGGACTGTAAATCCGCTCCCTCAGGGTTCGGCGGTTCGAATCCGTCCCCCTCCACCATTCTTATAGGGGCATAGTTTAACGGTAGAACAGAGGTCTCCAAAACCTCCAGTGTGGGTTCGATTCCTACTGCCCCTG
>NZ_JWJE02000111.1 GCF_000812025.2 Bacillus thermotolerans
TGAGGTGCACCCCAAATGTTAGACACGGTCTAATATTTGGAGGTGCTTTTCTTTTGGTCAAATTTACAGCCCAGGAAAAAATGAATACAGTGAAACGTTATTTAGAGGGGGTAGAAGGTTACACAGCCCTTGCCAAAGAGCTTGGCATGAATCGAAGCCGTCTTCAGTTTTGGGTGAGAAAATATCAATATCATGGGGAAAAAGCTTTTTCAGCGTCCTATACAAATTATTCCGTACATTATAAACTAGATGTACTCAACTATATGAACGAAAATGGGACGTCTATCTTTGAAACAGCTGCGATCTTTAACTTGCCTTCTGATTCCACCCTGTGGACATGGCAACACTTGTATGAAACACAAGGATTGGCTGCCCTGAAAACCAAGAAAAAGGGGCGACCACCCATGAAAAATGACAAGAAGCAAAAAGAGAAGAAACACCCAACGGGAAATTCCATGGAGGAGATGCAGGCCGAATTAGAACGTTTGCGCATGGAGAATGCCTATTTAAAAAAGTTGAATGCCTTAGTTCAGAACAAAGAAAAATCACCAAACAAGACAAAGCACAAGTAATCTATGAATTAAGGCATAAATTTCCGATAAAAGCGCTCCTCCGGATCGCTGGCATTCCCCGCAGCACCTACTATTACTGGGTGAAAACCTTCGGCCGTCCCGATTCAGATACAGAGCTAAAAGACCTCATCCAAATAATTTATGACGAACATGAAGGCCGGTATGGCTATCGCCGTATTCGAGACGAACTAGCGAATCGCGGCCACAGGGTGAACCACAAGAAAGTGCAGCGTATCATGAAAGAACTTGACTTAAAATGCCTTGTGCGTATAAAAAAGTATAAATCATATAAAGGGACTATCGGGAAGACAGCCTCTAACATTCTAGGCCGCCAGTTTCAGGCTGAAAAACCAAATGAGAAATGGGTCACTGATATTACAGAATTTAAACTGTTCGGTGAAAAGCAATATTTGTCACCCGTATTAGACTTATACAATGGAGAGATTATTACCTACACTATTGGCCCAAGGCCCACCTACTCACTGGTTTCCACTATGCTGGACCAAGCTTTTAAACGCTTGACACCCGGGGATGTCCTTCTTATGCATTCAGATCAAGGCTGGCACTATCAGATGAGAAAATACCGCCAGGCCCTAAACGAACGAGGCATTACACAAAGCATGTCCCGCAAGGGGAACTGTCTCGACAACGCGGTGATGGAAAATTTCTTCGGTATTATGAAATCGGAGTTTCTTTATTTGAAGGAGTTTGAGAGCATGGAGCACTTTAAGAAAGAACTAGCCAAGTACATTGATTACTATAACCACAGACGAATTAAGGCAAAATTAAAAGGTATGAGCCCGGTGCAATACCGGACTCATGCCCAACAAATTGCCTAATGAAATAACCTGTCTAACTTATGGGGGTCACTTCA
>NZ_JWJE02000112.1 GCF_000812025.2 Bacillus thermotolerans
GCACTAATTTAATTTCAATATTAAAAAGACCCAAAATCTTCACTAATTTTATTTTGTGCAAAGAAAAAGTCCTTTATAATGGATAAGTCAGGTGGTAACCCGTCCAAATCCACTAAAAAGGACTCACGCATGGACAAGATTACACGAAAAACTTCATTTGGGCAATGGTTTTCAGCCATGAATCTTCAATTAATTGAAGATCAGGTGAAAATCAAGAAATTAGACTATTATACAAAAAAGTTAAGGACAGAGTCCTCCCTGAAACTGCTGCTCTTTGCGCAGCTAGTTGAAGTCGAGAGCCTGCACGCTCTTGGTGATTGTCTTTTTGACGAACAGCTTCAAAAGGGAATTGAACTAGATTTGATCAGTATTTCTCGGTTATCTCGACGGTTAAACAGCTTAAATCCAGATCTGTTTCAACTTCTTTTCCTCGATTTAGTGGGGCAGATTCACGCCAAAACCCACTATACAAAACTGGTTATGCCTTCGAAAATCATTGATTCGAGTACATTGCCACTTAATTTGACGAATCATCGGTGGGCAAAATTTCGGAAAACTAAAGCAGGCGTAAAGTTACATCTTCGTCTTGTCTTCATGGAAAAGGGATCTTCCTATCCGGAAAAAGCCGTCATCACCAAAGCCAGTGAACATGACCGAGGTCAGTTGGAAGTTCTGGTCGATGACAAAGAATGCATGTATGTGTTTGACAGAGGATATCTGGACTACGAGCGCTTTGACCGTATGACGGATGATGGATACTTTTTTCTCTCTAGACTACGCAAAAACGCTGTGATCCGAGAAGTCAGTGATTTTCCATTACCTGATGATTCATCTGTTTTGTCTGATCAAATGGTGTTGCTCGGAAGCACACAAAACCGTACAGAGAATTACTTCCGCCTTCTAAAAGTGGCTGATTCAAAAGGGAATCTGCTTCACCTCATCACAAACCGTTTTGATTTGAGCGCAGAAGAAATTTCAGAGATGTACAAGGCCCGCTGGGCCATTGAACTTTTTTCAAATGGATCAAGCAGCACTTAAACATCAAAAAGTTCTACGGCCAAAGCGAGTGGGCGATACAGAATCAGGTGTTCATCGCGTTAATCGTCTATTGTCTCAATGTTCTCGCGCAGATCGAGACGGACAGCAAGAGAAAAATTCTGCAGATTAGCCGATATTTAAAGGCAGCATTGTGGAAGCCGGCTACGATCTGGATTCGAAAAATAGAAGGAAAGGCTGTTCCTTAATCAGACAAACTGTCGGTGTCACCTCAGTCTAATTATAAAATAATTTCCAAATGGATAGAGCCACCTTTGTATGGGTATTTCCTTTTTTGGCTCCAAATAAGGAAAATAATTAAACTGAAAATTTAAATATTATTCATGCAACACTAGTGTGTGTTTTTCTAAAAAAAGGATACACGTACAAGGAAATACCAGAAGAGTTATTTATCAGTATTCATACGGTAAACAAACATGTAAAAAATATTTACCGAAAAACAGGAGTAAATAACCGGGCATCCTTACAAGCCCAGCTGACAAAGTGGCATTAGCCACCGGTTTATTAGTTATTGATAAAGGAATCACTTCGTTAAAAACGTTATCTTCTTCGGTTAGTTTCCCGAGAGGATAACGTTTTTTATTTTGAAAGAAACTTGCTTCGTTAGCTCAATAAATAGAGAATCCCCCACAAGCTTGACAGCAGAAATAACGAGCGTTTGGAATACTTTCATTTTGAAGGACCTTAGAGGCGGTTTTTAATTTTTGAAACTTAATTTGAATTTTGCACTATAAACTAACTGAAAAATTTATAATTGCTTCTTGATTTACACGTTTTCAACATTTGCTTAAGTACAATGATGACTTTTTATTCCCTTAACTAAAAGTACTGACCAGCTAAGCGACTGCTCTCTTGAAAGACACCACCAAACCAGACGTTCCGAACAATAGTCGAAGTATATTTCTTTTTTTATTTTTTTCTTTACTTCTTTATTTCTTTTCTTCTTTTATTAAATATTTATTTTTTAATAAATACACCAATAAAAAAAGGATATAACCTGGCATGTTTCTTGCCAGATTATATCCTTTTATACATGATGAATGTTTGTTTCATTATGCTTCTAACCATTCCTGTGACCATTTTTCGATCTCTTTCATGAGAGGCTCCATGGCTAGTCCCTTCTCTGTCAATGAATACTCAATCCGGACCGGTGTCTCGGGAATAACTTCACGTTTTACAATCCCTTCGTTCTCTAAATCCTTTAGCCGATCCGAAAGAACTTTTCCGCTTATTCCGATAGAAGATTCAACGGTACAGAAGCGCTGCGGACCATTTAACAACTGGTAAATAATGAGTCCAGTCCACCTTTTGCTTAACAATGTGATGGCTTTTTCAAATCTGGGACAAATAAGCGACTGATCCAAGCAAATCCCTCCTTATTCCTATTATACCCATAAACCTAAATCAATTAAATAACTTTTTATCATTTATTAACTTTACGAATGTTAATTTCATAAATATAATTACTTACATAAAGTAAGTTAATAATAAATAACAAAGGAGAGGTAAAGTTGAATAGGGGTAACAACAGCGTAGCTGTCATTACCCGCAATAAACAGTAAATATATGTAAAATTGAGAAATGGCTTAAAGTTTTAACTTTAAGCCAT
>NZ_JWJE02000113.1 GCF_000812025.2 Bacillus thermotolerans
ACATGGACCTGAGTCAATATTTTGGACAGAAAAAAGTTAACTCGTTAAGCTGACATGCGTATTAGGTCTTCCACTTCTTGAGGTGTTCGATAACCTATTTGACCATGAATACGTTTGCGATTGTACCAGCCCTCGATATATTGGAATAGGGCAAGCTTTGCAGATTCGTAGTCAAGATACTTCACTTGGTGCACTTCTTCCTTCTTCAAGATGGCATGGAATGACTCCATGCAGGCATTATCATATGGACATCCCTTACGGCTAAACGACTGCTTTATTTCATAAGCTTTCAATGCATTTTCAAATGCTTCACTTGTGTACTGTGTCCCTAGATCCGTATGTAGTATGAGGCCAGGTTCGGGATTTTGCGTTGTTACTGCATTATGCAGAGCTTGAAGCACAAGGTCTGTTGTCATGGAACGAGAGAAAGAGTATCCGACAATTTTTTTAGAATGCAGGTCTAAGACAGACGCCAAGTAACACCAGCCATCCCTAAGCGTATGAATATAGGTGATGTCAGCCACCCATTTTTCATTAATGGTGGTAGTTGTAAAATCTTGCTCTAGGTGATTCGTGCGTTCTATGACCGTTCCTTGACTCTTTTGCGGACGGAACTTCTTCACGGTGATGGATCGAATTCCTGCCTTCCTCATCAGCCGTTGAACACGTTTAAGGCTCACGGCGTATCCCTCCTTAAGGAGGGATTGATGAATCTTTGGAGCCCCATAGCGTGCTTTGCTCTCCTTGTGAATTCGATGGATCTCTTCCGTGAGTTGCCTATTCTCACGATCACGATTCCATATGCTCCAAGGATTGGTAGTAAGTACTTCTAGGAACGTCAAGTACCTCACACATCACTTGAATGGGATAGTTCTCTTTTTGTTCATGAATCAAATCGATGAGCTCGTTGTCCGTTACTTTTTGGCGAATATGGCCATAGCCTTTTTTAAGATTTCGATCTCCTGTTTCATGCGAAGATTTTCTTTCTGAATCGCAGCGATGTCTTTAGGGGTTAGGCTCCCCGTTTCCTCACTGATTGGGGTCAAAGCCTTAATCCATTTGTATATTGTCACTTCAGATACGCCATATTCGCTGCTTAACGCACTCACCGAACTACCCGTGTGATAGAGTTCAACGATTGTCTTCTTAAAATCGTCGTTATATTTCTTTTTTTGTTTCATATCGGACACTTCCTCTCGTATCTTTTATGATAGAGAGTTAACTAAAAGCTGTCCATAAAACTATACTAGCACCA
>NZ_JWJE02000114.1 GCF_000812025.2 Bacillus thermotolerans
CTCGACAATTCAAGTATAAAAGAATGAGGAGTTTGCGTGTTTTTTTATGCACACAAAATTTTGTTTAAACCCCAACAAATATTATAGAGCCTATAAAAAAACACCCTTATTTCCGATGCAATAAGGAAATGAAGGGCTATTTATACGATAGATTCATAGGTAACCAGCAATATGAACAGTTTATAGTGATTTTCAAACGGAGAAGGAGGGATTCGAACCCTCGCACCGGAAAAACCGACCTACACCCTTAGCAGGGGCGCCTCTTCAGCCACTTGAGTACTTCTCCAGGAAATAGCAAAACTCCGCAGGCAAGATTCGAACTTGCGACCGATCGGTTAACAGCCGATTGCTCTACCACTGAGCTACTGCGGAATAAAATGGGCCTGAATGGACTTGAACCATCGACCTCACGCTTATCAGGCGTGCGCTCTAACCAGCTGAGCTACAGGCCCCTATATGTATATATACGGAGAAAGATGAGATTATCTTTATCTAAGTGTAAAGAAAAAGTACCCATAAAAGAAAATGGTGGCTCAGGACGGAATCGAACCGCCGACACATGGATTTTCAGTCCATTGCTCTACCGACTGAGCTACTGAGCCACACGAATAAATATATATCAACAACAGCTGCAAACTGTTGGGAGAAATATGGCGGTCCGGACGGGACTCGAACCCGCGACCTCCTGCGTGACAGGCAGGCATTCTAACCAACTGAACTACCGGACCGTAATTGCGGGGGCAGGATTTGAACCTGCGACCTTCGGGTTATGAGCCCGACGAGCTACCGGGCTGCTCCACCCCGCGACGATAAAAATATAAATGGCGGAGGAAGAGGGATTCGAACCCCCGCGCGGTGTAACCCGCCTGTCGGTTTTCAAGACCGATCCCTTCAGCCAGACTTGGGTATTCCTCCATAAAAAAATGGAGCCTAGCGGGATCGAACCGCTGACCTCCTGCGTGCAAAGCAGGCGCTCTCCCAGCTGAGCTAAGGCCCCATGTTAAATAAAAACAATATTACGCGCCCGAGAGGAGTCGAACCCCTAACCTTTTGATCCGTAGTCAAACGCTCTATCCAATTGAGCTACGGGCGCATCTAGTGGTGCCGAGGACCGGAATCGAACCGGTACGGTAGTCACCTACCGCAGGATTTTAAGTCCTGT
>NZ_JWJE02000115.1 GCF_000812025.2 Bacillus thermotolerans
GGCACCCCGCAAGGGCAAGCGTAAAGATCTTCCTTTATTCGGCGGAATTGAGTCCGGCGGCACTGTGGATGTTCCTTCACGGGTATTCGGCGATAAGCGATATAGGCAAAGATCTTTCGGCTAAATATCTTCTTTATGAAGCGCGCATTATAATAACCTGAGTCCAGTGCTATTTCAGTACAGTAACGCCCAAAAAGCTCTCTTAAATGATCCAGCTGGGCGGGAAGCACCTGATGGCCGGGGATATTCGCGGCGGTGACTTCAGAAGCAATAATAAAATTATGAAGGGCATCGACCACGCGGTGTTCAAAATAAGCAAAACGCCCTCGTTTCTCATGCTTGACCGATAAGCGTGCGTCCGCATCAACCGGGCTCTGATTTACTCGTTTTAATACGTTCTTCTCTTTTTTTGCCCTCAAGGGCTTCTTGCCATATCGTTCTCGAAATTCATTAATAAACTCTAGATTTTCTTCCTCTTGAACGGTTGTTTGTGTATAATACACTTCTCGTTTTCGTTTATTTGCATTGGCTTTTAATTCGGTTTCATCTGCCACCCAAATATCATGCGAAAGAAACCCTTCCTGATCAATAGCTCTCAAATGATCACAGAAAAGTTCTTGCCAAAAAGCCGGTCCACCCAGCCGGTTAGATAAAAACTTTGAAATAGTTGAATGGTCTGGCACCTTCTGAAAGGGAGAAATGCCTAGAAACCAGCGGTAGGTCGCGTTTTGTTGAACTTGTTTACACGTAAAACGAACAGAACGAAAGCCCTCCAGCATCTGAATCATTAAGATTTTGATCAATACAACAGGGTCGGCCGTAGGCCGTCCGATTCGCTGAGGGTAATACACTTTTAATTTTTTATAAAGCTGGTGCCAGTCCATCACTTGGTCTATTTGGACAAGCTGATGGGAAGCATCATACATGTGAAGATAGAACGCCCGGTTTTGTTCAATTTCCTGGTAGGTGTGAGAAAAGAACATAAAAAAA
>NZ_JWJE02000116.1 GCF_000812025.2 Bacillus thermotolerans
AAAAAATGATGAATGGTACCATCCATCATTTTTTATAGAGGCCACCAAGCGTAGCGCGGTAGCCTAAAACCCCAACATTTGATTTAGAACCTTTTTAATTGGCGAAAAGAATTGAATTCTATAGTAAAAGGAGTTGAAATTCAAAAAATAGGAACCCCAATTACAATGGTAAAACCCGTTCTCCCGTCATTAGGAATAATGAAAGAAATTTATAATATGCAGCATAGAAATGCGGAAATAATACAAAAGACGCGTTATATATATCATGAAAATACAAACATTTCAAGTTCGGCTAGATGGGCAGTAGGTTGGGTTAATAATGCGACTCCCCCAATAATAAACGCGATAAATAATATCAATTCTTTTCATGCAGAATTAGAAAAGGCTAGCCGGATGGCTGCTTCGGTAGTCGAGCTTAGAAAAATAGTTGAGTTGCCATCGTCAAAATTCGCTAATTTGGCAGCTCAATTCAATAGACAAAATCCGGCTCAATTTGCCGAGATAGTTGATAGGTTTTCGATGCAACCTATCAGCACAAAAAATATAGCTGGAGATTATAAGTATAACGAAGAGTCAAATGATGGTACATTTCAGTTAAAAAAGAGTGTTCGCAATGTTTTATCTAATGAATATGTACAACGTGGTTTTCTTTTGATTATGTATATTGGAGTTGTCAGCGTAGGAGCTGGATTTGATGTACAGGAAACCCTATCTTCTTTAGGTGAATCATTTTTAGCTGGCAAAATATCATCAAAGTTTGATTCAAAAAATGTTTATGGCATCATAAAAATGTAGGTTATGGCACCTAATTTGTGTTGGTCTAAGGGGCTTTACAAATAAAAAAACCACTTGTCAACATTC
>NZ_JWJE02000117.1 GCF_000812025.2 Bacillus thermotolerans
AAAAAAGATGACCCCTGTTCAATACAGAGATCATCTTCTTAAAACTGCCTAGGCTTTTTTTAAAATGTCCTTTACAAAGGGTACACTTTACATTCATACAAAGAAGCTGGGCTTTTTTGTGCGTTCTTTTTACTTCAGTAGTGATCTCTTAACCAAAAAAGAGCCCTAGGGCTCTTTTTTTGGCTCTATAATATTTGTTGGGGTTTAAACAAAATTTTGTGTGCATAAAAAAACACGCAAACTCCTCATTCTTTTATACTTGAATTGTCGAGAAACAAGTCTAAAGAATGGAGTTGCGTGTATATGGATTTTACCATGATTATTCCTGGATTAAAAGGGTCTATCCTAACCAATGTTGAAGAAGTGGGCGAAGTTATCCGCCTGTACGTTGAAATGGAGCGAAAAGTACATCGGTGCCCTAAATGTAATCAAAGGACGAGTAAAATTCATGACTATCGTATACAAAAAATTCAACACTTAAAGTGGTTTGAAAGAAAAACCCAAATCTTTTATAAGCGTAGACGATATGTCTGTGAATGTGGGAAACGTTTTTCAGAGAAAAATCCTTTTGTCATGCGTTATCAACGTACCTCAATAGAATGGAATCAAGCTATATCAATTAAAGCGATTAAAGGAAAAACATTTAAGGAAACAGCTGAAATCTACGGGTGTTCATCTTCAACCATTATACGTCGATTCGATCAAATTTCACGAAGTGAAATTCGTCCGGTGGAAGAATTACCTACAGTTATAGCTATTGATGAATACAAGGGTGATACCCGCGAAGGGAAATACCAGTTAATCATTGCGAATGGGATAACAAAAGAACCGATTGATATTCTACCAAATCGTTATAAACGTACGATAAAAGACTACTTAAGAAAGCACGGATCTAGAGTGCAAATAGTCATAATGGATATGAATCATTCCTTTAAAGCAGCCGTTCAAGAGGCATTGGGTAAACCTGTTATTGTAGCTGATAGATTTCATTTTTGTCGTTACATCTATTGGGGGCTTGATGGAGTAAGACGTCGAGTACAAAACCAATTTCATGGCTACGACCGTAAAAAGTGTAAACGTATGAAACATGTCTTTCATAAAGACTGCCAACGCTTAACTAAGGATGAGAAATGGCATTTAAATCGTTACTTGGAGATGTCGAATGAACTCAAACAAGCATATGAAATTAAAGAGGCATATCGTTCTTGGTTTTTACGTGCCAAAGAAAACGGAAAAAACAGTATCAGTTTGGTTAAAAAGGAA
>NZ_JWJE02000118.1 GCF_000812025.2 Bacillus thermotolerans
AAAACATTTAAGGAAACAGCTGAAATCTACGGGTGTTCATCTTCAACCATTATACGTCGATTCGATCAAATTTCACGAAGTGAAATTCGTCCGGTGGAAGAATTACCTACAGTTATAGCTATTGATGAATACAAGGGTGATACCCGCGAAGGGAAATACCAGTTAATCATTGCGAATGGGATAACAAAAGAACCGATTGATATTCTACCAAGATGAGAAATGGCATTTAAATCGTTACTTGGAGATGTCGAATGAACTCAAACAAGCATATGAAATTAAAGAGGCATATCGTTCTTGGTTTTTACGTGCCAAAGAAAACGGAAAAAACAGTATCAGTTTGGTTAAAAAGGAATTGGAAGAACTATATAAGTTAATTGAGGATTCAAAGATACCTGAAATGATTAAAGCAATAAAGACCATACAAAATTGGCAAGTTGAAGTATTAAATAGCTTTGCCTATGAATATTCAAATGGGTTTTTAGAGGGAATTAATAATTCAACCAAAGTTCTAAAGAGAAATGCTTATGGATTTAGAGTTTTTGAACGCTTTAGGGCGAAGATTTTATTAACACACAAGTATAAAAGAATTGGGGTACATATTGGTTAACCGAGTTGGTGTGATTCTCCTCTATAAAAAATGATGAATGGTACCATCCATCATTTTTTATAGAGGCCACCAAGCGTAGCGCGGTAGCCTAAAACCCCAACATTTGATTTAGAACC
>NZ_JWJE02000012.1 GCF_000812025.2 Bacillus thermotolerans
ATTACACAAGGTGGACGTGCTAAAGAGGATGAGTTTGAGTTTAATAAAGATGCAGGTTTGTACGTTTGTAAAGCAGGTCACATGGCAATACGAAAAGCACGAACGGGAAAGAAAGAACAAGGGAAAAATCAAAAAGACACCTATTACTTTGATATTAAAAAATGTGCAGTATGTCCGTTCCGTGATGGCTGTTATAAAGAAGGGGCAAAAAGTAAAACATATTCTGTTTCAATAAAATCCACAGAACATAAGGAACAGGAAGCATTTCAAAATAGTGAAGAATTTAGAGAACATGCACGCTCTCGTTATAAAATTGAAGCAAAAAATAGTGAGTTAAAACATAGACACGGGTATGAAACAGCAACATCTGCGGGTCTATTTGGTATGGAAATTCAAGGAGCCACAGCGATATTTGCAGTAAACCTCAAGCGAATTTTGAAACTCCTTAATGAAAAGGAATAAAAAAAGAAAAGGAAAAAGGCAATTTTCCGCTTGAAAAACAGGTGGAAAATTGCCTTTTTGTATTCATTTGAATTTGCAGAATAAAAAACGTAAGTTTTTCAGTGCCCTCCTTCTTAAGCGGGAGGGTGTTATGTTCGTTTCATCAGGTTCATCTGTCCGTTTAAAATCTCTTCGGGACTGCTCAGCCGATACAGGTTAGCTCCCGAAACACCGATAGTCAGCTTCTCTGCAAAAAAGACCATTTGTGAGGCTTCTACAAGAACCGGCATGGCATTTGTTTGTATTTTGACATCTCCCTCGGCTGCCTCATCAACGATCCACAAAACAGGGACACCATTTACCCCGCAGCCGCAGCCTTCCGTATCGTAATGAAGCTTTAAATACGTACCGCTCTCAAGTTTGCTTTCAAGTCTTTCTGCCGCTCGTTCCGTTATATGTATGTTCATGTTATCCCCTTTCTATTTCTGTGTATTGCTTTTTTCTCTTCTTATTTATAATCAAAAATTTACAAATGACAAGCATGAGCTTCTAGAACAGCTGTTGCTTCCCTTTACCGCTCGCAGCCTCAGAACACAAACAGGCAGCTGTCCAATTTTTGCTTTTTCCTATAACGGGGGTGAATGATGCTGGACTCATTATTTATAAAGAGAAAAATTAAACAATGTCTCCGCCAATACGAATTTCATATCGAAGAATCTGAATTAGAAGTAGTTTATGAAGAGCTTTTGCTCCGTATTTATAAACACCAATTGGCAGAAGACGGCGAACTATATGAAATTATTGAAGACGAGGTATATGAATTTCTTGCAAGGGGATGAACCGACTATTCAGCTCCTTGTTAATATCGAAATAGCAGGGGCCGATTGATCTGGCAAACATTAAGTCATTTCTTAAAAAAGGCTTTACGGCCGAGCCGTTCTACCGTGCCTGGAAATAACGTATGAAGGATGCTTCCCGCGTTCATCCATCTCGGCAGGTTAATCTCTCTTTTTTGCGTTCCCATCGCTCTGATGACTTCCCTTGCTACTTGCTCAGGCTTCAGCATCCATCTTTCTACGCTTCTCGCATAAGAGCCGGACGGATCAGCAGTCGTAAAAAATTCCGTTGCGATTGGACCGGGATTCACAGCTGTTACATGCACACCATCACGGGCAAGCTCCATTCGCAGACTGTTCGTATAACCAAGCACCGCATGCTTAGTAGCCGCGTAAATGCTGGACTTCGGGGTAGCCATTTTCCCTGCCTGGGAAGCGATATTGATAATATGCCCGCTCCGCCGCGCCTTCATATGGGGAATTACCATCTGCGTACAAGCAATTAGGCCAAGAACATTGACTTTAAACATCGCTTCCGTTTCCTCCCACTTCGCCTCGTGTGCTTCATTGAACACACCAAAGCCCGCATTATTGACAAGGATATCAATCGCGGGAACTTTTTCTATGATTTGTCCGAAAACATACTCTACCTCCTCCTTTCGGCTAACGTCCACGCTATGAATCTGGATATCCACTGGAAGTGTACGGCCGATCTCTTCCTTTACTTTCTTTAACCGGTCCAGGCGGCGGGCAAGAAGAATGAGGCTGGCTCCTTCCTGCGCTGCCTGCCTTGCCATTTCAACTCCAAGACCGCTTGATGCACCGGTAATCAACACTGTTTTGCCTTTTAGACGGCCCATGCGTCCTCCTCCTTCTACCATGAGAAATAAGAATAAACACCCTGCTCGTTTTTCTCGACCCCAGCGGCTCCAATATCAAGCAAATAATCAAGCTGGCCGATCGTTTCAGACATTGTTAAGTCCAGCTCTCTTTTATAAACTGTCGGGAATAACCGCACGCATATGTCAAACGCAGTGAGAGACTGTTCTTCAATCATATCTTTTACGAACATGGCACGATCGTGCTGACGCTCAAACCGGCTTGCAATTAATGCATTTGCATTTTTTACTTCTGCTCCATGCCCCGTATAAATCGTATCCACCGGAAGACCCATCACTCTCTTTAAAGAATGATTATACTGCAATAGCGGTTTTGGCCGTTCTTCTCCATAGTTGAGCGGAGGCTCTAAGAGAGGATTCGAAGAAATCTTCGCTAGCACATGGTCGCCGCCGACCATTGCACCATCCTTTTCCCGGTAGAAAGCGAGATGACTCTGGGCATGGCCTGGCACTTCAAACACCTGCCAGTCTGCAAGCCCTGGCAGCGGGCTGCCCTCTTTTATTTCTAACGTCAGCGGACTCTCTCCGCTGCTGAACTTTAAAGGCGCCTGAATCCTTTTCAGCATCGGTTCAGCTTCAGCAGGCACGCCGCTTTCACGGAACAGAGCCCGATAAAATTCCATCGCAGAGCTAAGGAAGGCTTCATCCTTCACTACCCAATTAGCACAATAAGGATGACCGATTCGATCAATGTCTCTCGGAAGAAAATCAAGCAGGCCAGTATGATCCGGATGATGATGAGTCAGAAGCACCTGCTCGATGTCCTCCACTTTATAGCCGATGTCCGCCAATCCGGAAACAAGCGCTTCAAAAGAAGCGGCTGTCTTCGTACCCGCATCAACAAGCGTCAGCCTATCCCCCTTAATTAGAAATACATTTACGTCCCCGACCGGGAAAGGAGTCGGAAGTGTAATTTTTATAATATCGCCAAACTGTTCTGTATTCATGAATGCACTCCACCTTTTCTTACAGCTCTATCGCTTATCTTCCGCTAAGAAAGAAAGCGTTATATCAACAAGAGAATACTCCTATCAATTGTAGCGAGTTCTACAGCAATTGTCATTATTTTCACATAACAAACAACACAGGTAGAAATAAACAGAAAATTCTCTCTTGACAAGAGGCATCACATTCCTCATAATCACTAGTAAATATAATTTTGTTCTGAATGTGTGTGTTATATAGAAAAAAGCATCGACAAAGGACCAGTAAATAAATAATGGTGCAAGAGAGTGGAGCCCGTTGGCTGAAAAGCTCCATCACCCGCTTATTTATTGAACCTGCCTTTCGAGCTTTTAGGCAAACCTAAACGTTTCCCCCGGCGTTAACGGGAATCGAGTGTGCAGGCATTAGTCTGCAAACAAAGGTGGTACCACGGAAGCAACACCCTTTCGTCCTTTACATCAAGGATGAAAGGGTGTTTTTTATTTTACGGCCTATAACAGAACATACTCATCATGAAGGAGGATAATCAAAATGAAGACAGCATTCATTGGTGCCGGCTCTATGGCAGAAGCCGTGATCACCGGAGCTATTTCCAGCGGGGCATTGGCTGCTGATCAAATTCACGTAATCAATAAATGTAATAAAGAAAGACTAGAGGAGCTTAAATCGCGCTACGGGATTCATACGAGCTATGATACGGCTGAAATCCTTAAAGATAGCCATATCGTGGTGCTAGCCACTAAGCCGAAGGATGCAAAGGATGCGATCCAAAAAGTGAAAAAGCATCTCTCTCCATCCGCACTTATTATATCTTTAATGGCAGGAGTAACAATTGATTTTATTGCACACGAAACAAGCGCTTCTCACGCCATCATTCGAGCCATGCCAAACACTTCGGCCACTATTGGCAAATCTGCTACAGCGATTGCCCTGAATGAGCACGTCACCGAAGAACAAAAGATGACAGCGCTGGCTCTCTTCTCTTCTATTGGTTTAACGAAAATCGTAAAAGAGGAGCAGCTGGATGCTGTAACTGGCTTATCAGGGAGCGGCCCTGCCTATATTTATTATGTCGCAGAAGCGATGGAGCAGGCAGCAGAAGAGATTGGCCTCGAAAAGGAAGTCGCTAAACCGCTCATCATTCAAACCTTGCTTGGTGCAGCTGAGATGCTTTCAGCGACAGACGGTGAAGCAGAACAACTGCGAAAAGCAGTGATGAGCCCGGGCGGCACAACGGAAGCAGGCATTCATATTTTAGAAAACAAAGAGGTAAAGCAGGCCTTTGTCCGCTGTATTACAGAAGCAACGGCTCAATCTAAACGTCTTGGCCTTCCTTACAAAAACCCAATTCAACAATAGAAATAAGCCGATCATTTTGGTCGAAGAAACGATCTTGCTATAATGGAATCGGACACTAAAGGAGGATTCTGATGGCAAGAAAGTTATTTGAACCGTATACAATTAAAGATGTAACACTTAAAAACCGGATCGTCATGTCACCGATGTGCATGTACTCGGCGGAACAGGACGGAAAAGTGAACGATTGGCACCTTGTTCATTATCCAGCCCGGGCCGTCGGCCAAGTTGGTTTAATCATGGTGGAAGCGACTGGTGTTACGCCAGAGGGCCGTATTTCAGAACGGGACCTGGGCATTTGGAGCGACGAGCATATTGACGGACTCAAGCGCCTCGTCTCTTTAATCAAGCCTCATGGGGCAAAGACAGCTATTCAGCTCGCTCATGCTGGCCGAAAAGCGGAAGTAAGAGGTGAAATTCTAGCCCCTTCCGCTCTAGCATTTGATGAGACGATGAGAACGCCGAAAGAAATGACGAAAGAGGATATCGAGCGGACAGTGCAGGCCTTTGCTGATGGTGCACGCCGGGCAAAGAAAGCTGGTTTCGACATCATTGAACTGCATGGCGCGCACGGCTATTTGATCAATGAATTCCTCTCTCCGCTTACAAACCACCGGGAAGATGAATACGGCGGGAGCCCTGCCAATCGTCTGCGCTTCTTAACGGAAATCATCACCGAAGTGAAAAAAGTTTGGAACGGGCCATTGTTTGTTCGCGTATCCGCCAGCGACTACCATCCCGAGGGGTTAACAGCAGAGGATTATGTACCAATTGCTCAGCAGCTGAAAGAGCTGGGTGTTGATCTCATCGATACAAGTTCAGGTGCCGTTGTCCCTGCTAAGATCCAGTCTTTCCCAGGGTATCAGGTGAAATTTGCCGAAACAATTAAGCATGGGGCTGATATTCCAACCGGTGCTGTCGGCATGATCAACTCGGCGATGCAAGCAGAAGAGATTCTGCGGAATGAACGCGCCGATTTAATCTTCCTTGGACGCGAGCTGTTGCGTGATCCGTATTGGCCGCGTACAGCTGCAAGAGAATTGAGAACACAGATTGATCCGCCCAAACAATATGAACGCGGGTGGCAATAGGAGAGAAAAGGAGCAGCTGATCAGCTGCTCCTTTTCTATTGAACGGGAACCTCCATAAAGTCATGCGCCAGCACGACAGGCTTGAATACTGTTTCTGCTTCTCCTTTTAACCCCTTTGCTTCTTCCTTTGTATATCTAGAGCTAATGTGGTTCAACACGAGAACCTTTGCTCCTGCTTCTTCAGCAATTTGCGCAGCCTGTACAGTCGTGGAATGAAAGTAGTCATGCGCCATTTGCGGCGTTTCAGCTGAGAACGTAGCTTCATGTACCAGCACATCTGCCTCTTTAGCCAGCATCACAGCTGCCTTGCATGGTCTTGTATCTCCAAGAATCGCCAGGATTCTTCCCTTCTGAGGCGGCCCCATATACTTATGCGGCTGGATAATGCGCCCATCCTCCAGCTCAACTGACCGGCCTGCTTTGATGTCTTTGTATATAGGTCCTGGCGGTATATTATCCTTTCTTAATTCATCTACTAGCAGCGCTCCTGGCTTATCCTTTTCACAAATCCGATATCCATAGGAAGCAATACCGTGCTCTAGACGACGAGCCTCCACAATAAACTGCTCATCCTCAAAAATGACTCCCTCCTCTACCTCTTCAATAGTAAGCTCATATTGGAGTCTTGTTTTACTTATATTCAAGGCTGTTTGAAGGAATTCCCGGGTTCCTTCTGGTCCGTACACCGTAAGCGGCAGTTCTCCCCCTTGAAATGAGCGGCTGCCTAGTAAACCAGGCAGGCCAAAAATATGATCTCCATGTAAATGAGTAATAAAGATCTTCTCAATACGCCGAGGCTTTAATGAAGTGTGCAATATTTGATGCTGGGTCGCCTCTCCGCAATCAAACAGCCATACCGCCCCTCGTTCGTTCAGCATCTTCAAAGCCAAGGAGCTGACATTTCGTAATTTTCCCGGCACGCCCGCTCCTGTCCCTAAAAACAATAGTTCCATCTTTACCACATCCTCTCAATCAACTTCCCTTCTCATCGGGTGCAAGCCTTCTGTGTCTGCTGTTACACACAGTTCAGCCAGAAATCTCATAAAAAAACAAAAAACAGCATTTTAAATACTTTTCGGAGGGGTATATATAAATGAATGTCTACGCTAAAGGAGGAGACTTATTTGAGAAGGCTCAAGCTGGTTTTTGAACAGCTGACTGACACTTCGCCTATTGAACCGCAAGAATACTTAGGTATGCACAGAGAACAGATCGAAGGAGTTCTAACGGCCAAGCAAATTTATAAGGAGCAAGGAAAAAAAGAAGTAGAAGACTGGGTATCTCTAATTAAGGAAGGAGAAATGCGCTTAAGCAGCGACCTTGACTATACTTACTTAACTCCCTATATCCATTTAGCGATCCAATATCATATCCCCTACTTGCTTGTAGACCATGATGAATCCGAAACAAATGTAGGTCTTGTTGTTGCCCACTCTCGTCCCGTTGATAAAAGATCTATTTGGCTGCAGGAGGAGAATCAACTCTCCTGATTATCAATACCTCATCTTTCTCTCTTCTCAAAAAGCTGCTTTCATTATTCCAACTGACCATCGGGCCGTTTCCCTTTCTTGGGGCGGCCTTTTTGATGGGAGTGAACTCCTTTATGAATGATATCTTCTCCATGCTTTTGACGGATACCATCTATTAATTCGTTGAGCGCTCCCTTTTTCGCCTCTTCTTCATAAGAAAATAAGTCAAGCTGAATATCCGCCTGCTCTCTTTCAACAATGTCCTGGACTGTGATACCTAAGAGGCGAACACCATTCCCATTCCAATGGGTGAGCAGCAGCGCTTTAGCAGCCGCCCAAATATGTGCTGCTTGTTCGACCGGTTTCGTTAACCTCTTCGTGCGTGTAATCGTATGCCAATCTTTATAACGAATAGTTAACGTCACAGTACTTCCAAGTACGCCCTTTCTTTTTAGGCGAGCAGCCGTCCTGTCAGCTAGCTGCTGAAGCACCTTTAGAAGCTCCTGCTGCTTCGTTTCGTCCTTAGGAAGAGTCATCGATTGGCCGACACTTTTAAATTCTTCTGCTGCTTTCGGGTCTACCTTGCGGCGGTCCTCTCCATTAGCATATTCTTTTAAGCGTACACCTCGTATACCGAGCTGCTGCCGAATTGAATAATTATCTATAGCGGCTAAGTCTCCAATAGTGGAGATCCCCATCAGTGCCAGCTTATCTGCGGTCTTTCTTCCTATGCCATGCATCTCAATCACTGGCTTCGGCCATAAAACGGAAGGAACTTCCCTCTTTCGCAAAACAGTCAACCCCAGCGGTTTTTGCATATTAGAAGCCATTTTCGCCAGGAATTTATTTGGAGCGATGCCGATGCTTGAGGGAAGCTTTAGCTCCTGAAGCAATCGGGCCTGAATCTTCCTAGCAATGTCTATCGGCTTCCCAAGTGAATAGCTCTCCGTAATATCCATATACCCCTCGTCGATCGAGACAGGCTCGACAAGAGGAGTGTACTCCCTCAAAAGCTGAAACATATACGCAGAAGCCTGACGGTATTTATTAAAGTCCGGTGGTAAAATGACTAAGTGCGGACAAAGCCGTTTCGCCTGCCACACAGGCATGGTCGTTTTGATTCCGAAAGCCCTTGCCTCATAGCTGCATGTCACAATGATACCTTTCCGTTCCTCAGGCTGTCCGGCAATAGCAAGAGGCAGCCCTTTCAATGAAGGATTGTGGGCTATTTCTACTGACGCATAAAAACTGTTCATATCTACATGCAGAATGACGCGTCCATTCCTTGGATAGAAGCGCTTCAATCTCTCCACTTCCTTCTACTTACAAACAAGTTCTTCCTTATTATACCCTGAATTAAGGAAGAAGAACATTCATTCTCCTAGCCATTTTCCTCCCCGCAGTTACGTGTCTGACTAGTCAAATGACTTATTTACAAATTTTTCTGATTATTGTAAGCTACTATTATCTATCTGAATATGAAAGGCTACACAGCCTGGCTGAACATATTTTAGCTGCTTTTGAAAATACGGCTGACCGAAGCTGCTTCTCTATATAACCTGGATGAGGCGCGTCTACTAAAAAATTACGAGGTGACAATTGATGACTATACAAACAGCGTTAACGGGTCAATTATCTGAATTGGATAAGAAGCATTTTATTCATCCGACTTCTTCTATTAAAGAACAGCAGGAGAATGGACCGGCTGTCATATTTAAAGAAGGAAGCGGTGTGTACGTCACTGATATAAACGGCAAAACTTATATAGAAGGAATGGCCTCGCTTTGGAATGTAAATGTCGGCTACGGGCGCAAAGAACTGGCGGAAGCAGCTAAAGAGCAGCTAGAAAGACTCCCGTTCGCTTCAAGCTTTGCCACCTTTAGTAACGAGCCGGCGATCCGGCTGGCTGCCAAACTGGCAGAAATGACACCAGGTGATTTAAATGCGGTCTTCTTTACTTCTGGCGGCTCGGAATCGAATGATACATCCTATAAACTTGTCCGCCATTATTGGAAAATAAAAGGTCAGCCAAATAAGACGAAGATTATTGCCCGCAAGAGAGCGTACCACGGAGTAGCAGGGGCTTCTACCAGTGCCACTGGAATTGAGGATTTCCATCATATGACTACTTCTCTAGCGGGTGGATTTATCCATACGGAAGACTTCTCTCCAGAAGCTTTAAGAAAGACAATCGAACGGGAAGGAGCCGATACCGTTGCAGCCTTCCTGGCCGAGCCGGTACAAGGGGCAGGAGGAGTCAATATTCCGCCGGATGGCTACTTCCAGGAGATCCGCAAAATCTGTGACGAATATAATGTTTTATTGATTGCCGATGAAGTCATTACCGGATTTGGCCGCACAGGCAAAATGTTTGCTTGTGAGCACTGGGGCGTTGTTCCAGATGTAATGCTGCTCGCAAAAGGGATCTCCAGCGGTTATATTCCACTTGGCGCAGTGATTGTACGCGATCATATTCATCAAGACTTAATCAAGCTGTCGGAAGGTACGCTGCTGCATGGCTTTACCTATAGCGGTCATCCAACGGCATGTGCAGTGAGCTTGAAAAATCTTGAAATTTTAGAAAGAGAGAACCTCGTTCAGAACTCGAAAGAAATGGGGGCTTTTCTCTACAAAAAATTAAAAGCCCTTCAAGCGGAAACATCCATCGTTGGTGAAGTACGTGCTCTCGGCTTAATCGGAGCAGTCGAAATAGTAAAGGATCAGAATACAAATGAACGTGCTTCTCAAAAGCTGTCTCCGCAAATTATTGCAGAAGCGAGAAAGCGCGGTCTTATCTTAAGAAACGTCGTATTTGGCGACTCAGACACGATCGTCTTCTCACCGCCGCTTATCATTAATGAGCAGGAAATCAATGAATTTGTACGTATTTTAAAAGAAGCTATTTTAAAGATACAGCAGACTATATAAAAAGAAGCGAGGCCCGAAACAGGCCTCGCTTCTTTTCTCCTTCATCAGTTCGCTTCTTCTGCTGTGATCGCCACAATGGCAACAGCCATTTCCGCGAGCTTTACTAGCTCTTCAACAGGCATTCTCTCATTTTTCGTATGAATTTCTTCATACCCTACTGCTAAATTGACAGTCGGGATCCCAAAACCAGCGATCACATTGGCATCACTGCCTCCCCCGCTTGTCAATAGCTCGCTAGGCCGGCCAATGCGCTCAGCTGCCTTCTTAGCGATCTCCACCACATGATCACCATCGCTGAATTTAAATCCAGGATACATGACATCTACTTCTACATTTGCACGGCCGCCCAATGTCTCTGCTGTCTGTTCAAAGGCTTCCTTCATGGCTGTTACTTGCGCTTCCATCTTTTCTGGGACAAGCGAGCGGGCCTCAGCAAGAATTTGAACGTAATCACAGACAATATTTGTCGCCTGCCCACCTTCGAACCGTCCAATATTTGCTGTTGTTTCTTCATCAATGCGTCCAAGCGGCATTTTAGCAATCGCTTTCGCTCCAATGTTAATAGCAGACACACCTTTTTCAGGAGCTACACCAGCGTGAGCGGTCTTTCCGAATAGCTCTGCCTTAACCTTCGCCTGTGTCGGTGCAGCGACAATGATTTTTCCTACCGTGCCATCGCTGTCCAGGGCATAGCCAAACTTCGCCTTTATAAGAGACGGATCCAGTGCCTTGGCTCCCACAAGGCCCGATTCTTCTCCTGCAGTAATAATAAATTGGATCGTTCCGTGTCCAAGGTTTTCTTCCCTTAATACCTTCACAAGCTCCAGCATGGCCGCTAAACCTGCTTTATCATCTGCTCCAAGGATCGTTGTGCCGTCCGTTACAACATACCCATCTTTCACGCTTGGCTTCACGCCAGCACCTGGCACAACTGTATCCATGTGCGAAGTAAAATAAATCGGATCCACCCCGTCCTTCGTTGCTTCAAGCGTGCAAATCAAGTTCCCAGCTCCGTGGCCTGTCCGGCTGGATGAGTCATCTTCATATACATGAACGCCCAGCTCTTCAAATTTGCTTTTTAATATCTTTGCAATTTCAGCTTCATTTTTTGTCTCTGAATCTATCTGCACAAGCTCAAGGAATTCATTGAGTATCCGTTCCTTATTAATCATCGTATGTACCTCCGTTCTTTCGCCTCGTTATGTTTATTATCTCCCTTACAGTATACGCCTTCTCACCAGGCTATGCCAAATATTTGTAACCAAAAATGCCCATCTGGCGCATAGAGGCCGCCAGATGGGCTGAAAAAATTATAAAGGAATGTTTCCGTGTTTCTTCTTCGGACGGTCTTCCTTTTTCGTTCTCATCATTTCAAGAGCTTGAATAAGCTTAATGCGTGTTTCACGCGGATCGATTACATCATCTACCATACCGTGAGAAGCAGCTACATAAGGGTTAGCAAATTTCTCCCGGTATTCTTCAATCTTCTTGGCTCTTGTTTCTTCTGGATTGTCACTGTTCGCAATTTCTCTGGCAAAAATAATATTTGCCGCTCCTTGAGGTCCCATAACAGCGATTTCTGCATTTGGCCAAGAGAAAACTAAATCAGCACCGATCGACTTACTGTTTAAAGCTACGTAAGCGCCTCCATAAGCTTTACGCAAAATAACCGTGATCTTTGGAACCGTTGCTTCTGAATACGCATATAGAATCTTCGCACCATGACGGATAATGCCGCCATGTTCCTGCTTAACGCCAGGGAAGAAACCGGATACATCCTCAAATGTAATAAGCGGAATATTGAATGAATCACAGAAACGGATGAAACGGGAAGCTTTGTCAGAGGAATCAATATCGAGCCCTCCTGCCATAAACTTTGGCTGGTTGCATACAAGACCAACAGCTTCTCCCTTCACACGCGCGAAACCAACAACAATATTTTTAGCAAATTCCTTTTGTACTTCCGTGAAAGAGCCTTCATCTACAACTTGCTCTACTACTTTTCTTACGTCATACGGACGCAATCCGTCGAATGGAACGATATCTGTAATATCTTCACGATAATCATCTTCTTCATTGTGTTCCAGCCGCGGTGGTTTTTCTTCGTTGTTCTGTGGCAAATAACCAATTAACGCCCGTACCATTTCCAGCACTTCTTCTTCGGAACCTCCGCGGAAATGAGCGTTTCCACTAATAGAATTATGTACTTTTGATCCCCCGAGATCCTCGGATGTAATTTTTTCGCCTGTTACAGTTTCAATAACCTTTGGCCCTGTAATAAACATTTGGCTCGTTTTATCGACCATGAATACGAAGTCAGTGATTGCTGGTGAATAAACCGCTCCTCCCGCGCAAGGTCCCATGATAACCGAGATTTGCGGAATTACACCTGAATAAATGGCATTACGATAAAAAATGTGGCCATATCCGTCCAGCGAAACAACCCCTTCTTGAATACGAGCGCCGCCTGAATCATTTAAGCCGATGAACGGTGCGCCATTTTTCGCTGCCATATCCATAACGTTAGCGATTTTCTTGGCATGCATTTCTCCAAGGGCGCCGCCAAATACCGTAAAGTCCTGTGAAAATAAATAAACAGGACGGCCATTCACCTTTCCGTAGCCTGTGACTACACCATCTCCCGGACCTTTAACATCAGCCAGACCGAAATCAGTGCTGCGATGTTCAATAAATGGATTTACCTCAACAAAAGTACCGGGATCAAGAAGCAGTTCAATACGCTCGCGTGCTGTCAGCTTTCCTCTTTCGTGCTGCTTCTCGATGCGTTCATCACCACCGCCAAGCTCTACCTCGCGGCGCCGGTCATACAGTTCATTGATGCTTGTGAAAATATCTTGGGTGGTCATAACTTTTTATTCTCCTTCCGTCTTGCTCTTCTCACAAAGTTCGAATAACACACCATGAGCAGCTTTTGGATGCATGAAAGCGACGTCAGCTCCACCAGCTCCTGGTCTTGGCACCTCGTCGATCATGCGAATGCCTCTTTCCTTCATCTCCTGGATGCGCTCTTCAATATTATTTACTTTAAATGCTACATGATGAATCCCTTGTCCGCGCTTTTCAATAAATACAGCAACTGGGCTTTCACTATCTAACGGCTCAAGGAGCTCCAATTTCACATTTCCGGCATCGATAAATGCCACCTTTACTTTCTGGGTCGGTACTTCTTCTGTTTTCATATGTATAAGTCCGAGCTGCTCCGTATAAAAACGCAGCGTTTCTTCCAAGGAGCTGACAGCAATGCCAATGTGGTCCACTCCGTTCAATCATCTCACCTCTTTCAATATTAAAAATTCTCTAACACTTTAAACTTCGACATAAATCGTTAAATTCCTCCTCCATGCTTGAATATTTTTTCTTTTTCCTTGAGAAACAAAGTAAAACTCGCTATCATTAAAGAAAAGACCTCTCCCCCGGGATAAAGGAGTGTTAAGGTAGTTTATGCAAAACAGGACTATCCGGAAAGTCGTCGTATATATTATGTTAATCATTATGCTTGTTTCCACTTTATCGTTCGGCCTATCCATGATAATGTAGAACAACCGATACAAGCCATACAAAAAAAGAAGCCTATTTTGAACGTTAAAACGTCATAGGCTTCTTTTTTTCTGTATTCTGTATTCTTTATTATTATCGGCCTTTAATCCCTTAAAGGAACTCTTAATGACCAGGTACTGTTCAATTTCTTTAATGAATTGGAAAAGTGCCGCTCTTGCTTCGAATTCCTCCGTTGTTTTCGGCAATCCCATCTGGTCGATCTCCTTCTTTAAGTCGTACAGCTTATGCAGATGAACAAACGCTGTATTTCCCGGGTGAACCCGTTCACTCAAAATATCCATAAAATCAGCAAGCACATGAGCAGCCTTGACTTGATAAGAAATGGAAGTGACTATTCCTAATATGCGCTCAATAATTTCGAACTGCTTTTCCCTCATGACGAAATAGTGGTAAAACAGCGTATCATCCCTTAACAGATGATTTTCCACGTTCCGGAAAGCGAGTGCTTTCCCTTCCTTTAAAAGCTTCTCTGTCTCAATGATTTCTTTGCCGTCCCATAGATGGTTCTGATCCCGTAAATATAAAGCAATTTCATGAAAAATCCCCGCAAATTTCTCCTCAATCTGTCTTTGAAATGTATATAGCTCTCTTTCCACGCTCGGCATATACAAATTCATAATGAGGGCGACAATAATACCGATCGTAATAATACCCAGCTCATTGAACACCAAATCCATTGTCATTTCCCCTGCGGAGAAAATATGCAAAATAATAACGCTGCTTGTTATAACTCCCTCTTTCACCCCGACGGTGACGAGCGTTGGAATGAAAAATAGGAGCAAAAGGCCGATCGTCACAGCATGATAACCAATCATTTCAAAAAACACAAAAGAAAAAGCAATTGCTATCAGACAAGCTAAAAAACGGCTCCAGGCAGCCCATAGAGATTTTTTCTTCGTTCGCTGAATGCACAGCAGAGTAATAATGCCAGCCGAAGCGAAATTATCAAACCCTATCCATTGAGCAATCATAATAGCTGATGCCATTCCGACAGCGCTTTTTATTGTTCTATATCCTATTCTATACATGTGCCTCCCCTAACTTTTGAGCCCAAAGACGTATCCGCACAAAAGAAACCTTGCCATCAGTATGACAAGGTTTCAGTTGGTTTATACTTCTTCGCAGTATTTATCAAAAGCATCCTGAAGCTTCTGCACCACTGACATTGGGTCGTGCCCTTCAATCTCATGGCGTTCCACCATAGTGCAAAGCTTGCCGTCTTTCAGCAGAGCAAAAGATGGTGAGGACGGTGGATAACCGACAAAATAGCTTCTCGCTTTAGCTGTTGCTTCCTTGTCCTGTCCAGCAAATACCGTGACGAGCTGATCTGGGCGCTTGTCAGTGTGGATAGCATGAGCTGCAGCCGGACGGGCAATCCCCCCTGCACAGCCGCATACAGAATTTACGAGTACTAAAGTTGTACCTTCTTTAGAAAACGCCTGCTCTACTTCCTCTGGCGTTTGTAGTTGCGTATATCCAGCAGCCGCAGCCTCTTCACGAGCTTGACGAACGACATCATTCATTAAAAAATTAAAATCGATACTCATCTTCTTCACTCCTTTTCCCTTGCATGTACCCTTATGATAAGCGAATCACCAAGTGTTTTCAAATAAACATACTTAATTTTTTTGAAGAATAAGGTTTTAAACGGTTTCATTTGGGAATACATATAATGCAACTAGATCCATACCCCTAAACTCCCTAGTTTAAGGCTGGTGCTCACAGAGCACCAGCCATTTTTTGTTTACCCTTATTTATATATGTTTGAAAACAGCTCTTCGACCGCCTGGGCCGGAGTGACCTCCCCGCTCATGGCCTGGGATTCCATACGAGTTAAATTCCCCTTCACATAAGGATGGTTATAAAAGTTGGTCCTGAGCTGTTCGGTGATCAATGTGTGCAGCCATTCTCTTGTCTGCAGCTGCCGGCGCTCTTCAAATACACCGCTGGCCTTTGTTTTCTCTTCAAACTCTTGAATTGTCTCCCAAAGCTCAGGAATGCCGGTTCTTTCAATTGCCGAGCAGGTAAAGGCCTTCGATTCCCATCCCTTTGTGGCTGGCTGCAGCATATGAAGAACTTGATTAAATTCCCTCTTTGTTTTCTCAGCCAGCTTTTTATTCGCACCATCTGCTTTGTTCACGACGATGGCATCCGCCAACTCCATGATTCCTTTCTTCATCCCTTGAAGCTCATCTCCTGCTCCTGTTAGTACGATAAGCAGGAAGAAATCCACCATGCTGCGGACGATAAATTCACTCTGTCCAACGCCCACCGTTTCAATTAAGATCACATCGAAGCCAGCTGCTTCACATATAAGCATGGTTTCTCTTGTCTTACGGTGAACACCTCCCAGTGTGCCGCTTGACGGCGATGGCCGAATGAACGCATTCGGATGCTTGGCCAGCTGTTCCATACGCGTCTTATCTCCAAGAATACTGCCGCCCGAGATAGAGGAGCTTGGATCAATGGCCAGCACAGCCACTTTTAACCCTCTGTCGCACAGCATATGCCCGAATGACTCAATGAATGTACTCTTTCCAGCCCCTGGCACACCTGTGATGCCGATACGGATCGCCTTCCCTGTATGAGGCAGGAGCTGCTGAAGCAGCTCCTGCCCATAGTCATAATGACGTTGTAAATTACTTTCAATAAAAGTAATCGCTTTGGCGAGGTCATTGCGGCCGCCTGCCTGCACTTTCTCAGCTAACTCGTGAACATCCGGCAAATCCTCTGCTTTTTTGCGGAATCGCTTCCGCTTTGAAGACGCAAAGCCATCATGGGAGGAAGAGATTCCCTTCATTACATGCATAGCAGATTCGTTAGATGGATGCTCCTTCTTATCCATTACTCTTCCACTTCCTCGTAGCCTAGGTTCTGATAAATGACTTCTAGAATTTTCTGTGCAGAAACCGGGATAACCGTTCCAGGTCCAAAAATAGCAGCTACACCCGCATTTCGCAGAAACTCGTAATCTTGAGCAGGAATAACTCCGCCAGCAAAGACAACGATATCCTCTCTTCCCAGCTTCTTCAGCTCTTCGATCAAGGCTGGAAGCAATGTCTTGTGACCGGCTGCAAGTGAGCTGACACCGATGGCGTGGACATCGTTCTCAACTGCCTGGCGTGCAGTCTCTTCCGGTGTTTGGAACAGCGGGCCGATATCTACGTCAAAGCCCAAATCGGCGTAGGCAGTAGCCACTACTTTAACTCCCCGGTCATGGCCATCTTGCCCCATTTTAGCCATTAGCAAGCGAGGACGGCGTCCCTCCTGTTCGCTGAATTCAGCTGTCATTTGTTTGACCTCTTGAATCTCTTCCTCGTTGGAGAAGTGAGAGCTGTACACGCCGCTCACAGAACGAATAACGGCTTTATGTCTGCCGCTTACAGTTTCAACGGCATCGGAAATCTCCCCAAGTGTCGCTCTTTCTCTTGCTGCATTTACCGCAAGAGCAAGGAGGTTGCCTTCTCCTGTTTCCGCAGCTTTTGTAATTTCGCTAAGCGCTGCCTTGACGTTTTCTTCATTTCGAGAAGCTTTCATCTGTTCCAAGCGCTCAATCTGCTTTAAGCGAACAGCCGTGTTATCGATATTCAGAATATCAATTGGTTCTTCCTTCTCAAGGCGGTAACGATTTACCCCAATAATAGTCTCTTTGCCAGAATCAATCTGTGCCTGACGTCTAGTTGCCGCCTCTTCAATGCGCATTTTAGGAAGGCCGGTTTCAATTGCTTTAGTCATGCCTCCAAGCGACTCAATCTCTTCAATGTGCTCCCATGCACGCTCCATTAGCTCATTTGTCAATGTTTCTACGTAATAAGAGCCTGCCCATGGGTCAATCACGTTTGTAACGCCTGTCTCTTCCTGTAAGTACAGCTGGGTATTGCGTGCGATACGCGCAGAGAAATCCGTCGGTAAAGCAATCGCCTCATCCAGCGCATTTGTATGAAGAGACTGTGTGTGTCCCATCGCCGCTGCATGCGCTTCAATCAATGTACGAGTTACATTGTTAAATGGATCTTGCTCCGTTAAGCTCCAGCCGGACGTTTGGGAATGCGTACGTAAAGCCATAGACTTTGTATTCTTCGGTTCAAAAGACTTCATAAGCTGTGCCCAGATACGACGCCCTGCTCTCATCTTCGCTACTTCCATAAAATAGTTCATGCCGATTGCCCAGAAGAAAGATAAACGCGGCGCAAAGGAATCAATGTCAATACCGGCTTTTAAACCAGTACGTACATACTCCAAGCCATCTGCAAGCGTGTAAGCCAGCTCCAAGTCTGCCGGCGCTCCCGCCTCCTGCATATGGTAGCCCGAAATACTGATGCTGTTAAACCTCGGCATATTTTGAGAAGTGTATTCAAAAATATCAGCGATAATGCGCATAGATACTTCCGGCGGGTAAATATACGTATTGCGCACCATGTATTCTTTCAAGATATCGTTTTGGATTGTGCCGGCAAGCTTCTCCGGAGAAACCCCCTGCTCTTCCGCTGTGACAATGTAAAAAGCCATAACCGGCAGCACGGCGCCGTTCATCGTCATTGATACAGACATTTGATCAAGTGGAATGCCGTCGAATAAAATCTTCATGTCTTCCACAGAATCAATTGCTACCCCTGCTTTTCCTACGTCTCCTACTACACGCGGATGATCGGAATCATAGCCGCGGTGAGTCGGCAGGTCAAAGGCAACTGACAGTCCCTTCTGGCCCATTGCTAAATTCCGCCGGTAAAACGCATTACTTTCCTCTGCTGTAGAGAACCCTGCATATTGACGAACTGTCCATGGACGGTTTACGTACATCGTCGGGTAAGGGCCCCGCGTATACGGAGGCACACCTGGAAGATCCTGCAGATGCTCTAAATCTGCTGTATCTTCTTTTGTATAAAGAGGCTGCAGCTGAATGTTTTCATTCGTCTCAAATGACAGCTTCTCATAGGATTCTTTCACTGTCTCCTCTACAGACTTCTTCCACTCCTGCAGTGTCTCATTTTTCTTTTCCGTACGCTCGGGAGTGAACTGCTTGAAATTCGGTTTACTCATGTGCTGACTCTCCTTCCAAAAGATCAAGCAAATTAGCTAGCTTTTCTAAAATGTTCTGTCCGGCATAAATAGAGCCATTTAATCCTGATTGAGTCCAAGCCGATTGCGCTTCCTCAGGTAAGCGGCCTGCAAGGTCTACTGTCACGTTCTCTTTTGATTGCTTGATCGCTTCTGCAAGCTGCGGGCCGAATTGTTCATACGAGGCATCGGCGCCGCAAATGCAGTAATAAGGAAGGCTGCTGTCTTTCACAAATTGAACGGCTTCCTCTACCGTATGACACTCACCGCTTGTCTTTGCTGAAATGCCGCCAACCGCCAGCATACCGGTAACAAAATCTGCACGCGGCTTGAAATCCTTTAATTTTCCGAGACAGATCAGACCGGCCGCTACATCCTTCCCATCCGCACGAAGCGCTTCCGCTCTTGCACGCAGTCTTTCATAAGGCTCAGCCAGCCGCTCGGCTTTAACAGGAATGATTTCAGCTCCGCTATCCTGCACGTGGAGCTCCGCTGCAGATACGTCACCCTCTACAGATTGAATCACTTCATCAAAGGAAGAGACGGACTTGCTAGCCAGCAGGACTTCAGGCACTGGTGCTGATGTTGGAGCAGGTTCATTGATATCAGCATACACATTTGTACCGATCATCGATTTTTTGCGAAGAGCTAAATCTGTTTTTCTCTTCTCTAGTACAGCTGCTAGTTCTTTTTGAAGAACTCCGTCTTTCAGTACAGCAAGAATGCCTCCTGCCTCCTCGATATCCGTGAAATAGCCCCACGCTTTTTGACTGAGCTCTGATGTTAAGGTTTCTATGTAATACGATCCGCCTGCTGGGTCAATCACTTTATCTACATGTGATTCATTTTGCAGAATCAACGGGATGTTTCTCGCAATCCGCTCACCAAGCGGGGATGGCTGTCCATTTACCTGGTCAAATGAAGTCACTTGCAGGAACTCCACTCCACCCAGCAATGCAGAGAATGCTTCACTTCCCGTGCGCAGTATATTTACATGACGGTCCAGCCGGGATAGAGTAAAAGCGGAAGTTTCAGCCCCAACAGTGACTTTGACGCTGTCCCCTGCCAGCCCGTATGCTTCACATAAAGCGGTCCATGCTTTGCGGAATGCGCGCAACTTCGCTAGTTCCATAAAGAACTGAGAACCGATCGCGAAGTGAATATGCATCTTCTCTACTATTTCAGCTGGCGTCCATCCCTCTTCTTTAAAGAGCTCGATATAAAATACCGCTTCCGCCAGAGCAATAGAGATTTCCTGATAAGCATTCGCTCCTGCTGCCTGATACGGTGCTGTATCGATACGAATGGTTTTTAATTGAGGAAGCGCTTCTTTCATTTGGCTGATTGCTTCTATGTATAAGTTAAGTATATTTTTATCCGGCACTAATCCTTTTTGGGCGTATAATGATACGATATCCGTGCCGGCAGCTCCGCTGACCTTTTGTTCTCTCTTCTTCAATAAAAAGGCAGCAAAAGCTAGAAAATGGTCTTTCATGTCTATGTATAATGGCTGTTCATCTAATGGCAATTCTGAGAAATCACCATACGTCATACGGGCGGATACTTCCCCGCTAAATGATAAGGCTGTCTGTCCTGCTTTCATCGCCGTGGAGATTTTCTCCTGCAGCTGAGCTGGCGAATCTGCTGTTAGGGAATGGGCATTTCTCCAAGGCTTTTCCATATAACCGCCTTTTAAAAAGCCTCTCCTATAATCTGGTTCCCCTGGATACTGTGCAGCATCGCCGTCTTCTACATCCTCCGCACGGTAAAGCGGTTTCAAAGAGATCTCCTCATATGTAGCCGTATGAAGCGCTTCGAGCGGCTTTCCTTTTAAGGAAGCTTCAGCTGTCTTCTTCCACTCTTCCAAACTGACCTTGGAAAACGGCTGTTTTTTCATTTCTTGAACTTCCATGCACTCTCCTCCTTCATTTCTATTTCTAATTGAAGCCCGCGTGAAAAAGATTCTAAATTTTCTACCGGCTCATTTTTATTTTATCTCAACCTTTTCTATCAATCAATGACAACCTGACAGAAAGAATCGAACCTTCTCTCGTTCTCCTGCAGCCAGCCGTGAAAAAATTCCCATAACATGCTATGCTATCCTTACCTTCATTATTGAAGGAAACTGAATGGGGAGAGAATGAAATGAAAAAAATCTTCGCATGGTTAGGAATCTTGTTTCTAAGCTTTGTGACGGCCGCACAAGCAGACAGCGCGGTTGGTGATGTGATCGTGACGCTTGGAGAAGATTTATCACCTGCACAAAAAGAACAGCTCTTAAGCGAGATGGGTGTACCTGATAACGTAACGACTGTTACCGTCTCGAATGCGGAAGAACATCAATATTTAGGAGAATATATACCAAAAGCGCAAATCGGTTCACGAGCGATTTCATCAAGCAAAATTACGATGGCAGAGCAGGGTTCCGGGTTAAACGTAGAAACGAATAACATTACCTGGGTATCTAAAGGGATGTATACAAATGCATTATCAACTGCCGGCGTAAAAGATGCTGAGATTTACATCACAGCTCCTTTCGAGGTATCCGGTACAGCTGCTTTAACTGGTTTGATTAAAGCGTATGAAACCTCTACAGGTGAAAATATTCCGGAGGAACAAAAGCAAGTAGCAAACGAAGAAATGGTAACAACAGCTAAGCTTGGAGATGAAATAGGAGAACAGGAGGCCACCCAGCTTATTGAGCGTATCAAGGAAGAAGTGGCTCAGCAAAACCCACAGACCATCCAGGATATTAAGGTAATTATTAACAATGTATCTAATGAGTTAAATATCCAGCTGACTGACGAACAAACGAATCAACTGTCTGAACTATTTAATAAGATGAAAGAGCTAAATATTGACTGGGAACAGGTAAACAGCCAAATTGATCAGGCAAAAGAGAAATGGAACGAGTTCAAGAACTCTGAAGAAGGAAAAAGCATTTTACAGTCCATCATTGACTTCCTGCAGTCCATCGTTGACTCCATTGCAGGATTGTTTAAATAAGAGAAAAGGGCTCGGAATGGTCTCATTCCGGACCCTTTTTCGGCTTTTTACTAGTGTTGACCCTATTTATAAAAAAGACTGGACCTTGCCAAGTCCAGTTGGCCATTTTCTTAAGATTCATGGCAGCAAAAGTAAGTATCGCCTGCATGGACTATTTTTTAAGTCTCCTTAGTGAACTTAATTACTCTTGTTGATTGGAATGGAAGACGCGCAGACTCCTGCGGGATCAGCGGGACAGGTGAGACCCCGCAAAGCGCAGCTTGAGGAGGCTCACCGCCCGCCCCGCGGAAAGCGAAGCGTCTGGAGTGGAAATCAACACGCTTACAGGCAAAAATAAAAAGACTGTAGACGCTCGATTTCCATCGAGTTTGTCTACAAACTAAGGCTGCCACTCATCAAGTGGCAGCCTTTTCCTATAAGATAGCAAAAAAAGTCAAGAATTCGTTTTCTTCTTCCTTTATGATTTTATTAAAGGGGGGCTTAACGATGAATGATCCATCTTTTTTACAAAGTACACTCGAGTTCATTGAAGAACATCTAACAGAAAAGTTACCATTGAGCAGGCTGGCGGGTCACGCCGGCTTCTCCGCTTACCACTTCCATCGTGTCTTCCAAAAGGAAGCAGGAATGACAGCGGCGGATTACATTCGTTCCAGGCGGCTGGCGCTTGCTTCTGCCTTGCTTCTCTATTCAGAAGAATCAATCATGGATATTGCTTTAGAGCTCCATTTCAGCTCCCAGGAATCCTTTACGCGCGCCTTCAAAAAAGTATACCGGCTTCCCCCTGGAAAGTATCGAAAGCTAATGACTAACATGTTAACAAATGAAGGAGGAGATCTTATGACAAATCAGCAGACGAATGGATGGTTCCTCAGCGGCAGTCATCCGTTCCATTATGAGATGGGTACAGATACAAAGGTAGTTCATCAAGGGCGCTGTTCGGGCTACTTAAAGTCAAAAACCGTTCAGGATGAAGGAACCTTTGCAACAATGATGCAGCAGTTTAAATCAGAAAAATACAAGGGAAAACGCGTAAAGCTTTCTGCTTTTTTAAAGACTGAGAATGCAGCTCATTTTGCCGGTATGTGGATGAGAGTGGATGATGCAGCAGGAGATATGCTTCAATTCGATAACATGAGTAACCGGCCGCTGTCAGGAACAATGAATTGGAATAAGCACTCCATTGTCCTTGATGTTCCTCAACACAGTGCCGCCATCTCTTTTGGGGTTCTACTTTCCGGACAAGGACAAATCTGGGCCGACGGCTTTGCATTTGAAGAGGTTGACCAGACGGTGCCTGTTACACATTTAGAGACCGAGGGTGTGCTGAATGATGAACCCGTTAATTTATCCTTCGAAGAAGGTCTCAGCCTTTAAAGAAACTGAGAACATAAATGAAGCTGACCTGAACAGAAGCGGTCAGCTTTTCATATTAGTAGACAGATGTGTCCTCAGAAATATTCTCTAGAATCTCCTTCACCCGCTGTAAAAAGCGGCCGCAAATTAGTCCATCCAGCACCCGGTGATCCATAGACAGGCAAACATTGACCATATCCCGGACAGCAATCATGCCATTCGCCATGACAACCGGCCGCTTGACAATGGTTTCGATTTGCAAAATAGCCGCCTGTGGATAATTGATGATGCCCATTGACTGGACAGAACCGAATGCACCGGTATTATTGACAGTGAAGGTGCCTCCTTGTATGTCCTCTGCCTTCAAATTGCCTGAACGAGCTTTCTCTGCCAAGTCATAAATTTCCCGCGCAATACCCTTGATCGACTTTTCATCCGCATGCTTAATAACCGGAACAAATAAAGCCTCCTCGGCAGCTACCGCTATCGACAAGTGAATGTCCTTCTTTTGAATAATGGAGTCTCCTGCCCACATGGCATTGATTTGCGGATATTCCTTCAATGCTTGAGCGACTGCTTTCACAAAGAAAGCAAAGTAGGTTAACGGAAAGCCTTCTTTTTTCTTAAACTCCTCCTTCAATGCATTTCGGCGAGCAACTAATCCCGTGACATCTACTTCCGCCATCATCCATGCATGCGGTATTTCCTGCTTGGATTGTACCATGTTATTCGCAATCGTTCTGCGCAGACCCGTGACCGGGATGACTTCGTCTCCTGGCGCAGGTGAGGCAGAAGGCTTTTTCTGCTGCCTCTTTGGAAATGGAGCGCTGGCAGCAGAAGCTGCTGCTTCCTCTTCAGGCTGTACAGTCATTTGCTGTACCGGTGCGGCTTGCTTCTTCGGCAGACCGCCGGATTCGATCGCCTCCATCACATCTTTACGGGTAATCCGCCCGCCTCGTCCTGATCCGCTCATTTGTGTTAAATCAATGTTATGCTCGCGTGCCAGCTTTCTTACAGCTGGAGAATAACGGATTTTACTCTGTTTCCCTGCCTTTTCCGTTTCTGATGGAACCGTCTGTTCCTGTATATCTGGTGCACCTGCCCTCTCTTCCGAATCCGCTTCTTCAACTTCCATAAGACAAATAACCTCTCCTACTCCGAGCGTATCCCCTTCCTGAGCGATTAATTCTTTCATTATACCGGTGAAGGAAGAAGGCACCTCTGCATTAACTTTGTCTGTCATCACTTCAGCAATCGGCTCATATTTCTTTACATGTGCACCTGCTTCTACGAGCCATTTGCTAATCGTTCCCTCTGTAACGCTTTCACCCAGCTGGGGCATGGTTACTTGTTTAATGGCCACAAATATCCTCCTTTCTGTCCCTTCCCATCAAAATTCCGCTAATTCGCGCATGGCCTTCTCTACTTTATCCGGGTTTACCATGAAGAACTTTTCCATCGTCGGTGAATAAGGCATCGCTGGTACGTCAGGTCCGGCCAGTCTCTTAATAGGTGCATCCAGATCGAATAAACAATGTTCGGCAATAATGGCTGAAACCTCGCTCATGATGCTTCCTTCTTTATTATCTTCTGTTATTAAAAGAACTTTGCCTGTTTTCTTCACTGCTTCACAAACCGCTTCTTTATCCAGCGGGTATACCGTGCGCAAATCTAGCACTTCTGTTTCAATTCCGTCCTTTGCGAGCCTTTCTGCCGCCTGCAAGGCAAAATGGACACACAACCCGTACGTAATCACTGTAATGTCCTCACCTTTTCGTTTTACATCTGCCCGGCCGATTGGAAGCACGTAATCGCCATCCGGCACTTCTCCTTTAATGAGACGGTAAGCCCGCTTATGTTCGAAAAATAATACCGGATCGTCATCCCGGATCGCTGCCTTCAGCAATCCCTTCGCATCATAAGGAGTAGAAGGCATGACAATTTTCAACCCCGGCTGGTTGGCAAAAACCGCTTCTACCGATTGTGAATGATACAATGCGCCGTGTATTCCTCCGCCATACGGTGCCCGAATAACGATCGGACAGTTCCAGTCGTTATTTGAGCGGTAGCGTATACGCGCTGCTTCTGAAATAATCTGATTTACCGCCGGCATGATGAAATCTGCGAATTGCATCTCTGCAATCGGACGCATACCATACATGGCTGCTCCAATGCCCACACCTGCTATCGCTGACTCTGCAAGCGGGGTATCAATAACCCTTGCCTCGCCGAACTGATCATACAGCCCTTGCGTTGCTTTAAACACTCCGCCTTTTTTGCCCACATCTTCTCCGAGCACAAAAACCTTCGAGTCCCTTTCCATTTCCTCTCGCATGGCCATTGTAATGGCATTAATATAAGAAACAACCGGCACTTCGTTCTCCTCCTCTCTTATTGCTCTTCTGCATATACGTGGGTTAATGCATCTTCCGGCTTTGCGTAAGGAGCACTTTCTGCGTATTCTGTTGCTTCGTCTACCTGCCTCGTTATTTCAGCATCGATCGCTTTTTCCATCTTCTCATCCATCGCTCCTGTATCCTTCAAATAAGCTTTGAAAGTGAGAATAGGATCGTTGCTCTTCGCCTGCTCTACTTCTTCTCGCGAGCGGTAAGCCCGGTCATCATCGTCTGAGGAATGAGCGGTTAACCGGTACGTAATCGTTTCAATCAGAGTTGGCCCTTCTCCTCTTCGGGCCCTTTCAGCCGCTTCCTTTACATATTTATATACCTCAATCGGATCATTTCCATTAATCGTGAATCCCGGCATTCCATACCCTTGGGCCCGGTCTGACACCTTTTCACATGCTAATTGCTTTTCAACAGGAACGGAAATAGCGTATTTATTATTTTCACACATGAAGATGACAGGCAGCTTATGCACGCCCGCAAAGTTAGCGCCCTCATGAAAATCGCCCTGGTTGGAGGAACCCTCTCCAAATGTCACAAAAGTGACTAAATCCTTTTTCTCCATCTTCCCTGCTAAAGCAATACCTACAGCATGGGGAACTTGCGTTGTTACCGGTGAAGAACCTGTAACAATACGGTTTTTCTTCTGCCCGAAATGCCCCGGCATCTGCCGGCCGCCTGAGTTCGGATCCTCTGCCTTGGCAAACCCTGAAAGCATAATATCGGCAGCTGTCATGCCAAATGACAGCACGACTCCCATGTCCCTGTAGTAAGGCAGCACATAGTCCTTGCTTCTATCAAGAGCAAAAGCAGCTCCCACCTGGGCAGCCTCCTGGCCCTGACAGGAAATAACGAAAGGAATTTGACCTGAACGATTTAACAGCCACATCCGCTCATCCAGCCGACGAGCAAGAAGCATGGTTTTGTACATCTCCACTGCTGTTTCATCACTTAAACCTATGCTTTTATGACGGTTTTCAGTCATAACGATTACCTCCTCCTGTTATATATGAATCGCCCGTCCTTCTACAGCTAAAGCAGCTTCTCCAATGGCTTCACTGAGAGTGGGATGTGGATGAATCATACGGCCGATCTCCCAGCTAGCCGCGTCCAGCAGCTTAGCAAGGCCCGCTTCTGAGATCATATCTGTTACATGCGGCCCGATCATATGAACACCAAGTACATCATCCGTCTTCTGATCAGCTATAATTTTGACAAACCCTTCGCTCTGCCCGTATACGAGCGCCTTTCCTGCTGCACTGAAAGGAAACTTCCCAACCTTTACCTCATAGCCTTGTTTTTCAGCTCCCTTCTCCGTCAGCCCTACACTAGCGATTTCGGGATTTGAATAAATACAGCAGCTTACGGTCGTGTAATCGATAGGCTCTGTTTCTCTTCCAGCCAGGTGGGAAACAGCGGTCATCCCTTCATGAGCGGCTACATGAGCCAGCTGCATGCCGCCGATTACATCTCCAACGGCATAAATATGCGATTCCTTCGTCTGGTAAAATTCATTTGTTTGAATGAACCCTTTATTAAGCTCAATTTCTGTATTTTCAAGTCCCATCTTCTCCACATTAGCCTGGCGGCCGACTGAGACAAGTATTTTCTCTGCTTGAAACTCTTCCCGCTCCCCGTGGACTTCTGCCTGAACAGATACGGACCCTGTCTTCCTTTTTAGCGTTTCAGGCAAGACTTTAGCATTAGTAATGATATTTACGCCCCGCTTTTCTAAAAGGCGTGCCATTTCCTTCGATATATCTTCATCCTCCAGGGGGAGAATACGCTCAGCAAACTCTAAAATGGTGACCTTCGCTCCGAAATCACACAGCATAGAGGCCCATTCTATCCCGATTACTCCCCCGCCCACGATAAGAATTGAATCAGGAATATTCTGAATTTCCAATGCTTCATCAGATGATAAAACCTGCTTTCCATCAATGTCTAGTCCCGGGAGCGTACGGGGGTGAGAGCCGGTTGCTATAATCACATTTTTAGGCACAAGCATTTTGTTCTCTGTTCCATCATTCATCTCTACCGAAATCGTTCCCGGCATCGGCGAAAAGATGGAAGGGCCTAATATCCGTCCAGTTCCTTCATACACGTCAATCCTGCCCTTTTTAATTAGCCTCTTTACCCCTTCATAAAGCGTCGCGATGATAGATTGCTTCCTTTCCTGCACCTTTCCAAAATTAAATGCGGCTTCCGAAGCCATCACGCCAAATATTTCACTATTCTTAACCGTCTGAAACACCTCAGCGCTTCTGAGTAAGGCCTTAGACGGTATACAGCCTTTATGAAGGCATGTGCCGCCCAGCTTTTCTCTTTCAACAAGAGCCGTTTTCAATCCAAGCTGTGCCGCCTGGATCGCTGATACATATCCGCCGGATCCGCCACCGAGAATTACTACATCATATTCCTCTGCCATGTGCTCTCCTCCTCTTCTCCTTTTGGCTTCATTTATCTTCTTACACTCTATTTTTCATCATGAATTGTGCATGTGCTGCTAAATAAAGCAAGTAAGGGTCACCAGGATAATCATTTCTTTCTCCCGGCATATGCGGCATCTGCTCGGCAGGGATAAAATACACCGGAATGTTCAATTGCTGGGAAATATACGCGGCCATGTCTATCGCTTGAGCGGCCAAAGGTTCAGACCTGCTGCTTTCCTTTTGTTCTGTGCCCGGTACACAAACAGCTTCAAGCCTTGACAGGTTGATTCCCTCCTCATCAAGATACGCCAATATATCCCTGCTGATGAGAGGGCGGTTGGCTGACAGGCAGGCTTCAACTTGAAAAATTTGTTCAAAAATAGCCGTTTGGCCATCAAATATACCTGTGCTTACGGTGTTTTTGGCTGCATACATTACGAGTATCCTACTATGTTTAGTTTGCAAGGCCGCCCTCTCCTTTACGTATTTGATTTTTAGAAATGCTTACGCCGAGATAAAACATGGTGGCTATCTAGCAAAAATTGATTTCTAGACGCGCTCATTTTTTGAATGCGTTCCTCAGCCATCCGGTCAGCCGCCTGATAAGTTGGTATGTTATCACGCCTAGAAATTTCAATCGTTCTTTCGATGCTACTGTAGATCTGTTCTACCTTCTTCATTGCGCGGTCCCGGTCATATCCTTTCAGCTCGTCAGCTACATTGATCACTCCACCTGCATTAATCACGTAGTCAGGCGCATAAAGAATTCCACGCTCGTGCAATTCATCGCCATCGCTGTTTTCCTTCAGCTGGTTATTCGCGGACCCTGCTACCACTTTGGCTTTCAGCTGCGGAATAGTCGTTGAATTAATAATAGCTCCCAGCGCACACGGGGCGAAAATATCAGCCTGCACACTATAAATGTCCGACGGGTCCACCGCTTCAGCTCCGAACTCATCGACAGCCCTTTGAACAGCCTCTTTATTAATATCAGTTACAATCAGCTTTGCGCCTTCATTGTGCAGGTGGCGGCATAGATGGTAAGCTACATTTCCCACTCCCTGCACGGCAACGGTTATTCCCTTTAATGAATCTGTACCGAATGCTTCTTTTGAAGCCGCCTTCATGCCAACAAAGCAGCCATAAGCGGTAATAGGAGAAGGATTGCCTGAGGAGCCAAATGCTGGAGAAATGCCGGTGACGTAATCTGTTTCCTCATGAATAATGTCCATATCTTCTACGCTGGTCCCTACATCCTCCGCAGTAATATAACGGCCATTCAACCCTTGGATATAGCGGCCGAATGCCCTAAACATCTCTTCATTTTTGTCCTTGCGCGGATCACCGATAATCACCGCTTTCCCACCGCCAAGGTTGAGCCCGGCAGCTGCATTTTTATATGTCATGCCTCTTGCCAGGCGGAGAGCATCCTCAATCGCTGCTTCCTCTGAATCATACGTCCACATTCTTGTTCCCCCGAGAGCCGGGCCTAGTGTTGTATCATGAATAGCTATTACAGCCTGTAGCCCCGAAGCCTCATCCTGGCAAAATACTAATTGTTCGTAGTCATAGTTCTTCATATATTTGAAAATCTCCATCACGGATCCTCCTCGCTGAATGATTCGATGAAATAAATGGCTTTGCTATTTACAAGCAAGTAACATGCCAATCCTATTCTTTGATTTTTCACTTATTTTTCAGAAAATTGTCTGCAATTTCTTTCTTACTATGCAACACTTTGCAGGCATATTATTGCAAATTATATTTTCCCAGCTTATAGTACAAGCTCCTAACTGAAATATTTAAGTCTTTTGCTGTGGCTGTTTTGTTCCCTTGATTCCTTGCTAAAGCGGTCTTGAGGATTTGCTCTTCATATTCATCCATGAGCTGCTGTAAAGAGGTGCCTTTATGAAAGGCTTCTAGAGGGCGTGCTTGATCGTTCTGTCTTTGTTCACCTTCCTGTCCATGCAGCAAGGATAACGCATGAGCATCAATCAGCTTATCGCTGTAGCTGAGAAAAATCATCGCTCTTCCTAACACATTTTCCAATTCACGAACATTTCCCGGCCATGAATAGTTCATCAGTATCTCCATTGCTTCAGGAGTTAAGCCTTCAACACTCCTCCCATAATCCTGATTAATCTTAGCAATGAGCCGTTCGCATAGCAGTGGAATGTCTTCCTTCCGATTACGCAGAGGTGGGATCTGTATAGGCATGCGGTTCAGGCGGTAATATAAATCCTCACGGAATGCTCCCTCCGCCATTGCCTTCTCCAAATTTACATTCGTCGCGGCGATGACACGAACATTTACATCAATTGCCTTCGTACCTCCTACCCTGACAATCTCCTGCTCCTGAAGTACCCGTAACAGCTTAGCCTGCATACTGGCATTCAATTCACCGATTTCATCTAAAAATATACTGCCATTGTGAGCCTCCTCAAACAGCCCCCTCTTTCCACCGCGCCTAGCCCCTGAAAAAGCACCATCTTCATAGCCGAACAATTCACTTTCTAATAAAGATTCAGACAGCGCCGCACAATTTACGCGGACGAACTTATTGTAGCGCCGGCTGCTGGCATTATGGATAGCATGTGCAAACAATTCCTTGCCTGTGCCTGATTCTCCTCGTAGCAGCACTGTTGCAGGGGTATTGGCGCCGGCTTTCGCCTGTTCCACCGCTATTTTCATCTCATCCGAATCGCCGATAATTTCTTCAAACGTATACTTTGCTTCCAGCGTTCTAATGATTTGTCTGGCACGGTCCAACTGTTTAGTAAGGGTCTGAATTTCGGTCAAGTCATGAATAACCCCTACACTGCCCTTCAGCTTATCATCCACAATAATAGGGGCGACGTTTACGACTACTTCCTTTTTCTTCGGACCTACATACATCTTCACTCCGCGTACAGGCTTCTTGCTGGCCAGTACTTGTAAGTGCACACTTTCTCCCTCTGAAATATCAATTGTTGCCGGCTTGCCAATCACCTCTTCCTTGCTGAGGCCAGTCAGCCTGGTGTAGGCTGGGTTAATCATCAATCCTCTTCCCTGCTCATCAACAACCGATATAGCATCATCGCTGGAGGAAATAATCGCTTCGAGCATAGTCTGTATTTCTTTTAAGTTAGTGACTTCTTTTGCCAGCTCAACCACCTTAGTAATGTCGCGAAACAAGGCTAGAGCACCAATTACTTCTTCTTCCTCCGTTACCATTGGGAAACGAGACACAATAATGGCCGCTCCTTCTGACAGTTTATGCTCCCGGTTGAATTCTGCCTTTCTCGATTGAAGGACCTCCGGCAGCCGGCTATATGGAATGATCTCTGTAATCGGCTGACCAAGAGCCTGATCCTTCGAAATTCCTAACATGCGTGCAGCGCTTTCATTAAATAAGATAATCCTTTCCTCGCGGTCGATAACGACCATTCCTTCATCGATCGACTCAAAGATAGTACGATACTGATAAGACTGATGCCTAAGCTGTTTAATCAGTGTTTCTTTTTGCAGAAGAAGCTGGGACAGCAAATAAGCAATGGAACCCGGGATTACAACTGCTTCGGGCACCTGCTTTCGAATCTCATAGAATACTTGGCTATCACCCGTCACTTCAATAATGAGATCAGGCTTTCGACTGATGAAGTCTCTCCAATCCCTGCCCGTTTCTATATGACAGCTTTTGGCAAGATGGAGAGCTGGCGCTTGCTCATTAACATCAGTGATGGCCATTACTTGTAACACCTGGCTGTCTCTCAGGATCTTTAATATAGATAAACCGCCTTGCCCGCCCCCCACAATTAGCGCTGTTTGCATCTATCTCCCTCCTTTTCGCTGCCTTTATACTCTTTATATTACCAGTTTATAAGACTTGGTCATACTTGACAAATTTAACAGGTAGGATATCATTTTCATGTATAAACCTTTAAGGAGCAATTCAATGATTCGACTTGTGGCATTATTAATATTAGTCATTCCCGGCATCCTGGCGATGCTTGGCATTAAGCTGATGCGGGATATGTTATTTGGAATCTTACAATCTCCTTTTCCATTTTTGTGGCTCCAGTTTATCGTCGGCCTGCTGTTATTCCTCGGAGGTCTAGGGTTCATTGGGGGGTTCCTTTTCCGGCGTGACCAGCGAAACAACAAAGTACAGGATCGCTTTAAAAAATAAAGGCTTCTCGCATGTCGGTTATGCCAACACGCGAGAAGCCTTTATTTTTTATCTATGGAAAGTTTACTTTATTTCTTGCCCGGCTGATTTCTATTGATTTCTCAAACCCTGCCTAATGGCTAAAGCTGTTTGTGGGTCATCGGTAAAAATGGCTGAGCAGCCTTTTTCCATGAATCGTTTCATTTGCTTTGTTTTATTCACAGTGTAAGGGCGAATCGATAAACCTGCGCTGAGCGTCTCCTCAATAACCCCGTCCTTCACCGTTCGAATGTTAGGATGGATCGCCTGTGCCCGGATGGCTTCTGCATACTTCCACGGCATATATAGATGCGAGGAGTATAGAACAGCCGTCTCTATATCCGGTGCAATCTGACGCATGCGGGTAAGGGAATAGTGGTTAAAAGATGAAATGATCACCCGTTCCTCATAGTTAAACTGACGGATAAGAGCAAGAACCTTCTCCTCTATGCCTTCATAATCAAATTCATTATTTTTCAACTCGACATTACAGATTAACTCATTGCCTGTCATCCATTCAAATACATCCTCAAGCAACGGAAGGCCGGTATCAACTGTCACATTAGGAAATTTGCGGTTAGCCTGGAGACGAGCTAGGTCTTTCCACTCCCAATCCTTTACAAACCCGCGTCCATTAGTTGTTCTTTCCAGCTTTTCATCGTGAATAACAACGAGGCGTCCATCCTTCGTCAGCTGAACATCCAGTTCAATGCCATCCGCTCCCACTCTTTCTGCTGCTTTAAAAGCCGACATCGTGTTTTCAGGCGCAGCAGCCGAGAAGCCTCGATGAGCAAAAATAGCCGTCATCTGTACACACCCTTTGAACATACTTTTCCTTGCAAAGATAATAAAAGCTGGCCGATTGATGACTCCTTGCCCTTTCAATAAGTTATATGATCCCATTTTTCATTTATTTACGGCCATGGGAATAAATTTAGGGCTCAAAACCAATTCTCAAGCTCTATTTTAGCATCTATATGAACGAATAAAAAGCTGTCAACCATACGGCAAATTCCGCTTTCATCTGCCTGCTGTTCAGCTTTCCTGAAACTTTTTAAAAAAACTCCCTTGTTTGCATGTATGTATTGACTAATATAAACATCCCTTTTTTGAATTTTTCACATAATGAATTTAAAAAAATATGCTTTAACTGTTAGCTTCCATTTCATCACACAGCAAAAGGCCAATGAATCGCTTACATTCATTGGCCTTTAAGCAATGATTTTATTGATTGAGCATAGACTTTTCAGTACAACTAATAAGAATTAGCTGCCGTTATTTATATTATTCCTTACCCTTTCAAGAAGCCTTATGCTCCAGTCTTAATTTGTCTGCCACCATCGCGATGAATTCAGAGTTCGTCGGCTTCGCTTTCGTCATAGAAACGGTGTAGCCAAACAAGCTGGAAATGGAGTCGATATTTCCACGGCTCCATGCAACTTCGATCGCGTGACGGATAGCCCGCTCTACACGGCTCGCTGTTGTATTATATTTCTTCGCAATGTCCGGATATAATACTTTCGTGATCGAACCAAGCAATTCAATATCGTTGTATACCATGGAAATAGCTTCACGCAAGTACATATACCCTTTAATGTGCGCTGGCACCCCAATCTCATGAATGATATTTGTAATGCTTGCATCCAGGTTCACTGCTTTTCTTTCCACTGGCTTCCCTGCGCCCTGGAAAGAATGCTGGGCAAAAGAGCGGCCCTTTCCGCTTACCTGGCGGATATGATTGAAGAGACTTTCTATATCAAACGGCTTTAGCATAAAATATGAAGCACCGAGTTCTACGGCTTTCTTCGTTACATCTTCCTGTCCAAAGGCTGTCAGCATAATAACACTTGGCACTGGATCAAGAGACAAGTCTCGCATTTTCTCAAGCACAGCCAATCCGTCTACATGCGGCATGATAATATCTAAAATTAATACATCTGGCTTAGCTTCCGTCAGCATTTGCAGACATTCTTGCCCGTTATTCGCCTTCCCTGCAACTTCCATATCCTCTTGAGAAGAGATATACTCCTCCATCATTTTCACCAGGTCTAAATTATCGTCTACAATCGCCACTCTAATTTTGTCTGCCATTTTATATTCCTCCCACTTTTCGTCCGTGTTATTCCTATTGTACACCTATTGTAATAACTTTTTCGACAAGGGGAAATGATTTCCTTCAAAATTTAATAATATATATTTTCTTCGTCGGTATCTCTATATTTTCGACAAAATTCTCATGGTTTTCTACATAAAAAAACAAGCGGGAATCCCCGCTTGTTCAGCTGGCCTTTTGCTCAGCAGCTCCGTCTAGTGAAATGCCTGCTTCATTCAGCATCCACTCGATATGGACGCCATACCCGCTTGTCGGGTCATTCACGAATACATGCGTTACTGCTCCGATAACTTTTCCATTTTGAATAATTGGGCTGCCGCTCATCCCTTGCACAATGCCGCCTGTTTTTTCCAGCAGCTTTTTATCTGTAATTTTGATGACCATGCCTTTTGTTGCTGGATGTTTTTGAGGAATCGTGCTGACAACCTCTACGTCATAAGACTCAACTTTGTTTTCATTCACAACGGTTAATATCTTGGCAGGTCCTTCTTTCACTTCATGAGATAAAGCAACTGGATAAGATTTTTTATCCATATCTTTCGGGAGAGGTGAGCTCAATTGGCCAAAGATGCCGAAAGCGCTGTTTTTTGTAATATTTCCGAGCCCTTTCCGATCAGCTGAAAATTGAGCCAGCTTCTCTCCAGGGTTGCCATTGCGCCCCTTCTCAATAGATGTAACTGTAGAATTGACAATTTCTCCATCCTGGGCCACAATGGGCTTTCTTGTATCTGCGTCTGCAATGACATGACCAAGCGCCCCGTATTTCATCGAATTTGGTTCATAAAATGTTAATGTTCCGATACCGGTAGCCGAATCACGGATGTAGAGCCCTAATTTATAAGAAGGCTCATCCTTTCCTTTTAAAGGGTGAAGCTTCGTTTCAATTTCTTCTTTATTACGTTTAATCGTAATATCCAGCGATTCATTCGCTTCACCTGCTTCTTGAACAAGCGGACTGATATCTTGAGTTCGCTCCACTTTCTTGCCGTTTACTTTTGTAATAATATCTCCAATGCGGATATCCGCCTTTTCACCGGGGGATTGCTGGCCATCGCCTGTTTCAATTAAATGATGCCCAACAACAAGCACCCCGACTGTGTTAAGCTTAATACCAATTGACTGACCACCCGGAATCACTCGAATCGTATTCGATTCTGTTTTCTTCTCTTTACTCGCCGTTAAACCGGCTAGTTGCAAAAGCGTATCTGATTGATCCGTTGCGTCGTGCGAAAAAGCAAGTACGTCCTCTTTTTCGGGACTTTTTATGCTCTCTGCATGAGCTTGACTTATAAAAAGAGGAATCATTAAACACAATAGTAAGGAAACAAGGAGAATTCCACCAGTTATTATGCGACGATTTGCATATTTGCTCAAACTTTTCACTCTCCTCGCTTCTAGGTAAGCCTAAACTGCCGGCTATTAATACTTTCTCCTTGAAGCGGGCCATTTATTACGAAAAAGCTGCCCTGAGTTGGGGGCTGCTGACATGGAAAAACAAGAAAAAACAGCCCTTCTTTAACAGGCTGTTTTTACAATGCTTCCATTTCAACGCTAATAACATGATCAATTTGCTTTAGCTGATAATATACATCCGTGGTGTACAGCTTTTCATTGACCAATACCTGCAGATCCATCTGGATATGGTCACTGTCCTTTATGTCTTTCACCCGGACTTTATATGCCTTCATTCCTTTTTGCTTCATCTGTTTTAAAATATCAGTCATCTTCTCCTCATTATCCACAACGACCTTTACCTTCAACTGCTTTTCCGTTAAGGTTTTCGGTCCAATCCATTTAATGATGATGGGGAAAAGCTCCACGCTGATGATCATTAAACAAGTTGAAATAATGGCCTCCATCCAAAAACCGGCTCCACAGGCAATTCCGATGGCGCCCGCTCCCCAGACAATGGCCGCTGTCGTCAAGCCAGAAATAATATCATTATTTCTGCGCAAAATAACACCAGCCCCAATGAAACCAATACCCGAAACGATTTGCGCCGCCAGCCGAAGAGGATCCATTGGTTTCTCATACGCCACAGCATAATGATCGGCCGCATCAATGGATACGTCTGTTAGTAAGCAGCTCATAATACCAATAACGACACAAGTTTTTAGGCCAAGCGGCTTTTTCTTAATTTCCCGCTCCAGTCCAATCACCATCGATAAAACGGTAGCGATGGCTAAATTAAAAATAAAATCAATTACCCCAACAGATATCATTCCCCTTCTCCTTCCGCTCGCAGACCAATATGTGATTAGAAAAAAGCCGCTTTAAACAGCAGCTTTTTAGCTTATTTTCAAGGAAGCAGCCAAATCCAGCAATTCCTTCGCATGCTGCTTCGTCAAATCTGTCATCTCTACACCGGAGATCATGCGTCCAATCTCTCTTACCTTTTCTTCATCCTCTAAAGGCTTCACGTTGGTTTTTGTCCGTTCATTCTCCATATGTTTGGAAATGTATAAATGCGTATCCGCCATGGCTGCTACCTGAGGCAAGTGAGAAATACAAAGCACTTGTGAGTGTACAGCTACTTCATATATCTTCTCGCCAATGGATTGAGCCACACGGCCGCTGACGCCGGTATCCACTTCATCAAAAATAATAGAGGTAATGCCTTGATGCTTAGAGAAGATGGTCTTAAGCGCCAGCATAATCCGAGACAGCTCTCCTCCGGAAGCTACCTTTGATAACGGCTTTAACGGCTCACCAGGGTTGGTGGAAATATAAAATTCCACATCATCAAGCCCATCTTTTCTGAATGCCTTTATTCCTCCCCCTGCCTGGTCCGCGGTTTCCTTAAACCGAATCTCAAATACCGTCTTATCCATATACAGCTGCTTTAATTCATGGTGAATGGCTTTTGTCAGCTTCTTCGCTGCCTTCTTCCTCCAATCACTTAGCTGACGGCCTTCTAACAGCAAGTCCTTTTCATAAGCAGCCAGCTCTTTCGTCAGCTTTTCTATGTGGGTCTCCCGATTCGTCAATGTGTCGATTTCCTCTTCGATCTTCGCGCTGTACTCCAGTACCTCTTCAATGGAGCTTCCGTATTTGCGTTTAAGCTGATTGATTTCCGTAAGCCTTGCTTCGATCACATTCAGCCGGTTTGGATCAAACTCCAGCCCGTCCAGTCCTGAACTTAGATGCCGGGCTGCATCTTCTAAAGCATAAAAGCTGTCGGATACCGTTTCGTAAATAGCCTTATAGGATTCATCCACCTCTGCCGCTGTCTCAAGCTGGGTCATCGCAAGACTGAGATAATCTAATCCTCTGCCTTCTCCGGAAAGAGCACTCCTGCTGCTCTGTACCGCTTCATATAGCTTCTCAAAGTTGCTCAGCTTTCTCTTTTCTTCAGTTAATTCATTGTCTTCATTCAGCTGAAGCTCTGCTCTCTGAATTTCAGAAAGCTGAAATTGGAGCAAATCAAGCCGGTGAGCCACTTGCTGTTCGTTTTCACTAAGCTGGCGAATGGTTTTTGCTGTCTGATCGTACCTTTTATACACCTCTAAATAGCTTTCTTTCGCTTTTAGCACTTCATCCCCGCCAAATTGATCTAACAAATTTAAGTGCCGGCTGGCATCCATCAGCTCCTGATGCTCATGCTGCCCATGTATGTCTACGAGGGCTGAACCGATTTCGCGCAAAATAGCAATCGTTACCAGCTTTCCATTTACACGGCAGACGCTTTTTCCATTTGTAGATATTTCCCGGCGAATGATGACTGTTTCTTCCTCCACATCAATCCCAAACTGTTGTGCCTTCTCCAAACATGGATGATCTGCACTTTCAATCTGGAACAACCCTTCAATCTCTGCCTTCTTCTCTCCGTGCCGGACAAATTCAGCGGAGCCCCGCCCGCCGACGAGGAGATGTACAGCATCAATAATAATCGACTTCCCCGCCCCCGTCTCACCAGTGAGCACTGTCAGCCCCTTCTCAAGCGATAAATGAAGCTCCTCTATAATAGCAAAATTTCGTATGGATAATTCCTGTAGCAAAATTCATTCACCTCAATTAAAGCATTTCTAAAAAGCGGTCTGAAACGATCGTTGTATGCTCCGGTGCCCGGCAAATAATCAGGCAGGTATCATCCCCGCAAATCGTTCCCATGATCTCCTCCCAGTCCAGATTATCAATTAAGGCGCCGACTGCTTGGGCGTTTCCCGGGAGTGTCTTCATAACAACGAAATGACCGGCAGCATCAATGCTGACGAACGCATCCATGAGGGAACGTTTCAGCTTTTGAAGCGGATTAAACCGCTGGTCGGCCGGTAAACTGTATTTATAACGTCCATCTAAAAGAGGAACCTTTACTAAATGAAGCTCTTTAATGTCCCTTGATACAGTTGCTTGTGTGACATTGTAGCCTAGATTTTTCAGCCGTTCTACTAATTCATCCTGTGTCTCTATCTCATTGTTTGTAATAATTTCTCTAATTTTAATATGGCGTTGGCCTTTATTCATGTTTTTCACCTCATAAAACGTATAAATATACCTTCTTATACATTAGTTTATCTTATTTATTTCCTTATGTATAGGAAAGTAGAACAAACTAATAAAAAACTCGTCTGTTGCATACTCATCAGTTTAAGATGAAGAAGGCGGCCGCATTTCGTGAATAATAAACAAAAGACCAAATCGCATATGATTTGGTCTTCAAATGAATTACTTTTCGCTGTCTCTTCGGAAGGCAATCTCATTTCCTAGAGCCGATTTCATGTATTGGTTAGTTATTGGGCTTTTTGGATTGTTTTAACTCTGCATGGGCTGACTGGACAACCTCTTCCACAGTAGTGTGAAGATAATTCTCTCCTTGTTCATCATGGTCAGCCGGAGAAACTAAATGAATTAAAAACTCAATATTTCCATCTCCGCCTGTAATTGGCGAAAATGATAAATTTCTCACATCGTATCCTAGGCTAAGAGAGAGGTGTATGATCTTTTCAATGACTTCTTTATGAATAGCCGGATCTCTAATAATCCCTTTCTTTCCGACCTGCTCCTTTCCAGCTTCAAATTGCGGCTTGATCAAGGCCACTACATCGCTGTTGGGTATAAGCAGCGTTTTCAGTACAGGAAGGATAAGAGATAAGGAAATAAACGATACATCAATCGTTGCGAACGCCGGAAGGCCTTCTGTTAAGTCCTCGGGTTTCACATAGCGGAAGTTCGTCCGTTCCATGACAATCACACGTTCATCCTTACGCAGTTTCCACGCCAGCTGGTTATAGCCGACGTCAACAGCATAGGAACGCTCAGCACCATTTTGGAGGGCGCAGTCGGTGAACCCTCCAGTAGAGGAGCCGATATCAATCATGATTTTACCTTTTACTTCCAAATCAAAGGTATTTAGTGCCTTTTCCAGCTTAAGGCCTCCACGGCTTACATAAGGCATAACCTTGCCCTTGACCTGGAGTGGAGCGTCGGCTGGAACCTTTTCTCCTGGTTTATCCAGACGCTCTTCATTCGAATAGACAAGCCCTGCCATAATCGCACGCTTTGCCTTTTCCCTTGTCTCGATCAGTCCTCTCTCTACGAGCAGGACATCCACACGTTCTTTCTTCGCCTTCATACTTACGCCCTTTTCTGTTTTTTTGGTGTCATAGCAAGCAGCTTACGTAAAGCCGCTTCCTCTGTTAAATCAATTTCTTCCAGCAGCGCATTTACACTACCGTGCTCAATAAAGCGGTCGGGAATTCCCATTCGTTCAATGACTTGATTCGTCATTCCCTGGTCGTTGGCAAATTCCAGTACTGCACTGCCAAAGCCTCCTTGAAGAACAGCTTCTTCAATTGTCAAAATCGGCATATTCTCATTAAACAGCTGCATCAGCATATTCTCATCGAGCGGTTTAATGAAACGGGCATTGATCACTTTCACGGATACCCCTTGATTCTTTGCACGTTCAGCAGCTTCCAGGGCTAGCGGAATCGTTGTGCCGAAGGTTAAAATCGCTGCATCTGTTCCATCCCGAAGAACCTCCCAGCTGCCGATTGGAATTTGCTTCAGCTCGTCATCCATCTTTACGCCGATTCCGTTTCCTCTTGGGAAACGCATAGCAATAGGGCCGTCATTGTAATTGACCGCTGTATTGACCATGTGCTGGCCTTCATTTTCATCCTTAGGCATCATTAATACCATATTAGGCAGGTGACGCAAGAAGGCAATATCAAATACTCCCTGATGGGTTTCTCCATCCGCACCTACCAGCCCGGCCCGGTCAATGCCGATAAATACATTCAAGTTCGGCCGGCAAATATCATGTACCACCTGGTCATAGGCTCTTTGAAGGAAGGTTGAATAAATAGCCAAAAACGGCTTCATCCCTTGCGTAGCAAGCCCTGCCGCTACAGTAGCTGCATGCTGCTCCGCAATTCCGACGTCAAACATTCGATCAGGAAATTCTTCTGCAAAGCCAAGGAGCTTGGATCCGACCGGCATTGCTGGCGTAATAGCCACAATCCGTTCGTCTGTACGTGCAAGCTTTCTTACCGTTTCGCTCACTAAAGAGCTCCATGCTGGCGGCTGGCCAACCGGCTTAATCAAATCGCCTGTATCGATCTTGTATGGCCCTGTTCCATGCCATGTTCCTTGTTTATCTAACTCGGCTGGACCATAGCCCTTTCCTTTCTTCGTAATGACATGGAGAAGTACCGGTCCCTCTGTTTTCTTGGCATATTGCATATTTTCAATTAAGTCTTCGTAATTATGACCGTCAATCGGGCCAAGATAAGTAAAGCCCAGCTCTTCAAAGAACATGCCTGAAACAAATAAATATTTTAGGCTGTCCTTTAAGCGCTCTGCCGTCTGCGCCATTTTGCCGCCCACGGCCGGGATTTTCTTTAACAGCCCTTCCAGCTCGTCCTTTGCCTTATTATATTTTCCATCTGTCCGGAGACGGCCAAGTACGTTGTGAAGGGCTCCCACGTTAGGAGCAATGGACATTTCATTATCATTCAGCACCACCATCATATCTTTCTGTTCGTGACCAATATGGTTTAGTGCCTCAAGTGCCATACCGCCTGTAAGGGCTCCATCACCGATAACAGGAATAATATGTGACCTTTCTTTCTTTAAGTCTCTCGCAATAGCCATTCCCATCGCTGCAGATAACGAAGTGGAGCTATGGCCGGTTTCCCACACATCGTGCTTGCTTTCTGACATTTTAGGGAAGCCGCATAGCCCTTTATATTGACGAAGGGTATCGAATGCACCTGCTCTTCCAGTAAGGATTTTGTGTACATAAGACTGATGACCAACATCCCATAATATCTTGTCTTGAGGACTAGTAAAGCAATAATGCAGCGCAACTGTAAGCTCTACTACTCCCAGGTTCGGACCGATATGTCCGCCTGTCCTGGATAAGTTTTCAATGAGAAATTGTCGAATTTCTGCACTTAGCTCATTTAATTCCTCGATGGTCATATTTTTTAAAAAAGCAGGGTTTTCAATGGATAATAGATCCAACAGGATCACTCGCTTTCATAACTGTATCATTTCTTACTTTTCTTTATTATAACGCGGTCGTCTCGTTCTACAACTTATTCTTATATGGATAGGAAACCTTTCTCTTCCTTCCTGAAAGAATACTTTGAAAAAACAGCCGCTAACACGCAGGGTGGTAACGGCAAGCAGTTAAACAAACATAGTGGTGTTATTATATCATATGTAACAAAACACAACAATTTTAGTCAATTTTCTTAACGATCACGCGTAACAATTAATTCAACGAGTGCACTCAAAAGGGCCGGATCCGCCTTCGTGTATTGAAGGGCTGTCAGCGCCGCATCAGCGTGCTTATTGAGAGCTTCTTTTGCTCCCTCCATCGTCAGTAAAGCTGGATAAGTGCTTTTCTCCTTGGCTGTGTCACTGCCAATTCTCTTGCCAATCTTTTCTTCCGATCCTTCGACATCTAAAATATCATCCTGAATTTGAAAAGCGATGCCTACATGGAAAGCATAATTCTTAAAGTGAGCAAGCTGCTCCTCATTTGCCCCTGCAAGCAATGCTCCTGCCATGACGCCGTACGTCAGCAGACGGCCTGTCTTATTTTTATGAATGTATTCAAGCTCCTCAAGAGTAAGCTCTTTTCCTTCACCCTCCATATCCGACATTTGGCCGCCGACCATACCTTCAGGTCCCGCTGCTTGTGCCAGCCACTCGACGAGGGTCACCTTTTGCTCGCTTGAATAATGCGGGGATTGAACAATCACTTGAAACGCATATGTAAGCAAAGCATCTCCTGCCAGAATAGCTGCAGCTTCGCCAAACACTTTATGGTTCGTCGGCTGTCCTCTCCTTAAATCATCATCATCCATGCTTGGCAAATCATCATGGATCAGCGAGTAAGTATGGATCATCTCAAGTGCAGCCGCCGCTTCTAGTCCAAGCTTCGGGTCCTTCCCTAAGGAAGCCAGGGCAGCAAACAGCAGAACGGGCCGTATGCGCTTTCCTCCGGCTTGCAATGAATAATTCATCGACTTCTTCAATGTTTCCGGTGCATCCAGTCTTTCAATGACTGCTGACAGCTCACTCTCCAGCACCTCTTTGTATTCTTTCATGAAAATAGATAATTCTTCTGCCATCTTTACTCCTCCTCGTCCAATTCGAAATCTTTCTCCCCATCTCCAGTCATCAGCTTCGCCAGCTGGCCTTCTGCGTGACTCAGCTTTTCATGACAAAAGGCAGACAGCTCCATGCCTTTCTGGTAAAAGCTCAACGCCTCTTCCAGCGGCACATCTCCTTCCTCGAGCTTCACAATAATGGATTCCAGCTTTTCCATCGCTTCTTCAAATGTCAGTTCTTTATTCTCCATTCTCTTTCACCTCTATCGATTCAATCTGGCAAATCAGCTTGCCGTCCGCCACTTGGACTCCAAGGCGCTCTCCCTCTTGTACGTTTTGAATTGATTTAATCAGTTTTTCCTCTTCATTATAAACGAGGCTGTAGCCGCGCTCCATAATCTTCAACGGACTAAGCGCATGCAGCATAGAAAGCTGCCGGCGAAATGTCTCTTGTTTGCTTTTAAGCAGCCGCTGCATCTCACGCGCCAAATCTGTTTCCAAGCGTTCTGCCTGCATTCTCGCTTCGCTTACTTTTTTGGCAGGATGGCTGCGCTGCAGGCGGTTCGTTAAATCCTTGAGCCTCATAGATGTATTGGCTGCGTACGCGGATTGCTCCTTGGCCAGCCTGTCTGTTAAGCGATCTAGACGCTCTGCCTGCTGCCTATACAATGACTGTGGATTCCGCATAATGTAGGAGTTTCTTGCAGACTCATAGCGACTGCGTTCTCGCCTCACTTTCTCGGCAACCGCACGGGTGATTCTCGCTTTTCTATCCGCTACTCTCTGCAGCACTTCCTCTAAATGAGGAACCGCAATTTCGGCTCCTGCAGTCGGTGTCGGTGCCCGACGATCGGCAGCAAAATCGGCAATCGTTATGTCTGTCTCATGACCGACCGCTGAAATGACCGGAATAGCAGAAGAACGGATAGCCCTAGCCACTGCTTCTTCATTAAATGCCCATAACTCCTCAATGGAGCCGCCTCCACGCCCAACAATAAGGACATCTGCCCGCCTGTCTTTATTAGCCTGTTCCACTGCAGCTACAATAGACGGTGCAGCTCCTTCACCTTGAACAAGCGCCGGGTAAATGAGAAGCTCCGCCACCGGATAGCGTCGCTTGATGGTCGTAATAATATCCCTGACCGCAGCGCCTGTTGGTGATGTAACCACCCCGACTGTTTTCGGATAAATCGGAAGCGGGCGTTTGTTGTCCGGATCAAATAACCCTTCCTTCTCCAACTTCTTCTTCAATTGTTCAAACGCTAAGTACAAGCTGCCAATTCCATCCGGCTGCATAGATTTCACGTATATTTGATATTGTCCCCCCGCCTCATAAACAGTCACATCACCGGAAACAAGCACTTGCATGCCATTTTCGGGGACAAACTTCAGGGAACGATTAGCCGAAGAAAACATAACAGCCAATACGCGGGCTTTCTCGTCCTTCAGTGTAAAGTACATATGGCCGCTGGAATGCCTTTTAAAGTTTGAAATTTCTCCCTTAACCAGCACATTCGTTAAATGGGGATCCGCATCAAACTTTCTTTTTATATATTTTGTCAATGCTTTTACAGTTAAATAACGATCTATTTCCATATTAATTCCACCTTTTTTGCTAAAGCTAAAAAAGCTGCCTCCCTATTATAACATTTGGGAGGCAGCTTCGCCTTCAGCAAGAAAGCAATTTAAACATTAGCGGATCTTCTGTTTTGCTGACTGAACAGTATTATAGAGCAGCATCGTAATCGTCATTGGTCCTACTCCCCCTGGAACAGGCGTAATGGCACTTGCTGTCTCCTTGGCGCTTTCAAAATCTACATCTCCACATAGCTTCCCATTCTCGTCACGGTTCATGCCGACATCAACAATGACAGCTCCCGGCTTGAAATCCTCTTTCTTCAGAAACTTGGCGCGGCCGACAGCGGCAATGACTACGTCCGCCTGCTTTGTGTAGTCAGAAAGATTCTCTGTTCTGGAGTGGCAAACTGTTACAGTCGCGTGCGCCTGTAGAGATAACAGTGCGGCCGGCTTGCCAACAATGTTGCTGCGTCCTACAACGACTACATGCTTGCCCTCTAAAGAAATGTCCTCATGCTCCAGCATTTTAATAATGCCGTATGGTGTACATGAATAAAATGCTTCTTTTCCAATCACCATTTTGCCGACGTTCACAGGATGAAAGCCGTCTACGTCCTTTTCCGGCACGATAGCATCGATCACTTTCTCCTCGGATAAATGGGCAGGGAGCGGCAGCTGTACAAGAATTCCGTGAATATGCTCCGCTTGATTTAACTCTTCAATTTTCTTCAAAAGCTCTTCCTCTGTTAAATCCGCCGGGTAACGGTACACTTCGGAGTGAATGCCAACTTGCTCACACGCCTTTTCTTTATTGCGAACATATGTATGAGAGGCTTGATCATCCCCGACTAGTACAACTGCCAGTCCGGGAGTCACTCCTTTATCGCTTAATGCTGTAATTTCTTCTTTTAAGCCCGTGCGGATATCTGCCGCAATGGCCTTGCCGTCAATAATAGCTGCTGTCATGTCCGTTCTCCTTCCATGCTTTTCACACATTTACATATTGTCTTTAATTCTTGATAATACGCCGTTGATAAACTTGCTTGACTTATCATCGCTAAATTGCTTAGCTAGCTCAACAGCTTCGTTGATCGCTACTTTGTCAGGCACATCTTCCATGTACTTTAATTCAAATACAGCCAGCCGCAAAATATTCCGATCCACTTTAGCTAAACGATCAAAGGACCATCTTTCTAGATTTTCTTTGATGAGGCCGTCGATTTCTTCTATATGCTGAGCTGTTCCTGTGACACTTGCTCTTACATACTCATTGTCCGGCAGGTCTTCTAATACGTTGGTAATTGCTTCTTCGGGACTAGCACCACTGACATCCATCTGGTAGAGTGCCTGGAGGCTCTTCTCACGTGCTGTGCGTCTTTTCATATACTTAAGCTCCTTTAGCTTTTTCTGCATTATAAAAAGATAATAGCATATATTGCTAATACTTTTCAGCCCATTTTCGATATACTCTCTTTGACAAGCTGTTTTCAGTCCCCAGTTTTTCCTTCAGCCTGCTCAAACATTCATGACAGAAAAAAACCAAAGGACCCGGTCCTTTGGTTTTTCCCCTACGCTTCTGGAAGATACTCGCCTTCAGCACTTTTCGTATCGAACTGAATACCAACAACGTGGATATTCACTTCCTGCGCTTCTAATGCTGTCATATTCAACAGAGCTTGACGGATACTATCCTGGATTTTTTGAGCAACAGCCGGAATCGAAACACCGAAAGCAATTACACAATAGACATCCACTTTAATTCCTTCCTCCGTTAAATCGACGCGAACGCCTTTCCCATGATTCTTCTTACCAAGGCGTTCCACTACACCAGAAGCAAAGCTTCCTCGCATCTTTTCTACTCCATCCACTTCGGAAGCGGCAATACCAGCGATAACTTCGATAACCTCAGGGGCAATCTCGATTTTACCAAGCCCACTATCCACATCAGTCATCTCTAATAGTTGGTTCACTGCTTGGCTCTCTTCTGCCATAGTTATCCCTCCGTTTCCATTATATTATACATTTCAAGAAACTTTGTGTTAAATTCACCGCTCACAAACTTTTCATTCTCGAGTAATCTCAAATGGAATGGAATGGTTGTATGAACCCCGTCACCTTCAATTACAAATTCACTGAGTGCTCTCTTCATACGTGCGATCGCTTCCTCACGTGTAGCTCCGTACGTAATTAACTTGGCAACCATTGAATCGTAGAAAGGCGGAATCATATATCCTGGGTAAACTGCTGAATCTACCCGGACTCCAAGACCTCCAGGCGGCATATATGTATGAATTCTTCCCGGAGAAGGCATGAAGTTCTTAGATGGATTCTCAGCGTTAATCCGGCACTCAATTGACCATCCATCAAACGTGACTTCATCTTGTGTGAGTGAAAGTTTTTCTCCGGAAGCTACACGGATTTGTTCTTTCACCAAGTCTACACCGGTCACCATTTCTGTGACAGGATGTTCTACTTGAATTCGTGTATTCATCTCCATAAAGTAAAACTTCTTAGCATTATGGTCATAAATAAATTCTACCGTTCCTGCTCCTGTATAATTAACCGCTTGGGCTGCTTTTACAGCTGCTTGTCCCATTTCTTCCCGAATATTTGAATCCAAAGCCGGTGATGGTGTTTCTTCAAGCAGCTTCTGCATACGGCGCTGAATTGTACAGTCCCGTTCTCCCAAATGAATCACATTTCCATGAGTATCAGCAAGTACTTGGATTTCTACATGACGGAAATCTTCGATAAACTTCTCTAAATATACACCTGGGTTTCCAAAGGCCGTAGCTGCTTCCTGCTGTGTCATGTTAATGCCTTTTTCCAGTTCTTCCGGCGTGCGGGCTACACGGATTCCCTTTCCGCCGCCCCCAGCTGTTGCTTTAATAATGACAGGATAGCCAATTTCTTCAGCTACTGAAAGTCCTTTCTCGATGGACGGAATAATTCCGTCTGATCCAGGAACGATCGGTACTCCTGCTTCTTCCATTGTGTCGCGCGCCACGTCTTTTGTACCCATTTGTGTAATCGCTTCTGGTGAAGGACCTACAAAGGTAATGTTGCACTCCCGGCACAGCTCTGCAAAGTCTGCATTCTCTGCCAAGAAGCCGTAGCCTGGGTGGATAGCGTCTGAATTCGTTAGCTTAGCAACGCTGACGATATTGGTTAAGTTTAAATAGCTGTCTTTAGAAGATGTTGGCCCAATGCAATATGCTTCATCAGCAAGCTGTACATGAAGGGCTTCCTTATCAGCTTCGGAATATACAGCTACTGTTTCAATATCAAGTTCTTTACATGCACGAATAATTCGTACAGCAATTTCACCGCGGTTAGCAATCAATAACTTTTTAATCATTCCGATCTCTCCCTTATTATTGAGGCTTTACTAAAAATAGTGGTTGACCGTATTCGACTAATTGACCGTCTTTTACCAGTACTTCCACAATTTCTCCTTGTACTTCTGCCTCAATTTCATTAAAGAGCTTCATCGCTTCCACGATGCAAACAACTGTGTCCTCAGAAACACTGGAGCCCGCTTTCACATATGGATCAGCATCTGGAGACGGTGATTGGTAGAATGTTCCTACCATTGGAGAAGTAATTTTATGTAAGTTTTCATCCGTTGCTGGTGTTTCTTGTACAGCTGGTGCTTCCTGTGCAGCCGGCTGAGCTTCTTCTTTCTTAGCTGGCGCTGCTTGAACTGGTGCAGCAGGCTTTACCGCTGTTTCTTGTACGGCAGCAGGCTGAGCCGCGGACTCTGCATATGTACCTGAAACGCTTTTTTTCAACTTAACCTTGCTGTTTCCAGATTCAAAAACTAGCTCTGCGATAGATGATTGGTCAACAAGTTTGATAAGTTCTCTGATTTCCTGTACCTTCATGTTAGACACTCCTTGAAAAATAATATGTATGCGCTGTCACTGATAAATAACAGCTCGTGAACCCCTAAGATTGTTGGAGTACACATCATTCATTTTATCTTTTTTTGACTGAATAGGAAACAATAAATCAGAATTTTAATAAAAAATCTTTGACTGTGAGCCTTTCTTCCCAATAAAAAAAACAGCGGTATTCCCGCTGCCCTTCTACATTATTGAACAGGCTGAAACTCAACAGCAATCGACTGCTGCTTGCCAAGCTCGTCCTTTGCTAGACGAATGATTTCATTAGCAGCGGCAGCTGAATGCTCATCGGACTTGATCGTAATTCGAATGCTCTCTCCATCTGCGCGCACAAGCGCATCAGAATATCCTTTTGACTTAATTAATGTTTCCAATACATTCTCTTTCGTTGCAAGCTCAGTGAGCTCCTCCATCTCTTCATAAGCCGCATTTTTTTCTTCTGCCGGCAGGTCTGCTGAAGCTACTTTAGCCGTCAGCTCCTCCTTCATTTTGTTGCGGTCATCCTGAATCTCTAATCGAAGCATATCAAACGCCTCATCCCCTGCGGCTTCTGTCACTACTTCCGCTTCTTTTTCCTCAGCTGCACTCTCTTCGCTATCTACCCCAGCTTGGCCATCCGTTCCGTCTCCAGAAGGCTCAGTAGCTGTTTCTTTCTCAGCAACTGACGCGGTTTCATTCGAAAGCTGCTCCGGTGAAGTAATGTAGTAAACAGACAATACAACAACCAGGCTTAGCATGGTCAAAAGCCAGACAGTTTGTTTTTTCAATAGCATTACACATCCTCCTTTGGTTTCCTTGGCATGACTGCCACGCGGTGACTCGGTACATTTAATGCCCTTGTGACCGATTCAATGATCCATTTTTTGACTTGAATATTTTCTGCTCCTTCAGCAACAACTAATACTCCGCGTATATCCGGCTTTTTCACCTCCAGCACAACAGGCTCCTCTCCGTCCCCTTTCTTAACAGTTACCAATTCTTCATCCTGTGTTTGATCCCGAACGGTCCGCTCCCCGCCTTTCGTATCTTCTTCTTTTGTTTCCTGTGCTTTCACGGCAGTATTCTTCTCAAGTACTTTTTTTTCAGACGCTTCTACCGTGACAACGACTGATACATTGCTCACACCGGCGATTTGCTCCAACGCCTCCTTCAGGTCCTCTTCATAGGCTGCTTCGAAATCTTCCGGTGGGGGCTGTGTTTGTTCACCTGCCGCTTCAGAGGCTTCTCCTGGGAGAACAGTCTCGATTTCCTTCTTGCCTTGCCAATCACTGAGAAACATGAAGCTGATGCCTAATACGACGGCGATCATCATCCATTTTGTTTTGTTGTTAAGCGGCTTTTCCTGCTTCTCTTCTGTTTCCTTGGATGAAAATAATGATTGCAGCCATCCTGAGCGGCTTTTTTTGTCACTCAAGGCTGTCCCCCTCCTCTACCATATGAATATTCAACTGCTCCTCGGAAATATTCCACTTTTGTGATAGAAATGAAGCAATCTTATTTTCAAGCCCTTCCTCCTCCTGTTCCTGTGACTGAATAGCGACCTCCTCTACCGGCTTCATCGTCTCCCTGGCCGATAGCGAAGCAACATATACGTCAATATGTTCAATGCTTTCAGGAAGTGAATTCTCCCAGCTGCTCACCTTAATATCTACTTCTACAATTTTCCTTTGAAAGGCTTGTTCCACTTCCTCCTGCACCAGCTCTTTCATCTGCTGCTCACTGCTTTTTAGAATAAAAAGTTCTCTTGAATTCTCCAAACTGCTTTGCTTATCTACCGTAATGACAGAGGCTTGCTCGTTCGTCATCACTCCGTCTGCCCATTTCGTCAGCTCCTGTTCTGCATCAACAGAAAATATTTTCCACAACGGCTGCAGCATAACAAACAAGAGTAAAAGACCTACAGCGATCTTGGCGTATTGCTGGAAGCTGTTAGACGGCAGCAAAGCATCCATCACTGCAGCCAGCAAAATAAAGACAATGACATCTGTCAGCCAATCTGTTAAGATATCCATCTTTTCGTTCCTTCCTTCACCGGATCATCATCGTAACGTTACTGGCGGCAACGAGAATAACGATAGAAACGAAAAACATAAAAGAGACAATCACTAAGGCGGCAAATATATACGTCATGTTTCTCCCGATAATTTCCAAACACTCTGATACCACTTCATCGCCAAGCGGCTGTAAAATGGCACCTGCCACCCGGTAGACGATGACAAGTACTAAAATCTTTAAAGCTGGAAAAGCGACAATAAGAAGTAAAATCCCTGCACCTGCTACCCCGATGGTATTCTTTAAAAGCAAAGAGGCACTCATCACCGTATCTGCTGCTTCAGTAAACATCCTGCCGACAACCGGAATAAAGTTCCCTGCAAAAAATTTAGCTGTTCGAATCGCAAGCCCATCCGTCACTGCTGCCGCTGTCCCCTGTATGGAAACAACAGCTAAATACACGGCCATAAATGCACTTAATAAACCGATACTGCCCTTACGGAGCAAGTCCGCCAGCTTTGTAGCCTTATAGCGGGCAGAGAAGACGCTGACCAGGCTGAGCAAGGTGGAAAAGAACAAAAGAGGTAGAATAATTTTCTGCGCGGCCATTCCTCCTGCATTCATAAGAAAGATGACTAACGGATGAAAAACAGCAGCGGACACAGCACCTCCTGTAGAAGCAAGCAAAGCCAAGAGAATAGGCATCAGCGCCAGCAAGAAGTTCACCATATAATCAACGGCCTCTGTCGCATAGTTGATCGCCAAGCGAAAACTGTTTAGCGCTAAAATCAGGAGCACCATTAGGACAACACTATAGGCCGTTTTACTGACCGTTCCTTGCTCAAACGCATTTTGAAGTGTCTGCAAGAAAGCGGAAAAAACCGTCAGCAGCACCAACGTGCCCAGCAGCTTCCCATTGGCGGCCAATTCATGAAACATGAAGCTTAATATCCCTTTCACCCACGCTTCCATCGAGAAGGCTTGTCCATCTTTCAGCAATTCTGTCAGCGGCTTCTTCTCCATGCCGGGCAAGTATTGACCGTAAGTGCTTATCAGCCTGTCCCAATGAACGGAAAGGTCGTTGATCCCCAGCTGTTCCATCTGTTCCTCTGCCGCCGTCTGAAGTGTCTCGTTCGGGTCGACAGGCGCCTCTTCTGTCTCTGCATGCACACACACTTTTGGTATAAATAAAAGCAGGCAAAGCAGCAATGTAATTTTTATATAAAGCCGCATACTGACTCACCGCCTTTCCCCGGCCGCTTTTTCCATTGCTGCTTAATTTCCTGGAATCATCGTCAGAATCGTCTCTATCAATAAGGTTAAAATCGGGACAGCCATTGACAGAATAATGATCTTGCCTGCTAGTTCCATTTTCGCGGCCAATGCTTCTTGACCAGCATCTTTTGATATTTGAGCGGCAAATTCCGCAATATAGGAGACTCCTATAATTTTCAGGATTGTTTCTACATATACCATCTCTAGCTGAGCGCGGGCGGCCAGCTTTTGAATTAATAGAATGATCCCCGCCATTCGATCAGCTAAAAATAGAAACAAGCTGCTTCCAACGAATAGAACGAGCAAAAAAGCGAAAATGGGCTGTTGCTCTTGAAGAAGAAGAACTAAGAACACAGTTACGAGAACAACAGCAGCTATTTGAATAATTTCAATGGTCTCTCTCCTCCATCATTGAAATAGAAATACTTCTTTAATCTTGTCGAATAAATCTTCCATAATGGAAACGACCATAAATAGAATGTAGATAAAGCCAAACAGCGTTACCCACTGGGCATATTCTTTCTTGCCTACTTGCTCTAGGATCGTATGGAGGAATGCCACCACTAAGCCGACACCGGCAATTTTAAAAATCACTTCCACCTCAATCCCCATCTTCTTCCTCCTTTTCTGCTAAAAAAGCAGAAGTACGATTAACAGCCCCCCAAGCAAACTGAGACTTCTTATCATATGTCCGTACCTTCTTTGCTTTTCGCGCGCTTCTTCCTCCTGGTGCTCTAAATGACTCATCGCTATGGCAATTTGCTTTTGCTCTGTCAGCCGGTCATACTTGCCGACGGTTTCTCCAAAATCTATTAGGATGTTCCATTCATTCTGCGTTAATGCCGTTCTTGGCCATACCTGGTTTAAGCTTGCCTTCCACGCTTCTTTTGCGTCCCATTCAGTCGACATGAGCAGTTCACTAAAAGAGGCAAACAGCTCGCTCAGCGGCTGAGGCAGTCGTTCGGAAAGCTTTCTTGCTGATTCATGCAGAGGAGTAAACCCATGTACGATTTCCGCTTCTAATGACTGTAACGCGGTTCTAAGCAAACGGATTTGCTTCGTCCGGTCACTCAGCTTCCTTGACTGTTCCATGCCTATCCAAAATGAAGCAGTGAGTATCAATAGAATCCCGAGCCATTTCATCGGCGGACCCCTGTCCAAATCGGCAGTTGACAGCCTTCCTGATCGAGAACTTTGACAATCCTTTCTCCGTTATGAACTGCCAGTTCAATGAATCGTTCAAATGCACCGCCCTGGATGACCTCCCTCATCATTGGCCTTCGCATAGTTTCTTCAAGACTGGCCCCATGGGCTGTAACCATTAGAGCTACTCCGGAATTGACCGCTTCAGACAACGCCTGTCCATCTTCCTCCCTGCCAATTTCGTCGGCTACTAATACTTCAGGACTCATAGAGCGGATCATCATCATCATTCCTTCAGCTTTTGGACAGGCATCCAATACATCTGTCCGCAGTCCGACATTCAGCTGGGGGATACCCTTCACACAACCCGCAATTTCTGACCGCTCGTCCACGATGCCGACCTTCACTGGGCTGATCTCTTTTTCTTTTATGCCGGTGGCTGCTATTCTGGCCAGATCTCTAAGCAAAGTGGTCTTTCCTGATTGGGGAGGTCCGATAATTAAAGTGCTCTTCCAGCCCTCTTCGAAAAGCAAAGGGACAAAAGGCTCAGCAATGCCAGGCTTTTCTCTGGCTATACGCACATTGTAAGAAGAAAGGTGACGAAGTCCCTTTACTCTGCCTGCCTCTACAAGAACCTTGCCTGCAAGTCCTACCCGATGTCCGCCTTCTATGGTTAAATAGCCGCACCTTAACTCTTCATCAAGTGCATAGAAAGAGTGCTGGCTTAGTTTGTTAATGAGCGCTTGTCCTTCTTCGACTGTCACTACATGTGACAGGTGAAACGGACGGCCAGCAAGCACTTCGACCGGCTTTCCAATGCGCACCCGTATCTCTTCTATTTCACCCTTCACATGGGGTGGCAGCTCTGCGATCGCTTCCTTTAATGTTTGCGGCAAATAAGCATAGATCACTTCCATGAAAGTCTCCTCCTTTTCTATCCAATGTATGTCGCCAAACGCAATATATGTCACTTCTATCAGTGGATATTCACGGGCAAAAAAGAAGAAGCAAACGCGTTAAAAAGCAAAAGAGACCGGGTTCCTTCCGGTCTCTTTTCATCATTTATTCTGTTTCAGTTTCCTTCATTGCCCGTTCAGCAAGCATTTTATACGTAATGTCATCCATTGGCGGATTGTGCAAGCCGGCACGGACATTTTGCCAATAGCGGTGTAGAGGATTCTTCTCTGATAAGCTTCTTGCCCCCACAATTCTCATAGCCAAGTCGACTACCGTTATTGCTTGATTCGTCACAAAGGTCTTGACTGTACCGATTTCTTCCTTGAAATGATGATGAGGATGTTGTTCATACTGCTCTGCCACGCCGTATAGAAAATGACGCGAGGCAAGAAGCAGCGTATCCATCTCACCAATCTGCTGCTGGATAGCCGGGACAGTGCCAATTGGCTTCCCAAGACTGGCCGGTCTGTAACCAGCCGCAAACTTAACGGCATAGTCCCGAGCCGCCCCGGCGATTCCTAAATAGCAGGCGGGTATATGAAGTGTCCAGCCAGTCCGCCGGCTTTTCTTCTCTTCTGTCACATATTCATTTAAATAACCAGCGGGCACCTTCACTTCCTTCATAATCAAGTCATGACTTGCTGTTCCTCTCATCGCGACACTGTCCCATGTTTCGCGAATGGATACTCCTTCCGCCTCGCGAGGAACCAAAAACACACCTGCCCTATCATCATTTTCTATAGAAGCTGTGACGAAAAGGTAATCTAATACAGGGGCTCCCGAAGTAAAGGTCTTTTCGCCGGTAATTACATAATATTGCCCGTCAGCTGATAGCTGAGCAGTGGTCGAAGGCTTGGCTCCCCGAAGCGGACTGCCAGCGTTGCGTTCGCTGGCAGCTGTGTTTATCAGGGCGCCGTCTCTTAGCTCCTTTGTTAAAAATGAGACGACTTCGTTATTCCAGTGCCGATGCTCAGCAAATTCCAGAATGGCTCCCATATGCCAGCCAATCGTTAAGGCTGTTGATCCGCACCCCTTTGCTATCTGTTCCTGGCAAGCCAAAAACTCGCTTAACGAGCTTCCTCCTCCACCGAATTCTTTCGGCAGTGTCAGTTTTGTGTAGCCCATTTTCTTTAGGTCATTAAAGTTATCATAAGGAAAGGAATTCAATTCATCCAGCTGGCTTTCTCTTTTTTGAAAATCAGACGTTTTCTCTTTTAATTTGCCTAAGATAGAAAGCTCCTGAAAGTTGTGTCTCATCTTTCTCCTTCTTTCTATTATTTCAATCAGTCTAGTCGGGATTTATGAGGATGTGTAAAAAGCTGCTCCTTCTGAAAGGAACAGCTTTTTAGGTTGTTTAATTACGCCCGAGAAACATAGCTGCCGTCATCTGTGTTGACAACAAGTACGTCGCCTTCGTTAACAAAGAATGGTACTTGGACAGTTAAGCCTGTTTCAACAGTTGCCGGCTTTGTACCGCCGGAAGCTGTGTCACCTTTGATGCCCGGCTCTGTTTCAACTACTTTTAATTCTACTGTGTTTGGAAGCTCTACTCCAAGTGTTTCTGATCCGTACATCATAATAGATACTTCCATATTTTCTTTAAGAAATTTCAGCTCATGTTCAATTTGTGAACCTGGCAATTCAATTTGCTCGTAGGAATCATTATCCATGAATACGTGCTGGTCGCCATTGGCATATAGGTATTGCATTCTGCGGTGATCAATTTGTGCTTTTCCTACTTTCTCACCCGCGCGGAACGTTTTCTCCTGGATGTTGCCATTACGCAAGTTGCGAAGCTTAGAGCGAACAAACGCCGCTCCTTTTCCCGGTTTTACGTGTTGGAAATCAACCACACGCCACAGACCGCCATCTACTTCAATTGTTAAACCTGTGCGAAAATCATTAACTGAAATCATTTACGTTCCTCCTGTTTCTTTAAAGAATGAGTAATTCTTTCGTGGAATGCGTGAGCGTTTCGTTGCCATTTTTCGTAATTAACGTATCATCTTCAATGCGTACACCGCCAACACCCGGCAAATAAATGCCCGGTTCTACCGTCACAATCATTCCAGGCTCCAGCACGGTGTCAGAACGGAAGGAAAGAGTCGGCCCTTCATGCACTTCAAGACCGATGCCATGGCCTGTTGAATGGCCAAAGTAGTCGCCGTAGCCTTTTTCCGCAATATAATCGCGGGTAATAGCGTCTGCCTCTTTACCGGTTAAACCAGCTTTAATCTCTTCCATGCCCTTCATCTGTGCATCCAGTACGACCTGATAAATTTCTTTCATCTGTTCAGGTGGCTCGCCAACCGCAACGGTACGGGTAATATCAGAAACATACCCTTTGTAATAAGCTCCGTAATCCAATGTAACCATATCGCCTGCTTCAATCACTTTATCGCTTGCTACCCCATGTGGGAGAGCAGATCGTTTGCCAGAAGCAACGATGGTATCGAATGAAGAAGAAGCAGCGCCCCATTTGCGCATGAAAAATTCCAGTTCATTTGATACCTCAAGCTCTGTCACCCCGGGACGAATAAACTCAATAATATGCTTGAAGGCCGCATCGGCGATATCGGCCGCTTCCTTTAATATCTTAATCTCTGAATCATCCTTAATCAAGCGCAACTTTTCAATCAGGCCGCTGACTGGAACTAATTCTGCTGAAAAAGCCTTGTTCATCGTTTCATAAGATTGGAAAGTCGTATGTGCCTTTTCAAATCCGATACGCTTAATGCCCAGCTTTTCCGCCTGTTTCGCTGCTTCTTCGTACAACGGACCTTTATGCTCCACAACCTGAAACTCCTTTGCTTGTGCTCCAGCTTGCTCAACGTAACGGAAATCAGTAATGAAAAGTGCTTGATCACTGGAGATAAGTGCTGCTCCGGCTGTTCCTGTAAAGTTCGTTATATAACGGCGATTGTATGGACTCATAACCAGCAGCCCATCGATCCCTTCCTTCTCCATCAGCGAACGCAGTTTATCGATCTTTGACATTTGCCTCTTCCTCTCCGTTGTTATGTATAAGCGCCTGCAAAGCAAGCTCATAGCCTAAAAAGCCTAAGCCAACAATTTGGCCGGCCGCTACAGGCGCGATTACTGAGTGCTCGCGAAATGGCTCGCGTTTGTGAACATTGCTGATATGCACTTCAATTACAGGCATAGAAACAGAGGCTACTGCATCTCTAATGGCATAGCTGTAATGAGTGAAAGCCCCCGGGTTAAATATAACTCCCTCTACGCCTTCATCTTCCGCTGCATGCAGCCTATCAATAATTTCCCCTTCGTGGTTCGATTGAAACGCTTCTACATGGGCCCCCTTTTCCCTTGCTTGGGCTATGATCCGATTTTCTAAATCTTTTAATGTTTCATATCCGTAAATATCAGGCTCGCGTTTGCCTAGCCTGTTTAAATTGGGCCCATTTAATAAAAGTATCTTCCTCATGTCATCTCCCCAATGCCGTTTTTAGTTACAGGAATATTTTATCATATCTGAATTCTTATGGGCTACTTAACCGTTTGCGTTTCCCCAATTCATCCGCTTCTCTTTCAGCAGATGTCTTTCATATCCATAAGAGATCGAATACCCAATAAACAAGCCGTATAAAGCAAATAAGCTAAGGCTCGTGGACAATGTGTCTCTACTCATTTCCAGCCAGAAAGGAAGCGAAGGAAACAACGGAGATAACAAAATGAAAAATACAGCCCACACCCCGATTCCAAACAGTATGCTTGTCCAGATCGTCTTGCTTTGCTTCAAGAAGAAATAGTAAGCAGCCGCTACGATGAGCGATAGAATGGTATGAAAAATGATCCCGGCTAACACTTTATAAAAACCGCTGTGAAGTTTTGGGATATTGACATATTCTACGATCGCATTGATATCAAATGTCATAAAATGAAAATAAGCAGCCAATTGAGCGACTACACTCCATATAATCCCTCCAAATAACCCAATAGTTAACGCGTAGCTTAAAGGAAAGCTCGCCTCCGTCTCTTTTGCTTTGCCTCTTTCCATTTGGCTCCTCCTTCATATGAAATAAAAATCAATCTTACAGGTGATTCAGCTTTTATTTTTCCTTGATACGAGATAGAATATGTATTATAGAAGGTGTTTACATTTGTTAATCATGAAAGAGGGTATGAAATGAGCAATCAAAAGCCAGTGTATGGCGGGCAGGCTCTTATAGAAGGTGTTATGTTTGGCGGAAGGCATCATACTGTGACAGCTGTTCGCCGTAAAGATGACTCTATTGAGTTCTTTCACCTTCCCAGAAAACATAACCCCATTCTTCAAAAGCTGAAAAAGATCCCTTTCCTGCGCGGTATTGTCGCTCTTCTAGATTCAGCGGCTACCGGTTCAAAGCATTTGGACTTCTCCCAGGACCGTTACGACCGGGACCCGAGTGAAGATGAGCAAATCAGGGAAGAAGCAGCAGAGCCTTCGAAATGGTCCATGATTCTAGGGGTCGCAGCTATCGGCATTCTTTCCTTCCTATTTGGCAAATTTGTATTTACGCTGATTCCTGTATTTCTTGCAGAACTGACGAGACCCGTTTTCTCCGGAGATATGGCTCAGATTTTAGTCGAAGGTGTGTTCAAGCTCATTCTCTTGCTTGCTTATATTTATTTCATTTCTATGACGCCGCTTATTAAGCGAGTATTTCAGTATCACGGGGCAGAACATAAAGTCATTAACGCTTTTGAAAGCGGACGCCCGCTAACAGTGGAAAATGTGCAGGCAGCTTCAAGGCTCCATTACCGCTGTGGATCCAGCTTTATTTTATTCACTGTCGTCGTAGGCATTTTCGTCTACATGCTCGTTCCTACTGACCCGCTTTATGTACGTGTTTTAAACAGAATCGCTCTTATCCCGGTGGTGCTCGGTATTTCCTTCGAGGTACTGCAGCTAACCAATAAGCTTCGCGACATACCTGTATTGCGCTTCCTTGGCTATCCGGGACTATGGCTGCAGCTTTTAACAACAAAGGAGCCTGACAACAAGCAGGTAGAAGTAGCGATTGCTTCCTTTGAAAAACTGAAGGCTATGGAAGAAAATACGAAAAAAGGATTAAACACAGAGAAAATTGTCTAATATGTAAGTAATAGCTTTTTAACAGCTCGTTAGGAGGTGGCTTTTTTGACAATCCGCACAGTCATTACCTATACATTGATCGGACTCGCTGCTATCGGCTTGTTCTCCATGCTGTTCTATTCACCAGGAGCTTTACTTAGACAAATATTGATCTTCGCTATCACTGCGGTTGTTATTTATGGAATTTACCGTTTGATCGTACGCAACCGCAATGGCGGAGGACGGGCAGAAGACAAAGCATTTGCCAGAGCAGCCAAAGAATCGAAGAGACGCATGAAAATGAAGCAGCCTTCCTCCCCTTCATCCGCATCTCCGAAAAAACAGGCTTCTTCTAAAAGAAGACCGTTTCGCAAAAAAAGTGCTAATCACTTGAAAGTGATTGAAGGGAAGAAAGGAAAAAGAAACAACCGGGTGTCTTCATAATCCGATTGTTAATAACACCACCGCTTCAAAAAAGCTTCAGTATATTCGCGCCCCACATGAATAAGGGCGTCTTTTTTTTCGTCTGTTAGCTCAAAGTCTGTCGTACTAGCCTCTGTCACCGGAATAAAAATGATATCCTTTTCATGCCTTCTCGAAATATAACGGGCATCGTGTGCGTCCTTCATCGTATAAAACATCGCACTCAGTAAATCAGCCCCTGTTTTCACCTTCCTCGGCACGTGTGTAGTTTTCGTACTAAGCTTTACTCCAAGAATAGGGCGCTTCCGTTTTTTTCTTTCATCAAAGAGAAAGAGCGGAAAGTTGCTCAGCATTCCTCCATCAACGATTAATGCTTTGCCATGGCGCAAAGGAATCTTAACGGGCTGAAAGAAGTATGGAAGGGCACAGCTCATCCTGACCGCCTTGGCAACAGAGAAGGTATAAGGATTGATATTGTACGAGGGCAAATCGTCTGGAAGGACGAGTATTCGTCCATTTGTAATATCGGACGTAACAATTCTCAAAGCCTCAGGCGGCAAGTCACCAAAGGTGCGCAGGCCCCTTAGAGCCAGTTTTTCCTCCAGCCACCTTTCCAGCTTCTTCCCTTTATATAAACCAAGGGTGAAATAAATTTTCAGCCAGCGGATTAACGGAAAGTCAAAAGGCGTATCGTCCAGCAAGTGCTCAGCGCTGACTTCTCTCATCATGAGCTGTAACTCCCTGCTTGTATAGCCAGCCGCAATAAAAGCGGCAATCATCGACCCAGCACTCGTGCCTGCCAGCCTGACAAATGAAATCCCTCTTTTTTCCAGCGCCTCATAGGCACCTACTAAAGCGAGCCCTTTCATGCCTCCCCCAGAAAACACCCCATCTATTTTCATGTAATGTCTCTCCTCTTTTCTCTTTTTACATGTGTATAAAAGATAGAAGTTGTCCTAGAAGAGAAAGGAAAAATTTTTTACATATAAAAAAGCGGCTTCCATATAAATGGAAACCGCTTTTTTGCTCAATCATTGATGGACTGTTCTTTGCTTTGCCGCTCTGTAAACAGCCTATTGATTCAGTCAAGGACGACCAATTACAAACCGCACTTCAGCTGAGCACCGCAGTTCGTGCACGTATTACATCCGCCTGCTTCTTCTACTGTTCCTTTGCGGCAGACTGGACATGTATCGCCCACTTCACTGCCGATGGTTACATTCGTTGAGCGGATTTCTTGAATTGTGTCTACTAGAACAACATGATTCTCATGTTCTTTCTCAACGGGCTCTTCATTTGCATCAAAATCATTTTCTTCTGCTTTTAGCGTCAGGACTTGGGAGTCACGGCTGCCGTCTACGTACACCGTGCCGCCTTTCGCTCCGCCTTTGTACAAACGCTCGTACACTTTTTCCACCTGCTCTACAGTATAGCCGCGCGGAGCATTGACCGTTTTGGAAATGGAGCTGTCAATCCAGCGCTGGATCACACATTGGACATCTGCGTGTGCTTCAGGCTTCAAGCTCATAGCTGTCACAAACCACTCAGGCAGATTGTCCGGATCCGCTTCCGGATGACGATCCAAATATTCCTTCACGATATCGGCCTTCACTTCGATAAACTTACCTAAGCGGCCGCTTCGATAGTAAGTGAAGGAGAAGTAAGGCTCCAATCCTGTAGATACACCCACCATCGTACCTGTTGAGCCTGTCGGCGCTACAGTAAGCAAATGTGAATTCCGAATGCCATATTTAAGAACACCTTCGCGAACATCCTCCGGCATCTTCTTCATATAGCCTGTTTCAATAAACGCTTGGCGAAGACGCTTCGTTTCCTCTTCTGTTTCTCCTTCAAGGAACGGGAAGCTGCCTTTCTCCTTCGCTAGCTCAATCGATGTTCTGTAAGCTGTTGCAGCGATTGTTTCGAATACTTTGTCTACCAGTTCGTTGCCCTCTGGAGATCCGTATTCCTTCTCACAATAAATCAGCAAGTCAGCCAGACCCATGACCCCAAGGCCTACACGGCGTTCGCCAAGCGCTTGCTTTCTGTTCTCTTCCAGGAAGTAAGGTGTTGCGTCAATAACATTATCCTGCATGCGCACACCCGTGCGGACGGTTTCTTTTAGCTTTTCAAAGTTCACCGTTTTTGTATCCTTGTCTGCCATTTCTGCCAGGTTCACAGCAGCTAAGTTACACACAGAAAACGGTGCGAGGGGCTGCTCGCCACATGGGTTTGTAGCCACTACTTTCTGTCCATACGCTTTGGCGTTCGTCATATCGTTAGCATTGTCGATAAAGAAAATACCCGGCTCTGCAGAGTACGTCGCACAAACATTGATCAGCTTCCATAGTTCTCGAGCTTTTATTTTGCGGTATGTGCGTACGGCATAACCGAGCTTTTCCCATTCGCGCACATCGCCCACTTCATGCCAATGCTCATTATAATAATCCATTTCTTCTTTTGTATATTTCTCAACATCCGGGAAGCGGAGCTCATACTCTGTGTCATTTTCGACCGCTTCCATGAATTCTTTCGTCAAGCAGATAGAAATGTTTGCGCCTGTTAAGAACTCAGGATTGTGAACGGTATACGTTCCGCCTGTTCTTAATTTTTCTTCTGCATCTTTAATGATTTCAGCGCTGAATCCGCCGTATCCAGGAATGTTTTTGTAATTCACAACTCCTTGATACATTGCTTCTTCACGCTCAGTCAGCGGCTTAAAGTTAAGCTTGTCTTTTGCCGCTTTTTTGATTTGTGCATCTTCTGTATTTTCAAGCAAATAGCGTAAAATACGCGGGTTTTGCATTTTAGAGATAATGAATTCGATTACATCAGGATGCCAGTCCGCGAGCATAATCATTTGTGCACCACGTCTTGATCCGCCTTGTTCAACAAGGTGAGTCAGTTTAGCAATGTCATCGAGCCAGGATACAGACCCTGATGATTTTCCGTTTACGCCTTTAGCCAGCGTGTTGCGCGGGCGAAGCGTCGAACCATTCGTACCGACCCCGCCGCCGCGGCTCATAATCTCCATCACTTGTTTGCGGTGTTCAGAAATGCCCTCACGAGAGTCTGGAACGAACGGCATTACATAGCAGTTAAAGTACGTAACATCCGTCTCGGCACCTGCTCCGTAAAGCACACGGCCGGCTGGGACAAAGTTCAGGCTCATTAATTCACGGTAAAACTTCTCAAACCATTCTTTTCTCTTTTCTTCCGTTTGTTCTACTGAAGCAAGGCCTGTTGCGTTACGTTTAGCAATTTGCTCGTAGTAAATTTCAAGCGGCTTCTCAATTACATCAAGCGGCCGGCGGATCATACCGCTTTCCTGTTCCTTCGGGTCATCCAGTGCAGCCCGGTATTCCTCATCTACAAGTACGTCTGCTTTGTTCTCTTCCCAGTCAATCTTCACGATAAATCCAAGGCCTCTCGCGGGAAACTTCGGATCCTCTTTGATGGTCAGCACAACAAAATCGCCTTCTGCCAATGTCACCTTCTCCGTATCCTTGAAGGAATAACGGTCGATCATTACAAGACGTGAGACACCTTTATGAGTGATCTTCATCTCTGGAGTGATGGGGTGGACTTGAGGGAAAACGCTGATGTCTTTATTCAGCCTATCAATGTTAACGGACATATTTTTTTGTGACGCAACAGACATAATCACAGCTCCTTTTTTCTCTACGAATTTCATAAGGGATTCAATTCAACTATACCCATATATTCTAATAAAAAACCGGAACAAACACAACATATTGTGTTTGTTCCATTAGATTCATTACTATATATTGATTTAAAACCATCTTTTTGTCAAGATGAAAAAGACTTGGAACCCTAGACAAAAAAGGGAATAACGCCGCCGATACGCTGTTATCGGCTTAAAAAGAAAATTTTGCGTCATAAGCCCTTGTTAATCAACCTTTGGATTTTTCCGCAAAAAAAGAGAACAAGTCAAAAGACTGGTTTCCCTTTTTCGCGCAATTTACCTTTTGAACGTCCATTCATCATTTTCATACTTTTCCTTTGCCAGCTTTTCTACATAAGCCATCTGCTCAGCAGAAAGCTCAAGCGGTTCGAGCTCAATGTTAAGCCCTTCTTCAAATCCTTTCTTGAAGGCTTCAGAGGCCATGGTGAAAGTAATCGGCCGGGCACTGATGTCATTCATTGCTACTGCTTTGTTCTTAAACGCCCGCTGCATACGTTCTTTTACACGTTCATTCGGATATGTAAATAAGCTGAACAGCTTGTCCTCATCAAGGTCGAGCAGAATCGAACCATGCTGCAGGATCACGCCCTTTTGCCTTGTCTGGGCACTGCCGGCTACCTTCCGTCCCTCTACGACGAGCTCATACCAGCTCGGCGCATCAAAACAAACAGAGGATCGAGGGTTTTTCAGGCTTTGCTTCTCTTCCTCCGTGCGCGGAATAGCAAAGTAAGCCTCCAGTCCAAGATGATGAAAACCTTTTAGGATTCCTTCAGAGATCACCCGGTAGGCTTCTGTTACCCCTTCCGGCATCTCAGGATGCTCCTCAGTAACAATGACGCTGTATGTCAGCTCATGCTCGTGAAGCACACCTCTTCCTCCAGTCGGACGACGAACAAAGCCGAGTCCGTGCTGCTTGAGCGCCTCAAAGTTTATTTCTTTTTTTGCTTTTTGAAAATAACCAATCGACAACGCCGCTGGCTCCCAGCCATAAAAGCGTATGACTGGCGGAATGCGTCCTTCACTGTGCCATTCCAGCAAGGCTTCATCCATTGCCATATTGAAGCTGGCGGATTGACGACCAGAATCAACAAATTTCCATGTTTCCTTTTTCATTATGTATGCCGCCTTTTATTAGGAATTCACTCAACTAGTGTACCAAAACCGGTTCAAAAAACAAAGAATTAGATTCATAGTAAAAACACATCTATTTCTTTTGATTCTTCTTTCTCTCACGTTTATAATAGAATGCAGTGTTACTTGTTTACTAGGAAGGAGTGTTCTTGTTGCTTTATACAATCGCAGCCATTTTAGGCGTCATTATTTTGTATTCTTTATATGTTTACTTTTCTCAGAAAAAAGCGGTCACTTCGCTCTCTCAGGAAGAGTTCGTTAAGGGCTACCGAAAAGCGCAGCTGATTGATGTGCGTGAACCGGGCGAATATGAGGCTGGTCATATTTTAGGAGCCCGCAATATTCCGCTTACCCAGCTAAAAACCCGTATGAAGAAGGAAATACGTCCAGACAAGCCTGTGTATCTTTATTGCCAAAGCGGCATGCGCAGCGGACGCGCTGCCAAAACATTGCGCAAAAACGGCTACCATGACCTTTATCATCTTGAAGGCGGCTTTAAAAAATGGACCGGAAAAGTAAAAAGCAAGTAAAAAACTGCCCCTTAAAGGCAGTTTTTTATTTTACTGTTCTTTTTCATAACGCAGGACTGGCTTGCGAGCAGCCAAAGTTTCATCAAGGCGGCCAATGACTGTCGTATGCGGAGCTTCCTGCACCACTTCCGGCGTTTCTTCCGCTTCCTTCGCAATTTGGATCATCGCTTCGATGAAGGCGTCCAATGTTTCTTTCGACTCTGTTTCTGTCGGTTCAATCATCATACATTCCTCCACATTGAGTGGGAAGTAAATGGTTGGTGGATGATAGCCGAAATCCAGCAGCCGCTTCGCAATATCAAGCGTGCGCACTCCCAGCTTCTTCTGCCGTCTGCCGCTCAGTACGAACTCATGCTTCGAATGGCGGTTATAAGGAAGGTCAAAATAAGGCGCTAGGCGGCGCATCATATAGTTGGCATTTAACACCGCATACTCCGTTACTGCTTTCAGGCCATCTGGCCCCATAGAACGGATGTATGTATAGGCACGGACGTTAATTCCAAAGTTCCCATAGAATGGCTTCACACGGCCAATAGATTGCGGACGCTCGTTATCAAATTGGTACATGCCGTCTTTCTTGACAAGAACCGGCTTTGGCAGGAATGGCATTAAGTCAGCCTTGACGCCGACCGGACCAGACCCTGGGCCTCCTCCACCGTGAGGTCCTGTAAAGGTTTTATGGAGATTTAAATGCACTACGTCAAAGCCCATATCTCCTGGCCGTGCTTTAGACATAACGGCGTTTAAGTTGGCTCCATCGTAATACAGCTTTCCGCCGACACCGTGAATGATTTCTGCCATCTCTAGAATGTTCTCTTCAAACAGCCCAAGCGTATTTGGATTAGTCAGCATTAAAGCAGCTGTTGTTTCATCTACCACCCGCTTCAAGTCCTCCAAATCAACTAATCCGTCCTCTCCGGATTTAACTGTCACCGTTTCAAAGCCAGCAACTGCTGCTGAAGCTGGGTTCGTTCCATGGGCCGAATCCGGTACAATGACTTTTGTACGGTTGAAATCACCATTTGCTTCATGGAAAGCACGAATCATCATCAATCCTGTCCACTCTCCGTGAGCGCCGGCTGCCGGCTGAAGAGTGACCTCATCCATTCCTGTGATTTCCTTCAGATGCTCCTGCAAATCATACATCAATTCCAAAGCTCCCTGGACAGTTTCCTCCTGCTGAAGCGGGTGAATATGAGCGAGGCCATCTAGGCGGGCAATATCCTCATTAATTTTCGGGTTATATTTCATTGTACAGGAGCCTAGAGGGTAGAACCCTGAATCCACTCCATGATTCCTCTTAGAAAGGGCTGTGTAATGGCGCATAATATCAAGCTCCGACACTTCTGGGAGCTCTGGTGCTTCCTCGCGCACGTACCCATCCGGCAAAAGTTCCGCAGCATCCTTTCGTGGTACATCCAGCTCAGGCAGGCTATAGCCGATACGTCCCGGCTGTGACATTTCAAAAATAAGCTTTTGGTCTTTCTTACTCATGATGCTCCCCCACTTCTTTTGCAAAGAGTTCGATTTCTTCTTTTGTTCTCATCTCCGTAACCGCAACCAGCATGCAATTCTTTAACTCCTTATAGACGAGACCAAGGTCATAACCGCCGATGATCCCCTGTTTAAGCAGCTGGCTATTCACGTCCTTCACTGGCTTATTAAGCCGGATGACGAACTCATTAAACGTCGGCGCTTCAAATACGATATCGACTCCTTGCTGCTTTAGCGCTTCCTTGGCAAAATGAGCCTTTTGCAGGTTTTGTTCCGCACTCTCTCTCACCCCGTTCTTTCCTAAAGCGGTCATTGCCACACTGGCCGCTAAAGCATTGAGCGCCTGGTTAGAACAAATGTTGGACGTTGCCTTGTCACGGCGAATATGCTGCTCACGCGCTTGCAGAGTCAGTACAAAGCCTCGTTGGCCTTCTTCATCCTTTGTCTGTCCGACAAGACGGCCAGGAACCTTTCTCATCAGTTTTTTTGTAACAGCGAAATATCCGCAGTGCGGTCCCCCAAACTGTGCAGGAATGCCAAACGGCTGGGCATCTCCGACAACGATGTCCGCACCAAATTTCCCAGGAGGTGTCAATATGCCTAATGACAGCGGGTTAGCAGATACGACAAACATGGCGCCCTCGCCATGAGCGGCCTTTTCGACATCCGCGAGCGGCTCCACTACACCGAAGAAGTTCGGGTACTGAACAATAACTGCCGCGGTATCACGATCCACAAGGCTATTCAGGCTTTCTAAGTCAGTCGCCCCATTTTTATACGGCACCTCTATCACTTCAATGCCTTGACCTTTTGCATAGGTTCTTAAAACGTCGCGCGCTTCCGGATGAACCGTCTCTGATACAAGCACTTTCTTTCTCTTTGTTTGACCTGCACTGAGCATAGCTGCCTCAGCAAGCGCGGTTCCGCCGTCATACATAGAAGAATTCGCTACATCCATTCCTGTTAATTCACAGATCATCGTTTGAAATTCGAAAATTGCCTGCAGTTCCCCTTGTGAGATCTCCGGCTGATAAGGTGTGTATGCTGTGTAAAACTCCGAACGTGAAATAACATGGTCCACAATGGATGGAGCATAGTGATCGTACACACCTGCTCCTAAAAAGGAAGCATACTGCTTATTGTTTGCATTTTTAGCAGCAAGCTGGCTAAGTTCTCTCTTTAATAACGGCTCTGCTTTTGCCTCTTTTAAATTGTAGGTGCCTTTAAAGCGTACTTTTTCTGGAATGTCCTCAAATAGTTCTTCTATACTTGACACACCGATAGCATCAAGCATTTCCTTCTTATCAGATTCTGTTAACGGCAAATAACGATGCTTCATGATGATCCCTTCCCTCTCCTCTTATTTAGAGCGTTTATAAAACGGTGACTTTACCGCCTTCGCAGCTAGTTGTTTGCCACGTATTTCAACGACCAGCTCCTGGCCTGGCACTGCAAAGGCAGCCTCCACTAGAGCAAGTCCAATACTCTTCTTTAAGGTTGGTGACTGAGTACCTGTTGTAACTTGGCCAATTTCTTTTCCATCTGCAAATACCGGGTAACCGTGACGAGGAATCCCGCGGTCAATCATCTCAAGACCGATCAGCTTCCTCGGTACACCCTTTTCCTTTTGGGCTCTTAATGCTTCCGCACCGATAAAGCTATCTTTTTTCAGCTTAACAGCAAAGCCAAGCCCCGCTTCTAGCGGCGAAATATCCTCTGTGAGCTCCTGTCCATACAAAGGCAGTCCGGCTTCAAACCGAAGTGTATCACGCGCACCCAATCCGCATGGCAACAGCCCTTCCTCTTTGCCAGCATCAAGAATAGCTTTCCAAAGCGCAGGTGCCTCTTTGCTTTCTACATAAATTTCAAATCCGTCCTCGCCTGTATAGCCTGTTCGGGAAACAAGCGCATAAACATTGCCCAGCTTGACGCGAGGATGAAATTTAAAAAATTTAATTTCGCTTAAGTCTGTCTCTTTAGAGAGCTCCTGAAGAATGCTTTCTGCGAGCGGGCCCTGAATCGCCAATTGTGCCCATTCTTCAGATACATTGCTGACCTGCACTCTGCCCGATTGATGACGCTTCAGCCACTCGAAGTCTTTGTCCGTATTTCCTGCGTTTACAACAAGCAGATAATCTTGGTCGGCCAGCATATACACAATTAAATCATCAATCGTGCCTCCCTTTTCATTGCACATCACTGTGTAGATAGCTTGATTAGGCTGAAGGTTGGAGAGATCATTTGTCAGCATTTGCTGCAGAAAAGAAAGGGCATCTTCTCCTTCTACTCTAATCTCTCCCATATGAGAGACATCAAATAAACCCGCTTTCGTGCGAACGGCTTCATGCTCTTCCTTAATGCTGGTGAACTGTACAGGAAGCTCCCATCCTCCAAAATCAATCGTTTTTGCTCCATACTCTTTATAGACATCAAATAATGGTGTCCGCTTTAGCTCACTCATTCGTCTTCTCCTTTCATTCTTTGTTTATGTATTACATAGTAACTTGTGCTGCATGCTCCTCCATCTGTCCCGTCAGATATTCAAGCCAACCAATCTGATAGAATAATTAAAATACTTATCAGGCAATAAAAAAGGACAGAGGACCCCTTATAAAAGTTGTCCTCTGTCCTTGAACCTGAAAGTTTAGCCTGACCAGCAGGTTGTCTTCTTTGGTAGTTTCCATGAAGAAACATTCTCCAGAGACGCGTCCAGCAAGAGTTCTTTTGCCTGAGAGATTCACAAAAAAGGTTGCTTGCTCCTTCGGCGCCGTTAAACAGTCTCTCCCCTTGCCTTCATTCGCTATATTTATTTGAGAAATGGGCATGCTACGAATATCTGAATAAAGAAAGTGAACTGCATTTATTTTATCGAAATAACAAAATATTTGTTCATTTATATCCTACACGAAAGATACCATTTCGGCAATACATTTATAAAGGAGTTTGTTCAATGAATGTAGAGGTGCTTTTTGATCAAGAGTGGGGAGAAGAATTAGAAAAAAGAATATCGCAGGACGGCCCATGGGGAAACTGGGATCTTTTCCGTTCGACATTGGAAATGGAAAAGCGGATGATGGTCCCTTCCTTTGAAGGCTTACTCGCTCCTTCGTTTCTTCCTGAGCTGACAATCCTCCCTCATCAGCTGGAGGCTGCACGAAAAGTCATTGAAGAAATGAATGGAAAAGCGATTCTAGCAGATGAAGTGGGTCTCGGCAAAACGATTGAAGCTGGGCTTGTTTTAAAGGAGTACTTAATCCGGGGCCTTGCTAAAAAGGTGCTTATCCTCGCGCCTTCTTCACTCGTCTCGCAATGGACGAGTGAATTAAACACAAAGTTTCATATTCCTGCTGTTGCCCAGAAAAAACTATATAACTGGGATCAGTATGATATTGTCGTTGCTTCAGTGGACATGGCCAAGCGAAGCCCCCATAAAGAGAAAATTTATGAGCAGGATTATGACATGGTCATTATCGATGAAGCTCATAAATTAAAAAATCCTAAAACTAAAAATTATCAATTCGTCCGGCACTTAAAAAAGAAGTTTTGCCTTCTGCTCACAGCTACTCCTATTCAAAATAAATTGGATGAAATGTTTCACCTTGTCTCTCTGTTAAAACCGGGGCATTTAGGCAGCGAAACACAATTCAGCCAGGAATTTAAGAAAGGAAAACGGCAGGTGCAAAATCACGCCCACTTAACAGCGCTAATGAACAAGGTTATGATCCGCAATCGGCGGGAGGATACCGGAATGGAATGGACCACGCGTAAAGTAGAATCCATTAAGGTTCGTTTCAATGAGGAAGAACGCGTCTTTTATGAATGTCTTGAACACTTTGTGAGAAGCCAGCCGACAGAAGCAGGTTCTGCCTTCTCAATGCTCACCTTGCAGAGGGAAGCCTGCAGCAGCAAGGAAGCCGTTTATTTCACCTTGCAGAATATGGCTCAAAAACTATTTACAGATCAGGCAAGCTTTCCGCCGGAATTCCAGTCCGTACTGAACGCTATGGAGAAAGTAACCGAAAATTCAAAGGCACAAAAAGCACTAGAGCTCGTTCAGTCCATCAATGATAAAGTGATCATCTTTACTGAATACCGTGCTACCCAGCTATACTTACAATGGTTTTTCAAAAAGAATGGCATTACCTCGGTACCCTTCCGCGGCGGCTTTAAGCGCGGCAAAAAAGATTGGATGAAACAGCTGTTTGAACAGCATGCGCAAGTGCTCATTGCCACCGAGGCTGGTGGAGAAGGGCTTAACCTGCAGTTTTGCCATCACCTGATCAATTTCGACCTTCCGTGGAATCCTATGCGGCTGGAACAGCGAATTGGACGGATCCACCGTTTCGGGCAGGACAAAGATGTACATATCTACAACTTTAGCATTGAAGATACTATTGAAGATCGAATCCTGCAGCTGTTATATGAAAAGATTGACCTGTTTAAACAAGCTGTCGGGCAGCTGGATGATATTCTGGCAAAAATGGATATGCCCGATTTAGAGGAGCATTTAACGGATATTTTCCAGCATTCTAAGTCTGAAGGAGAACTTCAAGTGAAAATGAAAAACTTAGAGGCTGTATTTGAATTGGCAGATGATTGGAAGAAAGGAGAGGATTCCATTGCTGAATAGCGAAGTTCATTTTTTTTTAAAAGAATACTTTACTCAGACAGGCTGTACGTTTATAGAGGAAACTGCCGGATCACTGGCTGTCAAATTAACACCTGAGCTTGATAAAGAGTTAATGAATCGCCCTTTCTATTGGCATTATGCTGAGAAGACCGGCATGAAAGGCGAGCCTCTTTCTCTCACCCTTATTACCGATCAACAAAAAGCACCAGAGGAATTAAAAGGGGAGAGTGTCCACGTTGGAACGTCACGCTTTCATCAAATTTTCCAATCTGCTAAGAAGCATACGCGCTTTGTCCGGCTCTATGAACAAAACCATAATCAGCAGCAGCAGCCGCTTCATCCATGGCTCTTGATCAACGTAAAAGTCTCCTATGAAGCGGACCGAAAGAAGGATCTCTATTACTCACTTGGCCTAAACTTAATTAACGGCCTGATTCAGGATGACTTTATGGATACTTTGTATGCGAAATCATTAGTATCAAACATTCCCGACTACTCCTTTACAATTACACCTTTAATTAAGCCTGCAAGCGGTGTTAAACGACTGCAGCGCTTTATGGCTGAGCGTATCCAGCAAGAGAATCACAGCTGGGCCGCCCAGGCACATAAGCGCTGGATGGAGGATATACATTTGCTTCAAGCTTTTTATGAAGAAACAGAAGAGAAGCCTGACGCTTACTTCATTGAGAAGGAAGCACTTGAAAAGCAATACGCTCCTAAAATTCACGTCAATATTATAAACGGCGGGCTTCTATATCTACAGCCTGTTCATTGACTGCTTACTTTCGGACAAACAGCTGGCGGAGCGCCCAAGGCAAGACACCGAACCATGTGTATGCTAAGGGCGCACGCTCTGCCTTTTTACGCTGCCTCCTCTCTCTTCTGATATCTTTCGGCTCTTGCAGATACCGAAACAGGGCTTGGATACAATCTCTCACCACTTCATTCATTCAAACCGCCTCCTTTAGATTGTGTCAGTGTTGCCCACTTTTCATTTTTTATACTTATTTATTACTCCGTCCACTGAACAATTTGCCTCTGCGTCATATGATAGACCACTTTGGAGGAGAAGCTGGCACCCTTCTTTTCTGTCTTCAAGTGAATAACCACTTGCTCTTCCCCTTCATTAGGAACAGCTGCGTACCTTACCTCTCCCTCATTTGTAGAGAAGATCCCGGAAACGGGGACATCGGGCTGCACAGCAGGCAATATTCGTTCGAGCACCATTAACTCCATAACTTTCGTTTCATAGTAATCAGCCAATAGGGAGGCGGTTTGCTGCTTACTGACAAACACAGAGGTTCCGAACACTGCAATGGAGCTCACCATAATAAATAACAAAAGCACATAAGGCAGCAGGACTCCTCTCTCATCGCAAACGATTCTTCTCATAGTCCTTCTCCATCGAACACATGCAGCTTTGCTTCCTCTCTCTGTCCATTGACAAACAGCACCTGTACACAGACAGATAGCCCGCATTGCCGGAAAAGAATAGAGGATACTTCCTGCAGCATGATCTCGTGTCCTTTTCCACTTACTCTTCTCCTCACTCCTTGCTTGTACTTCTCAATCGAAATGCTGTCTTCTCCATACAGATAAGTAAGCTTATCGGCTTTCGGCTCTGCGGAGCGGGACAAGTGGAGCTCTTTCCTCAGCTGTATGACAAACAGCTCCCACTCACTCCTTCTCCCTTCGCCCAGTTCCTGGTCAATAAGAGAAATAGACTGATAGATAAACGGGAAAAGAGCTGCAACCCCTATAAAGATCAACAGAATGAGCAGTGATTCCAGGGCAGTAAACCCTTTATTGCTCCTTAATACAGAATGTCTGGTCAGGTGAAGAAAAACAACCTTGGCCACTTTCCCAGTAAATGACATATCCATCCTCCTCTTTATGATGAATTTGCAACTCCCCGCTCTTTAGAAACTGACTCTCTCCTTCTTCAAAAAGAACTCTCATCCCCTCCTGCTTCTCCCACAGCAGCTGAGACTGCACCATCATCTGCGTTGCAATCGGCAGAACTACGGTGCCTAATAGCAGGATCGTCATCATGGAAAGCAGGCTCTCGGCGAGCGTAAACCCTCGTTCATTCTTTCTGAACATAGAACCGCCCCTTTCCAATCTGGACCACATAAGAGATAGACTCACCCCGATGCATAAAGCGCAGCAGGCCAAACTCAATTGTATTTCCATTAGGCAAAAACGTCATTTTACTTAAGGAGCCGGCTATATAAGTGACTGATTGAGGCATCGTTCTATGAAGGGACAAGGAAGAACCTGAGAGAGAATGAACGGTGTAGCCTTGCGGGTTAGAGGAAAAACGGACCTCCACTCTCTCCTGTCTGCTAATGGCATATGATTGCGCGAAGAACAAGTCTGCCTGCAGCTGATAGAAAAATTGATTTTTTTCTGCGCTGGCAGTAAGCTTCGGAAGCGGAAGAACCAGCACGGATAAAAGTACAAGCATGACAGATAAAACAAGAAGAACCTCCAGCATAGAGAAGCCTCTGTCTTTCTGTAATGAGAAAAAGACCTTATGAAACAATCGCTACTTCCCCGCCTGCTTTAATTTCCAGCTGCTGGCCATTCGGACAGGCTGTCTCGTTACTCCGCAAATAACCTGTCTCGACCATTTCCGCTACGGAAGCAGGGTACTTATCCATATCAATCCGATAGGCCTGCACCTGCCCCTCGACCATGTGCCTAAATGCCTCACACCCTTTATCGTTAATATTGTTGCTTTGCTTCGCAATATTCGGGATCGCAACAAATAACAAAACCGAAATGACCAGCAGGACAATCATCATTTCGATTAAAGTAAATGCCCTTTCATCCTTACTGAACAAAGTTTTTATCATTTTTTCTCTCCTTTCTTTATACAGAGCCAACCATTTGAAACATTGGCAGCATGACAGATAGATAGATTGAAATGATGACCATTCCAATAAACGAAAAAATTAACGGCTGTAAAATAGAGGTCCACTTTTTTATATGTTTTTCAATTAAGACTTCACAGAACTGGCTGAAAATCAGCATCTCTTCCCCTATTCTTCCATTCGCTTCTCCATGCTGTAAAATTAATGAAAAACGTGAAACAAAGCAGGGCATTTCTTTAACGGCCTCTGCAAACGACCGGCCTATCAGCAGGCGGGTCTCTATCTCCTTTGCTACATGTGCCAGCATAGGATGAACCGTTTGCTGCTGCAGGATGTGCAGCACTTCATTAATAGCAAAGCCGCTTTGAAGCAAAGAGGCGGCCTCTTTAGCAAATAAACGTGTAAAAACTAACGGAAAGTAACTAGACAGGATAGGGAGCTTTGTAAGCAGGAGGATTTTGCGCGGTGGAGACTGGCGATCATAGTAGAAAAAAGCGGAGACTGCCGCTAGAAGAAAGGTAAGAGCTGCCAACAGAAGTGCTGGGGGAGCCCCCCGAAGAAAGACGATCAACAATAGCGTTATACCGCTGGGGACAAAGCCGAGGGCTGCGTAGAGCTCTTCAAAGCGCGGCATTAAGAAGCTGTTCAGAAGAAATAGCAGTACAAATAGTAAAAACAACAGGAACATCGGGTACTGAAGAAGCTTACGAACCTTTCCTTTCACCTCCTCTGTCTTTTTCCATTGTTCGCCGGCATAAAGCAAGGTCTCTGATAGATGTCCATGCTTCTCAGCAAAAAAGACCTGCAGGCAGATCATAGAGGGAAAATCCAGTAACCGAAGAATTTCATTTAAAGGGGTACCAGCACTTAGCTCCGCGCGAATTAAACGGACAGCTTTTTGGTGATCACGATCAAAGTTCATCACTAAAAACTCCAATGCCCGTCCCATGGGGAAGCCCTGCTCGAGCATCTCACCGAGCCTGAAAATAAATTCCCCCTGGTAATTATTCGCTTTTTTCTTCTTCAAGTACCCAGCGATCATATTCAGTTTGAGAGAGATATCCAAGAGCAATCCCCTTTCGTAATGCATGTTTTAAGAGCGGATAAGAGGCAGTGCTGTCTTCTCCTTTCGCTTCCTTTAATACAGCTTGCAAGCTAGATCCTTGTAGCACCTCGTAAACAGCAGCTTGTCTGCGCTCCCGGTTACAGGGGCAATAGACGGAGCCGTGCTCCCCGCATGAGGGACATAGTATAGTGACAAGACGCTGTGCTGTGACCCCTATGAGCGTCTGCTGAATCTCGTGCCATTGAAGGCCAAATTCAAGGAGGCGAAAAACCGCGCCTTTTGCATCTCTCGTATGCATGGTCGTTAACACTAAGTGACCAGTAAGTGAAGCGCGTATAGCCATTCTCGCCGTTTCCTCATCGCGAATCTCTCCAACCATAATGACATCAGGGTCATGTCGCAAAATCGCCTTCAAGCCCGTTGAATAGGTAATACCCGCTTTTTCATTCACTTGAATTTGCAGCCATTCATCATGGTTTCTCTCTACGGGATCTTCTAATGTAATTACATTGCGGCCAAGCTCTTTCACACTATGCTGTATAAGAGAATAAAGTGTCGTCGTTTTACCGCTCCCTGTAGGACCGGTGAAAATAATTAACCCATGTGCATGTGATACAAGAGATAAAAGTTTTTCAAGAGAATCTGGAAATAGGGAAAGCTGAGACAAATCGAGGATGTTTTGCTGCGGGAGTAAACGCATCACTAAACTTTCTCTTGACAGTACTGTGGGCAGGGTGGAAATGCGCAGGGAAAGAGACAGGTTCGAATGGTCAAAATGAAAGGAACCGCTTTGCGGCTTTCTTTTCTCCCCTATATCTAGAGAAGACATAAATTTAAAGTGGGAAATGAGACGTTCTCCTTCCCGGACGGAAAGTTCGCCATGAGGGGCTAAACGGCCTTTCGAACGCATGTGGATCGTGTAGCTATGCTTGCGGGGAATAAAGTGGATATCAGTCGCCTGCAAGGACAAGGCTGTTCCAAGCAACTCTTCGACTGTTTCTTCGATGCTCACTTGATTGATTTCACCACCTTTCCAGTAAGCTACAGACAATATTCGCCATCCTCGTCAAAACTCCTCCTTTTTTATGCTATTTTTTAAAAAGTTTTTAGTTTACTGGAAAATATTGAATAATCTTTCTAAGGCAGGAAAAGTAATATTTACAATACTGTGACCGTTCCATTATAATAAGATATTGATGGAGTTATGAACAAAGGAGGGATACATAATGGACCGCATGTTCCGCGTACTGGCTTTCTGGACAGGCATTTTCGCTGTCATGTTCTATCTTGGTGATATGGATAAAACAGCTATGCTTTTCCTTGCGCAAACAGGATTCTTTTTGATTGTAGGCTTTTTAAATTTAACTGAACGTATGTATATCTATCTTTTCGCAGCGTATTTAACTGTATTCTTTTGTGGGTTTACCTACTGGACTACCTTCATGGTAACTCCAAGCATTGGCCATTAATAGATGGCTTGATCAGCCGGCTCAACAGCAGCCGGTTTTTTTGTGGGTTTCCGGCAATAAACAAACAGGATGCTTGGTAAACCGAATCCCTCCAGCTTATCAAGCACCCTGTCTTGATCAAAATCCGTTTAAAAATGGGTTACTGTCCATTTCATCACCAATCGTTGTGGCCGGACCATGTCCTGGCAAAACAATCACTTCCTCAGGCAAGCTTAATAAGTGATTATGAATGCTCTTTAACAGCTGTTCATGGTTGCCGCCCCTTAAATCCGTGCGACCAATGCTTCCCATAAATAACGTGTCCCCAGCGAACACCACATTCCCTTCTTCAAAAAAGTACGAGATGCTTCCAGGCGAATGGCCCGGGGTGTGGAATAACCGGAAGGAAAAGCTGCCAATCGTTAATTCAGCTTCATTAGTCAGAAGGTGGTCAGCAGCGCGCGCCTTCACTTCTCCTAGTTCAAATCGGGCAGACCCGTTCAAAGCAGGATTTTCCATCCACTCTTCTTCCTCTTTATGCAAATAGACCGGAATATGAAATTCTTGTCTTACTTGCTCGACGGCGCCAATATGGTCAAAATGAGCATGCGTCAATAACACTGCCAGAGGCTTTAAGCCATTTTGCTTCAGCCAAGCTACGAGGCTTTCTCCCTCTGCCCCCGGGTCAAAAATAATGCACTCCTTCTCATCATTGGATAATATGTAGCAATTCGTTTGCAGCAGTCCCAACGGCAACTGTGTCCAATCCATCTATTCTCTGCACACCTTTCTTTTAAATAAATTACCTTTATCGTACCAATGTTGGATATCTTTTTAAAGAACAATGACTTTTCAGCTCGACAAAGGTAAAGAAAAACTATAAAATAGTGTTGAATATGTACTGATTTTACATAGTAGTCGTCTTTATTCAGGCTATATCGAGTGATGGAAGAAAGGGGTTGGATTTATGTACGGCTTAGTAGTTATCTTTGGACTTGTCACTATCCTTGCCATATTCAGCTCAATCAGCGCATTGAAAAACAAAAACATCTTAGGTATTGTGTTCGGGCTTGGAACATTAGCTGTATTTGGCTGGTTCACTGTTATGACCGTTATTAACCACGGTTATCCTGGCGGCCATTAAGTGATCTGACACCTTTGAACGCAACTGAGCTTAGGTGACTTGCGCTCGTGCTTTTAAATAAACCGCCTCCGCTGCATAGCGGAGGCGGTTTATTTATATACGAAGCAAAAAAAGCCTGCCGGATTCGGCAGGCTTTTTTCATTGCGCATCAGGCTGCTTCTTTGCTGCGTCTGGATCGTAAAAGCGAAGAAGGTCACCGTAGATGATGCGGTCAGAATAGTTTAATTCTGTTGCTGTTTTTTCAAGGTATGGTGAGCAGTAGCTTTTTTCAGTTGGCTGTTCTGTTGCTTTATCCCAGCACTTATTATCCGCATATACATAATCCTTCGTTATGAAACGGCCATCACGGAAGGCTACAAAGTCTTCATGTTCTTCAGAGAGCAAATCCTGCCCGAACTGTACATCATCTTTTGTATCGATGCCAAATAAATGAAGCAGTGTTGGCCGAACATCGATTTGTCCGCCTACTTTATCGATGACTTTACCTTCTACGCCAGGAATATGAATCATGAATGGCACCTTTTGCAGCTGAGCAGAGACGAACGGTGTTACTTCCTTGCCCAGATATTGAGCCATTGCCTCATTGTGATTCTCTGAAATACCGTAATGGTCGCCGTAGAGAACAATCACAGAGTTTTCATAAAGCCCGGAAGCCTTCAAATCCTCCACAAACTGTTTCAGTGCCTCATCCGTATAGCGGACAGTCACAAAGTAGCGGTTTAGTGTACCGCTCTTTGAGTTGAATTCATCGATGAACTTGTCTTCCTCGTCATAATAAAAAGGATGGTGATTCGTCAGTGTAATCATTTTAGAGTAGAATGGCTTAGGCATTTCTTTCATATGCGCTGCCGACTGCTCGAAGAACGGGATATCCTTCATTCCCCAGTTTACACTGTTCTCTTCATTTACGTCATAGTCACCCACTTCATAGAAGCGCTCATACCCTAAAGACTTGTACATAATGTCCCGGTTCCAGAAGCTCTTATTATTTGCATGCATGGCATTGGAAAAATAGCCATTTTCATCAAGCTTCTCTGCTAAAGAATCATACTCATTGCCGGAATGCGTAAAGAAAACCGCGCCTCGGCTCAGCGGATAAAGTGAATTCTCTACGAGAAACTCTGCGTCCGATGTTTTACCTTGGCCTGTTTGGTGATAGAAGTTAGGGAAATATAAGCTTTTCTTTGCAAACTCATTTAAGAATGGCGTAATCTCCTGGCCATTTACTGTATTATTCATGACGAATTGCTGAGTAGATTCGACCGATACCATAATTAAGTTCTTGCCTTTCGCAATACCGAAGTATTCATCATTCGGCTCGGCATAGTTGGCAGCTGAATAGTTTTCAATGTCAGCAAGCTCGCTGCCATCAGCAAGTGCTCGCTGAGCAGATGATTTCGATTGAAGCAGTACATCATACACATGATAATTAAATGTACCAATATTTTTCACAAGCATTTCGCGGTCAAACGTTCTAGTTAAAAGCTGAGGGCGCTCTACTTCTGCTAATCCAAGGTTTAAGAAAAACACAGCGACTGCGCTTAAGAAGTAAGCCCGAGTGTTCATCTTCGACATGGAGCCAAAGTTAATGAACTTAGGCTTTACTTTTAACAGGACTGCTAATAAGATAAGGTCAGCAAAGTAAAGAATATCGTACCATTTAAATTCTTCTGTTACACTGTTCCCTAAATCTGCAAAGTTACTTGTTTGAAACAATAGCGGCACGGTAATAAAGTCATTAAAGAAGCGATAAAATACGACATTTGCGTAAAGCAGGAAAGTGAGCAAAAAGCTCGTAATCATAATGTAACGCTTTTTACCTTTTTCACTTTTAAAGAATACGCTGATTCCCATTGCAAGCATAATAAAGCTTAACGGGTTAATAAATAAGATGAATGCCTGCAATGTGTTTTCAATGTCAATATTAAAGCTCGTCTGATAAACAATATACGTTTTAATCCATAAGAACAAAACGGCAACAGCGATCAAAGATACGTTGTTGCGTAAAGCTCCCTTCATTCCATTACCCCCTTAATACCGCTCATACCATACAACATCATAAACATCTTTTTATATAAGTTTTTTGTAAAAACATCATAGGTAATCTTAATACTTTTTTTACAAAAAAGCAAACAAGAAAAAGCAAAGGTTTTGTAGAATAATAGACTGTTCACAAGAGGGTATTTTTCTTATCATACGGCCGTGCCCTGAAGTAGTTTCATTTATTTACAGATGGGTCCTTAAAAATATTGTCTAAAATAAAATGAGCTTATTCGCCCGAAACGAATAAGCTCATTGGTCCGCCTTTACTTTCTTACTGAGAGGAGGTATTCTTTTCCCTCTCCAGCTGCTGCTCTCTCCTTAATACGAGGATCGCCAATTGAAAGTCTTTAACATCTATCAGCTGCAGCTCATACAAATCTCTTATTTCTCTCTCCATTAACTCCAAGTCGGCTAGCCGGTTTCCTACATAAACAAAAATGCCGAAACGCTTCAACAGCTGCTGTACATCCCACATTGTATTCATGCTGATTGACCAAGACCTCCTTATTAGCTGTATTCTGCCTATAGACAGCTGCTGCTATTGAGAATAACCTAAATACAAGCCTCCAGCTGATAAAGCAACAGCTCCTAATAAGAAAGCCAGCTGGAGTGCTCTCTTTTTCTTTGCGGGCAAATTCACTACGCCCGCCGCTAAAAAGCCACCAATCAATCCGCCAATATGACCTGCATTATCAATCCCTGGAACCGTAAAACCAAATACCAGGTTAATCACAATAAGGATAATAATATTCATGCCCATCGTTCGAAAGAACAGACGCGGATAGACCACACCAAAGTACAGCAGAGCACCAAAGCAGCCAAAGATTGCTCCGCTCGCTCCTGCAGACAGACTGTCATTCATAACAAAGCTTGCAAGCGTACCGACAAATCCTGAAAACAAATAAATGAGAAGAAAGCGGAATCGGCCAAAGATACGCTCAACAGCTGTACCAAGGAAGTAAAGAGCAAAGGTATTCATCAAAAGATGCAAAAACCCGATATGCAAAAAGATAGGTGTAAAGAAGCGCCACCATTCTCCCTCTAAAATGAGCGGGTTGAATTTCGCTCCGAATCGAATCAAATTAAGCGAGTTTGTGCTGCCTCCGCTTACTTCCAGCAGAAGAAAGACAAGTACTTGAATGGCAATGAATGCGTGGGAAAAGAAAGGCGTGGAGAACTCAAATACTTTCTTTTCCTCTTCACTTCTTTTTAGAGAATGGGCCAGTGCCGCCCTATGGTAAGCAGCTGTCTCTTCTTCGGTTGCTTCATTAAAAAAGTCAGCGTCTATTTCTTCAGGAAACAACTGATCTAGCGACTGCCTTGCTTCAGCCAGCTCGTCCTTAACAATAAGCAGTGAGTCCACTCTTGTCTTCTTGCCTTTAGGAAAGTAGAAGGGTTCATCTATGTACGTTTCATACTCATCCACAGGCGGATAAGGAGAAATGTACATATTGATAACGGTCAGTCGGCGCCTGCCCAGCTGTTTGCGCAGGCTTTCTCCTATTAATGACACGCGCTCAATATCCTTCCTGACGAGTGAACCCCAATTTAATTCATTGGCAGTCAGCCGAATAACAGGTGCCAGCTTGTTCGATAGGTTCTCAAGCAGCATCTCTCTCCGTTGTTCACGCATTTGGATAATTTGATAATCTTGTTCCACGATTAAAAAGTAGGCCATCTTCCAAAACAAGCTGTTTCCATAAGAATCCATCTCATCCCTGCCTTTACCCTCTTTTTCACCCTTTTGTTAACTATATCGAAAGCCAAAGCAGGGTGTAAAGCAAACCACCCTACTATCAAAATAAAGATTCTGCCGCCCTTTGCTTACCTAAGTCAGGAGCAACTAATGACTTCCTTTTCCGTTATGATCGTATTCACCGGCAGGTCGTGCGGCTCTTTCGGGATATCCTCCAGCAGCTGCATCGAGAAAGCAAGGGCAGCCATTTTTCCTGTATAACCTGACAAAAAGCAGTCATAGTAGCCGCCTCCAAAGCCAAGGCGGTGGCCCGAGCGGCTGAACGCAAGTCCCGGAACAAGAACAAAGTCCATCTCTTCACGCGGAACGAGATTTGTACGGACCGGTTCAGGTTCATATAAGTTTGCATAAATATTCTCAAGCTCTGTGAAAGAAGTCAGCTCGTAGAAATCCATTTTTCTTGAAGCTGGTACACACTTGGGAACGACCATTCTCTTTCCCTCCAGCCACCCCTGCCGGATAATCTGCCACGTGTCCACCTCCGGGACATTAGAAACAGTAACAGCCACTGTTTGAGCTTCTTCCCATACTTTAAGCCCGTATAAACGTTGAGCAATTTGAAAGGAAAACTGCTCATAACTGAGACGGTCCAGCTTAGACAGGCTTTCTTTCATCGTTTGTCTTGTCAGCTTCTTATTCATGTACATCCCTCAGTTTACTTATTCTTTACATTATTCCCTTCCTTATGAAGGAATTAGACACCTTTTATGTATAAACTGCAGTTCAAGTCTCTTCAAAAGGAGGATGGCATAAAACAGACTCCCAAGAAGAGGGCAAAGCGAAATTTGCCTATAAAAAAACAGCAGGAATAAATCCCCGCTGCTTACTTTGTTTCACGGTGTAAAGTTACACGTTTTTCTCTAGAGCAATATTTTTTAAGTTCCAGACGATCTGGGTTGTTACGCTTGTTTTTATTTGAGATATAATTACGATCACCGCACTCTGTGCAAGCTAGTGTAATGTTTACGCGCATCTTTTTCCCTCCAAACTTTTCAATACATGTGTATCTTGTTTACGACTTTTCTATAATAGCACTTTTCTTTTGTAAATGCTAGTGTGTTTTTGCCGTTCTTCTGTTATTTGATCATTTCCCTTCCCGCATTCCTTCTAAATGGAAAAAGATCATCTTCACGCAGTAAAAAACGTAGTAAAAGGGAGACTAATGAAATTAGCCTCCCTTTTACCATTCAGTCCAAGTTTGAATCAGCCAAATCTTCCTGAAATGTAATCTTCTGTACGGCTATCAGATGGGCGATTGAAGATTTTATCTGTTGTATCATATTCAACTACTTCTCCATTTAAGAAGAAAGCTGTTTTATCCGAGATACGAGCCGCCTGCTGCATGTTATGAGTAACAATAATGATGGAATACTTTTCTTTTAATTCATGCACAAGCTCTTCTACCTTTAATGTAGAGACCGGGTCAAGGGCAGAAGTAGGCTCATCCATTAACAATACATCTGGCTCAAGGGCTAAACTGCGGGCAATACATAAGCGCTGCTGCTGACCGCCCGATAAGCCATAAGCATTTTCATGAAGACGATCTTTCACTTCATCCCAGATAGCTGCTTGACGCAAGCTTTTTTCTACTCTTTCATGAACGAGCTTTTTATTTTTAATACCATGAATTCTTAAGCTGAAAGCCACATTTTCAAAAATTGACTTTGGAAACGGATTTGGCTTCTGGAAAACCATGCCGACTCTTGTACGAAGTTCTTCTACACGAAACTCTTTGCTGAAAATGTCTCTTCCACGATACTCAATTGTCCCGGACGTTCTTACATTAGGAACAAGATCAATCATTCGGTTCAACGTCTTAATATAGGTGGACTTTCCGCAGCCTGAAGGGCCAATAATAGCTGTTACTTCTTTCTCACGCATTTCAAGATTAATATTCTTCAATGCATGGTGATCACCATACCAAAGATTGCATCCGCTTGTATTGTAAACGACCGGACGTTCTACACTGGGCTGCTCGACTGGATTATCTACACGTCTTTCTACTACTGCTAAAGCCATTTTATTTCCTCCTCATTTATCTTTCAGCTTTAATATTTCTTCTCGAAACGGTTACGGATCCATATAGCTACCGAGTTCATCAGAATCAAAATAACTAACAGAACAATGATGCCAGCAGCTGCCAGAAAGTGAAACTCTTCCTGAGGTCTGCTAGTCCAGTTATAAATCTGCATAGGAAGAGCGGTAAACTGGTCAAACACGCTTGTCGGAAGGAATGCCACAAATGCCGGAATCCCGATAACGACTAACGGTGCTGTTTCACCAATCGCCCGTGAAAAAGCAAGAATGCTTCCCGTTAAGATGCCAGCTAATGCTGATGGCAGTACAACACGGAGTACGGTTTGCCATTTTGAAGCACCAAGTCCATAAGAAGCTTCTCTTAATTCGTTAGGTACAGCCCGGATCGCTTCCTGAGCAGCTACAATAATGACCGGAAGAATCAGTAAACTCATTGTTAAACCGGCAGCCAATACGCTGTTGCCGAAAAAGAACATTCTTACAAAAATCGTTAAACCGAGTAAACCGAATACTACTGATGGGACCCCTGCAAGGTTAGAAATATTCATCTGAATAAAGCTGGTAAAACGGTTTCGCTTCGCGTATTCCTCCAGGTAAATAGCAGTTCCTACACCTAAAATTAAGGAAACAGGAATAACAACTGCCATCATCCAGATGGTTCCGATGATGGCCGCTTTAATACCGGCCTGTTCCGGACGCCTGGACGCAAAGTTCTGGAAGAAATCCCATGAAAGATAAGGAGCTCCCTGTGAAACAATTCGGGCAAGGAGGACAATCAACACAAGGGAAGTCACAACTGTCGCCAAAAGAAACACAGTTTTATAGATGTTATTTTTCACTAAGCGGGTTGGAATCTTCTTGACTACCTCGTCTGTATGGACAGTTTTTTGTGCGCTTTCCATGTTAGTAGGCCTCCCTGAATCTCTTAGAAATTCGCTGCGCCAGCATATTCATGAAGAGAGTAAATAAGAATAGCGTAAAACCAACAGCATAGATACTGTAATAAATCGTTGTGCCATATCCAGCGTCTCCGCCCGTTACTTGTACAATGTAAGATGTCATTGTCTGCAAGGAAGATGTCAGCTCTAGAGAAGCTGTAGGTGTTGAACCTGCCGCAATAGAAACAATCATCGTTTCCCCGATTGCTCTAGAAAGTGCTAACACAATTGACGCAATAATTCCTGATAAGGCCGCTGGAATAGCGACACGCCAGGTCGTTTCCCATTTCGTCGCACCGAGCGCCAGTGAACCTTGGCGTACAGCAGTAGGAACAGATGACAGAGCATCTACCGAAAGAGAGACAACGGTTGGAATGATCATAATCCCTACTACAATTCCTGGACTAATGGCATTAAACATTTCCACCGAAGGAAAGAGAGAGCGAATAAGCGGTGTAACGAATGTTAAAGCAAAAAATCCGTATACGATCGTTGGCACCCCTGCTAATACTTCTAGTACCGGCTTCATGACTTTCGTTACTCTTCTAGAAGCATACTCACTTAAATAAATCGCTACGGCAAGTCCGATAGGTATTGCAGTTACACCTGCAATTAAGGTGATTTTTAACGTTCCAACAATCAGAGGAAGTATGCCGTACGTAGCCTGTGTTTCAGAGAATGGATACCATTCTGTTTCCGTGAAAAACTCTGTAATTGGTATTTGCTTAAAGAAAGAAAACGTCTCAATAATTAACGTCAAAACAATCCCGATAGTTGTTGCTACTGAAACAGCTGCCATTAAGAAAAGAAGAACTGGAATGATCTTCTCTCCTCGTCCAGCACGCCCATCTCTATATTTTTTATCGAGCATGCTTTGGATCGAGGATTTTTCTGTCTCATTCGTTTTCAAAATGAAAACTCCTTTCAACCCCCACACAAAGCGGAATATGGATGTATTCCGCTTTGTGTTGTTATCTAGTTTTTATTATTTCTTCAATCCTTCTAATTTCTCTAAAGCGGACTGATACTCTTCTTCAGGAAGACTTACGTAACCAACTTCTTCAGAGAGTGTACCTGCATTTTCGATCATGAATTTCATGTAATCATACACTGCTTCATCTTCTGCCACTGCTTTGTTAGATACATATACAAACAATGGTCTTGATAATGGAGAGTACTCACCGCTCTCAACTGTTTCATTCGTAGGTTCTACCGGACCTTCTCCACCATCAATTGGAACAACTTTCAAGTTATCTTTATTTTCTGCGTAATAAGCATAACCGAAGTAACCAAGTGCATTTTTATCGCCCGTTACGCCTTGTACTAATACGTTGTCATCTTCAGAAAGAACGGCATTCTTGTCAATTTGAGCATCTTCTAAAATGACTTCATTGAAGTAATCATATGTGCCTGAATCCGTTCCTGGAGAATAGAGCTTGATTTCTTCGTCCGGCCAGCCTTCACGAATATCGGACCACTTCTTTGTTTCTCCATTGTCTACCCAGATTTTTTTCAACTCATCGACTGTTAAATGATCAACCCAATCGTTTTCTTTATTAACTACAACAGACAGACCATCGTAAGCCACTTCAAATTCTGTAAAATCAATACCTGCTTCTTCAAGAGCCTTTACCTCCTCCTCTTTAATAGGACGAGAGGCATTGCTTACGTGTGTTTCGCCTGCAGCAAACTTTTCAAATCCGCCGCCTGTGCCTGACTGGCCAACTGTCACGTTCACACCAGGCTGTTCCATCATATATTCTTCAGCTACAGCTTCCATGATTGGGAATACAGTTGAAGAACCATCGACTTGGATCTCCCCTTGAAGCTGCTGATTTTCCTCCCCAGCATTTTCAGCACTGCTTGCACTGTTGTTGTTTCCTTCCGTCTCAGCACCGCCGCATGCTCCTAGTAATAAAGCGGTACTCATGACTGCTGCTCCTGCGTAGAACTTCACTTTTCTCATCTCGGTTACTCCCCCTGATTACTGTTTGATTTTTTATTTCGTGCTTTTCTTTACAGTAATTAGATTAAGGGATGACTGTTAAAAGGGTTTTAATAGAATGTTAATGTTTTGTAAACTGTTTTCTACACTTCACGACAAAATTTGACATAATTAACAACCCTTAGGACCTAATACTTTCAAACTATCTTTATATAAAAAAACAGCCCGCTTGAAAGCGGGCTGTTTTATTCTTCCTCATCTCTTTTTTCTTCTTCTGATAGCTGCATTTCTTGTTCTATAATAATATCTGAAGTTTCCGCTGCCATTCTCTCTTCCTTCAACTCGAAGTATTTGTCTAGTATTTTCCGACCAATTGTATTGTTGATTGGAGTGGAGTAAGCACTACTCTGATAAGCCCAAGGAACAACAACTGAGAAGGCCACTTCGGGATTATCATACGGAGCATAGCCAACCAGGGTAATATTCCATGTCATTGGCAAAGACTCTCCTCTTTCTAAATACTCCTCCCTCTTCGGTCCATCATACACACCTTCAGCGGTTCCCGTTTTTCCGGCCGGCTGATAAGAGGCTCCACCGAAGTATCTGGCAGCCGTTCCCTGCGAGCTTCCCATTACCATTCGGAAGCCTTCCTGTACCCGTTCGATTTCACTTTCCGTGGCATCCAGCCGGTTTAACACTTGAGGATGAATATCTTCGACAAGCGATCCAATCTTTCCTGTTTCAGATGCTGGTTCGTGAATCGATTTAACGATATGAGGCTTCATGCGATTTCCGCCATTGGCAATGGTAGATACGTACTGCGCAAGCTGCAGTGGCGTATACGTATCAAACTGTCCAATCGCGTAGTCCAGCACAAGACCAGGCTGCGTGATTTTCCCCTGGTAGCCGGTCTGCTCGTTTGGCAGATCAATGCCTGTACGGACGCCTAAACCAAATTGTCCGAAGTAACGCCGCATTGTCATGATGACTTGCTGTGCATCCATTCTTAATGACATGTTCGGACGGTATTCCGTGTTTCCAATCTTCATCGCTGTTTTATACATATATACGTTAGAAGAGCGCATTAGCGCATAATGGTCGTTCACTCTCATCGCCCCGCCCCGGTTAAACCAGGAACTTTTTGATGGAGTGCCGGCAAGCTTGATTGGTTCGTCTATGAAGGTATGCCCCGGCTCAATCGCATCTGCCATAAATCCCGTCAATACGGTCGCACCCTTTACAACGGACCCCATCGTATAAGAAGTTGTAATATTACCGAGCGCGAAGTCCCTCATCTCCGCTTTTCCATCTTCGTTAACATGATATTGCTTTCCTGCAAGTGCCAGTATTTCGCCCGTGTTTGGATCCATCATCGTCACAAAAGCCCGGTCAAGAAGCGGGTGTCCCGGCTGGCTTTTTGCTCTCCAAAGCTCTTCCTCAATAATTTTCTCTACAGCCAGCTGCAGGTCCATATCGATGGTCAGCATGAGATCATTCCCCCGCTGTCCTTCACGAATGATTTGTGAATCCAGGATATTACCAGACTTATCCGTCACATTCTTCACTTTTGTTTTTTGGCCGCGCAGCACTTCTTCATATTGGTACTCAATATAACTCGTGCCAACCCGGTCATTACGGCTGTAATCTCTAGAAAGATAGAAATCTATCATTTCTTTCGGAAGCCCTTCACGGGAAGAAGAGATATTACCAAGCACGGTTCTTAATGTTTCATCATATGCATACGCCCGCTCCCAGTCCGTTGTCGTATTCACTCCAGGGAGAGAGCTGAGATTCTCACTAACGAGCGCATACTCTTTTTGTGTGACACCTTTATTCTTTACGATTTGTGGAGTCATCGCATAACCCGAGGTAAATTCCCGGTAGATCGCTAATATTTCCAATTCCTCTGCGGATAAAGATTGCAGCTCTTCCTCCGTAATCCGATCAAGCTGCAGCTGATAAAGATCGTCCTCGGAAATCTCTCCCTCTTCATAGCGTGTCCATTCCTTTTCCGTTACTTTTGCTTTAGCAGCCTCTTCATTCTTCATGATCCAGAAATCTTTCTTGTCTCGTTCCGTCACCTGATCTGTTTCCTTCTCGATCAGCTTCGCCAGCTTAGCGGCTGTTTCCAGCATTTCTTCCTGGGAGGCTCCTTTTTTTCGTGTATACGTGATTGCGTTTTGCGGCACATTATCCACGATAATCTGACCTTCGCGATCATAAATTTTTCCACGCGGCACACTCGTATTGACAGTTACGTTTTCTGTTCGCTCAATTTTTCGCTGATAATCTTCTCCTTGGACAATCTGTACGATGCCCAGCCTGAAAATTAAAACAGAAAAAAGCAAAAAGACAACGAAAAACATCATGTTCATCCGAATGGAAACACGAGTTTTCTTTTTTCTCTTTGTTTTTTTCACTAGTCACTACCCTCTCCATTAAAAATTATTCATTCCCTACTATTTTAAACAACTCCGGATATTTTTTCTATACACAGCTCTCCAAAAAACAAGAGACTTATCAGCCGTTCACTAAGTCTCTTGTCTTTGGAAGGCTTACTTTTCGAATGCAGAAGTAAATCAAAGTATGCCCCGCTTCTAATGCGACTAAAAGAATCGGGATGCTTTCTTTTTCGTCAAACAATGTAATGGCTACAATAAATGCGAGTATAGAAACGATTCTTCCCGCATTGACGAAAATCTCCCGAACGACCATATATTCTACACGCTGGTCTGCTGCATGACGGCTCTTTCCTATCACATCATAGGTCATGGAAGAGTAGGGAACTAACAGAAACGGGTAAGCCAAAGCAATGATGGCTCCGTATATTAACAGCTTGGCAAAGGTCAGCCCAGTTAAGAGGATAAACAAGGACAAAAACAAAACCATTCCCCCAAGAAAAATTGTCCTTTTCCTGTAAGGTTTCTTTACGAGCCTTACAGCAAGAAAGTAGCTAAAGAACGATATCCCTGAATATACGAGCCCGTACGTGCCAAGTGCCAACTCACTGTTTGTGGTAATAAAAACAAAAACAGAGATAATAAACACAAAAACGCCCTCTCTAAGCCCTTGAAAAAAGTGAGCGTTTAATATGCGGCGCCAATCATCGTACGTATGCCGTTCCTTCCACACTGCCCGCAGCCGAAATTGCCCATGGGCTGGGCGACGCTTAAGAAACAGGCTCAAAATCACAGCAATGACAAAACAGCTGAGCGATAAGCTGAAAACAATGAAGTAGCCTGTGGTAGAAGCGAAGCGGCTAATGATGAAACCGGCCAGCATGGGGCCAATCATGCCTCCGGCTGAGAAGAGTGATCCGAAAAATCCATTAAAGAAATCTCTTGTCTCCGGCTCAGTAATCTCAAATGTTAATACGTTGTAGGCTAACCAGAAGAAGCCATAGCCGATCCCAAGCAAAGCTCCGAGCAAGACAAGCCAATCCGACGCTTGACTGCCGATAAACAGAACGGTTAAGTAAAAAACACTGAGAAAGATAACTCCCATCCTTAAAACAATGACACGATCTACCTTCTTTGCGCATTTGCCTGCAGCCAGGAAGGCCAGCGGCTGGAAAATAACAGCTGTTAAATTATAAATGGCCAAATCAATGAATTGGCCTGATTGCTTCCATAGAAAAATATTAACGAATGTGTTGGATAAGGCTGCACTTAACGAATACAATCCCCCGATAAACAGCAGCAGTCCTAAATCTCTCGTCAAATCTAACTGGCCAAACATCTTTCGGACGGACAACAACAATGAACTTCCCCCTTCCTCCTTACTTAGCGTTTGGAGAAGCAGAAGAAGTTATGCAAAAAAAGAAAAACCGGACCTTTAAAAAGTCCGGTTTCGCGTATTATTTTGCTTGGTCGTAGCGCTTAGCTACTTCGTCCCAGTTTACTACATTCCAGAATGCATTGATGTAATCAGGGCGACGGTTTTGATAGTTCAGATAGTAAGCATGCTCCCAAACGTCCAAGCCAAGGACTGGTGTTTTGCCTTCCATGATTGGAGAGTCTTGGTTTGGCGTGCTTGTTACCTCTAGCTCACCGTTGTTCACAACAAGCCATGCCCAGCCAGAACCAAAGCGGCCAGCAGCTGCTGCTGCGAATTCATCTTTAAATTTATCAAAGCTTCCAAATTTGCTGCTGATCGCATCCGCTAACGCGCCAGTTGGCTCGCCACCGCCATTTGGAGAAAGCAATTGCCAGAATAAAGAGTGGTTCGCATGTCCGCCGCCATTGTTGCGCACAGCTGTACGGATAGATTCTGGAACCGCATCAAGGTTAGCGATTACTTCTTCAACAGATTTGTTAGCTAACTCATCTTGTCCTTGAAGAGCATCGTTTAGCTTTGTTACGTACGTGTTGTGATGTTTTGTGTGGTGAATGTTCATTGTTTCCTTGTCAATATGAGGCTCTAATGCATCATATGCGTAAGGTAGTTCAGGTAATTGGAATGCCATGATAAATTTCCTCCCTATGTAAGTATTTTGCTACTTGCAAATAAAGAGTAACAAAAATAAAGAAGCGAATCAATGATAATGCTTGTGTAATGTGCGAAAACTCTGTTAAGTGTCGTGCTGCCTTTCTTCCTGGATACATCATTACAAAATTTCGCAAAAAATGGCTTCCCTCTTCTATATAAAAAAGCGAATCCCTCTCTTGAATAAGAGGAATTCGCTAAGTTTCATATATGGCTTATTCTGCATCCCTGATTCCGAGGATCGCTTCTGCAATGTTAACGGCATGGTCTCCCATACGCTCTAAGTTGCTGACAATATCCACGAAGACGATACCCGCTTGTCCCGAACATACTCCCTCATTCATACGGAGGATATGCTGTTTACGCAGTTTTCTTTCCATTTTATCAATTAAGTCTTCTTTCTTCGTTACCTCACGGGCTAGATCCAAGTCGTTCGTGTCTAGCGCTTTAATGGCTTCGTTAACAGATGAAGTGGTCAATGCGAACATTTCTTCCAAATCAGCCATCGCCTGATCAGTAATCTTCACCTTGTTTGCCTGTTGATAATCGACCAGTTCAATGATGTTTTCAGCATGATCCCCGATCCGCTCAATATCACGAACCGCATCTGCCAGCATATTGTGTCTGTCCAGTTCCACAGAAGAAAGAGAAGTCCCTGACAACTTAATCAAAGGCTGTTTTCGCAAACTTTGTTGTTTTTTATAGAAATAATATAAATTGAATCTTCTGTTATAATATATATAAAGAAATACGAAACTTCTTACCTTTTCAAACGTATTTCTTGTAGACACTTTTATAGAGGAGGGATTGTTTGAAAGCATTATTTTATTTGTTCATCTTCGCTTTCCTTGTTTTCATACAACTTTTTCCGTTTCGAAAAATAGTGACGGGAGAGCATATAGGTGAAAATTTAAAAAAACTCAAGAAACATCAATGGTTCAAGGACTATCTGAATAATGAAGAATATAAGAATCTAATCGTTCACAACGAGAATGTCCGTAAAACTATTGGTAGTTTTAATACCAACAAACTTGGTAGAGAATCCTATTTAGTTAAGTGCAAAAAGAAGTTGAACCAAGTCTTAGTTAGAGAACTGCATAGTGCAAACTAAGCAGAAATTGAAAAGAACTAATTTCTGAAAAAGACCTCAGCGAAGAGGTCTTTTTTATGCACCCCTTAACATCTGGACAGTTTTATAATTTGACTTTTGACACGCTGAAACAAGCATTCGCTCTACCTGTTTATCGAATGCTAAATCCTTGCTTAAATCAAGCCAACGAAACCAATAAAGGTAGTTATCCAAGTATTTAGTCGCTACACCTTGAAAACGCTCCATCCATCCCTTCAGACGGCTGTGAGAGTTATTTACGTGTTGGATATGATAGATACCTTTCTTGACACGTTGTTTTTGGCGTTCATTGACAGTTTCGTGTAGTAAACCTTTGAGTTTAGCAAACCTCTTATAATTGGTTGCAGTATCTGTACATAACAAAGCAGACGGGTGAATATGCTTACCTATCACATCATCAATTTCTTCAGCCTTAACACGTCCCGTTCCTGCTTTTCGAGCAATAAGGTTTCCGTTGCGGTCTTGTGCCACTACCACAGCAATTTTAGAGTTAGAAATTCCTCTCTTTTTGTCCTTTTCTCCACGCTTCTTTGCTTTCCTATGTGAGACTTCACGACCTTTTAAAGACTCACGAAAGAAGGTTTCGTCACTTTCAACTATCCCTTGTAGTTGATTAAATCCAAGACTGCCTAATGCGTTCAAGATTTTATGTCTCCAATAAAATGCAGTGGATATGTGTATTTGTAGACGTTTAGCGATTTTGGGTAGAGTGTAGCCTTCTACCATTAGTTCAATGTATGTTACCCATTTTTCAGGGTATCGTGAGCCTGAAAACGGAGTATTAGTCATATCATTGAAAGACTTTCCACAATCCTTACATAGATAGCGTTGTCTTGACCTATATTTACCATTACGTTTCACAGACATACTGCCACAATGAACACAAGCCATACCCGAAGCAAACCGAGCCTCACGAATGGTTTTGAGCAATTTAGTGATTTTGTCTGGTTCTTCTGGAAATAAATCCTGTTTCATAGCGGTAAACAACGCTAACTGCTCTGATTTAGTTAAATCGCTGAAATCTTCATATACATCTTTCCACATACTGAACGCCTCCTAAACCCTATTATACAAGCCTTCTACAAGTTTGGTCAAGAAAGCAACAATCTATACGAAAACAGCCT
>NZ_JWJE02000119.1 GCF_000812025.2 Bacillus thermotolerans
GCACCACTTTAGAGCCATTAGCTCAGTTGGTAGAGCATCTGACTTTTAATCAGAGGGTCGAAGGTTCGAGTCCTTCATGGCTCACCATTTTTATATGTTTTATGCGGGTGTGGCGGAATTGGCAGACGCACCAGACTTAGGATCTGGCGCCGCAAGGCGTGGGGGTTCGACTCCCTTCACCCGCATGTTTCGCGGAAGTAGTTCAGTGGTAGAACACCACCTTGCCAAGGTGGGGGTCGCGGGTTCGAATCCCGTCTTCCGCTTTACCAGTTTGCTTGCCGGGGTGGCGGAACTGGCAGACGCACAGGACTTAAAATCCTGCGGTAGGTGACTACCGTACCGGTTCGATTCCGGTCCTCGGCACCATATTACATGCGCCCGTAGCTCAATTGGATAGAGCGTTTGACTACGGATCAAAAGGTTAGGGGTTCGACTCCTCTCGGGCGCGCCAAATTTTACGGGAAGTAGCTCAGCTTGGTAGAGCACTTGGTTTGGGACCAAGGGGTCGCAGGTTCGAATCCTGTCTTCCCGACCATCTGTTTTTAATAAAAAGGGGCCTTAGCTCAGCTGGGAGAGCGCCTGCTTTGCACGCAGGAGGTCAGCGGTTCGATCCCGCTAGGCTCCACCATACTACTCTTTTAGTAAAAAGAAATTGATCTTTGAAAACTGAACAAAATACATGCCAGTTAATTCTTGATTTATTTATTTTATGAGCAATCAAACATCTTTTTGGATTTTT
>NZ_JWJE02000120.1 GCF_000812025.2 Bacillus thermotolerans
AACTCTCCAAAAAGATGTTTGATTGCTCATAAAATAAATAAATCAAGAATTAACTGGCATGTATTTTGTTCAGTTTTCAAAGATCAATTTCTTTTTACTAAAAGAGTAGTATGGTGGAGCCTAGCGGGATCGAACCGCTGACCTCCTGCGTGCAAAGCAGGCGCTCTCCCAGCTGAGCTAAGGCCCCTTTTTATTAAAAACAGATGGTCGGGAAGACAGGATTCGAACCTGCGACCCCTTGGTCCCAAACCAAGTGCTCTACCAAGCTGAGCTACTTCCCGTAAAATTTGGCGCGCCCGAGAGGAGTCGAACCCCTAACCTTTTGATCCGTAGTCAAACGCTCTATCCAATTGAGCTACGGGCGCATGTAATATGGTGCCGAGGACCGGAATCGAACCGGTACGGTAGTCACCTACCGCAGGATTTTAAGTCCTGTGCGTCTGCCAGTTCCGCCACCCCGGCAAGCAAACTGGTAAAGCGGAAGACGGGATTCGAACCCGCGACCCCCACCTTGGCAAGGTGGTGTTCTACCACTGAACTACTTCCGCGAAACATGCGGGTGAAGGGAGTCGAACCCCCACGCCTTGCGGCGCCAGATCCTAAGTCTGGTGCGTCTGCCAATTCCGCCACACCCGCATGAA
>NZ_JWJE02000121.1 GCF_000812025.2 Bacillus thermotolerans
CAGAGATAAGATGGACCGCTGAAGCGGCGCTTTTGGCCGCACAAGCGTGACAGCTTATATCCGAGAGTCTGGCAGCTGGAGCTAGACATCGAAAAGAGGCTGGCATTGTATTTTGTTTAGTTTTGAAGGTTCAATCCTTCTTTATCACAACCGATATAGAGTAAGGGCCTGTAGCTCAGCTGGTTAGAGCGCACGCCTGATAAGCGTGAGGTCGATGGTTCAAGTCCATTCAGGCCCACCATCCTTACTCGTTTCATATGGGGCCTTAGCTCAGCTGGGAGAGCGCCTGCTTTGCACGCAGGAGGTCAGCGGTTCGATCCCGCTAGGCTCCACCAAATTTGTTCTTTGAAAACTGGATAATATCGTATAAGAAGTAACCAAGCAATAACCGAGTAATCGCCATTTTAGGTTTTTCAAAAAGAAAGAGAAGCAAGCAGATCGAGGAAGCGATGAAGAGACTGAAGGAGCGTACTTGCGTACGTGACTGAGGGAACGACAGAAGCTGACGACGAGATGCGCCGCTTGTATTTCTTTGATGGTTAAGTTAGAAAGGGCGCACGGTGGATGCCTTGGCACTAGGAGCCGAAGAAGGACGGGACTAACTCCGATATGCTCCGGGGAGCTGTAAGTAAGCTTTGATCCGGAGATTTCCGAATGGGGAAACCCTCTGTCCGTAATGGGACAGAATCCCTGCCTGAATACATAGGGCAGGAGAAGGCAGACCCGGGGAACTGAAACATCTAAGTACCCGGAGGAAGAGAAAGCAAACGCGATTCCCTGAGTAGCGGCGAGCGAAACGGGACCAGCCCAAACCAGAAGGCTTGCCTTCTGGGGTTGTAGGACACTCTATACGGAGTTACAAAGGAATGAAGCAGGCGAAGAGGTCTGGAAAGACCCATCA
>NZ_JWJE02000123.1 GCF_000812025.2 Bacillus thermotolerans
ATCAGGTAGATAGGTTCGAGGTGGAAGCGTGGCGACACGTGGAGCTGACGAATACTAATCGATCGAGGACTTATCCTAAAAACGAAAAGCACAGGCGACTGCATAGACACGACAAGCAAATGTTTGGATGCTGGAGAGGCGCTATGCCTTGGAAGCGGACGGTTATTTGACTCGAGTGTCGAGGAGCCGGAGCTGGACAACACACAACAAAATGGCAAGGTATTGCCGGTTACTTTCCAAGCATATTATCCAGTTTTGAAAGAACAAAAAAGTTCTTGATAAATAAGAGGGATTTGCTATAATAGTAAATGTCTTTGACGGTCTGGTGGCTATGGCAAAGAGGTCACACCCGTTCCCATCCCGAACACGGAAGTTAAGCTCTTCAGCGCCGATGGTAGTTGGGGGCTTCCCCCTGTGAGAGTAGGACGCTGCCAGGC
>NZ_JWJE02000124.1 GCF_000812025.2 Bacillus thermotolerans
TACTATAAAACAACCTTTAGACTTACGTTTGCTACTCTCATGGTCTCAATACTGCCGCCGAAATTCTGTCCCACATACTAAATCTCTTCCCGTCATTATCGCCCGCATCCGGTGCCGTAAATGCAAAACAAATACCATCTATGTCTTCCACACCATCATTTTACTATGCCTGCCACCATCCATTTGTCTTTTGCACCATATCTTCATAACCTGTCACCTTGAAACTACCTCTGCATGCCACCTACCGACCAACTTTCATGTTCTGTTTCGACCTACCCCTTGTAAATGACAAATCACCTTTTTCATCGTATGCACCTTATTC
>NZ_JWJE02000013.1 GCF_000812025.2 Bacillus thermotolerans
AATTAAGCTTTGCACACAGTAAAGAACTCCACAGTCTGCGCTATGCACGTTACCGTGGAGTTCAAAAAGTGAAAACGCAAGTTTTGATGACCGCCATCATACAAAACTTGAAAAAGTGGGCCAAACTCCGCTCTTTACAGAAAATTGGTCTCCACCTCACTTCTCATATTATAGAAGATTCCGTTTAACAATTCAAAAAAAGTGAAAATCCCGGTGAGAATTCACCAGGGTTTTCTTGACTAAGTTGTTTTTCAACAACGTGAAAACCGCCAGAGAGTTTCCTCTCTGGCGGTTTTCGTTTTATTAGACAGTACGGCCTTTTAATTCATTCATTAACGCATTAATTTCTCCGCCAATCAGGATGATAATGGCTGATAGATAGAACCAGATCATTAAAATAATGATCCCTCCAATGCTTCCATAAGTGGCAGAGTAGTTTCCAAAGTTATTGACATAGAAAGAAAAACCTAGAGAAACTAAGACCCATCCAACGGCGGCAAAAATCGCTCCTGGAATAACTGCCTTATAGGTTACCTTCAAGTTAGGTGCAAAATAGTAAATTCCAGCAAATACTGCAAACAGCAGCAACGGCGGAATTAACCATCGAATCCAAGTCCAAATCGTTAAAAATTGCTCAGATACACCTAAATATTCAGAAGCAAACAATCCAATTTGCTTACCAAATACTTGAAGAATAAGAAAGGCTGCTATAACAAGAATCAAGCCGATCGTTAGTAAGATGGACATCCCTCTCGCTTTATAGAAAGGACGCGTTTCTTGGACTTCATAAGCATAATTTAACCCTTTGATTACTGAATTCATTCCGTTAGAAGCTGACCAAATTGTGGCAATAATACCGAAAGACAACAACCCGCCGCGCTGGTTCTGCAATACCTCATTCAATGTGTCTTCTACAGTCTGGACTGTATCTCCTGGCGCGAAATCACGAATAAGGTTGAACAAGTCCTGCGGGTTGATTGGCAAGTAAGCCAGCAAGGTCACCGCAAAGATCAGTAAGGGAAAGAGTGATAACAGAAAATAGTAGGACATTTGAGCAGCCGTATCTGTCACTTTAGATTCTTTTATTCTTCTTAGAAGGTGCTTGAGAAATACCTTTATACCCGGCTTTCTGCTGGACAACAAATCACCTCCTTCTAGTGCGTAACTGAACTATTTGAAGAGCCCGTCGCACTTTCACCATCTGGAAGGAATGTGGTTTTTGTTTCATCGACTAAATCTTTCACATCTGGCGTTAATTCCTTCAGGTCACCAACCTTGTTACGGATATAATTCACATCCTGGCTAATTTGCTGAGCTGTTGATTTTGCACGGTTGGCGATTTCTTTTGAAGACTCGGATAAATTTTGCGGATCCTTTGCCATTTCAAATAAATAGATTGCCCATTCCTTCATTTCCTGGCGCGTCTGGCGGTCCATTAACGCAATTCCGCCTCCAATTGCTGCACCGATTGCTGCTTTAGTAAAAAAGTTAGCTTTACCCATTTTTATCTTCATCCTTTCTTTAAATAGATCTAACCAGCTATTATATCTGGATAGTTCATACAGTGAATACTTTCACCTCTGGTGGTTAGCTGTTTTACCAATTCCCTGTTTGTAAAATAGCAAAACATCAAACCTTCAAAAAATAGTTCCTTCTATGAGGTAAGGCAAATATAGAAGCGCTTCTTCCTTTTATGTATAATCGCCCTTAATACTATTCTTTTATTCCATATTGATCTCCTTCTTTTTCATAGTATGCCTTTCTCCTCTTTTGGTTTGTAGTTTTTACAAAAAAAACCATCTGTTCAGAATGTGGATGAGTTCCTTTTGTATCCTTTTTTCCTTGAAATAGGAGCGGGTGTTTCCCCTTCCAATTAACAGAGGTTTACAAAGTATAGATAGCTGTATGATTTTTACATATATCATGAGTTAGCGCTTTCAGACAATCATTCCTCTTCATCTTTTTTGTCGACAAACTGGTATTTCTTTTTTTAAATAATGTCTATTATTTTCTGAATGTTCTTATATAATAAAGAAAAAGGGGGGAATGTTATGCAGGAGAAATTGTCAGAAGTATTAGGTACAGTCAGCGGTTTTATTTGGGGGTTGCCATTACTTATTCTTTTAGTTGGTACAGGTATTTATTTAACCTTCCGTCTCGGCTTCCTGCAATTAAGATTGCTGCCTTACTCTCTTAAGCTTGCATTCAGCAAGAGTCAGGACAAGGGTTCTGAAGGAGATATCTCTCACTTCCAGGCATTAATGACTGCTCTCGCAGCAACTGTCGGAACAGGAAATATCGTCGGTGTGGCGACTGCTGTTCTTCTTGGGGGACCTGGAGCGATTTTCTGGATGTGGCTTAGTGCCTTTTTCGGTATGGCTACTAAATATGCAGAAGCCATTTTAGCTGTTAAGTACCGTGTCCAGGATGAAGACGGAGAAATGTCAGGCGGACCAATGTATTATCTGGAAAGAGGCTTAAAGCAGAAATGGCTCGGTGTGCTGTTTGCTATTTTTGGTGCTTGTGCTGCCTTTGGTATCGGAAACCTGGTACAGGCCAATGCTGTAGCCGGAGTGATGAACGATACATTTAATGTACCATTTTATATCACAGGTATTATCTTAGTTATTTTTGCTGCTCTTGTTTTGCTCGGTGGGATCAAGAGTATCGGACGGGTAACAGCTTTCTTCGTGCCGATTATGGCTGCTTTCTACCTGATTGCTGGTCTTATCGTCTTAATTATGAATATTAGTGAGATTCCAGCGGCATTTGCTTTAATCTTTACTGATGCCTTTACGGGTGAAGCAGTGGCGGGCGGTGCAATCGGAGCTGTTATCCGTTATGGGGTTGCCCGCGGTGTATTCTCGAACGAAGCAGGCCTTGGCTCTGCGCCAATTGCAGCTGCTGCTGCGAAAACTGACTTGCCCGGCCGTCAAGCGCTTGTTTCCATGACACAAGTATTTATCGATACCATTCTCATCTGCTCTGTGACAGGTTTAACAATCGTTATGGCTAATCAATATGGCAGCATTACTAATGCCAGCGCATTAACAAGCGCTTCCTTTGAACACTTCCTTGGCAGTGCCGGTTCTTATGTTGTTGCTCTTGGCCTATTGTTCTTTGCTTCATCGACAATCATTGGCTGGTCTTATTACGGGGAGAAATGCTTCTCTTACTTATTCAGCAAAAAAGTAGTAAAGTACTATCGAATTGTTTTCGTAGCTGCCGTCTTTGTCGGGGCCGTTACGAGCCTGGAGTTAGTCTGGCTATTCGCCGATATCATGAATGGCCTAATGGCGTTCCCTAACTTGGTCGGCTTAATCGGATTGTCCGGGGTAGTCGTCTACGAAACAAAGAAAGTGTTAAAAGCAATTCAAGAAGAGAAGAAACAAAAAGAAGCTGCTTAACAATCGATTGCCGTCACGAGAAAGAAGGCCTGCGCCTGAGGTGTTCATATTAAGAACACACAGGCGTCAGGCCTTTAATTTTTCATTAACTGATCTTCTTTCACAAGATCAATCTCAAAACCAAGGTCTTTCAGCATTTGGTGGTCAGCTGTGCTTTGCTGTCCATTAGTCGTTAAATAATCGCCTACAAATATAGAGTTTGCCGGGTACAGTCCGAGCGGCTGCAGGCTCCGTAAATTCACTTCTCTGCCACCAGAGATGCGTATCTCTTTCGTTGGGTTGATAAAACGCATAAGCGCCAGCACCTTCAAGCAGTATCGAGGATTTAATTCATCGGTCCCTTCAAGAGGTGTCCCTTCAATCGCGTGTAGAAAATTTACAGGAATGGAATCCGCATCAAGCGCTCTTAAACTTCTGGCCATGTCGATGACATCTTGCTTCGTCTCCTTCATACCGATAATCACTCCCGAGCACGGAGAAATCCCTTGCTTCTTAACCGCTTCGACCGTTTGAACACGATCCTGGTACGTATGGGACGTCGTAATCGCAGAATGATGATCTTCCGATGTGTTCAAGTTATGATTGTACCTGTCCACCCCCGCTTCTTTCAGCTTTGCCGCTTGCTCAGGTTTTAAGATTCCAAGACAAGCACAAACAGTCATATCCTCATGTCTCTCTTTAATCTCCTTCACCGCAGCCGTTACCTGCTCGAGCTCCTTGCTGCTTGGCCCTCTTCCGCTCGCCACAATACAAAATGTTCCCGCACTTAACCGGCGCGCTTGTTCAGCACCTTTTACAATGGCCTCCTTATCTAGCATTCTGTACTTTTCTATAGGAGCCGCAGAAATACTTGACTGCGCACAGTAGCCGCAATTTTCCGGACACATCCCTGACTTCGTATTCATGATCATATTCAGCTTTACTTTATTACCGTAATAATGATGACGAATGAGATATGACCCTTGCAGCAGCTCAAGCAGCTGCTCATCTGGGCTATTTAATAGTTGCAATGCCTCTTTATTCGTTAACTCGTACCCCTTAAGAACAGAACGACCTAGTTCCTTCCAATCCATCTTTATCTCCCCCATCCTTATGTATTTAAGCAGTTTTTCTCACCGTTCTAAAGTAGCTTCGGCTTAAAATCCTATGCTCCAGTCGGTAAGCAAACACCCCTGCACATATGGCCAAAGCAATATCTTTCGGCAAAGGGACCGACATCCATAGCCAGGCTAATGAATAGGTAAACCCTTCTGGAGCAGCCGCCCACACTTTGTAGGCCATATACATCCAGTTGGTACCCGCTACGTAGTTAATCACCATACCAACAAGAGAAGCCGCTACATACATACGGAGGGATTGATTTCGTTCAGTCAGCTTTCCAACTGCATAAGCAGTAAGTACAAACGAAAGAATAAACCCGAAGGTCGGGCTGACGATAGCGGACATCCCTCCGCTAAATTTCGCAAAGACTGGTACACCAGCTAGTCCAACAAGCGCATAAACGCCCATAGAAACAGCCCCTAGCCGGCTGCCCAGCACTGCCCCCGCTAAGATAGCAAAGAAGGTTTGAAGCGTAATTGGCACGCCCCCAACGACCATGAATGGTGCAATAGAAGTAATATTTGCCCCCACCGCCATGAGCGCTATGAACATTCCAGCGAGACTAATGTCTAAGGCAGTAAGCTTTCTTTTCATCCCTTTCCTCCCCCATCCTTTTATTTGAATACATGTAAAATAATAAATTTTTAGTTTACTAATGTCAACTAATTTTATAGTTGGGTTTACTAAAATAGTTATCTCAATTTCTGCTTCTATAACATCCCTCTTTTCAATACAATTCTTAATGTTGAAAAAAGGCACATTGACAAGCACTAAAAAAAATGGAATGATGGAAACAAAAATACCGGAGAGGATGGATGAACGTGGATCTATCTACAAAGTCCCCTGAAAACATTAAATACATGATAGAGGAGATCACCTCAAAGCTTAGAATCGTCAATGCTGGCGCCCTTAAACCTGATCACTTTAATGAATCATCCTATGAAGATTTGAAAGAGATTTATGAACATGTAAACAGCAAGAATAACTTTAGTCCAAGTGAAATGCAGGCTATTGCAGAAGAATTAGGTAACTTAAAAAAATAAAAAACGGCAAGGCATCATGTTTGAATCACTTATGCGAAAGATCGATCTTTCGCATAAGCGATTTAAGCACAAAAAAAGCAGCGATTGTCTCGCTGCTTCAGTTTGTTGACAAAAGGGCTCGGAATGGTCTCATTCCGGACCCTTTTTCGGCTTTTTACTAGTGTTGACCCTATTTATAAAACAGACTGGACCTCTCCAAGGCCATCATTTAGACCATCTCTGGACCTTGCCAAGTCCAATTGGCTATTTCCTTAAGATTCATGCTAGCAAAAGTAATCATCGCCTGCATGGACAATTTTTTAAGTCTCCTTAGTGAACTTAATTACTCTTGTTGATTGGAACGGAAGACGCGCAGACTCCTGCGGGATCAGCGGGACAGGTGAGACCCCGCAAAGCGCAGCTTGAGGAGGCTCACCGCCCGCCCCGCGGAAAGCGAAGCGTCTGGAGTGGAAATCAACACGCTTACAGGCAAAATAAAAAGACTGCAGACGCTCGATTTCCATCGAGTTTGTCTACAGTCTGAGGCAGCAATTGTCTCGCTGCTTTTTTTGTGCTTATTGATTAAGAAGCTTTAATGATTCTCTGTTAAAAGCAGGAAGATCATCTGGCGTTCGGCTTGTGACAAGCTGATCCTGACAGACAACTACCTCCTGATCCTTCACAGTAGCTCCTGCATATTCCATATCTACTTGAATAGATTTATAGCCCGTTGCTGTTCTTCCCTCGAGTGCTTTAGCTGTAATTAAAAGCTGGGGACCGTGGCAGATCGCGAAGACGGGCTTTTTGGCATCCATGAAATCCTTGGCAAATGCGACGAAACGATCATCCGCACGGAGCTGGTCAGGTGAGAAGCCTCCCGGTATCAATAGGGCATCAAAGTCGTTTGCTGAAACATCATCAATACCTTTATCAATGGTGATGATTGCTTCCCCATTTTTTCCTTTTACTGTCTTTCCAGCTTCTTTCTCAATGTTTACCACCTCATGCCCTGCTTCCTTATAGGCATTAACCGGATCTGTGTATTCTACATCTTCTACCATATCTGTAACAACAACAGCAATTTTTTTACTCAATACTAAAACCCCTTTCTTCTATACTCCTTTTATGCACACTTGTATGTTTCCCTCTCATAAGAGGACTAAACATGAAGAAGATCTTTCACTATTCACACTATTGCCTGTTCCATTTTACTTAGTCTTACCAATATCCTTCAAATAATACTTGTCTGATCGGAAAAACTCATTCTTTAATTCCTTTACTTTATTGCTAAGCAAAAGAATAGCAATAATATTCGGCAGCAGGATGGCCGCGAGTGTTAGATCCAGGAAGGACCAAATGGTTTGGGCAGCACCAACAGCACCAAGAATGATGGCCACTAAATATACAACCTTCACTGCCTGAGCAATTTTCCAATTAAAGAGAAATTCTGCTTGTTTAGCACCGTAAAAGATAATGACGATAATCGTAGATAAAACGAAGAAAATCAGCGAAACCGTTACTAATAAGCTGCCGAACGTACCGAGACTTTCTTCAAAGGCAACCGTTGTCAAAGCAGAAGAGTTATCAAGCGCCCCTTCCGCCGTCCATACGCCGGTAGATAGAATAACAAACGCTGTTGCCGTACAAACGACTAATGTATCTACAACAATCCCGATCACCGACCAGAACCCCTGACGGACAGGATGATCTGTTTGCGCTGCCGCATGAGCCATAGGGGCTGTACCAAGACCTGCCTCATTGGAATATAGTCCTCTAGCAAATCCCCAGCGAATGGTTTCTGCAATAGCCGCTCCTGCAAATCCCCCAACAGCTGACATCGGCTGAAAAGCGTGACCAAAAATTAGCGCAAACACACCGGGTACTTGATCAATATTCATGATAACAACAATGAGCGCTCCGCCTACATAGATAGCTGCCATAAACGGTACGAATAGCTCAGTGACCTGCCCAATTCTCTTAATGCCGCCAAACACCACTAATGCAGCAATAGCAGCAATGATAATTCCGGTATAAAGACCATCAATGTTAAAGGATTGTTGGACAGTGGAAGCCACTGAATTTCCTTGCACCATAATACTAGGAATAAGTTCGATCATTAAAGCGAAGGAAAACCAAACACCAAGCCACTTCATATTCAGCCCTTTCGTCATGTAATACATCGGGCCGCCAACATACTCACCTTTCTCATTTTGTTCACGGTAATGAACCGCCAATACACTTTCGGAAAACTTCAGAGCCATTCCAATTAAAGCAATGACCCACATCCAAAAGACCGCACCCGGACCGCCGAACATAATCGCTGCCGGCACACCGACTATGTTCGCCGCCCCGATTGTAGACGATAAAGCAGAGGTTAATGCCTGCAAAGGGGTAACCGTTCCCTCTCCCTTTGGCTTCTTAAAAATACTCCCAAATGTTTGCTGGAAAATATAAACTGGGTACCTAAATTGAAAGAACCCTAATTTAAATGTCATGTATACCCCAGAAATGACCAGTAATGCGATGATCGGAATTCCCCATAACCAGGCGGAAAACCTTTCTACTCCCTCTATAAAATTCTCCAAGAAATTTCCTCCTCTTTGCTTATACGCTTACTTATTAGACAGATATGTAATCAAATAGCTCTCCCCTTCTATGTATGCCTTTTATTCAAGCCCTCGTGTGTGCAGGACAGAAAGGTTCTTTATGAAGTTCCCCCCTTCACTGCTATTTAAACATAAAAACGAAAAAAACCGAACCATCTATGATGGTTCGGCTATTGAAGCAGGTGTGTGCAAGCTGTTCTCCTCTGTTCCTTGCGGCAATACTAAAATTTCAACGCGACGATTTTTCGATCGTCCCTCTGCAGTCTCATTGGAAGCAATTGGCTGATACTCCCCGTAGCCTTTGGCACTAAATAGTCGAGGGTCTAATTTTTTATTTTCCAATACTACTTTCATAAAGTTGACCGCTCTCATAGCACTCAACTCCCAGTTCGAATCAAACTCCTGTGTCTTGATGGGCACATTATCCGTGTGGCCGCTAATGACGACTGCCCGAGGCACTTCCATCTCTAACAGCCGAGAGATCTCCCTTGCTGCCTGCTCATCTTCTTTTCTAATTTCAGATATACCAGAATCGAACAATACATTATCATGGATGCGCAGAAGGAGCCCTTCTCCGCTAAGTACAGTCTCCACTTTATCCTGAAGATGATTTTCTTGAATGTAGTCTTGCATCTTTCCGTGTATCTCTGTTAGTTCCTCTTTCTCTTCCTTCTCCAGAACAGCCATTTCACTCCTCGGCATGCTGCTCTCCATCTCAGCTGTAGATGGAACGATCTCAGGCTGCTCCATGACGCCACTGCCTCCTTCAAACGTTGTGAAGGCACTGTTGAACACTTGGGAGACCACCTGGAACTTCTGTGCATCAATGGAGCTTGCGGCAAACAAGACAATAAACAGTGCCAGCAGTAACGTCAGCAAATCTGAGTAAGGAAGCAGCCAGGATTCATCAATGTGATCGTTATCTTGCTTCTTCCTCCGTTTAGCCATTCAACTCGCCGCTTTCCTGTTGAAGTAATTGTCTCTTCTCTTCTGCAGGCAGATAAGAAGATAGCTTTTGCTCTAATATACGTGGAGACTCTCCCTCTAAAATCGATAGTACACCTTCGATCATCATCTCCTTCACTCGTACCTCTGTCGTAGACTTTCTTTTTAGCTTATTAGCGAACGGGTGCCACAGCACGTACCCCGTGAAGATACCGAGCAGCGTCGCAACGAAGGCAGCAGAAACCGCCTTACCGAGCGCCTCCGTATTGCTCATATCACCAAGAGCTGCGATCAGCCCGACAACTGCCCCCAATACTCCTAGTGTTGGAGCGTAGGTTCCTGCCTGCGAGAAGATGCTCGCACCTGTTTTATGCCGCTCTTCCATTGCTTCCAGCTCTTCATTCATGACATCTCTTATATAATCGGCATTTTGACCATCTACTGCTAGACTTAGGCCATTTCGCAAGAAAGGATCGTCTACTTCATCAATTTCCGCTTCGAGCGCTAATAGGCCCTCTTTTCTGGCAAGGTCCGCCCAAGTTGAAAACTGACGAATCACCTCTTGAGGTGTCGATATATCCTGCTCTTTAAAGATAATTCCAAACAGCTTCGGCAGCTTTTTCAATTCACTTGAAGGAAAGGCAATCGTAATCGCTGCTATTGTGCCAAGTAAAATAATCAGCAGGGCCGCCGGGTTCACTAGAACCAGCGGACTTACTCCTTTAAATACCATTCCCATTCCGACAGCTGCCAGACCGAGAATAATCCCTATAATCGAACTTTTATCCATGCTCATCCACCCTACATGTTGATTTCTGTATTGTTAATATCGACAAGCAAGAAGGATGTTTTAATCATTTCTCCCTCGTTCCTCACAAAACTGTCATATTTAAAGCAAAAAAGCAGCCTTCTCTAATCAGAAGACTGCTTTCTTTTTCAGCTGACTATTTGTGATTACTGTGCTTGCTCAAGCGCCATGGAAGGTCCGAAGAATTCAAATTTAATGCGATCTTCTGGAATACCATTCTTACCTAGGTGGCCAATGACAGCTCCCATGAATGGAACAGGTCCGCATACATAGCAAGTGCTGTTTGCAGGGATGACTTTCTTCAGGAACTCAGCATCAATGTGGCCCTCGACATCGCAAACTGTTTCATTATTAGATTTCTCACCATAAGCAATATAAGAACGCGCATTTTCCAGTTCATCCACAAGCTGCTTTGTATGCTCTTTAAATGCATGGGCTTCTTCGTTACGGGCAGCATGAATGAAAATGATCTCCCGCTTGCTGTTGTTTGCTGCCAATGTTTCCAGCATGCTCATCATCGGTGTAATGCCTACACCACCACTAATTAACGCAACCGGTGTATCTTCTTCCAGATTTAAATGGAAGTCACCCGCTGGTGCACTTAGCTTCACCGTATGCCCCTTCTCAACATGGTCATGCAGGTAGTTAGATGCTTTTCCTTCGGGTGTATGATCAGCTTCACGCTTAACAGAAATACGGTAGTAATCTTCATTTGGCGCAGCAGACAAGCTGTACTGGCGATTCACAATATACTTATCACCAGGAATCTGAAGCTGAATGGTAATGTATTGACCTGGTAAATAAGAAGGAAGTGCTGCCTCATCCTTTGGCCGCAGATAGAAGGAAGTAATCAATGAACTTTCCTTTACTTTGTCAATTACTTCGAATTCCTTAAAGTCACTCCAGCCGCCCTCTTGCTCTTTTGCCTGCTGGTACATTTCTTTTTCTGTATCAATAAATACTTGGGCGATTACTCCATATGCTTCTCCCCAGGCATTGATGATATCGTCCGTTGCCGCATCTCCGAGTACGTCTTTAATTGCCTTTAATAAGTACTCTCCCACGATCGGATAATGCTCCGGCTTAACCCCTAGGCTGCGGTGCTTATGAGCAATCTGCTTCACAGCTGGTACAAGCACTTCCAGCTGATCAATATATTTTCCTGCGGCATAGACAGTATTCGCTAACGCTGTTTGCTGACGTCCTTTTTCCTGATTGGCATGGTTAAAAATGTTGAGTAATTCAGGGTGTGCCTCAAACATTATGCGATAAAAGTGTGTCGTAATGTCCTTTCCGTGTTTCTCAAGCACAGGCACTGTAGATTTAACAATATCAATTGTTTGTTGGGATAGCATATGAAACCCTCCTAATAATAAATGTTTTTTCAAGGTTCTTTCTCTTATATGTTAAACATATAAAACTTACTTAAACCTTTAAAAAATTGATTTTAAATACATCTTTTATTTTTTAAAGATGTATTTTTAATACACCTTATTTATACTCCGATTTCACCAAATAAGCAATCCGTTTTCAGATAGTTTAATAAAATGTTCACAATCTTTGATTATGGAGATGTTCCTCTATATAATAGAACTAAGAAAACAATAGTGGTGAATAAAAATGAGATTAACTTTATATACAGATTACTCGCTGCGCGTACTAATTTACTTAGCGGCCAAGCGGCAGGGTGAACTATCCACCATAAAGGAAATTGCCGAGGCCTACCAGATTTCCAAGAACCACTTAATGAAGGTGATCCATGAACTTGGCAAGCTTGGGATTATCGAAACGATTCGCGGGCGAAATGGCGGTATCCGGTTAGCCAAGCCTCCAGAAGAGATTAATATCGGCAAGGTGGTCCGCCAAACGGAGGATGATTTTCACCTGGTAGAATGCTTTAATCTTGATACGAATAAATGCGTCATTGCTCCTGAATGCGGGCTAAGACATGTCCTCTTCCAAGCGCTTCAAGCGTACTTAAAGGTATTGGATCAATACACATTGAAGGATTTAACCGGCAACCGTGATATGCTGCGCAGTTTATTTTTAAATCAACCTGAAGAGGATTCGTAACTCTCCCGGTTTTCATCGTTATATCCTTCTTCATATAAAAAAGCCCCCGAATTCGGAGGCTTTTTTATTTTTGCTGATCCTTTCCATATTTAAAAGAAACAAAGACAAAAAGCAGAAAGCTGACTAGCAAAACGGTGCCGCCTACAATATAAAAGACGGTTGTAAAGGTTTCGGAAAGCCCCAACGGCTTCATATTATACAGCCACATTCCCGAAGTCAGCCCCACCGTGCCAATAATCGCGCTCCATACGTGGGCATCCGCCAGCTTAGACGCCTTTGGGACATCATAGACGCGATAGAACATTGCAAAAGCAAACAAACTAAGCCACCCAACAACTAAAATATGCGCATGAACAGGTCGAAACGCATAAGAACCGGCTCCGGCCATATGGGAACCGAGCATAGCCCCGATAAACCCAAAAATGGCAGCAAACCGAACGAGCAACACATGATAAGACATAGATGTTTCCCCTCTCCCCGGCACTTTTCATCGCTTAAATTATAGCGAACCTCTCCAGGGAAGAAAACACTCCGGCTGTCGAAAAGAAAACGTTCACTTTTCCGTCATATAATTTTGTGCTTCTCCTTATTCTTGATACAATACATTTATTCATAATTTTGAATAAAAAGGAGATCGCATATGGAAAACTTTAAACAAATGCTTGAGAAGTACGCAGACTTAGCCGTAAAGGTGGGCGTAAACATCCAAAAGGGTCAAACGCTGGTCATTAACACTTCTATTGATTCTGTAGATCTTGTCCGATTAGTCGTCAAGAAAGCTTACGAGTCCGGTGCTAAAAATGTCGTCGTGAACTGGGATGACGACCAAGTATCACGGTTGAAGTATGACCTGGCTCCTGATGAAGCTTTTACAGAATTTCCAAAATGGCGCGCACAAATGCTTGAGGAGCTGGCCGAGCAAGGTGCCGCCTTTATGTCGATTATCTCCTCTAGCCCTGACTTGCTGAAGGGAGTTGACTCAGAAAGAATCGCCAACTTCCAGAAAGCTGCCGGTCAATCCCTGCAGAAGTACCGGCAATATATTCAATCTGATAAAGTCAGCTGGACGGTCATTGCAGCCCCTTCTGAAGCCTGGGCTGCCAAAGTATTCCCAAGCGTTCCAAAAGAAGAGCAAGTGTCTGCCTTATGGGAAGCCATTTTCAAAGCGGTGCGTGTAGACACGGAAGATCCTGTCGAAGCTTGGAAAGCTCATGATAGAGAGCTTCACAAAAAGGTGGATTACTTAAATGAGAAGAAATACCGCTCTCTTCACTATACCGCTCCTGGAACAGACTTAACCATTGACCTTCCTGAAGGACATCTCTGGGTAGGCGCGGGCAGCGTGAATGAAGAAGGTCACGCCTTCATGGCTAATATGCCGACTGAGGAAGTCTTTACTGTGCCATACAAGACAGGTGTAAACGGCTATGTGACCAGCACAAAGCCGCTCAGCTACGGAGGAAACATCATTAATGACTTTAAGGTTACCTTTGAGGAAGGCCGCATTGTGGATGTACAGGCAAAAGAAGGTGAGGAAGTACTGAAAAAGCTAGTAGAAACAGATGAAGGCTCCCACTACTTAGGAGAGATTGCCCTTGTACCGCACCAATCACCTATCTCTCAGTCTGATATTTTGTTCTACAATACATTATTCGATGAAAATGCCTCTAATCACTTAGCCATCGGAAGCGCTTATGCCTTCTGTATTGAAGGCGGAAAGAGCATGGGTCAGGCGGACCTGGAACGTCACGGCTTAAATACGAGCATCACCCATGTAGATTTCATGATCGGCTCTGATGAAATGGATATTGACGGTATTAGAGAAGATGGAGAAAGAGAGGCTATTTTCCGCAGCGGTAACTGGGCGGAAGGCATTTAAGTCTTTCATCAGAAAGAAGTTATCAAACGATGATATTCAAGTTTGGCGGCTGCAATAGCTGCGAAAGGACCAGACGCATTCAGGCTCCCTAATGCGTCTGGTCCTCATTTATTTCTTCTTTATGCTACGTATCTTGATATTTTTCAAGCATTTGTCTTAAATACTCTTCAGACTTTCCTTTTGGAATACTGAGACTCTCCCAATGACAGCCTTTCAATTGCTTACCGATGTATACAATCTGCCCGACATGATACGCATAATGTGCCATCTGCCTCTCAATCGTTTCTAATACCACATGCCTTTCTCCGCGGATGTATATATGTTTTAACAAATCCTCTTCACTTAAAGCAGTTAATGTATCGAGAAGTACTCTCCACCCCTCGTCCCAAAGCCTCTTTAATTCTGCTTTTGACAATCGATCGTCTATGAATTCTGCATCCCGGTTTCTGTCATTCTTTTCCCCCGTCTGAATGCAAAAAGTCAGTCCATCTTGACACCATGTTCCCGCTTACATGCTTGACTAGTATAGCAACACTATTCGACTCGCTGTTATAAGACCAGTGTATTTCCTCTTCGGATAATTGATTGATCGTTTTATCCCCAAGACTTTTTACGCTTTTAAACCTTTCCATAACTGCCTTCAAGTATTCACTTCCGATGCTCACCAGTTCCTCACCTCCATAAAGTAAACACTCTCTAACTAGTTTGTTGCAGCTGTTTATTTGAACTTCCTGTATTAAGAATCGCTCAATGCCAAACCAACCCTAATTTACATTTCCATATTAACCCTTTTCGTCCCTGTTTTTTAATAATTGTATAAATAAAAAAGATAGTCAGTCCTCATATTAGACTGACTATCCTATCAATAACCGTATTCAATTAATATCCCGGAAAGCTATGCCTCTGTAAAGAATTCTTAGAAGCTAAATTGGTTGATCCGATTATAATAGCCAATCAGAAAGTCATAAAAGAGCTTCTCTGAAGGCGGCAAGGAACGCACTTTCGTATAAATTACCCCTACTGTTCTCATAATATCTGGGTTCCTGACCGGCAAATTAACAGTACCAGGAGGTGTGTGATCTACGATAACTGTTTCGGGCAGCAAGCTGACGCCAAGTCCTGCTTCAACTAACCCTTTAATCGTGTAAATATCTTCACTCTCAAAGCCGACATATGGCTCAAAGTTGACAGCTTCACATGCTTCAATAACCAGTTTTCTTAAATCATAACCTTTCCTAAACAATACAAATGAGTCGCTTGCCAGCTCCCTCAAATCAATACTCTCCCGTTCAGCAAGCGGATGATGGCTAGGAAGCAGGACACGCATCTTCTCTGAGAAAAATACTTCTGTAGCGATCTCTGCCGTTTCTTCCGGGACAGGCGATACGAAAGCTAAATCAATCTCCCCGGATTCTACAAGCTCTCTCAAATCTTTATTAGACCCCTGCCGAAAATCAAACCCTACATCCGAATATTGAGTGCGGAAAGCTGAAATAACACGCGGCAAGGTTTTTGTTGCGAGTGAGTTGGGAAAACCTAAGCGTATTCTGCCGACCTCAGGATTTAAATATTTCTCCACGGCCTCCTTAGCACGCTCTATTTCCTGCACAGCTGTCTCAATATGCTGCAAGAAAATCTTGCCGGCAAATGTGAGCTTTACATTCCGCCCTTCCCTTAGAAATAGTTCAACGCCAAGTTCATCCTCAAGCTTGGCAATTTGACGGCTGACAGCCGACTGGGCCACGTGTAAACGGTAAGCCGCTTCTGTCACATGTTCCTGTTTTGCTACTTCGATGAAGTATTTAATTTGTCGAAGCTCCATTTTGCTCCCCCATCCTTCTCCCTATACCATTGGTTTTACTATCATTTTATCACGAACTGCCAAAAAAGCGGACTTATGTAAGTCCGCTCAAACAATTATTCTGCCTTTATTCTTTTACTTCTTCATTAGAGTGTATAGTACGGCTTTTTGTGCGTGCATGCGGTTTTCAGCCTGCTGGAAGACAACGGATGCTTCACCATCCATCACATCTGCGGTTACTTCTTCTCCGCGGTGAGCAGGAAGGCAGTGCATAAATTTACAATCCGCTTCAGCTAAAGCCATCAGCTCTTCATTGACTTGATAAACCTCAAAATCCTTCAAGCGTTTAGCAGCCTCTTCCTCCTGGCCCATGCTTGTCCAGACATCCGTATAAATGAAGTCTGCTCCTTTAACTGCTTCTTCAGGATCTTCAGTAAACGTCAATGTCGAACCCGTTTCTGCACTGATCTTTTGAGCAATCTCCTTCATTTCGGGCAGCGCTTCATAACCAGCTGGTGTTGTCAACGCAAAGTCCATCCCTGTCATAACGGCTCCCATCATAAGAGAATGAGCAACATTGTTTCCATCACCGACATAGGCCATCTTCACACCTTTGAACTTCCCCTTCAGCTCATAGACAGTTAGCAGATCTGCCAGTGCCTGGCATGGATGGTACAAATCAGTCAGCCCGTTAATTACCGGGATCGTTGCAGCTTCTGCCAGCGCTTCAATTCTAGAATGGCTATGTGTACGAATCATAATGCCATCTAAGTAGCCAGAAAGGACTTTTCCAGTGTCTTCAATCGTCTCTCCACGTCCAAGCTGCAAATCATTAGAGCTCATGAACATCGCATGTCCGCCCAATTGAATCATAGCCGCTTCAAACGAAACACGCGTCCGTGTAGAATGCTTCTCGAAAATCATGCCGAGCAGCTGTCCCTGCAAGGCACTAGCGTATTTTTCCTTATTCTTCTTCATGTCATCCGCCAGCAAAACCAGCGCCTCAATCGTGTCTTTAGAGAAATCAATCAGCTTTAGCATATCTTTCCCTTTTATGTTAATTTCCTTTGCTTTTTCTATTGTTAACATGGTTTCCACCTCATTTTTAGTATCGGTCTCCGGTTGATCAGCTTATTAATATTTATACATTAAAATTAATTAAAATACAAGGTAAAATTCTGAATTCTTTCATTTTATTTAAATGATTTATTTTAAGCTATACTAAGTAAAAGTAATTAAGAGAGGTGAGCGTTTTGAGAGAAAAGAAAAAGATGAAGGATACTTTATCCATAAAAACAAGCTATGTTCTTCCGCCCGATACGAATCAGCACGGCACATTATTTGGAGGCAAGCTCATGGCTTATATTGATGATATTGCTTCCATCGCGGCGACTAAGCTGGCAAGAAAGCCAGTTGTTACAGCTTCTACTGACTCTGTTGACTTCCTGAAGCCAATCCGCGGCGGAGATGCTGTTACTCTTGAAGCAATGGTGTCCTATACAGGAACAACAAGCATGGAAGTATTCGTAAAGGTAGTCTCCGAGAACCTCCTGATCGGCGAGAAAGATATCGCTGCTATTTCCTTTCTCACCTTTGTAGCACTTGATGAAGACGGAAGGCCAACGGGTGTTCCTGAGGTTGTGCCGGAAACCGAAGAGGAAAAATGGTTAAATGAAACAGGCGCTGCCCGGGCCAATCAACGAAAATCCCGCAAGCAATACAGCAAGGATCTCATCCGCTTCTTCTCCTCATTAGGAGAGTGAATACACAAGACAGAAATGATAACATAGAAGAGTTGACAAATCTCCAGGCTTTGGCCTGCGAAGATAAAGACTTATTGACATTCCCCACTCTTTTATGTTAGTTTCTGTCTTTTTTTCTCTTTATTTTCAATAGGTAATCAAGCTATAATTGATATACAAAGAATAAGTTCCTCATTTTTTCCGTGAAATTGGCAAACTCCGTATTTTGTCCTGTATACACGGAAGCTTTTTTCTTTTTATACTGGATGAATAAAGAAAAATAGAGGACGAGCATTTGGAGGAATGAACATGTTTGGTAACATAGAGATTGGAATCGACTTAGGGACTGCCAATTTACTTGTTTATAGTAAAGATAAAGGAATCATTGTAAATGAGCCATCTGTTGTAGCCATTGACACTGAAACAAAAAAAGTGCTTGCTATCGGCACGGACGCAAAGGAAATGATCGGAAAGACTCCTGCCCGCATTGCTGCTATGCGGCCAATGAAAGATGGAGTTATTGCTGATTTTGATGTTACCTCCGAATTACTAAAGGGATTAATGAAAAAAGCCAACAAAGCTGCCGGGTTTAATATTCGTAAACCAAGTGTAGTTGTTTGTGTTCCATCCGGTGCAACTTCCGTAGAGAGAAAATCGATCCAGGATGCGGTTAAAAGCTGCGGAGCAAAGACCGTTCACTTAATCGAAGAACCTGTAGCAGCGGCTATCGGAGCGGACCTGCCTGTAGAAGAGCCGATCGCTAACTTAATCGTCGATATTGGCGGTGGAACAAGCGAAGTAGCGATCATTTCTTATGGAGGCGTCGTTTCGTGCAACTCCATCCGCATCGGCGGTGATAAGCTGGATGAAGACATCGTTCAATACATTCGCAAGCAGTATAACTTATTGATCGGCGAACGCACAGCTGAGAAGATTAAAATTGAAATCGGCTACGCTCTCATAGAGCATGACAAGAAGGTAATGGAAGTACGAGGCCGTGATCTTGTGACTGGCCTTCCAAAGGTCGTGGAAGTAAGCTCTCACGAAATTCAAGAAGCACTCAAGGAATCCCTCCTTGCTATTTTAGAAGTCATCCGGGCTACTCTGGAAACTTCTCCGCCTGAGCTGAGCGGCGACATTGTAGAAAGAGGAATCGTCATCAGCGGTGGCGGCGCACTGCTGAATGGTATGCAAGAGTGGTTAAGCGAAGAAATTATCGTTCCTGTCCATCTTGCTCCAAGTCCTTTAGAATCTGTAGCTATTGGTACCGGCCGCTCGCTTCACGTCATGAAAAGCTTACAGAAGATCACCACTTGACCGATTCGCATATAGGAAAGGGGGCTGTGAAACTGTTTATCTTTCACAGCCCCCTTTTTTTAATAATCATTAAAGAAATAACACATTGGACGCAAAGTGCCCTGCCCTTCTGCCACATTGTTCCACAGCTTAAAAATTCTAAATTTTCTATTGACTAATTTCTACGAACAAGCTATGATATGAACAATTATTCTATTAAAAGAATAGCGTATTTCTTATCGAGAGAAGCTGAGGGACTGGCCCGTGGAAGCTTCAGCAACCAGCCGCCTGATGGCTAAGGTGCTAAATCCAGCAAACTGCCGGGCAGTTTGAAAGATAAGAAGGATTAAACATTAGATATGTACAGCCTTCTTACCTCGAGAAGGCTTTTTTATTTGGACTATAGCGTTAGAGAAAGGACGTACACAATGACATTATTAGAGAGACTTCAAAGTGAAGTGCTGATTGCCGATGGAGCTATAGGAACTCTCCTTTATTCATATGGTGTAGATTTCTGCTATGAGGAATTAAACACAACAAATCCTGAATTGATTGAAAAGATTCACCGTGAATATATCCATGCTGGAGCGGACATTATCCAGACGAATACATACGGTGCAAACGCCGTAAAGCTGGCGAGGTACGGTATGGAGGGTCGGGTTCAGGAGTTAAATAAGGCAGCTGTCCAAATCGCCAAACGAGCAGCATCCCCTGAAAAACGGTTTGTGCTGGGAACCATCGGCGGCATTCGCGGCATTCAGAAGAGCAGCATTCCTCTTTCTGAGATTGAAGCAGCCGTTCGCGAGCAAGCCGAGGCGCTTCTGTCCGAAAAGCCCGATGGACTATTACTCGAAACGTATTATGATCTGGAAGAGTTAGAGAAAGTGCTCGCTGTCATCCGGCCTATGACAGAGCTGCCTATTATTGCACAGGTGTCTATGCACGAACCGGGTGTATTGCAAAACGGCCTGCCTTTAAATGAAGCACTTAAGCAGCTGGAATCGCTTGGTGCTGACATTGTCGGAGTCAACTGCCGACTCGGTCCTTATCACACTATTCAGGCATTTGAAGAAGTGAAGCTGCCCGAAAACGCATTTCTTTCCGCTTATCCGAATGCCAGCCTGCTTGATGTACAAGATGGCCGGATTGTCTACGAATCAGAAGCAGATTATTTCGGACGGGCGGCTGTTCAGCTCCGCGAAGAAGGCGTCCGCTTAATTGGCGGCTGCTGCGGCACTACGCCAAAACACATCCGGGCGGCGAAGAAAGCATTAAGCGGCCTAGCTCCCGTTCGGGAAAAAGAAGTGAAAAAGAAAAAACCGGTCATTATTCAAGAAGCTGCGCCTTCTCCTGTTGCCCCTCTCTATGAGCAAGTAAAAAAAGATCGCACAATTATTGTCGAACTTGATACACCGAAGCATTTAGATACAGCTGCTTATATTAAAGGAGCAAAGGCCTTGCAGGATACCGGCATCGCAGCCGTAACAATGGCTGACAACTCGCTGGCTTCTCCACGTGTCAGCAACCTGGCAATGGGTTCTTTATTAAAATCAGAGCACAACGTCCGCTCTCTTATTCACATTACATGCCGAGACCGCAATCTAATCGGCCTTCAGTCTCATTTAATGGGCTTACACACCCTCGGTCTTCATGAAGTGCTCGCTATCACCGGGGATCCGACGAAGGTCGGTGATTTCCCTGGTGCAGCCTCTGTCTATGATGTATCGAGCATGGAGCTCATTCAGCTAATCAAACAGATGAATGAAGGTATTTCCTTTTCTGGAAAACCGCTGAAACAGAAAACGAACTTCTCTGTCGCTGCCGCCTTCAATCCGAATGTGCGTGTCATCGACCGAGCGGTAAAGCGTCTGGAGAAAAAGATCGAATTCGGTGCAGACTATTTTATTACACAGCCAGTATTCACGAAAGAAAAAATTGTTGAAGTATACGAAGCGACTAAGCATCTGCCAACGCCTATTTTCCTTGGCATTATGCCGCTGACCAGCTCAAAAAACGCAGAATTCCTTCATCATGAGGTGCCAGGCATTAAGCTGTCCGACGAGACACTGGCCCGCATGAAAACCCATGAAAACGATAAAGAAGCAGCAGCACAAGAAGGCTTGAAAATTGCAAAGGAATTGATCGATACAGCAGCTGGATTATTTAATGGCATCTACTTAATCACGCCTTTCCTTCGTTATGAAATGTCGATTGAACTAATCCGTTACATCGAAGAACAAGACCGTAAATTGAATGAAAGAGGTATCGCTCATGTCCAAACAACATCCAATTGAAAAAGAATTAGAAAAACGAATTCTCTTCCTTGATGGAGCAATGGGTACGATGCTCCAGCAGGCTAATCTAACTGAAGAAGACTTTGGAGGAGAACAATATGACGGCTGTAACGAGTACTTAAACATTACAGCCCCTCATGTTCTCGAACATATTCACCGTGCCTACTTAGAAGCAGGGGCCGATATTATCGAAACTAATTCATTCGGCGGCACTCCCCTCGTGCTAGACGAGTATGGACTAGGGGACCAGGCTTATGAAATTAACAGACGGGCAGCAGAAATTGCACGAAAATGTGCTGATGAGTTTTCTACACCGGAGCATCCCCGCTTTGTAGCCGGTGCTATCGGCCCGACAACTAAAACTTTATCTGTCACAGGCGGAGTTGACTTCGATACGCTCAGCGACCACTTTAAACTGCAGGCTACAGCTCTTATTGAAGGCGGCTGCGACGTCATTTTAATGGAAACCAGCCAAGACATGCTGAATGTTAAAGCTGGCACGCTCGGTATTGAACGAGCTTTTGAAGAAACCGGCAAAAAGCTTCCTATCATGATTTCCGGAACCATTGAACCAATGGGTACGACCCTTGCCGGACAGAGCATTGAAGCTTTTTATATTTCCATTGAGCATATTAATCCGCTGTCTGTCGGCTTAAACTGCGCCACAGGTCCAGAGTTTATGACAGACCATATCCGTTCGCTGTCTGAGCTGTCCAAAAGCTATGTCAGCTGTTATCCAAATGCCGGGCTTCCGGATGAGAATGGCTGTTATCATGAATCTCCTGAATCACTCTCAAGCAAAATTAAAGGCTTTGCTGAAAAAGGCTGGCTGAATATCGTCGGCGGCTGCTGCGGCACGACACCTGAACATATCCGCGCGATGAAGGCAGCTATTGAAGACGTCTCTCCACGCCAGCGTCCAGAGCGACCACATGAGCACGTGGTCTCCGGCATCGAGCCCCTTGTCTATGATGACAGCATGCGCCCGCTGTTTATCGGTGAACGTACAAATGTTATCGGTTCCCGTAAATTCAAACGCTTGATCGTTGAAGGCAAATTTGAAGAAGCGACTGAAATCGCCCGTGCACAAGTAAAAGGCGGTGCTCACGTCATTGATATTTGTCTAGCGAACCCTGACCGTGACGAGCTTGAAGATATGGAAGCCTTTATGAAAGAAGTCGTAAAAAAGGTAAAGGTGCCTTTCGTCATTGACTCCACCGATGAGAAAGTCATTGAAAAAGCACTGAAATATTCACAAGGAAAAGCGATCATCAACTCCATTAACCTAGAAGATGGCGAAGAACGTTTCGATGCTGTTCTTCCGCTTGTAAAAAAATATGGAGCAGCTGTCGTTGTGGGAACAATTGATGAAACAGGCATGGCTGTCACACGCGAACGCAAGCTTGAGATTGCCGAGCGCTCCTATGATCTGCTTGTTAATAAATGGGACATTCCACCGGAAGATATTATCTTTGATCCGCTCGTCTTCCCTGTTGGCACTGGGGACGAACAGTATATTGGTTCAGCTGAAGAAACGATTGAAGGTATCCGCCTCATTAAGAAAAAAATGCCTGACGCACTGACCGTTCTAGGCGTCAGCAACGTGTCGTTCGGCCTCCCCCCTGTTGGTCGTGAAGTGTTAAATGCTGTTTATCTGTACCATTGCACACAGGCTGGTCTAGATTATGCAATCGTTAACACAGAGAAGCTTGAACGCTTCGCCTCCATTCCGGAAGAAGAAATCAAAATGGCCGATAAGCTTCTATTTGAAACAAACGACGATACATTAGCTGCCTTTACTGACTTCTATCGAGACAAAAAGAAAGAGAAAAAAGAGGAAGACATTCCGAAAACGGTCGAAGGACGGCTGAGCTACTACGTTGTCGAGGGCACAAAAGAAGGCTTAATCCCCGACTTGGAGAAAGCACTTGATTTATTCGACACACCACTCGATATCATCAACGGACCTCTCATGGAAGGGATGGCAGAAGTCGGACGGCTATTCAACGATAATCAGCTGATTGTAGCAGAGGTGCTGCAAAGTGCTGAAGTCATGAAGGCGGCCGTTGCTTTCCTAGAGCCGTACATGGAGAAAAAAGAAAACGACAACGGAAAAGGCAAAGTGATTTTAGCTACAGTAAAAGGTGACGTCCATGATATCGGCAAGAACTTAGTCGATATTATTCTAAGCAACAACGGATTCAAAGTCGTCGACCTCGGTATTAAAGTAACACCAGCCGAGTTAATTGAAGCTGTCCGAAAAGAACAGCCAGATATCGTGGGATTGTCTGGGCTGCTTGTGAAATCAGCCCAGCAGATGGTACTGACTGCTCAGGATATGAAAGAGGCTGACATTGACTTACCAATCCTTGTCGGTGGAGCCGCTCTTTCCCGCCGCTTTACTGAAACAAAAATCTCTGCTGAGTACAACGGACCTGTTCTCTATGCGAAAGATGCTATGGATGGACTGTCTCTTGCTAACCGCCTGCAAAATGAAAATGAAAAGCCCTTTCTCTTGGATGAGTTAAAAGCTAAGCAGGAAAAACGCCAGGAGACAGAAGCATTCCGCGAAACAATGAGAGCTTCTAACGTCGCTGTACTGACGAAGCCAAAAAAGACCGTCCGTCAGGATGCACCGGTTTTCGTTCCGCGTGATCTGCAGAAACACGTACAGCGCAATTATCCTGTGGCTCACTTAAAGCCTTATGTCAATATGCAGACATTGATTGGCCACCACCTTGGATTAAAAGGAAAAGTAGACAAGCTGCTTGCCGAAAGAGACGAGCGCGCACTAGCTTTAAAAGAAACCGTCGACGGCTTCCTGCAATCAGGCCAGCTAAAAACATCAGGATTATACCAGTTCTTCCCGGCACAATCAGACGGCAATGACGTCATTATTTATGACCCGGCAGACCGGCAGACAGAAATTGAACGCTTCACCTTCCCGCGCCAGCAAAAGGAGCCATTCCTTTGCCTTGCTGACTACTTGAAATCAGTAGATAGCGGTGAGATGGATTATGTCGGATTATTCGTCGTTTCAGCCGGCTTTGGTGTCCGCGACAAAGCAACCGAGCTGAAAGAGCACGGCGAGTTTCTGCAAAGTCATGCCCTACAGGCAACTGCCCTAGAGCTTGCAGAGGGATTCGCTGAGAGGATCCATCAAGAAATGCGTGACCAATGGGGCTTCCCAGACTCCGTTGATTTCACCATGAAAGAGCGCTTTGCAGCCAAGTATCAAGGGCAACGCTTCTCCTTCGGATATCCTGCTTGTCCGAACCTGGAAGATCAAGAAAAGCTCTTTAAGCTTCTCAAGCCAGAGGAAATTGGTGTCCGTTTAACAGAAGGCTTTATGATGGAGCCGGAAGCATCTGTTTCAGCTATTGTCTTTGCTCACCCAGATGCGAGATATTTTAATGTTGATTAAAACCGAAAGTAGACAGTGGGCGCCCACTGTCTACTTTTTTATGTCTATGTCCTTCGTATAACTAGATCATTTCTAGCCATATTAATAAAAGAGGAGTTGATTGGCATGAACAAGAAATATGGCACGAATCTGCCTCCCATTCCTGAAAACCGACGAATGGTCGTTCACAATGACTTGCATGAATACCCGCCTAGCGAAGCGGTCAACGAACATGCCGAGCTTGAAGTTGCGAATGAACTGATCGGCCGTAAGGAAATTGGGCAGCAAAATAACAACCTTTAATCAACCCTTCCAGCTCTCTACCAGCGGAAATGGTCAACTCTAGAACAAAGATTACAATTTTTTCAAACTGTCTCTCTTTGCCACTTGCTTCCTAGAGCTTGTCGTGGTATATTTAAGAAGAATTATTTTTGTTCGTTAAGGATAGATAAGTGCGACCACTTTCCGTCTGAAGATTTGAGAGCAAGGATAGTAACAAAATGTGTGCATTGCACACGAGGAGGAAACAAAAATGGAACAAGGTAAAGTAAAATGGTTTAATGCAGAAAAAGGCTTTGGATTTATCGAACGTGAAGGCGGAGATGACGTATTCGTTCACTTCTCAGCTATCCAAGGTGAAGGCTACAAATCTTTAGACGAAGGTCAAACAGTTACATTTGACGTTGAGCAAGGTCAACGCGGACCACAAGCTGCTAACGTTCAAAAAGCTTAATTTAATGACCGAGACCAACAGACTCCGACATCGGGGTCTGTTTTTTATATGTCTATACACAACCAAGAACCCCCTACTCATTCAAGAATAGGAGGTCTTTAAGAAAAGTTTCTTATATGTGTCACTTAGCGGTTGTCTACGGTCTCCGGATACAAGTCATGATTCATCATTCGGTACTCCGCCATTTTTTCGTATTTCGTGCCCGGGCGTCCATAGTTCGTATACGGGTCAATCGAAATCCCGCCACGCGGCGTGAATTTTCCCCACACTTCAATATAGCGAGGATCCATCAATTCAACGAGATCATTTAAAATAATATTCATGCAATCCTCATGAAAATCGCCATGATTACGGAAGCTAAACAGGTAAAGTTTGAGCGATTTGCTTTCAACCATCTTTACATCGGGTATATAGCTAATGTAAATCGTCGCAAAGTCCGGCTGTCCAGTCATCGGGCAAAGGCTCGTGAATTCTGGACAATTGAACTTGACGAAATAATCACGGTTTTGATGCTTATTCTCGAACGTCTCTAAAATAGACGGATCATATTCAAATGTGTAGGTTGTACCTTGGTTACCTAACAATGAGATATCTTTTTTTAATTCTTCTTCGTTTCTTCCTGCCATTCTGCAAACCTCCTCTGGATGATTCTTATTATAGTATAATTTAAACCTTATTTGCACTATTGAAAAGGAGTGATTCTGATGCAGACTGTTCTATCTCTTTCTAAATTGCAAGAAATAATTAATGATCATGAAGCCGTGCTCGTGTTCGTTTCTGCTCCCAACTGCTCTGTTTGTACAGCGATGCAGCCAAGGGTTGAAGAATTGCTCAAACAGTTTCCTTCTGTTAAGAGCGTTTATGTTAACACAGGCAGCGCTCCTGAAATTTCGGGGCAATACACCGTCTTTTCTGTACCGGCTATTCTTTTCTTTATTCATGGAAAAGAAGCCTTTCGCAAAGCTCGGTTCATCAGGCTGGACGAGCTTGAGCATGAAGTCAGTCAAGTTCTTAAATTAATATGACAAAAATGTACAGAATTTTGTAAAATAGAAGAAAGGAGGGATGTTTAATGACTTTGTTAAAAGAAGTGTTGTCTTTCAATAAAGAATTCGTAGACAGCAAGATGTATGAAGAGTATACGACAGGTAAGTTTCCCGATAAGCGTGCCGTGATCCTTACTTGTATGGACACGCGCCTAGTTGAGCTTGTCACGAAAGCAATGAATTTTAGAAACGGAGACGTCAAAATCGTCCGCAACGCCGGTGCCGTGATTAATCACCCATTTGGGAGTATCATGCGCAGCCTGCTCGTGGCCGTGTATCAGCTGCAGGCCGATGAAATATTTATAGTGGGCCATCATGACTGCGGGATGAGCACACTGTCAAGCGAAGCTATTCTCGGGGCAATGGAAAAACGCGGCATTGAGAAGGATACAGCGGATACGCTTCGAAATGCGGGAATCGATATCGATTCGTGGCTTCAAGGCTTTGAAAGCGTAGAACAGAGCGTGGAGCATAGCGTACATATGGTAAAGACCCATCCATTGATGTCCAAGTCTATTCCTGTACACGGGCTGGTCATTAATCCAAACACTGGTAAACTAGATCTGGTTATAGATGGTTACAAAAAAGAAACAACTGTTTAAAAAAGCCTTTATACATATCACAAAAGCCCCCGCTTTCATTTTCTCAAAGCGGGGGCTTCCTTCTGTTCTTTTTAATGTATATCCACCTGTTAATCTTCCATGGTAGAAAGATCACCTGTTGGCAGGCCAAGCTCCCAAGCCTTCAATACACGACGCATAATTTTTCCTGAGCGTGTTTTTGGCATGGAATCGCGTACTTCAAATTGACGCGGAGCGGCATGTGCAGCTAAGCGGGTTTTGACGAATTGACGGATTTCTTCTAATAACTCTTCGCTTTCTTCGTATCCTGGTCGTAGCGTAATAAAGGCTTTAATCACTTCACCACGCATGGGGTCTGGGACACCGATTACACCTGCTTCTGCAACAGCCGGATGCTCGACCAGTTTGCTTTCTACTTCGAATGGCCCTACGCGCTCTCCAGATGTATTAATGACATCGTCTACCCGGCCTTCAAACCAGAAGAATCCGTCTTCATCTTTATAAGCCGTATCACCTGTAATGAACCAGCCATTCAAGAAGTAGCTCTCATATTTCTCTTCATTGTTCCAGATTTGGCGCATCATTGCCGGCCATTGCGGTTTAATGGCCAGATTTCCCATTCGATTGGCTGGCAATTCGTTTCCATCATCATCAATAATAGACATTTCAATTCCCGGCAAAGGCTTACCCATCGAACCAGGACGAATTGGGTTACAGCGGAAGTTGGCACAAATAGAAGAACCAGTCTCCGTCATCCACCAGTTGTCATGAATACGAAGATCAAGCGCCTCTTGTCCCCACTTAATAACCTCAGGATTCAAAGGTTCCCCGGCAGACAATACATGGCGAAGCTTAGACAAGTCATACTTTTTAGGCAGCTCGTTGCCGCTCGCCATCAATAACCTGAAAGCTGTTGGCGCGCTAAACCAGACAGTTACTCCGTACTTTTCTAAGGTCGCAAACCAGTCTTCTGCTTTGAAGCGTCCTCCGCGAAGCACATTCGTTACTCCATTCAGCCAAGGAGACCAGATCCCCGCAGATGTACCAGTTACCCAGCCCGGGTCGGCGGTACACCAGTATACATCCTCTTCATGCAGGTCATATGTCCACTTTCCAGCTAAATATTGATGACGCATGGCATCATGAACTTGCAGCACACCTTTTGGCTTTCCTGTAGAACCAGATGTATAGTGAAGCAGCATCCCGTCCTCGCGGTCTACCCACTCTATAACATGTTCATTAGAAGCCATCATTAGCTCTTTGTAAGGAACCATGTAATCAGCTGTCTTTTCCTCTGCGCCGACAACAATCACATGCTGAAGCTCTGGAAGCTGTTCCACCGGAATTCTTTCCAGTAATTCTGGGGTAGTTACGACTGCTTTAGCCCCGCTATCCGCCAATCGGTCTTTTACTGCTTCTTCCATAAAAGCCTCGAAAAGCGGGCCAGCAATAGCACCGATACGAACTGTGCCGAGAAGGGCGAAATATAGTTCTGGACTGCGCGGCATAAAAATAAATACGCGGTCTCCTTTATGTATATCAAGTGATTTCAAGCCGTTTGCAAACCGGCAAGTTTGTTCCTTTATTTCTCTATATGTATATTTTTCATCGCGGTTCCCATCTGTAAAGAGCAAAGCTGCCTTCTCTCCGCGTCCTTCTTCCACATGGCGGTCAATGGCTTCGTGTACCATGTTAACTTTTCCTGTTTTAAACCAGGTAAACTGTTCTGAAACTTTATCCCAATCTGCTGTGCGTACAGCTTCCTCGTAGTCTTGTAGGTTTGCATTCTCGCGGATCGCCGGGATTTCTTTTCCTAATTTCACCATAATTAGCCCTCCCAATGTTGTATAACAGTTTATTTAATTAATTACTATTATACATCACGACAGTTAGAATTTTCAAACATTTTTAGAGAATATTATTTAAAAAATAGACCAACCGCTTGGCGGCTGGTCTGCTCTTATTTCTATTAACCTACTTACCATTCCTTTTATATCATATCAATTTCATGGAATAAAACACCGCATGCAGCTTTGATCTGCGGCTCCTTGTCCGGGTTATACGCAACTAAAAAACAAGTAGCCGGGCCTGCCGATTTCATCATATTCACACGAGACTGCCCGTTCCTGCCGGCCAGCTGCTTTAATTCATAGCCGATCCCCTTAGAACCAACAGGCTGAACAGCATAGACTCCATCTAACTGAAGGAGATGGCGAAATAACTGCAGAGAAACCACGGACTCTCTCTCAGCTAATACCTCCTGTCCCACAAGAGGCTTCCCTATAACGGCATATCCGGCTGCTTGTCTATCAAAGGATTTTTCTTTCCGCTTATAATCTCCCAAGATGACCACTCCTGTAGCCGATTCTTTCATATTGAAGTTTGTTTCTGTGCTGCCGGTTATTTCTACAGAGCAAGCCGCCTCATCAGCAGCTCGCTGAATCCCCTGACACAGCCCTCTCCATGCTTCATCTCCTGAAAAATTATGTACAATAGCTGCAAATGGTTCTCCTCCAGCCGCTAGGCATTCCATTAAGGCGACCCGGGCGGAGAAGTAGCCGACTGTGTCATATGGAACCTTCACGGCATCATTTGGCTTTTCACCGACAGAGCCGCTATTATCCGATGCAACCACTAAGTCTCTCACATAAATAACATCCCGTTTCATGCTCTCACACGACCAATCAGTCTCTCATAAACAGGAAGCAGACGAGGCAGCAATAGAGCGCCGATCACTCCGTTAACAAGAGAAGCAATCATAAGGGAGGGAACCATGCCAACATAGAAAGGCCAGCCCATCAAGAGAATGAATGGAGCCGGAGAAACCAGGCCGTTTAGCAGGACAAAAACAGTTAACGAAAAGAATCGCTTCCCGCGTGCATACAGCCATCCAAACAGCCACATGATGGCAGCCATTTCGGCAGCTATTAGTGCATGAAGCGGCCCGAGCGGCATCCCTCCCATCAGAGCAGAAATGAGATGCCCAAATGCGCCGACCAGCGCTCCCGGTACCGCCCCAAGCAAGCCGGCGGCCAAGAGTGCCGGAAAGGAATCGAGTGCTACGCTCGAAACAGGTGCCGGCACTTTAAGCATGCCCCCGACAACGGACAGGGCCGTGAATAAGGCAAGCCAGCTTATGTGTCTCGCTTTCACTGCTTCTCATCCTTCCTCTTGCTGTCTCGGAATACGTTGGCGCTGCGCACATATTCTACATCTTTCACACCGAGCCGGAAGTTAACCACACGTGCAACGGCGAAGAAGTAGTCAGAGAGGCGGTTTAAATATTGAAGGGTCACAGGATGGATATCTTTTTCCTCTCGCATAAGCGCCACAACGAGCCGTTCTGCCCGCCGCGTCACTGTCCGTGCTACATGAATGGCAGCCGCGGCTTTGGTGCCTCCCGGAAGAATAAACCGCTCTAGCTCCGGTGCTTCCTGAATATATTGATCAATTTTCTTCTCGAGCCCATCAACAGATTCAGCCTTCAGCTTCCACCCTTTCTTGCCGGAAATTGTTGCCAGATCCCCGCCGCAATCAAACAGCTCATGCTGAATCACTTCAAGATCCGCCAAGATATCTTTAAACAGATCACCATCCAGCTCGGCTGCCGCCTGGCCGACGAAAGAATTCACTTCATCCACTGTGCCGTATGCCTCTACCCGCAAATGATCCTTCCCTACTCTTCCTCCAATAATGCTTGTCTCACCCTTATCACCAGTTTTCGTATAAAGCCTCATTCCTTCTCCTCCTTATTCTTTAGTCGTTCCGGTAAGCCGTACCAAATCTGAATAACCTCTTCTGCCTGCCTCGCCGCATCCTGAAAGCACCAGCCGGCTGTATCACGCCACATTCTATCGAAGGCATTGACAGGAACGACACCTTTTGTAATGTCTGTACCAATAAGAATCAGCCGGCGTGCCTGGACTCTTCTTTCCCAGTCTGCCCACTCGGCCAATTGTCGTTGCCAGACTGTTCTAGCTGCCTCCGGGCTTTCTTTTTCTTCCAGCAGCCTTCTAACATGCCGCTCAATTCCTTCAAGTACCACCGTATCGTGGGACCATTCTTTTAAAGTACCTGACTCATAAAAAGAGTGCCATTCATGAGGGCGCTCTCTGAGTCCGTATTCCTTTATTACCCATTGCTTTTTGCCATTAAAGGCACCGCCTGTAACGAGCTGCAACGTTCACCCCTCCTTAAGGCAGACAGTGAACTGGTCAGTTCATAGCCGCGTCCATTCTCCGCCTGCCACTCCCAGAATGCCTTTTTCTCTCCTGCAAACTGCGTCAATAAATAGCGTATAACACCGCCATGCGTAACGAGAGCAGCTCGCTGAATTCTCTGCTCCTTCAGCTCATCCAGCCACTTGTACCACCCGTTTTCGATTCGCGCAGCAAACTCTTGAAAACTCTCACCCTCGGGAATCGGATGTGAAAAGGGATCGTTCATCCATGCTCTGTATTCTTCGATGCTCTCTGCCTCCTTGTGCATCTTGCCCTCCCAGCGCCCAAAATTCATTTCTCGAAATTCGGGCCAGGCCTCTGTTGAATGCTCAGGAAAAAGCAGACCAGCCGTATGTACACAACGCTGCAAATCACTCGTGACCACCTTCTCATAGGCAGGCAAACACGGCTGTATACGCTTCAGCTCTTTCTTTCCTTCCTCACTTAGAATGGAATCAGTCCAACCGCTGTATGCTTTTCGTTCATTATCTACTGTTAAGCCATGCCGATAGAGACCAATAACCACAGTATCATCCATAAAACCGTTTCCACTCCTTCCAGGCTGGCACCAAGCAAATCTCCGGTTATCCCGCCAAAGCTTTTTTGTATGACTTTCCGAGCCAGTATATAAAATCCTCCCGCAGCGACGCCCATAAGCAGGAATAAAACTGGAAAACCAGCAGAAAAAGCTAGGCATAAACCAGCAAGCGCTAGCCACAAAGTATAGCTTACAGGGAGTGAAGCCTGCTTTCCTTTCTGAAAAAAGAAAGCAAGCCCCTCTTTTCTAGCCGGCGGAACATGATTTAGTAATAAGCCTATCAGAAGCTGGCTGTAAAAAGGAATAAGGATGACGAATAGTGCAAGCATGCTTGAGCCGAAGGCAGCAATCTCATATACAAACAAAAATCTCGCTGCAAGAAGGATAATAAGCGACAGCACACCGAAGGCTCCTACGCGGGAGTCCTTTAAAATATCAAGCCTCCGATCTCGATCGCGGTAAGAAAAAAACGCATCACTCGCATCAATCCAGCCGTCTAAATGCAAGCCTCCCGTCCAGATTATCGGCACCAGCCAGAGAAAGAAGGCATTGCCTAGTGGAGTGAGCGGTGACCATTCCAGTACCAGCCAAAACACCCCGCCATACAGAAATCCCTTCAGCAAGCCATATAAAGGGAATAATCTGAGCATCACCTGCAAATGCCTAGTATCCATCGGCAGGTTTCTGCGAATCGGCACGACTGAAAAAAACTGAAAACAAATTAATAAACTCTTTACATAGATGTTCGCCTTCATCCCATCTTTTCCTTTTTGCGTGTCCTCATTTGAATAATAACCTTTTCCTCCTTGAATAGACTATCAGGCAATTAATCTATAAATATTCTCGCCTTCCATTCCCAATGAACTGTTTCTTCACGATCAGGCAGCCGTGCTCGGCCAGCACCGCCTCATCAGCCGTAGCTACAAGCCACTGATGAAGCTCGCCCAGTACCTTGGCATAATGGAAAACAAGCGGGCTTCCTATCGGCTCAAACGACAGCTCATTCGATACAACCACGAGTGAACCAGCGGCCTGTTGAATAGCAACAATTCCCTGTTTCACCTTCTGCTTGATGCCTTCCTGAAAGAGGGCATCATCCCACCCACCTGGCTCCTCTTTAGCAAACCACTCATTGGTGACCAATGTTGTTAAACAGTCTAGCAGGACTGCGTCTTTCCTGGTGAAACAGCTGGCCAGCGTTTGAATGTCTGTCGGCTGCTCCCAAGTGGTCCACGACCGCTCAGCCTGCTTGCGCTGGCGTTGATGCGCGCGGACCCGATCAGCCATCTCTTCATCCGTAACTTTTCCGCAGGCGACATAATAAAGCCCGCCGTCAAGCCCCTCCGCAGCAGCGATTGCCCGCTCTTCAGCTCCCTTGCTTTTGCCGCTGCGCACCCCTCCAAGAATGACTGTTAACCTTGCTTTCTCCATTGGAGCAACGCCTCTTTCAATTGATTGTTCTCTTCCTCTGTTTTAACGGCCGCCCTTAACCAACGGCCTTCAATTCCTGGATAATTATATGTATGACGAAGCACAATGCCCTTTTTCAGTAAAAATACAAAAAGCGGCCTCTGATCATCAAGAGCAGGGTCACGCAGCAGATAGAAATTCACCGAAGACGGAGTGTGTTCAAAGCTCTCTCTTTGCAGGAAATTAAACATCCTCTCCCGCTCTTCCGCAATCCGCTCGCGCGTTCTCACTTCAAATGCTTCCTCCTGTAAAACGGTCTCTGCTGCTTGCAGTGCCAAGGCATTCACATTCCAATGCGGTCGCAGCCGCGCCACTCGAGAAGCTGTTTCCGCACTAGACAGGAGATAGCCAATCCTCAACCCCGCAATCGCATACATTTTCGTTAACGACCGTAAAATGAGAAGATGAGGATAACGAGGCAGCAGCTCCGCAAATGTATCGCTGCCCGCAAAATCATAGAATGCTTCATCAATCACCACGTAGCAGCCGCTGCTCTCCGTCTTCGCCAGTACTTCCACGATCTGTTCGCGGGCGAAAACCATGCCGGTAGGGTTGTTCGGCGTACACATAAAAATAGCTGCCGCTTTTTCAGCTTTATGGATCATATCATTCACAGGAATCTGCCCCAATTGGTCAGCAAATATATATTCAACCCCACAGCCATATGTTCGGCAAGCAGCTTCATATTCAGAAAAGGCCGGCTGGACAATTACAATTCGTTCCTCTCGCCACTGCTGGGCAAGTAATTGAATGATCTCAGCTGCTCCATTGCCGAGCACTATCTGCTCCTCTTGAACACCGTTGCGCTCAGCAAGCTTCTTGATAACCGAAGCTCCCGATGGATCGGGATAATCGGCGACAAGAGAAAACCATTCCATCCAATGCTCCTTGATAGCAGCAGGCGGTCCAAACGGATTAGTATTGACGCTAAAATCAATTAGATCCAAAGGCCTCTCTAACCCTATCGCCTTATATAAATGATCCGGATTCGATCCATGAGCGGGCAAGCGCATATACTCCTCCTCCTATCCAAAGCACCCCTAAAAATAATAGAGTCGTTCGTTCCATAATACGATTCGCCAGCAAAATATCGTCTGCTGTTTTTTCCTTTAAAGGTTCTCCCATTTCCGCTCGATATGACCGCTTCCCTTTATATGTATTTACACCACCAAGCTGTATACCCAAAAGAAAGGCGACAGCTGCCTCACACCAGCCGCTGTTCGGGCTTGGATGATTCCTTGCATCACGGCGGATAAGCTGCCAGGTCTTCTTCTTTGAGCGCTGGGCGCCCGGAAAGGACCATATCATTAAAAACCCCGTCAGACGGGCAGGGAACCAATTCGCCAGGTCATCCAGCCGGGCGGAGAACCAGCCAAACGCTTCATATCTTTCATTCCGATAGCCAACCATAGAATCGCACGTGTTAATGGCACGATATATCATAGCCCCTGGGGCACCGCCAATAAGTGCCCAAAATAAAGGAGCTGTCACCCCATCACTGGTGTTCTCCGCTACTGTCTCAATAGCTCCTCTCGTAATCTCGCCTTCATTCAGCTGATCAGTGTCCCGGCCTACAATGTAAGAAAGTCTCTTTCGCGCGTTTGGCAGATCTCCTTGCTTTAAGGGCTCATACACACTCATCCCAGCCTCTTTCAAACTGCGGCAAGCAATGGCAGACGCAATAAGGAGAGCTTCTACTGCCACTCCTGCTGCAAGATGCAGGCGATATGAAAAATAAACGACCAAGAGAGTGACAGACCCGGTTACTAAGAGAACAACAAGAAGCATCACTAGGCCCTTTCCCCTCCTATATGCTCCTTTGTTTAAATGCTTCTCCAAAAAGGCAATAAGCGAGCCAAGCCAGCGAACAGGATGAGGCCAATGGGGGGGATCACCAATTAACCGGTCAATGAACAGGGCAGCTGTTGCGGCCAGCAAATGGGCAATCATTAGCTCCCTCTCCTGCTATTGCTCGATAATGCACGGATCATACAGTTATACACTGCCTGTCCCACTGCTTGTCCGAGGGGGGAAATCGATCCCGCAAATTCCTGCTTTTTTCCGCGCTGTGTAGCAGCAATTAATATGCTGTCAGTAGACGTGCCAGTTGCCTGCGAGCCTGTCAGAGGGTCATGCACTCCCTGGTCGACCAATGCTTTCACCTTTGCTTCAGTGGCTGTCATGACAGCCTGAACGAACGCTTCCTCTGACAAATGCCCGTTAGCGAACACCCAAATATTGATCGTACCAGGTAAAAACAAGCGGTCATGCTCAGCTGAACGGGAAATATCGACGGCGTTTCCAACACCTGCGGTCACGACAGTAAAGACAGACACCCCTTCCACTTCCATAAATTGATAAGCAGCTGTGTGAAGGTGTACGGCCGTCATCATTCCAACCGTTTCATTTACATCAAAACTTCTCTCTTTGAGGAAATTTCTCATATCCTCCTTGTATGCAGGATGAGAATAGTTTTTGTCTACATGTCGGTTTACAAAGCTTCGGTGCCAGCCCCAGCCCGCACCAATCACACCGGCTGAGAGGGTTTTTAGGACAATGGGTGATTCAAGGGCGATAAATTCATCGTTTTGGCTCATAAATGTGTGATCAATCGTCACATCAGCCTCTTCCTCTGCTGTTCTTTCCGGCAGGATACTCATCTGCGGCTTCGGCACCTCAGGGTGGGGCTGCTTATGAATCTCTGTTTTGTATACTTCATGAATGGATTTCTCCTTTAACACCTCACTCGGAAGGCCAAGTGAACGCAACTCTCCCCCCTCCATCAACAGCAGCCTTTCGCAATAAAGAGAAGCTAAATTCAAATCATGAAAAATCGATACAACTGTTAGATCAAGCTCTGTCGTCATCCGCTTTAAAAGATCAAGCAGATCCTTTTGAAAGGATAAGTCAAGATGGTTCGTCGGCTCGTCTAATAGAAGGATTTCCGGCTCCTGTGCAAGTGCCTGAGCCAAGAAAACACGCTGACGCTCCCCGCCCGATAATGCATCAAGTGTAACGTCAGCAAAACGATCCGTTCCCGTCTGCCTCATCGCTTTCATGACCGCTTGTTCATCCTCTTCTTTCCATATGGGCAGAAAGCCGCTCTGATGGGCATAGCGCCCCAAAGAAACGGTTTCTTTCACCGTGTAGGCAAAGGATTGAGAAGAAATTTGCGGAAGCACCGCCACCCGCTTCGCTAATTCCTTCGGCTTATAATCTCTCAGTTGCTTATCTTTGATGAATAAACTTCCTTCTGTGATCGGTACGACTCCGCTTATCATCTTTAGCAGTGTCGTTTTGCCGCTGCCGTTTGGTCCTAATATGCCAAACAGCTCGCCCTTTTTGACCGAAAAAGAAAGACCCCGGACTACATCTGTATGACCGTATCCGCCGGTTAAATGTTCTGCTTGAATCATGTCGTTCTTCCTTTCCATCGTTTCCGCAATAGAATAACAGCAAATACTGGGGCACCGATAATCGAGGTAATGACGCCAATTGGCAGCTCTGCCGGTGAGATAATCGTCCTTGACACAAGGTCAGCTAATATTAAAAAGCCAGCCCCTGCCAAAGCCGATAAAGGCAGCAAGTGCCGGTGGTCTGGTCCCCACAGCAGTCGAATGAAGTGAGGGATGACAAGACCAACAAAGCCAATTGTGCCTGATACGGCTACAGCTGCTCCCGTCAGCATGGAGCCTGTAATTAAAATGATCATTTTTTTCTGGCGAACGTTTACCCCGAGATGCTGGGCTTTTTCTTCACCAAAGGACATGGCATTCAGTTCGGCAGCTTGAACAATTAACACGAAAGTTCCAACCAAGAAAAACGGGAAGATTAGCTGAATATAATCCCAGCCTCTCATGGACACGCTGCCAAGCAGCCAGCCGATAATTTGCCTCAGTTCCTCTCCGGTCAGCGCAATCATTAAAGAGATGACGGATCCTAAAAATGAGCTAAAAATAATTCCAGTCAAAATAATCGTCTCCACCTTCATAGAGCGGTCGATGAGCCGTGTAAAAATAACAACAATAAAGATGGTGACAATAGCAGCTGCGATACTGACAATCGGAAGGGTAAATCCCCCGAAGAAAGGCAAATAAATATTAAAAAACAGCACCATTACAGCCCCAACAGATGCACCGGAGGAGACTCCTAATGTATAGGGATCGGCGAGCGGGTTGCGCAGCAGCCCCTGAAAGGCTGCTCCCGCTACCGCCAGAGAGGCTCCGACCAGCCCTGCTAATAACACACGCGGAAAGCGGATCTTCCAAACGATGTTATCAAAGGACGGGTCAATGCCTTGCAGTGCTGTACCAAACAAATGATGAGATAACAGCACGGCAATATCCTTAAAAGGAATATAAATAGTACCTATTGATATTCCTGTGAAAACAGCAAGCATTAAAAATACAGCCACTACTACATAAGCTGAAAATTTATTCCGCAAAAACATCTGGATAGATGGCTTCAGCAAGTTCTTCTACTCCTTCAACAAGACGCGGGCCTGTCCGGTTGACAAGGTCCGAATGCACCTCGTGGACATCTTTATTTTGGACGGCTGTGATTGTTTCCCAGCCTTCACGGTTAAGAACTCCCTCAACCGGCTGTTCTGTATAGTGACCATGTGTAGTAATAATGACATCCGGGTTCATTTGAATGATTGCTTCCTCATTCATTGGCACCCATCCTTCTTCACTTGCTGCAACATTTTCAGCCTGGACGATGTCGAGCATTTCCTGCATGAAGGTGTTACTGCCTGATGTATAAATTTCAGGAGCTGGCGATACTTCTATAAACACGCTCTTCTTCTCTTCTTCTTTGATTGCTTGTGCCTTCTCCTCTACTTCCGCCAGGTCTGTCTGCATTTCCTTAACGGTTTCATCGGCTTCCTCTTCCTGTCCTGTTGCCTGACCAATCATTTCGATAGAATCATATACCTCTTCGAAATTCTTTGCGTCGTTAACGACCAGCACATCAATTCCAGATTGCTCCAATTGCTCAAATCCATCCTTGGATGTGTGAGCGGTTGAGCCGTGTGCTAGAACGAGATCGGCATCCAGACTAATAATTTTTTCAACATTATATTCCATACCGCCGACTTTCTCCTTCGAAAGCACGTCTTCAGGATAGTTATCATTATCGGTTACACCGACAATCTTCTCTCCTAACTCTAGTTCATAAGCAATCTCTGTATTGCTCGGAATTAAGGAAACAATTCTCTCCGGCTCCTTCTCAATCACTACTTCTTTCCCCCTGGCATCTTTAATGGTGACTGGAAACGCAGCTGCCCCTTGATTTTCCCCTGAGGAATTCGCATTATTCTCCTGCTCTGGCGCCGCTTCCTCAGCTCCACACCCAGCCAGCAGTCCTGCCGCTAACCCTAGTGATAATACATACCGTGATACTTTCATAGCCTTCTTCTCCTTCTTAAATAAAATAAAAAAACACCTCTACGTCACGGAGAGATGTCATGCGAAGAGCCGATAGTCCTAAGAAACAGGCCTTCTAGCACTTTCACACCTTCCCATATCCACGTAGGTTCACCGGTGATACGAATCAGGCAGGTTTTCTGGCTTATGAAACACAAGAGGTTTCACTTACAGTGGCGGGACCGCGCTGGACTTTCACCAGCTTGCCCTTTTAAAAGCTTGACGCAGCTTTACCTGACTCCTATTATGTAGTTTTCCGCTAAGTGTTATTATACATCAAATGAACAACCCTTACAGTGTTTTTTGCTAACCTTCAGTCTATTTAAACACCAATTCCCATCTTTAGGTTTTAAACGAACAAAACGTGGAATAAGTATATAATAAGTATTATATTTTATGCGGAAGGAGGCGGGCTTATGGACGCACTAACAGTGATTGGCTTGGCTGTTTTATTACTTTTTGTCGGACTCATCATGGTTTATTTTTTACGCCAAGCATTCGACTCAACTGATGCGAGCCGAATTGATCAATTGCCACAAGACCATGATTCTTTTGAAGAAAATTCTTCGCAGCATGATCGAAGGGCTTAGTAAATTACTAAAAAACCCGCCTTTTGGCGGGTTTTTTCAGATTATTCCGTTTTCTGCACTTATCATTCACCGAAAAAGACAGTTATTTATGTAATGGTTTAGCGGAAAGAACGACGCCGTCCTCATCAGCATATACATAATGGCCGGGCTGCCAGCGGACTTCTCCAAATTGCAGAGTAATGTCTCGTTCGCCTTGGCCCTTTTTAATGCTTTTTAACGGATTGCTCCCTAAAGCCAATATGCCTACCTTTTGCTTAGCCAGCTCAGCGGTGTCTCGTACGCAACCATTAATAATAATGCCGGCTAGTTTCCGTTGCTGTGCGATATCCCCTAAACGGTCTCCGAGTAAGGCACACCTCTTTGAACCTCCCCCGTCCACTACTAGGACGCTTCCCTCGGGAATAGTTTGCAAGGCTTCTTTTACAAGCACATTGTCTTCAAATACTTTGACAGTTGAAATTGGCCCAAAGAAACCTTTTTTGCCTCCGTAAGATTTCAAATCCAGATAACATACCTCCAGCTCACTCGCGTGCTCATCACATAAATCGGCTGTTTTTACTTCTGTTTCCACCATGAACTTTCCCCCTTTTTCTTCCTTATATGTACATATGTACGCTTACTTCATTCGACAAACCTGGCTCATTTTCCTTCCATTCAACTTTTTTCATGTTTTCAATATTAGGCAGGGGGTACTTATACAGTGATGACACGGAAGATGAATGGGGGAGGAAAAATGCCCGACAAACAAGTCATTGGATTGTGTAAAAGTGATATTGATGCGATTCGGCGAATTGAGGATTTGCAGGCAAAAGGGTATGATGCCAATCAATTGTATGCGATAACGAAGGATGAAGACTTTCATCTAAGACTTCAAAACAACACAAAAGCAGAAGTCACTTCTGCTGGCCCTTCAATCGTAGAAAAGGTCAAATCCATCTTTACAAAGGATCAGCCGATCAAGGAATATTTGCTGGAATTCGGTCTATCTGAAGGTGATGCAGAAGCTTACTATAAGGATATTGACAACGAGCTCATCTTACTTGTAATGGACCAGTCGAAAGAAGCTCGGCAGGAAACAGCAGCAGACCAGGAACGTGCGAGACCTAATAGTGGTCAAGCAGGAAATGCTCATTCCGCTTCTCCTCTTCCAACGAGAGAAGAGGCGGAAAGGCGACAGCGGCTGCAGGAAAACAGCAAAATAACAGAACCGTCAGTAACAGATGATGCTGTCATCCCCCCGAATCAGCAACCGTATCACCGAGATTTCTTTTAAGATTATAAAGTTTTAATTCTATCACACCGGGTAATAAAAAACCAGACGCAAGTTAGAAATTCTTAATTACTAGGAGGCTATACACATGGAAAACAACAAGAAATTTATCGGAGTATTTAACAATCAGAATGAAGCCATCCGCAAGATTGAGGAATTAAAAACTGAAGGTTATACTGATTCAGATATTTATGCTGTAACAAGAGACGAGGATAGCGTATCCCTGCTAAGAGGACGTACTGATGTAGAAGTAGATGCCGCATCAAATAATGGCTCTTGGATGGATAAGTTCATGGCATTTCTTTCCGGAGAAGACGAAGTACGCGGCGGGTTACGGAACATGGGATTAAACGACGAAGAAGCAAACCGATATTACAGCGACATCCAGGCTGGCAAAATCCTTCTTTACGTCGATAAAGATTATGAGCAGTTCTACCGTGACCGTAACTTAACGGCCGATGCTGACCCTGCCCTCGGTACAGCCGCATTTGGCATGGACCGCGAAGTAGATCAAGTAGACGGCGTACGTGCTGAAAGAGTAGACAATACGGACCTTACTGATGAAGAACAACGCCTGCAGCTTCGCGAAGAGCGGCTAGAAGTAGACAAAGAGCGCGTACAAACAGGTGAAGTGCAAGTAGACAAAGATGTAGTTGAAGAGCAGCGCACCGTTGATGTAAACGTAGAGCGCGATGAAGTATATGTTGAGCGTCGCCCAGTAGACGAACCAGTTGCATCTTTCGATTCTACACCAGTGGTTGATGAGGACGATAGCATTCGCATTCCAATCACAGAGGAGCAAGTGGAAGTCTCAAAACGTCCTGTCGTTAAAGAAGAATTAATCGTAGGAAAACGTAAAGTACAGGACACTGAAACTGTACACGACACAGTGAAGCGTGAAGAGGCTCACGTGGAAGGCGTTGGCGACCTTGAAGTAGATGATGAACGCGCAACTAGCCGTGAATTCTTAAATCGCCGTACCGACGATGAATTAACGGACAGATATGATAACCACGACCGTCTATAATAATTAAATACAAGGCAAAAACCGGTCTCCTGGAGGGGCCGGTTTTTTTGTTTGACAAAGGTAAATCATACGGTTTCTTCAAAACTTTTTATTATTCTTCATTTTTTTTATATTTCTCTCAACTATTCTCTTTTTTTACCGATAATTTTATTGAACAATGAAGAAATATGGAAAAGATTGCCGAATTAGAAATCTTGTAACCTTGTTCATTGTTAGCACTTATATTCTATGTGTAAAAGGAAGGGAATCATTTGATGAAGAAAAAAGTAATGATATTCACGGCCTCTCTGCTTCTAACTATGGGAGCAGCAACTACCGCAGATGCGGCACAGTATACTGTCCAGCCCGGAGACACCTTGTTCAGCATTGCTCAAGAGCATGGTACGTCTGTAGATACCCTAAAGAAATTAAATCATCTCTCCGGCAATACGATATATGCCAATACTACATTAACTGTTCCTGATTCAGCTAACAACATCAACTCAAAAACACCATCCACCTATACTGTAACGAGCGGTGATACGCTATACAGCATTGCGGCCCGCTACGGCATGACCGTGCAATCTATTAAACAATTAAATGGTTTAAGCTCCGAGTCTATTTATGTAGGGCAAACCTTAAAACTAACTGGACAAGCTTCCCCTTCAACCGGAGGGAATTCCGCTACAGTAACCGTCCAAAAAGGCGATACATTATACAGCATCGCTGCCCGTCATGGATTAAGCGTAGCAGCATTGAAGGAAATGAACGGTCTAGCAGGTAATGCTATTTCCGTTGGCCAGACGCTTACAATCAACGGACAAGTTAAGGGCATCACTTCTCCTGCACCAGGCTCTTTTTCTTCATCTAATGTAATCAATATTGCCAAGTCCTATCAAGGAGTTCCTTACGTATGGGGCGGTGCCAGCCCTTCCGGCTTTGATTGCAGCGGATTCATTTATTATGTATTTAAACAAGCCGGTATGGAGATTAGCCGCACAAATACAGAGGGCTATTACCGTCAGTCAGTTCGTGTTTCTTCTCCTCAGGTAGGCGATCTTGTTTTCTTCAGCAACACATACAAACCAGGAATTTCCCATATGGGAATTTATGTAGGAAACAATCAGTTCATTCACGCTAGCTCGTCTGCCGGTATTACAATCAGCAGCCTAAGCAATTCATATTATAAATCCAAGTTTACTAGCTTTAACCGTCTACGTTAAAGCAACAAAAATGAGAGCGCCCCATTCGATGGGCGCTCTCATTTTTCATGGTAACTTATTTATTAAATAGATTTAGAGCATCAATGCGCTCAATCGCTTCCTTAATTTTTTCATCAGATGCTACAAGACCTGCACGGACGTATCCTTCTCCATGTTCACCAAAGCCAATTCCCGGCGCTGCGAGCACCTGGGCTTTTTCTAGCAGAAGATCACTGAATTCCTCAGATGTATACCCTTCCGGCACTTTCAGCCAAGAGAAAAATGAGCCTTGTGGCGCTTTCACTTTCCATCCGATTTCATTCAATCCATTAATAAGCAAATTTCGTCGTCTCTCGTACATTCTCTCCTGCTCACGCACCTCATCCTGAGGTCCAAGCAAAGCAGCTGCTGCCGCTTCCTGAATACCACCGTACAAGCCGCAATGCAAGTGATCATGCATTAAATCAAGAGCGGCAATTACGCTTGGATTGCCAACAGCAAACCCGATTCTCCAGCCGGCCATATTAAATGTTTTAGACATTGTATAAATTTCAATACCATTCTCCTTCGCCCCTTCTACTTCAAGGTAGCTGACCGGTCGTTTGCCATCAAAACCAATGGCACCGTAAGCAAAGTCGTGTACGACACAAATGTCATGTGCCTTCGCAAAGGCAATAGTTTCCTTAAAGAATTCCTCATCCACCATAGCTCCTGTTGGATTATTCGGATAATTCACAAACATAATCTTTGCTCTTTTCAAGATGTCTTCCGGTATATCTTCATATCTTGGCAGGAAATTATTCTCCTCTATTAGCGGCATCATGTACATTTCCGCTTCAGCCAGCGCAATGCCTGACCAGTAATCAGGGTAACCCGGATCTGGCACAAGCGCTATATCTCCAGGGTTTAATAGGCATTGCGGCAGCTCAACCAATCCTGCCTTCCCGCCAATTAACAAAGATACTTCCTTCTCAGGATCTATCTCCACTCCGTACTCTCTTTTATAAAATTCAGCACAAGCTTCTCGAGCATAGGCGAATCCCGGAAACGGAGGGTATTTATCATTGATCGGCTTGTCAGCCGCTTCCTTTAAAGCTTCTTTAATATGATCGAAAGCCGGCTCACCAGGGCTTCCTTGTCCCAGATTAATAATGGGCCGATCAGCATTAGACGCTGCTTTTTTTACTTTTTGTTCAAGCTTGGCAAAAAATTGCTCAGGCACAGCTTGAAGGCGGTTCGATGTCTTAAAATTCTTCATATTCTTAACCTCTGCTTTCAAATTATCGTTATTAATGGTATAACGGAAGATAAGGAAAATGTAAAGAGCAAACAGTAAACGTATAGAAAGGAACGTGACAGCACAGTGAAGTGGAAAGTAGCATGTGTACAAATGGATATCGCCTTCGGAGATCCCGAAGAGAACTATAAGCGTGTAGAAAAACGCCTGCAGGAAGCCGCTGATAACGGCTGCCAGCTCGTCGTTCTTCCTGAATTATGGACAACAGGATATGACTTAACCCGTCTGGATGAAATTGCAGACGATAATGCAGAAGCAGCTATCGCTTTTCTTAAGGAGCAAGCCCAAAAACACCAGCTGCATTTAGTCGGAGGATCTGTAGCCAACCGCAAAGAACAAGGCGTCGAAAATACGCTGCTCGTCATCAGCAAAGATGGCCAGCTTGTAAAAACCTACAGCAAGCTTCATTTATTCCGTCTAATGGAGGAAGAGAAGTTCCTTCAGGCCGGAAACGAAGATGGACTCTTCATGCTTGATGGTGAGCAAATGGCTGCCTTTATTTGCTATGACATCCGGTTTCCTGAATGGATGCGCAAACACGTGCTGAACGGAGCAAACGTATTATTTGTTCCGGCTGAATGGCCACTTGCTCGTGTTGACCATTGGCGCACGCTTCTTATTGCCCGCGCCATCGAAAACCAGAGCTATGTCGTTGCCTGCAATCGCAGCGGTGCAGATCCGAACAATAAATTTGCCGGCCACTCCATCATCGTGGACCCTTGGGGAGAGGTTATCGCTGAAGCAGGCGAAGATGAAGAGCTGCTCATCGGTGAAATCGATACAGAAAAAGTACCAGAAATCAGAAAACGCATTCCGATCTTCGAAGACCGCCGAACAGAGTTTTATAGTTAAAAAGAAACCCGGGTTATTCCCGGGTTTCTTCAGTTTATCAGGAAAGCTGAACACGAGCCTTTTCTGCAGACTGTATCCCCTTTCCCTTTCATTTCCACTCATATGGTGTTTCTTGGTATACATAATAGTTCAGCCAGTTGGAGAATAGGAGATGAGCATGCGAACGCCATCTATTTAACGGTTTATTTGTCGGATTATTGTCCGGGAAATAGTTTTCTGGCATGTCAATATCGAGCCCTTTCGCTAAATCTCTCTCATATTCTTCTGCTAAAGTATGAGCATCGTACTCCAGATGTCCTGTCACCATAATATGCCGTTCATCCTTCGACATAATCATGAAGGCACCCGCTTCTTCCGAAGAGGCAAGCAGCTCCAGCTCATTGTGCGCTTCAATTTTATTTATGTCGACATCTGTGTAGCGAGAGTGCGGAGCATAGAATATATCATCAAACCCGCGCATGAGCTTCACAGTAGGAGCATTCACAGTATGTCTGTAAATACCTGAGCACTTCTTCGGCAGCTCAAATTTTCCAATACCGAAATAATGATAAAGTGCAGCTTGAGCTCCCCAGCAAATATGAAGCATGGAAGTCACATTTGCTTTTGCCCAGTCCATAATTTCCTTTAATTCATCCCAGTAATTCACGCCTTCAAAGTCCATTCGCTCTACCGGAGCTCCAGTAATAATCATTCCATCTATCCGCTTGTCCCTTACCTGTTCAAATGTTGTGTAGAACTGCTCTAAATGAGACTTGCTCACATTTCTAGATTCATGTGTAGCTGTGTGAAGGAAGGATATATTTACTTGAAGCGGTGTATTACCGAGCAGCCGCAATAATTGGGCCTCTGTTTTTTCCTTTTCAGGCATTAAATTTAAAATTAGTATATTTAAAGGCCGGATATCCTGGCTTCTTGCCCTGTCGACATCCATGACGAAAATATTCTCGTTCTCGAGCACTTCCCGTGCTGGCAATTCTTTCGGTATATTAATCGGCATGCCCCTAACCCCCCTCGTAAATGTGAAATTTCAAGTTATAATACATCATTATAGACAGCAGACTCCAGAAAATACAAGGGCTGTCTATCAGATTATTCTGCAAAAACAGCAAACACACTTCCCGGACATATGCCCGGGAGGAACAGGAAGCCTCTGTTTTATCTCAATTTCAAAGAACTTCCTGCGTGCACAATATTACTGACTATCATTCCTTTAACTTCAGCTTGGCTAACGCGTCAGCCAGCGCTGTATTCACCGGCTCTTCTTTCGACTGCTTCTTCAAATATTTATTCACTTCATGCTTTGACGCTTTCGAATGAGAGTCCTGCTTCCGGCGTTTTTGGAAAGAAGAAAGCTTCTCTCTGTGGCCGCATTTGCACACAAATATTTGTCCTTCTCCCTCGCCCCTAAGCTCCAGTTTCTTGTGACAGTTCGGACAGCGTGCATTCGTCAGCTTAGCTACATTTTTGCGATAGCCGCACTCTCTGTCTTGACAGACGAGTATTTTTCCTTTTTTCCCTTTTACTTCAAGGAGCAGCTTTCCACAATCCGGACAGTGGCTGCCTGTCACGTTATCATGCTTGAACTTCTTGTCACTATGCTTGATTTCATTGGTCACCGCTTTAGTGTACTGAAGAATTTCTTTCATAAATGCTTCAGATTTTAGCTTGCCTTTCGCGATAGCATTTAGCTTCTGCTCCCACTCGCCTGTCAGTGCCGGTGAACGTAAATCGCTCGGTACCAGTTCTAGCAGCTGCTTGCCCTTTGACGTGAGAATGATATCCTTTCCCTTCTTCTCAATTAAGAACGTATTAAACAGCTTTTCAATAATATCCGCCCTGGTGGCTACTGTACCCAGTCCGCCTGTCTCACTTAAGGTTTGCTTTAATTTCTTGTCTCCTTCTTCCATATACTTAGCCGGGTTTTCCATCGCTGAGAGAAGCGTCCCTTCGTTAAAGCGAGAAGGCGGATTAGTCTCTCCCTCTGTGGCTTTTAACGATTGTACCCGCAGGATATTTCCTTGCTTTAAAGCCGGAAGAGATTCCTCGTCGTCTTCTTCCTTTCCGTAGACTTCCTTCCATCCAAGCGAAAGGATGCGTTTCCCTTTTGCTGAAAAGGCTTCTGATCCGATTACCGCTTCCACAGTTGTCTGCTCATATTCAAACGGCGGCAGCAAAACGGCTAAGAAGCGCTTCACGATCAGGTCATAAATCTTCCGTTCTTTATCGCTCAAATCCGATAGAATGGCTGTCTGTTCGGTAGGAACAATTGCATGGTGATCGCTCACCTTTGCATCATTGACAAAAGCTGGATTTGTTTTAATGCCTTGTTTTTTAATTTTTGCTGCGAATCTCGCATAAGAATGAATATCTACTGCTTCTACCCGCTCTTTTAACGTAGAAACCATATCACTCGATAAATAACGGGAATCGGTCCGCGGATACGTTACAAGTTTATGGTGCTCATATAGCTTCTGCATGATGGAAAGCGTTTCTTTCGCGGAATAGCCGAACAGCTTATGCGCATCCCTCTGCAGCTCCGTTAAATCATATAACTCCGGCGCATACGATTTCTTAGCCGCCTTCTTCACCAGGGTGACCTTTGCTTCCTCGCCGCGGATTGCCTTAAGGCTCTCGTCCCGCTTCTCCTTGGAGAATGTTTTTGTATCGTTTGTTTTATTGTCTCTCCATGTCAGCTTGACGCCATCAGCCACCGCTGTTATCCCATAATAGCTTTTCGGCTTGAAGTGCTTGATTTCTTCTTCTCTCTTTTGAATGATGGCTAAGGTTGGTGTTTGAACGCGCCCGCATGACAGCTGGGCATTGAACTTTGTCGTGAGTGCGCGCGTAGCATTGATACCCACTAACCAGTCCGCTTCTGCCCTTGCGACTGCTGAGCGATACAAGTTCTCATACTCCCGTCCATCTCTTAGCTTCTTAAATCCTTCACGAATCGCTTTATCCGTAACGGATGAAATCCATAGGCGCTTGACCGGCTTCTTTACATGAGCCTTATCAATAATCCAGCGGGCAACGAGCTCCCCTTCACGTCCAGCATCCGTGGCAATAACAATGTCTTTAACATCCTTCCGGTTAAGCTGCGTTTTTACCGCCTGAAACTGCTTACCTGTCTTCTTAATGACCACTGTCTTCAGTCGGTCAGGAATCAGCGGAAGCTCTGCTAGGTCCCATGTTTTATATTGATTGCCATAAGCCTCAGGGTCCGCCAATGTCACGAGATGTCCGAGTGCCCATGTCACGATATATCGATCACCTTCTAAAAAGCCGTTCCCTTTCTTGCCGCACTTTAAGACGCGGGCAATATCACGGGCAACAGATGGCTTTTCAGCAAGTACTACTGTTTTGCTCATATTAACATCCTTTCGTTTCACTCTATCCTTCATTATAACATTTGTTTCCACTAGAACTGAAGACTACTTATTCCCTTCACATTCCTTCTATAAAAAAAGCTCGTGACTTCTTTATTTTTTTCGTTTATATTAGCCCAAATGGAAATTTTTCGAAAAAGGAGGACTGACCGTCATGTTTGCCCATAAACGCGGAGACGTTCCTTATATTCTCGGCCTAGTCTTTTTATTGTCGGGTGTTATTTACTTTTTTGCTTCAAACTGGCCGCTCATGGACCGCCCAGTGAAGCTAGCACTAAGCCTGTTACTGGTTTCCGGCTGTTTCATTCTGTCTGTCATTTATAAAAAGAGCGCTACTTTCCTTTATTTAAGCAATTGGTGGCTTGTTGCTTCTGCTGTGTCCTTTGGTGCAGCTGTTGCCTTAATCGGACAAATGTTTAACTCTCATGCGGATTCTTACACACTGTTTCTCATATGGCTGATCCCCGTTCTCGTTTTCGCCTTTCTAACTAAGTATCAGCCCTTCTACTGGATGGCATTTTTATTATTTGAGTTGACCATATGGCTTAAAATCTATCCAACCGGTGTATGGCTGGAATACTCTGAGACAGAAGAGCTCATCATTCATTTGCTGGTAATCACCGGGCATTCACTCTTATTTTATTGGCTTCAACGTGCAGGCCTGCAAAAGCTAAGTTTGGCAGCCTTAGCGGTCGCCCAGTATAGTGCACTGTTCATTCTAAACTCTCATTCTATTTACCAGCTAGTGGAAGACTTTACTTCTATGTCACTCTTTTACGCTCTTCTTCACACCTTGTATATAGCTTTTATATACGTTTATTGGCGAAGCTACATGACCGAGCGGGCAAAACACCCGGCTGAAATGGCTATCCACCTTTTCGCTTTTGGTATATACGCTGTATATAATGGCTTTATTATTTATTTCAGTGTTCTCGGTGAGAACGTATTCCTGGCAGGCTTTCCTCTGCTGTTCGTACTATTCGTATTCAGCATTTATGTACTGACCAAACTAGCAAAGACATCCGAGCACGCTGAGGAGAAGTGGAAGCGATATACGTACAAACTGATCGTCGGTATTTTCTCTTTTCTAGGCACATTGATTGCCATTTTTTCAATCAGCTCATTCGTTATTCTTTTGTTCAGCTTCGGCGCTAATATATGGATTGGCTTCCTCGCTGCCGGCATACTTTGTTTGGCAGCCAGCTGGGCCATCAGTAAGAGAGAATGGGCAGTCATTCGCCTGACTTTACAAATCACCGGCATTGCATTTGTATTTCTTGCTTCCTTCATAAAGGGAGATGCGTGGATTTTCTGGGTGATCACTGCATTATTTATCGTGCTCAACTTTTTGCCAAACATCAGGGGAAGAGCCTTTTATTACGCAGCAGCTAACGGAGCCGCCTTGGCAGCCGTATTATACACTTTTTCAGATGTGGGATTATCCACCAGCTGGCTCAGACTTATCCTTTTAGTATTTGGCTTGTTGAATGCTATGCTTTTCTTTCATTTAAAGCAGCATGTTCTGTGTCTTCCCGCTTACTGGCTGTCACTTGCTTACTTTCTGTTCATGACTATAGAGGAAGCGGGCCAGCCGGTCATTTGGGCTGTTGTCCTCCACCTTGTCACGCTGATTTACCTGTATATTCATTTAGCTTACCCGAAGGGGTCCGCCCGGCTGTACCGATGGTCAACATGGCTGGCTCTGATTATATTTCTTACTTGGAAGTATTACGAATTTATTTGGCAGCTGCTCCACAAATCACTCGCGCTTTTCCTCGTCAGTGCGATTTGCTTTGGCCTTTTCTACTTCTGGGGAAGGCGCTATACAGAAGAAGCTCGAACTATTCAGTCGTGGAATATAAAGCTGGTGACGGCCGTGCTTCTTGTTCAGCTTCTCTTTATTGGAGCAGTCTTTTGGCAAAAAGAGCAGCTGCTTCAAAACGGTGAATTAGTTGCGCTAGAACTTGTTCCCATCGACCCGCGCTCTATGCTGCAGGGGGACTATGTAGAGCTTCGCTACGCCATTCATGCCGCCTACCAGGAGCAACAGCAAACCGGCGAAACAACGGAAGGAAGGCTGCTAGTCGAGTTGAGAGAATCGAACGAAACCATTGTCTACCAGGAGGAACATGTACCTGTTTACCAGCCGGTTCAGTTCCACCCCGCTGATCAATCCCTAAAAGCTCAAGAAGGAACTGTGATCATCCAAGGAAGCGGGCGGTTCGGCCAGCTTGACCTGGGCATTGAACACTTCTTCATTCCCGAGGGAAGCGGAGCAGAATGGGAAGAGAAAAATATTGCGCTGGTGCGTATCGCTGAAAACGGCGATGCTATACTAGAAATGCTAGTCGAACACTAAAAAAACAGCCGGTTTTCTCTCTTAGAAAGCCGGCTGTTTACTGTTATTTATTTTTCGTTCTCCTGATCTTGACTGCTTCTTCGCACTTCAATGGTATGAATATGATGTCCATCTACTTCACAAATTGTAAATTCATACCCCTGTGCCTCGATACTATCCCCTTTTTTTACATCTGTATGTCTCGTGAGGAACCAGCCGCCCAGCGTATCGATATCCTCCTCTGATAAATCTATTCCCAGCAAGTCATTTACTCCTCCAATGAGCAAACGGGCACTTAAAAGGAAATGATCCTGCCCAAGCTTTTGAATCTCCGGCTGCTCATCTGCGTCAAATTCGTCACGAATTTCTCCAACAATTTCTTCCAGAATATCCTCTACTGTTACCAAACCTGATGTGCCGCCATATTCATCTAATAAGATAGCCATATGAATCCGTTCTCTTTGCATTTTGAGCAGCAAATCATGGATAGGAATGGTTTCAATCACTCGGATTGTCGGCTTGACAAACCCCTCAAGCGGTTGTTCATTATAATCATCTTTCGTTAAAAAATAAGAAAAAATCTCCTTTATATTCACCATGCCAATAATGTTGTCTTTATCCCCATCATCCACGGGGTATCGAGTGTATTTTTCTTCCTTCAGAACTTGAGTAATATCCGCCCAAGTTAAATCCTTTTGTAATGTGACCATCTCTGTACGGGGCACCATGATCTCTTTAGCAATTCTTTCATCAAACTCGAAAATGTTATCAACATATTTATATTCGGATTGATTAATTTCTCCGCTTTCATAGCTTTCCGATAAAATAATGCGCAGCTCTTCTTCCGAGTGGGCTACTTCATGCTCAGAAGCAGGCGCTAACCCGAAAAGCCCTGTAAATAAGCGGGCGGATTTATTCAGTATCCAAATAAACGGAAACATGATCCGGTAAAATAAAACCAATGGAGGCGAAAAGTTCAGCGTCAGCCACTCTGCTTTTTGAATCGCCAGCGTTTTCGGCGCAAGCTCTCCTATTACTACATGAAGAAAGGTAATCACTGAAAAGGCAATGATAAATGAGAGCACACCAGCTAGAGACGGTGTAATATTCATCTCCTCAAAAACAGGATGAAACAGCCGCTCTACCGTCGGTTCACCGAGCCATCCGAGGCCGAGAGATGTAATCGTAATGCCCAACTGACAGGCTGATAAGTATTCGTCCATATTCTGGACAACCTTTTTCGCTGTTATTGCTTTTTTGTTCCCCTCAGCGATCAGCTGGTTAATGCGCGACATGCGGACCTTGACAATCGCAAATTCAGAAGCCACGAAAAAGGCAGAAAAACCGATCAGGACGGCAACAAGCAATAGATTGACAGTAATCAAGGACGGCAAGGAAAGCGAAGGAGGATCTGTAAGCATACCTCTGCATTTTTCACCTTCCCCTTTCACCTCCCGAACAAAAGTTTATATACCCTACCATTACCCAATTCGGCCTATTTCATAACACAGGCCTTTCGCTTGAATGGCGAACAGCCGGTAAACAACCATAACCGGCAAGGTGTGACTCAAAAGGTGCTCTTCGTTTTAAACAGCTGTAAAAGGAGCTGGACAGCATCATCCAGCTCCTTTTACAAAAAGTTATTTTCTTTGTGGCCTGTCAGCGGCATCAACCGGCTGCCCTTTATAAAAGGTTTTCTTCACGAGTGAAACACCCAGCTCATTCGCTATTTTCTTCAGCCGGTTCTCCTCCCCCGGTGTAATAAGGGTAATCACTGTCCCAGCCTTTCCAGAGCGCCCCGTGCGGCCTGCCCTATGAGTGTACTGTGCCGCATCCTTCGGCATATCAAACTGCAGCACATAATCCAGTCCCTTAATATCGAGCCCTCTTGCTGCAATATCCGTTGCGAACAGCAAGGTTAACCGGTTATCGCGGAAGCTTTGCAAAGCATTGGCTCTTTGCTGTTTGTTCAGTTCACTGTGGAGGATGGCATTTTCAAATCCTTTGTAAGCCAGCTTCTCAGAAAGAACATTTACATTTCCTATATCCTTTACAAACGCCAGGATACGGTCCGGCTCAAATCCCCGGATAATCCGCTCCACTATGACATTCTTCTCTCGATGATCACATACAAAATAAAGATGATCCACACGAGAATCAGCCTTCGCCTGTTTGCCGACTTTGATAAGCTGTGCTTCCTTCATCCAGCTTCTCGCCAGCTCTTCAGCCTCCTTGGTAATCGTAGCTGAGAACATCACAAGCTGACGATCCTTTAGCGTAGACTTAATGATCCCTTCTACCTTTCTTGCATGCTCAGGCGTCACCAGCTGATCCCCTTCATCCAGTACAATCAGCTTAACTTCATGCATTTTCAGCTTCTTCATTTGTATAAGCTCTTCGATCCTGCCCGGCGTCCCCACAACCACATGCGGTGGCTTTTTCAGCTTTTCTACCTGACGCTTAATATTCGCTCCCCCAATGAATGCAGCACACGTAGTGCCGTCCCCCCAGGCGCGAACTTCATCGTTAATTTGCATAACAAGCTCCCGGGAAGAAGCTAAAATCACCGCCTGAACCGCCTTCTTCGCTGGATCAATCTTTTCAAGCAAAGGAAGTAAATAAGCCAGCGTCTTTCCCGTCCCTGTCGGCGATTCAGCGATCACATCGTTCCCTTCTAAAATAACGGGCACTGTCTTTTCTTGAATGGGCGTCGGTGAAGGAAATTCAGCCTTTTTCCATGCCTCTTGCAAAAATGGTTTCATTGTATTTAATACAGAAAATTGGTTTGTCATAAGCTCTCCTTTTTTCAACTTACTCTATGGTATATATATTCTTTCTTGTGATAACAACGCATTCACATGGTTACCCGAAAAGTTTTATTCTCTTTTGAGGAGGGAATAAAAGGTTAGCACTTTTTTCATTATATAGCCACAAAGGAGAAAACGGAAACCATGAGAAAATAAAAAAGATACATACATGTCGAAGACACCACAATAGTCACCCCGCATTAACAGCTTCTTCTCATATGCCTACTGTTACTGAGGGCTTCCTCTGAAAAAGAGGGTTTGTGGGCAATGAATTTCCCTATAGTGACAAGGTGTCGATACACACATTCTAGCCATGAATTCTCCAAATGATAATGAAGAGCATGATGACTGCTTTCCCCTTCTAGAGGGTCTCACCGTCTCTTCCGAGGAGGTTTCTGTTCGTAATGATAAATAAGGGATTAAGGGGGTATCAACTGCGGAGTTTTTATTTAAGTGGAAAAGCCATAAATGAGCTTACTGAAGGATAAAAACAGCAGGCCTGATCGCAGGCCTGCTGTTTTGCTTTTGCTATTATAGGTGATGATCATTATCTAAGCGGTTATCATTGACATGATCATCTCCGCGGATAACCAACCGCTCGGATTCAACAATCCGTTCGCCGTTTCCTAACGTTTCTTTGCTTCTTTCTACTACTCTGTCGCTTCCTTCTACTACTCTATCATCACCTTGTACGACGCGGGCTTCACGATCGACAAGCACAAGGATTTTTCCTTCCTTCACATAGTTGCTGTACTCTTCTGCCTGATCTTCTGGAATACCGAGACCAATAAGAGCACCTGTCAAACCGCCGACACCTGCTCCGGCTGCAGCGCCTGTCAAACCGGCAACAATCGGACCTGCAGCCACGACAGGGCCAATGCCAGGGATTGCTAGAGCGCCTGCTCCGGCTGCTACCCCTGCGAGACCGCCGAGCACACCACCGGTTGCAGCACCTGCTCCCGCGCCTTCTTCTGCTTTTGTATCTGTTGTATCTTCAACATACTCTGCCTCATCACGATTTTTCGTGATAATAGAAATTTCATCTGTATTGTAGCCTTCACGCTTTAAATCTTCAATCGCTTCTACTGCCTCATCTTGAGTATCATATACACCAACAATTTTTTTATCATCATGATCATTTCTCATATTCTTGTTTCCTCCTTTGCTGTTTTCGTGATCATTTGTTGTTTTCCCGATACCGATAAAGATAAACAATCAAATAAAGGTTTAATTTACTTTCTAAAAGGTATAGTTAAATAAATACACGCGGAGGTGCTCTTATGCGTAAAGAGGAAAAGAAACGAAACTTACAAAAAGGACCGATGGATAATCCAGAACAAATGAAAACAGATAAAGAAAGTATTTACGATAAATTTGAAAGTGAACAAACAGTTGATTCCATTCCTTTAGAGGACTTAAAAATGGAGCAGGAAGAAGAAAAAAATGAGCATGATACAAAAAGTAATTCTTCTAGCGAAGAGAAATTCCCTGGATTTTAACTTAAAAGAGACGAGCTCTCTATAAGGTTCAAACAGCCCCGCCGTTTCTACGGCGGGGCTGTTCTGCGTAATCAACCCGTTTTCTGTATAATAAGAATGGACTGATAATAAATAAGGAGAGGCTTAGATGCACAATACAAAGATTTATATCATTTTGATCGGTATCATGTTTATATGGGGAATCAATGTTTCGGCTATTAAGCTGCTAGTCGGAGCTTTCATGCCCGTGACCATGACAGCTTTCCGTATATTTGTTGCCGCCCTCACCGTACTTCTTACCCTTATTGTTTTGAAGCAAGTGCGAAAGCCTCAAAGTAAAGAGTGGCTTTATATTATTGTAGGAGCTTTTTTTAGCGTGGTAGGCCATCACTATTTCCTCTCAGAAGGCCTCGATAAAACCTCTGCTGCAAATGGAGGTTTAATTTTAGGCCTTGGCCCGCTTTTGACTGCTGTCCTGTCTATGATTCTTTTAAAAAGAAAACCTACAAGCATCCGTCTGCTCGGTTTCCTGCTTGGGGGCACTGGCGTCAGCTTTACCGTTCTTGCAGGCGGCGGAGGGCTAAATGCCGCATCTATTGGCGACATCGAGGTGTTCCTATCTATCTTATCTCAGGCACTCAGTTTTATTGTCATTAAAAAAGCCTCTGAAACCATGGACCCCCGTTTGCTCACCGGGTATATGCTTCTCATCGGCTCCGTTGTGCTCTTTCTGATCAGCTTATGGAAGGAACCAGGCGGCTTAACAAGCCTTGCCAACGGTACACCGCTCATCTGGACTGTCTTCTTGTTTTCAGCCATGTTAGCGACAGCTTTAGGTCACATGGTATATAACTATGCAATTGGACAAATTGGCGCTGCAGAGGCTTCTATTTTCTTAAACTTAAATACTTTCTTTTCTTTGCTAGGTGCTTCTCTCTTCCTCGGCGAAAAGCTGATGCCTGCTCATTTCGTCGGTCTGCTTCTCATCATTCCCGGTGTCATTCTCGGATCAGGCGCACTAGAAGAACTGGCATTGCGCCGCAAAAGAAAAAGATATCAGCACCATCCCTCTTATAAGAAGACGTAAGCAGGGCAGCTGTATAGCCAATAAGGAGAAGCTTATTGGCTATACAGCTTTTTCATCTTGAGACGAACTGATTGCCCGTCACCCAGAACCGCCACGGATAATCGCGTGCTTCTCCAGAATTATCAATACCGATACGCGGTCCAGCGGAAATATCGGAAGGAGCAAATCCCTTTGTAATCAAAAGCGGCGGCTCATGGAAACGGCGTCCATAATCCTCCATGGTGATGCCCATTGCTTTAGTCAGCTTCCCCGGTCCACTCGTCAAATTCTTCAAAGTGGTGCCTCCCCGCCTTTCAAACATTAAATCAATGCCTTCATAAGGCTCAACTGCCCGAATAAGTACGGCTTCGGGTTTACCTTCTTCCGCGCTAACTACGTTCACCAGGCAATGTGTGTGCATGACATATGTATACACGTGGCCCGGAGCGTGGAACATGATCTCAGTCCGCTTCGTCCGGCGGTTATTAAAGCTGTGAGCCGCTCGGTCCATCGGCCCTTTATAAGCTTCCGTTTCTACAATGAATCCCGCTGTGACACCCTCCTTCGTTTCCTTTACGAGCAGGCAGCCTAGCAGGTTCTTTGCCAGCTCTAATGTAGGCTGTTCGAAAAAAGACAAATCCATCGGAACAAATTCTTTTTCTTCCTCCATCGTTCACTCTCCTCACTTTCTTCTTATACCTTTCCCCTCCTTCCTTATAAAAAACAAAAAAGAATGCGACACTTCAACCGAGTGCACTTTTTGACGCTAATTTCTGTTAGATCGTTTACAATAGAGGGTAGAATAACTTATATATGTGGATAAAGGAGGTTTGTACATGGAAATCATTGGTTGGATCAGCTTGGCCATTGTTGTAGGTGCTCTTATTTATTTAGGAATTTCCGGATTCAGCACATACAAATCAATGAAGCCTAAAATTGATGAATTGAAGGCCGCCTCTGAACGTATGAAAGAAAAGCAGGCCGCTATTAAATCAGAAACCGATCAGTTGAAAGAAAAACAGCAGCGCATTAAAGAAGACATTGACCAAAAGAAAGAGAAGATTATGTACACCGTAGAGGAAGCTAAGCAAACACCGGAGTCAGTAAAGCAGCTTGGTACGGCTTTGAAGTTCATAGACGAGGAAACGAAGTTAAAGCTGCCTATTCCGAAACGAAAGAGCAAAGCCGAAACCGTATAATGCCATAGAAAAAGCCAGTCTGTGATCAACCCAGACTGGCTTTTGTATTTATTTGCAACTCGTGCGTTTCGTTAATGGGCGCAAATCAGCCCTTGTATTTAAAATAAAACCGCCGCGGTTATATTCTACATCATCGCTCATGATGAACGAACCTAAACGACCTAAGCCCTTCCTGCTCTTAGGTCCTTGCGGCTCCGAAGCCGCTCCAGTGTGATTAAGCCTTCTATCAGAAACATAGCAGAATGCCAATAATCATTTTATCGTTTAAACGCTCAAGTTACTTTAACAGTGAAGAATTAAAATTATATCACCTTTACTCTGCACTGTCAACACTCTGTATATAAACGCTTTTATTCGTATTGCTTTCTCCTAAAGAACCTTTTTACTAGGCGTGATTAGGGTTTTTCATTCTCGTAACGAGCACTTTTTCATTCATATAGATATGGAAGAACCATTCAGCTATGGCAAACACAACGGATATGACAAGCGCATTCACAAATACGCCCGCCGCGTTATTGAAAACCATGCCAAGCACCCAAACCAGTATAGCGGAAAGAATGATATCATCAAACACGGCGACTGAGTTTCCAGCAGCCGGAAGCACCATCAGGTCACCAAGCACATAAGAAACCACTGTAACAATAGCCCCCATAATTAGTGCATCTACAAATACACCACCGTCCATCACTAATTCTAACGCAAGGTATAGTACAGCTGTGATAGCGACAAATTTAATCAAGATAGCGGTTAAGTGCCTCATTTCTTTCTTCCTCCTTTCTCTGCGGGTTGTTCATCTATACCTACACATTTCCCCGTACGGGTAGAATTATTCCCCTATTCACTTATTTTTTCTTTTAGGCTCCTAGTTAAGAAGGCTTTAATCATGCCATAAGTGACCTCTTCGGGCAGCAGTTCTTTAATAGGCTTCAGCTTTTCACGGCCAGCTTCTTGGATCGCCTGGTCAATCAGCGGCCAATACGGCTCGGGTATCCATCCTGACAAGGCCACCTCCATTCCTTCTTCCATACAGCGCAGTAAATGATTTTCAACCGTACTGCTTGTTATGCCTCTTTCTTTAGCAATTTCCTCGATAGACAACTGTTGCTTATACAGCTCGTACGTATCTAAATGAGAGTCTCTTTTCCTCGTTCCTCTAACATTTCTAGATACACCAGAGGCTTTCTCACGCTCAGGGTGCTTCTCGCAAAATGCTGAAACGGCAGCCATAAATGGTTCCCCGTACTTCTCCAGCTTGCTGGCTCCTACTCCGCTGACGGCCAGAAATTCCTCTTCTGACTGCGGGAGCTTGATACACATGTCCTTTAATGTCTGGTCAGAGAAAATAACAAAAGGCGGCACTCCCGCCTGCTCGGCCAGCTGCTTTCGCAAGCCTCGCAGCTCCTCAAATAACGGATCATCGGAAGCGATCTGCTTGGTCTTCACAGCTTCCTTCCTTTCCACTTCCTGCCGGCCAAGCAATACTTCCTTTCCTTGGCTGGTCACAAAAATGGTTGGAAATTTGCCATGTTCCACTCCCAGCAGCTCTTGAGAGATTAAAAAGTCAATAAATCCTGACACTTCCTTTACACTTTGCTCTTGCAAGATGCCGTATGTCGAAAGGGTATGAAATCCGAATTCCATAATTTTTTTATTCTTCGAGCCCGTCAGTACCTGAGCAACCATTGTCTTTCCATAGCGCTGTCCCATTCTTACGACACAGGACAATACCATTTGCGCTTCTTTCGTGACATCTACACTGTCGCGCGCATCTGTACAATTGCTGCAGCGGCCGCACGGCTCTAACGGCTCCTCTCCAAAATAATGAACAATATAGCTTTGCAGACAGCTTTCCGTATGACAATAATCCACCATCAGCTGCAGCTTCTGAAGCTCACCCGGAATCCGCTCTGCTTCAAGCGACTGATCAATCAAAAAGCGCTGCGTCTGCACATCTTGAGGAGAATACAAGAGCGTACACTCGCTATCAAGACCATCTCTTCCTGCCCGGCCCGCTTCCTGATAATAGCTTTCCATATTCTTCGGCAGCTGATAGTGAATCACATAGCGAATATTCGATTTGTCGATCCCCATGCCAAAAGCATTTGTCGCAACCATCACGAGTGCTTCATCCGCTAAGAAGCGGTCCTGCTCTCTCATCCGCTCATCATCGCTCATTCCCGCATGGTAACGGGCAGCAGGGATGCCCCATTTTGTCAGCTTCTCATACAATTGATCAACTGCTTTTCTCGTCGCAGCATAAATAATTCCTGCTTCTTTTTGGTTTTTTTGGAGATACTCCTTGATAAACGCAAGACGGTCCTGCCCTTGAATGACGGAAAAGGATAAGTTGCTTCGCTCAAATCCAGTCATAACGGTATGCGCCTCATCAATAGAAAGCAATTGACAAATGTCTCTCCGTACACGAGGAGTAGCAGTCGCTGTTAATGCGAGCACAGCCGGCTGGCCCGGCAGAACCTCTGCCAGCCGTTGAATATGACGGTAGCTCGGTCTGAAATCATGCCCCCATTGGGAAACACAGTGTGCTTCATCAACCGCTATAAGAGGAATCGGGATTTCTTTTAAGTCTTCTATAAATGTATACGATTCCAGCCGCTCTGGAGCAATATAAAGCAATTTATACGCTCCTTGTTTAGCTGCTTCGATCGTGTCGTGAACATCTCTAGCACTAAGTGAACTATTTACGTAGGCAGCTGAAATACCTGCCTCGATTAAGGCATCTACCTGGTCCTTCATTAAAGAGATAAGCGGCGAAATAACTACAGTCATCCCTGGCAGCAGAAGAGCGGGGATCTGATAGCAAATAGACTTGCCTCCGCCGGTCGGCATCACACAGATCGTATTTTGCCCTTTCATGACCTGTTCGATCGCCAGCTCTTGCCCGCTGCGGAAAGAGGAATAACCAAAATGGGACTGCAGCAGCTGCCGCGCTTGCTCAAGCATATTGACACTTCCTTCAAACTTTTTTTCAATTATAACACGGAGCGGATGTCCGTACTTTTTCTTAATGGATTTATCCCTCAGATTTCACTATAATGAGAGATAATACAGGAAAACAGAAAGGCTGGTAGCACGTTGGAACATAATTCATCAAATTTTATCAAAACCATTATTAAAGAAGACTTGGAGTCCGGAAAACGTGATCAGGTCATCACCCGCTTTCCTCCTGAACCGAATGGCTACCTCCATATTGGTCATGCCAAATCCATCGTGATTAACTTTGGGCTGGCGGATGAGTTTAACGGAAAGACCAACCTCCGTTTTGACGACACGAACCCATTGAAGGAGGACGAAGAATTCGTTGCCTCCATTAAAGAAGATGTAAAGTGGCTCGGCTACGAATGGGAAAACCTTCGTTTTGCTTCCGATTATTTCGAAGAGATGTATGACCGGGCTGTACAGCTGATTAAAAAAGGCAAAGCCTATGTTGATGATTTAACAGGCGAACAGATTCGTGAATACCGCGGCACGCTGACAGAACCTGGGAAAGAAAGCCCCTTCCGCAGCCGCTCTGTTGAAGAGAACCTGGATTTGTTCCAGCGCATGAGAAACGGCGAATTTGCAGACGGGGAAAAGGTACTTCGTGCGAAAATCGATATGGCTTCCCCGAATATTAACTTGCGTGATCCCGTTCTGTACCGCATTTCGCATACGACTCATCATAATACAGGTGATAAATGGTGCATTTATCCAATGTACGCCTTTGCTCACCCGCTCGAGGATGCGATTGAAGGAGTAACCCACTCTCTCTGTACAACAGAGTTTGAAGATCAGCGTCCCCTGTACAACTGGGTTGTTGAAGAGTGTGAAATGGAGCATCAACCTCAGCAAATTGAGTTTGGCCGCCTGAATATCACAAATACCGTTATGAGCAAGCGGAAGCTGAAGCAGCTTGTCGACGAAGGGTTTGTAGATGGCTGGGATGACCCGCGCCTTCCAACGATTTCTGGATTAAGAAGAAAAGGCTATACGCCGTCCGCTATTCGGGAGTTTGTCAAAGAGACAGGTGTCTCCAAAAGCTCCGGTGTAGTAGATGAAGCGATGCTTGAGCACTTTGTTAGAGAAGATTTAAAGCTTACTTCTCCAAGGACAATGGGCATATTAAAGCCGCTAAAAGTCGTTATTACCAATTATCCAGAAGGCCAGGTAGAATGGCTTGATGCAGAAATCAACCCAGAAAATCCTGACATGGGCACGCGAAAAATTCCGTTCTCCCGGGAGATTTACGTGGAGCAGGAAGACTTTATGGAGAACCCTCCGAAGAAGTACTTCCGCCTCTTTCCTGGAAATGAAGTACGCCTCAAGCACGCCTACTTCATTAAGTGCGAGGAAGTCATCAAAGATGAACATGGAGAGGTCATCGAGCTTCGCTGCACGTATGATCCTGAAACGAAAAGCGGTACCGGCTTTACCGGCCGCAAGGTGAAAGGAACGATTCACTGGGTGGAAGCCAGCCACGCAGTGCCTGCTGAATTTAGATTGTACGAACCATTAATTAAGCAGGAAGAAACCGATGGAAATGCGGAGGAACTGGATGAAGCCGACGAAAAAACTTTCATTGATTATGTCAATAAGAACTCTTTAGAAGTATTGCAGGGCTTCATTGAACCAAACATGGAAGATGTACAGCCATATGACAAGTTTCAATTCTTCAGACATGGCTACTTTAATGTTGATCCTAAGCATTCAACGGAAGAGAAGCCCGTATTTAACCGGATTGTCTCCTTAAAGAGTTCATTCAAATTACCAAAATAGAAACAAAGAATAAGCGGACCCGTCAAACAGGTCCGCTTTCGTTCTTTTTCAGGATAATTCCGGATAAGCTTCTTGCAACCGCAAAACCGCCTGTTCCTTCATCTTGGCTTCGCACATAATATCTGCTTCACGCCCATCAAGCTTCTCCAGGAAAAAGGAAAAATCCTCCTCCAATATATAATTATGATGAGCCGGATCATTGGCCGCTTGCCTCCCTGAGCTGATATGCATTTTAGGAATGATCCCATCAGGCCATGATGCAAACACGCTATTCAAGATACCTTCTAGATGAGCGTCTTCTTCATGATTGCATCGATGATGGTGAATATCAAAGCAAATCGGCGCACCTGTTTTTTCAGCAAGGTCAATGACATCCAATGCTGTATACGTTTTATCATCGTTCTCAATTCGCAGTACTTCCTTAATCTCCTCGGGCAGTTCCTTATAATTTTGTACAAACCTTGCCTTTGCTTCTCTTTTATCTCCGTAGGCGCCTCCCCCATGGAGAATCATGTCCTGACCGCCCACAAGACGAAGCATTGTTTCATGGTAGGCCAGCTCAGCTATCGAATTCTTCACAACCTGCTCTTTTGGAGAGTTCAATACAGTATACTGGCCAGGGTGAAGAGAAAGCCGCAGATCATGTGCGTCTCTCAGGTGCTTAATTTCATCTGTCAAAGCTAGAATATCCTCATCCTTCTCCCAATCCCAAGCCATAATAGGATGACTGGCGAAAGGGATCAGCTCACTGCTCAACTGAAAGAAAAAAATACGGTGCTCAATATTCCAACGGAGTACTTGAATAACTTCTTTCAAGTTATGGACAGCCAGCTCCTTTACCTTCTGAAGTCCTTCTTTCTCCACTGTTCTCAGCCGGCAAGTCTTAAACTTGGTCGGCAGCACAGTATTAATACAAGCATACCCAAGCCTCATTTGTTCGTCCCTTCTTCTCTAACTGTTTTTCATCACCTCTTCTTCCTATTCCCTTCCCTTGTCCGCTATATACGTCTCATTAAGATTAACTGATTGCTTTTAACTCGTCCTCTTCTGCCTGCTTGGCCATCTTTCTCTTATACACTACCTTCGATACGCTGATGCTGATTTCATATAGAAGAATAAGCGGAATGATGACCAATACATCCGAAATGAAGTCCGGCGGTGTAATGAAAACAGATACCACGATCAAGACAAAGTATGAGTACTTCCTGAACTTCCTGAGTTTATACGGATCAATAATGCCTAAGCTTGTCAAAAACATCATGACAATCGGAAGCTCAAACAGGACGCCAAACGGAAGAGTCATGTGCAGAAGAAACTTAAAGTACTTTTCTGTCGTAAAGAATGTTTGGAACATATCTCCCGAAAGCGACATAAGAAAAGACAGGACAATCGGAAACAATACCAAATAGCCAAAAGAAATACCGCCAATAAACAACAGAAACAGAGCGGGAATATAGGCAAACGTCACCTTCCGTTCCGATTCAGTTAGCGCAGGGCGAATAAACAGCCACAATTGATGCGCGGCCACCGGAATGGTAGCTGCTATAGCGACAACCGCCGCAATCATTAAATACACAACGATAATATCACTTGGGCCTAGCAATGCCAGCTTAAAAGGCAGGTCTTTCACTAAATAATGATAAATGTCCTGTACAAATACGAACGAAAAGATCAAAAAAAGCAGAAAAACAGACAACGTCACGATAATTCTTTTCCTGAGCTCCTCAAAATGCTCTACTGCTTTCATGCTGCGGTCTTCCATTTTATCACTCCTTTATACGGTCATATAAAAAGAGCCGGATCCCCCATCGTTGGGGAGAACCGGGCACTTATAAACATTCTTATAAGGCAAGATTAAGCTAGGTGCTTCTTCTCTTTTTTCTCTTTTGTCTCTTCTTCGTCAGAGACAAGGTCACGTGTCGATTTCTTAAATTCCTTTAACGTTGAACCAAATGCCCGGCCAATTTCCGGCAGCTTCGAAGGGCCGAAAATCACTAGAGCAATAACAAGGATTAAAATTAATCCCGGCACTCCAATATTTTGCAGCATAGCGATACCTCCTAGTATTTAAATCCTGTAATGGCTACAACAGAAGGGCGCGGCTGGTTGTCCCCTTTGTGGTGAGGCCACATGCTCGTTGGGTTGTTAATATCTTCTGTATTCTCCCCTGGATGCTGTACGGCTAAGAATAATGTTGTTTCATCGTGTGTGAAGCAAGGGCCTGTCAGCTCTGCATCAATAGGAGCCGAAGCAAACTGGTATGCTTCTCCTTCACTTTCTCCTAATGTCGGGATGACAAACACCCCATTGTTCTTAAATGTCGTGAAGACCCCTTTATTCATTGAACCGGAAGACATATCAGTCACTGTCCACAAATTGCCTTCACTATCGAAGGTTAAGTTATCCGGTGCACTGAAACCGCTTTGGCGTCCGCCCGCTGCAAAGATTTCAAAGTCGAACGTTAAGGAGCCTAAATCATCATTTGCTTCTAAGAAACGAGTGATGTGACCATGAATATTTCCGTGGTTTGAGTTATTCGTATGAGCGATAAAGACCGACTTATCAAATGGGCTGATTTCCACATCCTCTGGGCGGTCTGTCGGTGTCGCTCCAAGCAGTACAGCGGCATCATGAGCATGAACCAGTACGTCTGCCTGTGTCTGGAACTTATCCAGGAGCTCCTGGTCCCCTGCTGCTTTTTCACGCACAGCTTCAATTGTTAATGCGACCCACTCACCCTTCGACATGTTCGCAGCATACAACGTACCCTCTTCAAGCAGTGCAGAGTTGGCCTGCTTGCGGGATTTAATGTATTTTCCTTTACTGATGAACTTGTACACACAAGCGTCTTTCTTATCGTCTCCCATGTATACAACGACACGTCCGTCATTCGTCAGCCCCATTGCTGCATTTTCATGGTGGAAACGTCCAAGGGCTGTATGTTTGCGTGGAGCAAAGCTTCTATTAAAAGGATCTACTTCTACAATCCAGCCATAATGATTTTCATTTAAGGAAGCCGCTTCCACTGTGGATTCATAATTCTCCTCCGCTGAAAGAACAGTATTCCAAAGGGTTTTGCCTCCTGAGCAGTTAGCGAATGTTCCTTGAACAGCCGTCACGTTCCCTACTGCATCAGCGCCCCTGGCAGGACCGGTCAGTCTAAAAGGAGTTAACCCTGTAATGCGGCGAGCAAAACGGGAATTCGTATCCATTTTCCAAGTGCCTTCTTCATCCTTATACACTTCAATAATCGATCCGCCTTGATTATATAGAAGCTTCTCAATTTGAGCGCTTGTATATTTGCCGTTTTGTCCTCTCGGGCCAGTTACCCATAAGTCGCTAGTATACTCATGATTCACCCATAAAAGCCCGCGCTCGTTTGAGCCCTTAATTGGAAAGTACATTGTAAAATCATTATTGTAGCCAAATGTTTCACCTTGGCGATTAATGACATCTCCATAGGAAGCGACTACATCATATTTATATCCCCGCGGTAACACGAGTTCGTCTTTAGTCGTTGGCTTGATCGGTGTAAAGTTCACGCCCGATACTTTTTTCTTTCTTCCAAACAGGTGGGAGGCTGCATTTGTTCCTTTTGCTTCCACCTTAGGTGTAAATGCTCCCAATCCTGCAGAAGCAACCGTTAAAGCGGTCACACCTGTACCTACATATGTTAAAAACTTACGGCGATTCAACTCTTCCCCCATTTTTACTCCACCTTTCACTCTCTCATGATCTATGTATCTCTCTTGCAAGTCCTATATTAGAAAAGAATTGTTAATTCACATTTCGGTTTTTATTATGGTTTTGTAAAGGTTTGTAAATGTGGTTTATATTTCATTAATCTTTCTCCTTTTGTCCATAAGTGACAAAAGGAGAAAGGAGGGATTGTATCTTATGAACATTGTCTAGAGTTGTCACATAATTGTAAAATACACTTAGAACAATAAAGATAGCTTTTACCGCCTTAGAAAGCGGTTACAACCCTTTTTTGCTCTCTTAGAGAGTACTGCAAAAAAAACGCAGCGAATGCGAATAATGGATATATAAAGGAGTATGTGCCATGCCTGTATTAAAAGATTTTTTCATTGCTTTGTCTCAAAATCAATTATTGAACAGCGCCGCTAAGAAATACGGTTTAAAACTAGGAGCCCAGAGCGTTGTAGCAGGAACAAATATTGATGAAACGATCGAAAGCATTAAAGAACTGAATGCTCAGGGCATTTCATGCACGGTTGACAACTTAGGGGAATTTGTTTACAAAAGAGAAGAAGCAACAGAAGCAAAAAACCAAATTATTGATGTCATCGAAGCGATCCATGCGAACAAAGTAGATGCTCATATTTCTTTAAAACCAACTCAGCTTGGCCTTGATATTGAATATGACTTCTGCCTAAGCAATTTAAAGGAGATCATCGGAAAAGCACACAGCTATGGTATCTTTGTTAATATTGATATGGAAGACTATGGTCATTTGCAGCCATCTTTTGATCTTTTAGATGAATTGTCTAAAGAATATGATAACGTAGGTACAGTGATACAAGCTTACTTCTACCGAGCAGAGGAAGACATTCAGAAGTATAAAGACTACCGTCTTCGCATTGTAAAAGGTGCATATAAAGAGCCGGAAGAGTATGCTTATCAGGATAAGCATGATATCGATGCTAACTTCGTCAAGCTGATTGAGTGGCATTTGCTGAACGGGAAGTTCACTTCTATCGCTACTCATGACCACAATGTTATCAATCATGTGAAGCAATTCGTTAAAGCAAACAACATTCCGAATGACAAATTCGAATTCCAAATGCTTTATGGCTTTAGAAAAGATATGCAATTGCAGCTAGCTAAAGAAGGCTATAATTTCTGCACATACGTGCCTTTCGGCAGTGACTGGTATGGCTACTTCATGCGCCGTCTAGCTGAAAGACCGCAAAACTTAAACCTTGTCGCAAAACAAGTGTTTACTAAAAAGACGAATACAATGATCGGTCTCGCTGCCGGCGCTTTCTTATTAGGAAGAATGACTAAAAACAATAAGTAAACTAATGATATTACCTTGATTGATTTGCCGGGACTCCCTTTTCTGCAACCCGCGGAAAAGGGCCTTGCTTTCTTATCTTTCTTATCAAATAACGCAGCAAGAATAACATCTCATGCAGCACGGAAGGAGCAATTATGGATTATTCATTACTTATCTCTGTAACCGTATACATGGCACTCATGCTGTTTATCGGCTATTATGCGTACAAAAAAACATCTGACCTGTCAGATTACATGCTTGGCGGACGCGGACTTGGTGCCGCTGTTACGGCGTTAAGTGCCGGGGCCTCAGATATGAGCGGCTGGCTGCTTATGGGTCTGCCTGGCGCGATGTTCGCAACCGGTTTCAGCGCTTCATGGATTGCTTTCGGATTAATTTTAGGTGCCTGGGCAAACTGGATCTATGTCGCTCCAAAGCTCCGTACCTATACTTATGTAGCAAATGACTCAATTACAATACCAGCCTACCTGGAAAACCGATTCCATGATACGAAAAGAATTCTGCGACTTATTTCAGCTCTCGTTATTCTAATCTTCTTTACCTTTTACGTATCATCTGGTATGGTATCAGGCGGTGTTTTATTCCAGTCAACATTCGGACTTGATTACCACACAGGCCTATGGATTATTACTGCTGTTGTAGTAGCTTACACGCTTTTTGGCGGATTCCTAGCAGTGAGCTGGACGGACTTCGTACAAGGGATTATTATGTTTACGGCTTTGATTCTTGTGCCTATTGTGGCTCTGATAGAGGTCGGCGGTCTTGGCGTTTCTATCGATACAGCGCGCTCAATTGACCCTGCTTTACTCGATATTTTCCAAGGTACAAGCCTTCTTGGTATTATCTCTTTGTTTGCCTGGGGCCTTGGTTACTTTGGACAGCCGCATATCATCGTCCGCTTTATGGCTATCAGTTCTGTGAAAGAAATCAAAAAGGCACGCCGCATTGGTATGGGCTGGATGATCTTTTCCAGCATTGGTGCCATGTTCACTGGTTTTGTGGGTATCGCCTACTTTTCACAAAGCGGTTTGACACTGGATGACCCTGAAACTGTGTTTATTCAGCTTGGGGAAGTATTATTCCATCCAATTATTACTGGATTTCTTATTTCCGCTATTTTGGCGGCTATTATGAGTACGATTTCTTCTCAGCTGCTCGTTACATCAAGCTCGCTGACAGAAGACTTATACAAAACTTTCTTGCGTCGTGAAGCATCCGATAAAGAGCTTGTCTTCTTCGGACGGCTGTCTGTTCTTCTCGTGTCAGTCATCGCCCTCCTGCTTTCCTGGGAAAAGAATGACACAATTCTAGATCTTGTTGGTTATGCATGGGCAGGATTCGGTTCAGCATTTGGACCAATGATTCTTCTCAGCCTATACTGGAGACGCATGACTAAATGGGGGGCACTTGCTGGGATGGTAGTTGGAGCCATAACAGTTATTGCCTGGTCAAGTGCCGGATTATCAGATGTACTGTATGAAATGATTCCAGGCTTCGGAGCAAGCTTAATTGCTATTGTTGTTGTCAGCCTCTTAACGAAGCCGGCGAAACAAACCATCGAGCAGTTTGAAGCCTTCGAAGAAGCAATGAAGGAAAACAATTCTTAATCATAGCTAAAGGGCTGGGGACCACCCCAGCCCTTTACGTATGTAGGCAAGAGAGATCGTTGATCAATAGCCTGGCAGGACTGAGGGACTTCCTCAGTCCTTTTTGTTGCCCCTCCTCTGTGCATTCCTTCCTTTTATCAGGTATTATGTAGGTGAATACATAAACGTCATACTTGGCAAAGGAGGAGCAGAATGAGCCAGCCTTTGGAAAGAATTCTTGCTCAAACAAATATTAATGATATCACTGAGATAGTCAGTTCATATTTAAAGAAGCCCGTCGTCGTAGAAAATGACCAATTCGCCTTGCTCGCTTACAGTTCTTACTACGTGGAGCATTTTGATCAAGCAAACCAGCAAACCATTTTCACAAAACGCTGGCCACTGTCCATTCTTGAGAAATTTATGGAAGAAGGGATCGTCGACCAGCTAAAAAGCGCCTCTCGCCCCTTCCGCATCCCGCCAATTAATGAAATCGGCTTGAATCAGCGGGTGGTAGCCAGCGCGAGATATAAAGGTCAAATCTTTGGGTACATATGGATCCAGGAAACCGGTTCACCGCTAAGTGACGATCAGATGGATTTTCTAGATAACGTTTCTACACATGTAGGGAAGCTGCTTTATAAAGAAAACCAGCTAAAAGCAACAAAGGAAGGGAAAATAAGCCAATTCTATCAAAAGGTCATCGAGGATACTTATCAGACAGAACTGCAAATCAAGCGGGAAGCAGCTAAGGTCAATATCGTGCTTCCAAATCAGTTTACTGTAGCCGTCTTTTCTATAGCTGAAACGGATGAAGAACTCTTAGGGGACATGCTCGATACCATTCGCCTGTTTGCCCACTCGCTTCATCAGCCTGTTTATCTGCTCATGGAAGAATTGCACATCATTGTGATCATTGGCAGCCACTCTTCAACCAGTCCATATAAAAATGCCACCCAGCTGGCCATCAGCGTGTTAAACCACTATACAGAACAAGGAATACACGCGGGAATCGGCAAGGAATATGTTTCACTGTTAGATCTCCGAAAAAGCTATCTACAAGCCTTAAGAGTGGTGCAGACATCTGAATTTCTTGGTGCCTCTAACCTTTCCACGATAGAGTATGATAAGCTCGGGGTCCTTCGCTACCTTGAAATTATCTCCCGCTTTAACCAGGAAGCTGGTTATGAAAATGAAGATCTCGCCAAGCTGGCGCACAAGGATAAAAAGAGTCAAACGAACCTTTTACAGACGCTGGAAGCATATTTACTGAACAACTGCCGGATTAAACCGACCGCTGAACAGCTCTTTGTGCATACAAATACATTAAAGTATCGTTTAAAACAGATTGAAGAATTAACATCTATTGATTTTGATAACTTCCATGTGAAATGCCAGCTCTATATCGACCTTCAGTTGTTAAAGAGAAGAAACCGTGCGACGAACCGGTAATATGGCGGTTCCGTTTCGGTTTCTTTTTGCCATTCTGCTAAATCAGAAATAAGCTTTTCTTCCGCTGCATAGTTTGTATAAACTACCAATCTTTATCAATATTAAATTTTCAGTGACAAATTTATCAAAAAATGAAACAATAGAGTAAAAGGAGCGAGAAACATGAAGGTATTTGTCGGTTCAGTTATTATTATTCTACTTATCGGCTTTGGTATATGGCTTATGCTCTCCCCTTCCTTCAAAAGAGTAGGAGATAAAGCTTACCGCTTAAAGGAAAAAATTAAGGAGGATAACAATGAAAGTAATCGAGAATGATGGAAAGAAAAAATCAGGCGGCAACCGAAAATTGCTAGGTGGAGCGATCATTGCAGGCGCGCTCATCATTGGCATCATACTGCTTTCTATGTTCATTGAAAAAATTCCGAACGGCTATGTAGGTGTCGTATACAGTCCGAACGGGGGAGTTCAAGAAGAAACGCTCGGCCAGGGCTGGCATTTAGTTGGCCTTTTTGACAAGGTTACAAGATACCCCGTTCGAATGCAGACAGTCGACTATAAGGATATCCAAGTTGCTACTTCCGACGGAAAGAATGTAACTGTTGACTTTGCTTACAACTACAGCGTTCAGCCAGATAAGGTTGTAGATGTCTTTAATAAGTTTGGCCCTATCGAAGTAGAAGAAATTGAAGCTTCCTATCTTCGCACAAGATTATGGGATGCGGCCCGCAAAGCTATTTCCAAGTATTCAGTTATTGACACGTACGGGGAGAAATCATCAGAAGCAGCAGTCAACGTACAGAAGTTATTCGCAGAGGATATTGGAAAGCTCGGCTTCACTGTTGATAATTTGACGCTGGGCGTACCTAAGCCTGACAAGTCTACCCAAGCAGCCATCGATAAGCGGGTAGAGGCAGCCCAGGAGCTGGAGCGGAAACAGATTGAATTGCAAATCGCTGAAGCAGAAGCAGAGAAGAAAAAAATTGAAGCAGAAGGATTGGCTCAGTATAATAAAATTCTTCAAGAATCCCTGTCTACGGAGGTCATTCAAAATAAATGGGTAGAAAAATGGGATGGACAAATGCCAAAAGCTACCGGCTCCAATCAATTAATTGAAATTCCAATTGATGAAGCTGCCCCTGCTGAACAATAACATAGCGAATCGAGAGAAAGCCGCTGGAAGGACAGCGGCTTTCTCTGTTTTATCTTCCCAGAACGAGGGAACTGTAATAGGAGAATCTATTTCTAGGAGGGATTTCATGCATTTAGATAACTTCGCGGGACAAAAAATACAAATCAAGCTGAGGAATTTTCCTGAAGAACTTGTAGGCGAGATGACAGGTATTTATCGTCCCGATGAATGGCACGTAGTAAAGCTGATTCGAAATGAGAGCATGGGGATTTGGGTAGAAAATCCTTGCCACAAACGTATAGAGGTTTTAGATGACGCCGGTGTGGAGATCCCGGTAGAGGAGCAGAAGGAAGAAACTTGCGTTGCCCATTTGTTTATCCGCTGGGAGTATATCAGCTCTGTTATTACTTTTCCGGACCAAAATGTCCTTGGACTGGCCAAGAAGGTTCAGCGTATCGGCTTCCATGCTTAACTAAATATAGAAGACAATAAGGCTGATTCAGTGAGGCATGCATATACCCTGTGAATCAGCCTTATTGATTATACCTGTAATCGCGACGCCATATTCTATCCTATGAGATGCTTCACCCCGTCTTAGCTAAACGGTTGAACATGCTCGTTATCAAGCTTTCAAGCATAGCAGGTGTGTAAACGAGAGCACTATCTAAATGAAGACGTTCGGTAAGCTGATGAGGATCCTTTCCGAAGGGTCCAAGGTTCAGCACAGGTGCCTGGAGCTGCAGCATATCTGAAAAAGGAATGCTGTAAGTATCCCCCCAAACCGGTGTATTTCTCTCAAATGCCAGCCAGCCGTTATTATGGTCGCTGTACTGCACATAGCTTAAATCACAGATACCATTAAAGTAATGAATTTGGCTGATGTCCACGCCAAACTGTTTAGCTGTTTCCTTTACTGTTTGCACGGAATCGATAACGAGCGGGTCATTAGAGGTATTCACAGCTGGATAATACGGCGGAGCAAACAGTAAGACAATAGCAGGGGCTAGCTCTTGACAGTGAATCATCAATTGGTCAGCTATTCTTAAAGATTTCTCCCGATCATCCCACTCCTTGTTTGCCTGTACCTCCCTTTTAATCCCGTCAATGAATGCCAAACCCGATTTCTTTTCCGCATACGAAAGCAGCGCTTCATAGCGGAGCACCTTCACTTCCCCTACACCTTCAATTTGCTCGCGCTGGCAAAGCCGGCGATAGGACTCATTGCACATCATGGCTGCTTCTTGTGCAACCTGCTCAAACAAATCCATTACTTCTGCTGCACTTCTTTTCATCATAAACACATTATAAAGTGCCGCGGCGCGGTAAGGCGTTTGCGTGGAATATTGAACTTTCAAATCCTTTTGTTGAAGGGACACAGGCAGAGGCGCTTCCTCCCCTAAGTCACTTTCCTTGAACAGAGAGCTCCATTCCATCAGTTGTGTCAAGAACGAGGCGATATAATTGGCGGTTATTCCTCTTAATGGCTCACCTACATGGGTTTCTTTTCCGTAAAATAAGGCAGCCGGCATAATCTTTCCGATTGATCCTGAGTAAATGTAATGGTTGTGCTCTCCCGGCTTTTGCGAAAAAGAAGGTTCACTATTTAAAAACAGCTTATAGGATAAATCGTACTCGCTGCGCAATCGGACAAGCTCTTTTACTGCAGCCCGCATGCCCGCTGAGTTTACTTCCTCATCTGGAACAGTGACAAGCAAAAGGCTAATAGGCCATTGCTCTGCACTTGCCTTCTCAATGAGAGCCATATGAAGAGCAAGGCCCATCTTCATATCCATCGTTCCTCTTCCAAACAGGTATTCTCCGGACTCAAGGTCCAATCGCGCTTCTTCAGGGAGGGTGTCTTTCCGCTTATGAAGGGCCCTTGTAAGAGCTTCCGGATAAAAAGCAAGAGACTCTAGTTCACCGTATTCCTCTGTCTGAACGGTGTCAAAGTGACTAATTAACACCACTGTCTCCTTTGATTCAAAGGATTGATAAAAGGCGGTAACAAACTGTCTTTCAGAGTCAGCTTTGTGAAGGGTTAAGTGTTTTGGGTTCTGTTGGAAATAGTCAAGCCCCGCCAGCTTTTTCTGAAGCCGGCAAGGAAACAGGCGCTCTCCTTCAGTAAGAGTCCGGCTATCCCAACTAACGAGTTCACACAGTAAGGTTTGCAAGGATTCAGGCGTGTCCCATAATAAACAGCTCATTACAATCACCCTCCCTATTAAAATTAACTCGTGTCTTAACTTATACTATTTAGTTTACGCAAAATAAATTGGTTTATTTCCTTTATAATTAAACAAACTTCTTCAATCCCCTTTCCATCTGTATAAAAATAAATAAAGACAACCCTTTATAAACCAAAAGGCTGCCTTTAGCCGTTAAAGCTGGAGACCCGTCCACTGCCAATACGTATAATAGAGCATGATGATTAAAAGAATGTAAGAGACACCAACCTTTCCGCTGATTTGAAGAAGGTCAGAAGGACGGAAACTGTCAGGGTCAATCTCCTGATAAATAAGCAGTGCTTTAGAACTCACCGGAAAGGTCAAGCAAAAGTTCATTCCTGCTGTTGCAATAAATAAGACAGCCGCTGGGTTCAGCCCCATATCCCCAGCCATATACAGAAAAGCGGGTACTAACACCATTGCTCTCGTCGTATGAGAAGTAATGTATAAGTGAGAAGTAACGGACAATAGAATAAGAAGGATTAATGTAAGCCATTCAGATCCGTCTATATGGTTCTGAACAGCAAAGACTTTATGACTAAGCCACTCCGCCGCTCCTGAATCGATTAAACTGTTACCTAAAGCAAGAGCAGCCCCGACGAACACAATTAAGTTCCAGGACACGGACTCCAGCCCTTCCTTCCATTTCATGACCCCAAGGGATGGAAAGCAAAGCACAAGAGCGCTAAGCATGGTCACAAGCGCTAACTCAAGGCCATGAAGCGGTTCGCTGAGCCATAGCAGCATAGTTACTGCCAATACACCTGCTGTCATTTTTTCCTCCCTGCTGAAAGGAGTAGTTTCTCTGCTTCTAACCGGCAAGCGATGTTCCCTTATATCTTTTGGTAAGAAGCTCCACAAAATAACCGCACAAGCAAGATAACTGGAAAGAATACCAACTGGCAGCCCCCATAACATCCATTGCAGAAAGGTAATCTCTTCTCCTGTCATGCTTCTTAATAATTCAACGCCAATTAAATGGGAAGCTGCACCGATCAGCGTGGACGTCGTCGATAATAAGATGACTGTAGGGATTAACAGAGCCACTGCTTTTTTGAAGCGGCTGTCTGGCACACTTGCCGTTACTGCCCGGTACACTGGCAGCATCACAGCTGCTCGCCCAGAAGTCGACGGTACGAAAATAGATAACGGCAATATGACTGTTGTCAGCAGCCAAAGAAGGCTCTTTGTAGTTTTTGCTTGAGCTAGTAAGGAATCCGCAAGCCTGGAGGCTATACCTGTCTTCTCCATAGCTCCGCCAATGACGAAAGCACCTAATATGAGCCAGACAACTTCTGAGGAAAGTGAACTGAATAATAGATCGGCAGACTGGCCATTCAGCAGAATAATCAGCATGACAGCGAGCAAAGCCGAGTAACTTGCCGGAAGGGAAGTCGCTGTCCACAGAACCGTTGCTGCTAAAAAGCCCAGCAATGAAATTCTGCCCTCGTATGTTAATTCGGAAGGAAGGAACAGAATAGCAGCTGTTGCTAAGAGGAAAGTAGCTGAAATAGATAACGCCTTGCGACCAATCCTCCATTGAAAACGAGCTGCTTTCCGCCGTTCTCTTCTTCTCGCTTTCCTGCTTAGTTCAACACGGGAAATCATGAGACCTCCCCTGCTCTAAGCTGCTTTTCTGCAAGCAGACTGCCTACTTGTATGATGCGGATCATGCTCTCCGTCGTTTCTGTCAGCCATTCCTCCGCTGATTGAAATGCCTCATCCAATGAAACCGGTTTCTGTAAAATACTTGCATAAGCATGAATGCCACAGCCGTAATTATGGCTGGCATCCCTTCCGATCGTTCCGGCGAGCGCAATTACTGGGATTCCCCTCTTCATCGCCCTTCTTCCCACTTCCGCAGGGATTTTCCCATTAGGCGTTTGCCCGTCAATACTCCCTTCCGCTGTAATGACGAGGTCTGCTTTCTGTAAATACTTATCTAAATGAAGATAAGGAAAGATAACGTCATAACGGCAATGGAGACGGGCACCAAGAAGCACCTGAAGTCCGGTGCCAAGACCTCCCGACGCTCCGCTTCCCGGCGCTTGCCGCATATCGATTCCGAACTGGTCTTCTATAACCTTTGCATACTGCTCCAGTCCTTTCTCCAGGCATTCTACCTGTTCGGGGGCAGCTCCCTTTTGCGGGCCGAATACCCGGGCTACTCCTGTTGAACCACACAGAACATTGCTCCAGTTACAGGCCGCATCTATCTGCACATTGGCAATCCGCTCATCAAGGCCGGCCATGTCAATACGCGCCAACGAGGACAGCCTTTCCGCGCCGGGTTCCTTTATCTCTTGATTACTAGTATCATAGAAACGCACCCCCAGCGCTCTTGCCATTCCGATTCCACCATCTGAAGTGCCTGAATCTCCGCAGCCTATTAAAATGCGCTCTGCCTCTAAATCAAGCGCTGCTTTTATTAATTCTCCAACTCCATAAGTTGTTGTTTTCAATGGGTTTCTGTGGTCTCTAGGTACGTGCCTCAATCCTGCAGCTGAAGCCATTTCAATAACTGCTGTCTTCTCTTTTGTATCACCAAGAATCCCTATGGACGCTTCAAGCTTCTGGCCGATAGGTCCCGTTACTGTTCGGTAATGAAGCTCTCCCTCCGTGAGATTTACCATTGTTTCTGTAAACCCTTCCCCGCCGTCTGTCATAGGAATGGCAGTAATACAGGCAGTGGGAAGTGTATTCTTAATGCCTCTCTCTATACAATCTGCTGCTCTCTCTGCATTTAAACATTCTTTAAATCCTGACGGTACAACTAATATATTCATTTTTTTCTCTCCTTCTTCATCCTCTGGTATTTTAAAGCAGGCAGCAGAAGTAAATGTGTAAAATACGATCCTCTGCGCCTGTTGATCTACACTTACTATAAAAAGTCAATGTTAGAAGAAACTGAAAGAAGAATGAGAAGTACATGAGAATTTGTGAAACTAAAAGAATAGGAGGAAAGATAGGAGAAGAGACAGCGGCCTTGCCCAGGGCGAGGCCGCTCTGTTTACGATGACTTACATTGGTAATGGTTCTTATCTAAGAAGCCTTTCGTGGCCCAAAGAGAAACAATGAGGATTAATTCGAAGGCATTCGTAGCAGCAGAGCTCGGGATTGGAATAGGAACGATGCTTCCAATTGTCATTAACACCACTCCGATAAGCATCCACTTCCACTTCGTTTGACGGTACACCGCTATACTGGCAATCAGCAAAGCAATATCAACAACAATCACCATCAACGGCGGGCCAGTCGTTGATTGATCACTATAGCTAAGCACCCCATAGCTTCTTTCGGGCGCCAGTTCCAGTCCCATCGTAACAGTTAGTAATTCATATAAAATAAGACCTGCGGTTAATAGAATAGAGAGCAGTAAGGCTAATTTGTGCTTGGCCCATCCAGTCCCCGCCCGGCAAGCTGCATGCCAAGCAAAAAGCACGAGTAAAGGAGTCAAAAAAGCATGCAGCCAAAACCGGGAGCGGCTGAGCGTTTCAAGCCATTCTCCTTGCCCAATCCAATTTCCTGCTGCCAAAAGGCCATTATCCCAAACAAGCCCCAGCGTTACGAGCAGCAGCACATTTGAAAGGCTCTTCCACCCATATTTATTGAGCAGCTGAAGCCCATAAATTGCCAGAAGCACATAAGCTATAGTAAAAAGACCATAAATGTATGTATCCACTTCTTCCCTCCTAACAGCTATAAATTTTTTTATTTTTGTTCCTATACCCAATTGACTTTTTCCCTTAACCGTCGTTAGATTAAGAAGTCAATATTCAAAAAAGAATGCATATGGAAGGAAGATGCATCATGCTGCCGGAACAGCGGAAGAAAATGATAATTTTAATGATTAATATGTTCATTGCTATAGGGAGTTTTGGAATCATTATCCCTATTTTGCCCGCTTATTTAGCTTCTATTGGCCAAGGTGGGACAGCTGCTGGGCTGATGGTCTCGATCTTTGCCGGTGCTCAGCTGGTTATGTCTCCCCTTGCCGGAAAATGGGCGGACCAGTACGGTCGAAGGATAATGATTATAGCCGGTCTCAGCGGACTCGCTCTATCTATGTTTGTATTTTATTTTTCAGATTCAATTAGCATCTTATACCTTTCACGGGTTATTGGCGGTATAGGAGCTGCTTTGCTGATCCCGGCTATCTTCGCCTATGTGGCTGATATCACGACGGTTGAGCAGCGTGCGAAAGGAAACAGCTATATCTCCGCGGCCATGTCTTTAGGTATCGTGATCGGTCCTGGCGTGGGTGGATTCCTTGCTGACTTCGGTTTAAAAATGCCGCTATTGGTTTCCGCTCTCGTTGGCACTGCCGCTGTATTATTCTCTGCTCTTTGGTTAAAGGAAAGCCGGGAACCAGCTGGCTCTGCTGTTGAAATAGCAGATGAACCGATGATGCGAAAGCTGGCTCAATCCATTCATAAGCCGTACTTTGTTCCTCTTGTTCTGGTGCTTGTAATGAGTTTCGGCTTGATGGCTTATGAATCTGTTATCGGTCTTTTTGTCGATAACAAATTTGGCGCTACGCCACAGGATATTGCCGTAATGGTGACTTCAACAGGGATTATCAGCGTGATTGCCCAGCTATTCATCGTTGACTACATCGTTCGCCGATTCGGTGAAGGCAGCGTGGTCAATATCTTTCTCACAGTAACAGCTGCTGGCTTTCTGCTCTCTTTGTTTGTTTCCAGCTATGCTCTGTTCTTTGTCGTCACACTGATTATTTTCTTGGCTACTTCTATTTTGCGCCCAGTTCTAAATACGCTTATTTCTAAGCTGGCCGGTAACGAGCAAGGATTTGCGATGGGAATGAACAATGCTTATATGAGCATCGGCAATGTGCTTGGCCCTACGCTTGCTGGACTTCTGTATGATGTAGATATCTATTTTCCGTTTTTCCTGGGGTTAGTCGTGTTGGCCGTTACCGTGCTGCTCTCTGTTATGTGGCAGCGAAAGCTTTCCAAAACACGGATAGCCCTGAATAAATAATCACACTAGACTGAATCAAGCAAGGAATCATTATTCCTCTTGATTCAGCCTTTTTATTATAAAGAATTATTCTTTCCCTCTCTCAAAAAAATCCCATTGTTCTTTCACCGAATGTGGAAACACACATACCTTAACGGTGAGGATTTGAGACTGGATAGTGAGGAGGAAGAACATTGTTTTTTCATGTGAAGGAACTGCAGTACCATGCGAAGCCTGAACGACCGGATCCACTGTTTGCCAAACAGCTGCAGGAAGTGCTGGGTGGACAATTTGGAGAAATCTCCGTTGCTATGCAGTACTTATTCCAAGGCTGGAGCGTCAGGGGCAATGGCAAGTATAAGGATTTACTGATGGACACGGGAACAGAAGAGCTGGCCCATATCGAGATGCTGGCTACGATGATCGCCCGGCTTCTTGATGGGGCACCGGTAGGGGATTTAGAGGATGCAGCGAAAGACCCCGTCATTGGTGCTATTCTCGGCGGAATGAACCCTCAGCATGCCATTGTTTCAGGACTCGGTGCTATGCCGGCCGATAGTGTAGGAAATCGCTGGACCGCTGATTATATTATCGCCAGCGGCAATTTACTAGCTGACTTTCGCGCGAACTTAAATGCTGAATCACAAGGTCGCCTTCAAGCTGTCAGACTGTATGAAGCAACCAATGATCGGGGAGTAAAGGATATGCTGTCATGGCTGATTGCACGCGACACCATGCATCAAAACCAGTGGCTGGCCGCTATCGCCGAGCTGGAAGCAAAAGAGAATGTGGTGGTTCCAAGCACCTTCCCGCGGCAACTGGAGAAACGGGAAGTCTCACATGTTTTATTCAACTTCTCTGAAGGAGACAAGAGTGCAGCTGGACGCTGGGCAAACGGACCAACCATGGATGGAGAAGGAACCTTCAAGTATGACCCTTGCCCTGCAGCTTATGGCGATAAACCAAAGTTGAAGCCTGCTCCTCCGTATATACACGACACGCTGCCTGCTGCTTTGCGTCATAATGACCTTCCCCCTCACCTAGGTTAACCCATGCTTTCACCCTGCCATGCCCCTTTTCAGGCAGTGATTGCCAGCAATAATTAAGAAGGCCGCACCAGCTGCGCTGGCACGGCTTTTTCTTTTCCTTCCATCAGAGATCATTTTCCATTAACGGATTTCTTTATTATGGTAAAACGCTTGGTTTTTCTCCTTCTTTATCTTTTTCGGCTTCGGTCCCATGTTGTCGAATCGGGCTCTCTCATATATTGCTGCGCCTACAATTTCAGCGGTATCTTGAAGCTTTTCTTTGCTGATCTTATCAATGGTATCCTCTGGCGTATGGTACCACTCTTCTGTTGGTGAGTGGATAAACAAAGCAGCTGGGATGCCGGCTTCAGCAAATGGAACATGATCGCTGCGGCCGCCCTGCTCATATGGCAACGGTGCGCCATTCAGTCTTTCGCTCGATGCTTGGGCAAGCTCCGTAACAAGGTTTGGTTCTCCATCTACTGTCATCATTACTAAATCTCCTGCATCCCGGCTCCCTACCATATCCAGGTTGAAGTTGGCAATGATGCGATTGATCTCCTCTTCAGAAAGATTGTTTACATAATGAGTAGAGCCTACCAGCCCCAGCTCTTCAGCTCCAAAGGTAATGAAGCGGATTTTAGTATCTGTCGGTACATTTTTCAGGACGCGAGCGAGCTCTAATGTCATTGCTGTTCCAGAAGCATCATCGTTCGCTCCAGGTGCCCCCTCCACAGAGTCATGGTGAGCACCGACTACAATCACGTCACCTGTGTCTTTTTTTCTGTTCGTTGGCTCTTTAACAGCACTAACATTGTAGGAGGTCTTCTCCTCCGTCACGGCCCCCTCGACCTTCAGTCTGGCTGTCACCTGCTTATTGTCTATGTAAGCAGCCAGCTTTTCACCTTCTGCTTTTGTAAGGGCAACCGCTGGTACATAGCTATCATTCGCTTCTCCAAGCGTGCCGTTTAATGCTCCTTCTTCATTGTTGTAAATAATCACACCGACTGCTCCCGCGTGGGCAGCATTTAAGACTTTTTCACTAAACGCGATCTCTCCGCGCTTGATAAGTGCAATTTTGCCCTCAAGCGCATTTTTGTCCTTTGCTTCTATATCAGCTAATTCTTCTTTCGTTCCTAGCCCTGCTGAAACTAGCTCGCCTGATACATCTCCGCTAACAGTATAGGTAAATGGCTGAAGCTCCCATTCTCCTCCAAGCTCGGACACGCTTAACTCCATAGCACTTGGCGGTGTATAGCCAAGAAACGTAAATGGTTGTACCTCCGGCTTATATCCATAGGACTCTAACTCACTTTTGATAAACTCGACCGCCTGCTTTTCAGCCTCTGTGCCAGCAATACGCGGAACCTGTGACAGGTGTTCAATATGATTGTACATATTGTCCGCGTTTACTTTATTCACAATTCTTTGATCAAACACTTTGTACGGTTGAGCTTGCACCACTTCAGAAGGCTTGGCCAAAGCAGCTTCCGCATGAAACAGACTAAATGTTAGTGAAGCGGCTAAAGCGACCTTCAACACCGGCTTTTTCATTCTAAAACCCCCATTCATTATTAATCGTGAATAAGAATATCATAAATTATCTTAAATATTCCAAATAGTGAAAAACATAATAAATAATGTATGAAATTTTAAGGTTGATTCTTAGTTTAATGATAGTATAAGCCTTTTCGCCCATCTCTAGACAAATAGCAAAAAGCAGCGAAAGATTTCGCTGCTTCCTTACCATTATTTAAAACACCCACTATGTAGGTCCCTTTTCCGCCAATTAACTGATTGAAAAGCCTACTTTCCCTAGTTGATCGGCCGCTTCCAGCTTTTTGAACGCTTCGGTAAACTCGCTAATCGGGAACACTGTATCGATTACTGGTTTAATTCCGTTCGCATCGATGAAAGAAAGCATGTCCTTATACTCCTCTGCACTGCCCATAGTAGAACCAAGAAGATTGAACTGGCCGTAGAAAAATGTACGAAGGTTCAGCTTCACTTCATCACCAGCAGATGCACCAAAGGTTACGAGCGTGCCGCCTTTGCGCAGCTGTTCAAGGGAACGGTTGAAAGTAGCCGCTCCTACACATTCAATCACGAGATCCATCTTCTTCCCATTTAACGCAGCTGTCCAATCTTCATGGGTGTCAAGAGCCTGGTGGGCTCCGAGCGATAAAGCCTTTTCTCTTTTTTCTTCAGCACGCGATGTGACATAGACTTCAGCTCCTGCAGCTTTGGCAAATTGTAGAAGAAACGTCGCAACCCCGCTGCCAATTCCCGGAATGAAGACCTTCATTCCTTCTTTCACTTTCCCTCTCGTAAATAAAGCCCGGTAAGCCGTTAAAGCCGCCAGCGATAATACACCAGCTTCCTCCCAAGTTAAGCTGGACGGTTTAGGAACAGCATTTTCAGCAGGAACAACGATCTTCTCAGCAAACGTTCCATGAAACGGCAGACCAACAATTTCAAATCCTTCCGGAGGCGCCTCGCTATTTTCCTTCCAGCCAAGCCCAGGGTTAATGATCACTTCATCCCCTGCCTTGATTCCTTCTACTTCCTCACCGATCTCTTCCACGATTCCCGCTCCATCAGATCCAATAATTAAAGGCGGATCTTCGGGCCGGTGACGTGTCAGCACAAACAAGTCTCGGTGGTTCATTCCTGCTGTTTTCAAGCGAACCTTTACTTCCCCCGCCTTAAGCTCCGCTTCCTCTATATCCCGGTAGGCAAGTCCCTCCAGACCAGGCGCTCCTTCATGTACTAAAGCTTTCATCTTCCATCCCTCCAATTTGCCGATTTATCCACCCTTCCTACGGTGTCGAAAGGGCGATATAAGCACCAACAGCAGCTAACGAAAAGCTGATAGCAATAATATAAATCCAGGATAGGCGCGCAACATTCCCCTTTGTTGCCTGATGGTAATCGTGATCACCTTTTGTACAAACCATAACAGTGGCTATGGCACCTGCACCTAACAAGACCAATACCAATACGATTAATAAAGCCATCCTTCTTCTCCCTTCACCTGCTATTAAATTATTCTGATTTCCTCTATTCTAACGCATTTCTCTCTTGCTGGGCCATGGATCTTTGAAATAAAGGCAGGATTTCTTTCTATTTGAGAGAAAACCATTATAATAAGACTAATACTATAAACAAGGGGAAGGTATGCAGAATGAAGGATGAACTGTTATATATAGGCAAGAAAATCACAAACAATCACCTCATCTTAGCTCAAAGAGTTGAAGGGGTGCTCGCAGAAGATGACAGTGAACAAAGTGCCGTAGAGAATAGAATCCCCTTAAAGGAAAGGCTACAATACAGGGCGGCGTTAATGAAGTGCTTTGGCCAAATCCTGTATATGGATAAGAATGTGATTGAACCGGAGGCTGAAAAGTGGGCTCGTAAAACCGCAGAGATCTCCATCCAATACGGCATCTCGCTAAGCGATATTTTAAGAGAGGTTGCAACGTACCGCACCGTAGTTTGGGATGTATTTACAGAGGAGCTTGAGCAAAGAAAGTTTGCGGCGATTACTATGCTCGATGTATCCAAAATGATCGACCCCCTTATCAACCAGGTATCTAAAACCATCAGTGAAGTGCACGAACAGCACAAAAATGAAATGATGGAAACCGCTTATACAGTACTTGAGGAATTATCTGTTCCGGTCGTACCTGTAGCTGACGGCATTGCTGTTGTGCCGCTTGTTGGTGCGATTGATACACACCGCGCTAAGCTCGTCATGGAAGTGACCTTAACCGAAGGGAAGCGAATGGACTTATCTCATATGGTCATTGATGTGTCAGGCGTTCCAATTATCGATACAATGGTGGCTAATCAGCTGTTCCGAGTCATTAAAGCCTTGAGTTTGACGGGCATTCAGTCTACCTTAACCGGTATTCGTCCTGAGATCGCTCAAACCATCGTAAACCTTGGCATTGATTTGAAAGAACTCAACCCTTGTGTAAACCTCAAGCAAGCCTTAAGAAGATTAGGGCTGCAGCTAATAAAGGATACGAACACAAACCGCTTGCCGGTGTCTCCTGAAAAGCACAGCTGAGGATGAGGCAGAGAAGCCGTATGTACAGTCCGTTTTGATATATCATCATTATATAGAATAAGAAAAACCGGGCATAGCCCGGTCCTTTTCATGGTTAGAGAATATCCGATAATTTGTACTCTATGCCATGTACCCCTTTATAATACTC
>NZ_JWJE02000014.1 GCF_000812025.2 Bacillus thermotolerans
CTGACTTATCCATTATAAAGGACTTTTTCTTTGCACAAAATAAAATTAGTGAAGATTTTGGGTCTTTTTAATATTGAAATTAAATTAGTGCGACACTAGTAGTTGTGTGTGAATATTTTAATGCGACGCTAGTGATCCGATTGTTTTTCGGAATTTGGGTATGTAAAATAGGTTTAACAGTTGATTCAGTAATTTTCTACTTTAACAAACGGACTAGATTGATAAACAAGAAATGGTAACGTAAACAGTAATAGGCCTATAGTGATTTGAGGCTAATAGGAAAAGAGAAAAACAGTCATTTTGGTATCATATTTTATCTATGACCTGGATGAGTAAGGTTGGTAGAGTCTGAGGAGAATCAATTAAAATAAAAAATACAGAGCGAGAAATTCTCACTCTGTATTTTTTATTTTTGCATCGTTCACTTATCGCTTTTACTTGATGTTATTTTACGAGTGGCTAAAGCTATGATCCCACCAACTGCAATAAATACAATGTCCAAAACGATTTCCAACCCTTGAAACGCATCAATATAATTTACTAAAAACCAACTTTTTCCTCCATTAGTCAAATGATTGATTAATCCTCCTACTCCCTGAATAATAAAAAGCAGGCTGAGTCCACTGATAATTTCTTTCATGATGAACACCTCTTTAATATTTTTTCTAATTTAATATGCCTCTAAGACCGATATTAAAAAAAACTGCACCTATGACTCCTGTCGCTACCAAGAGTGAAGAGATTGGAGCTTCATTTAATTTTGACCTCATTTTAACAAGAATTTGTTGCAACCTTTCTTTAAATATAAAATTAACCCCTAATAGTAATAGAGAAGGAAGCACCATTACTAGATTGTATCCAATAATTATTAAGATAGCAGGTGTAGTCTCAATTGTTTGATGATACATTAAAAAGATTGAATAAAAGTAAGGCAGTGCCGTTACAAATTCAATTAGGAAAACAATGATCCCTAATATAATCATCCCTTTAATAGTTGTATTTTTGGGGATAAATGAAATTAAACGTTTTTTTGTAGTCTCTTTTGGTTTACTGAAGCTTATTAGAACAAGAACTGCTCCAAGTAGGATATAAAACCAATTGATAAAGTCAAACTGAGACAATTGTTCTATTCTCTTCAATAATGAACTTCCACCAAAGTAGAGTAATAAACCCGTGATGAAATAGCCTAACTGCGTGATGAATAAAAACACAAATAAACGAGAAGATAACTGATTCGGTTGTGTCAGTAATAAATAGGCTGTTACAGTCAGTACACCGGGACTTAAAATATCAATTAAAGCACACAAAAAAATAATCATTAATGCTGAAGAAATGTCTAGTGATGAAGAAGGCATCAATGCTTCAATAGTTTCGATCAAACAAACTAGTCCTCCTTTAAATGTTGTGGTATTATCTATTTAACACATTGTGCTACAAAAAGATAATAACACACTGTGCTAAATAAAGGAAGTGATTTTTATAATGCCAAAAATTGTTGATCATGATGAAAAGCGCAAACAAATTGCTGAGGCTGCATGGAATATTATTAGGAAAGAAGGGGTTGAGAAAGCGTCTATACGAAGAGTTGCAGCTGAGGCAGGGATGTCTTCTGGTGCGTTAAGACATTATTTTTCAACTCAAGATGAAATGTTATTATTTATTATGAATTACTACTTAGAAGAAGGGAAAAAACGTTCTCAAAATAAAGAATGGTCAGAAAACCCAGTGCAGGCAGTAGAAGAAGTTTTATTAGAGCTAGTACCAATAGATGAAGAAAAGAAAATTGAAACGAGTGTTTGGTGGATTCTTGCATTACGTTCACTTACAAGTGATACAATAAAGGACAAAAAAGATGAAATGACGGACGGTACATATGAATTAGCAAATTCACTGATTGAAATCTTAGCTCTAAAAGGCGTATTATCAGATTCAATGAATGCAGAATTAGAAAAGAGTAGGTTAACGGCATTAATAGAGGGATTGTCGATTCATGCTTTATTAAGACCTGATGTATACTCTCCAGAAAAGGTGAAGGAAGTTATTCGTTATCATTTAGAGACACTCTGCAATAAAATCAATTAAGCTAATCGGTCGATGTATCAATTATTGTCCCATTTGTTTTTAATAGCAGTAAATTTGAGCAGCATCTTTATTGTTCCGAGGATTGCACATTTGAAACATCACTGAATCCATGGGAAAGCGGAGTTGTTACAGAAGAACTTAACAATGGTGCTGTATGCTGGTTACGTAATCTTGACCGCAAAAAGTGGTCACTTGAAATCCCTTACGAAGTGAGCGGTGTTACCACTTCTATGTTCCCTGATTTAGTGATTGTAAGATCTGATGCACAAGGTTATGTTTTTGATATTCTAGAACCACACGATCCCAGCCGCAAAGATAATTACCCTAAGGCAGTGGGTTTAGCAAAATTCGCAGAGAAGCACTGGGGTATATTTGGCAGGATTCAGCTTATCCGTCTCAAAAAAGGTGTAGATGGTCGTGAACATTTCTATCGACTAGATATGGGAAAAACAACGATTAGGAATAAAGTTCGTGGCATAACATCAAACGAGGAACTTGATAGAATTTTCGATACAGATACTGTACGAGAAGATTAAATAATACATCTATACTGTCTCCTCAACCTCAATAAAAAATCTAATCTGTCAACTCGACCCTATCGCTTTCAGGGTAGTTGATATGTTTCCTCAATGAACAAAAATAAGGGTTTCCAGACATTAGCGTCCTCGGCAAAGTTGCCGAGAGAAAATGCAATGTCAGGAAACCCTTTATTTATCAGTGCTTTGAATAGACCCTACATCTCCACCCGTGACATCAAGGCAACACACTCCACGTGGCTCGAGAGGACAGAATGAATGTCATTTGAGCGTATCCGTTCTCGGAAACATATCCACTACGTTTTTGGCACTATCGGTAGGCGGGAACATATCGACCTTCAACTATCACACCATTAAATGTGTTTAGTTAATAATATCGCCTTTGTTTTTAGCTAAATTTTCATGCCATTCTCGTCGCTTAGTAGCTGTCGGTTTCGTCCACTCTGTTTCTTCACCAATAATTTTTAAAGGTTCTTGTGAGCGATAAGAACGCGTTAAGTTACCAGGGAACTTTTTGTCAGTAACATTTGGGTCGTTTTCAAATTCACCTGTAGGTTCTACTATATAAACGCGTTCTCTTCCTTTTCCTTTTGCTAATGCTGCTGCAAGACCTGCCCCATTGACATTAGCAGTGAAATAAATATGGTTCATTTTAAGCCCAGGTTTGTAATTTGAATTTCCACCCGCTATCAGAAAATCACCAACTTTCAAATCTGCCTTTGTCCCATGGTAAAATGGGCCTTTATCTGTTAGTGCACCATTATATGATTTGGCCAATTCATAATTTCTAGTTGCCTGTTCAGAATCACCCAACTCCTCATAACAGTTGGCAATGTTTATATACAACGTGGAGTAAGCACTCTTAACGTTATCATCATCTATATTTTGTGCACACTGTAAGGATGTTTCCATCCATTTTAATTTATCTGTAATATTTTCTTGTATACGAGCTAAATGATAAGCTGCGATAAATCTTTCATAGTCATCCGTTGCTTCGTGCCATGCTTTATGAAACATCGCAATCGCACCCTCACTGTTTCCACAGTCCTCCAATCCCATCCCACTCATGCAGATTTTAATAATAACGTTATTTGGATCAAATTTTTTATTCATCTAATCTTACCTCCAAATTAATTGAATGTTATGATGAGTATATCCAGAACTTCAACTGCTCAAGATCTTCTCCATTGGCTTGCCTTTTGCCAATTCGTCGATTAATGAAGCAGACCAAAATAATCACTATCCCAAATCCCCCAACAAATCTCACTAATATACTATCGAAGTATAGCAGTTGAAATTCAGAACGAACAGTCTATATTTGCAATTTTGTATATGTTATAATTAAAGTGAGGAAGAGTATATTATCAGTGAAGTTAAGCTTTTATTGTTTCGGGGGTGCCTAGCACAACCCGAAATTAGCTACGCCAAACATTCACCAATCGTACCGTTTACGAAAAGGGCACTCTTAATAGGAGCGCCCTTTTCGTAAACATTGATGTAATTAATAGTCTTTTTTCTTTACTGGAATCCAAATTTCGCTTCTATACTTAGGATTCCCAGTGTCTGGACTCTCACTCCATAAAATTTCAGGACCTTCAACCGCCTCGTATCCTGATGATGGAAACCACTCTGAATATATCCTACCCCACACATTTTGAAGTGTTTCCGGGAATGGTCCAATCGATTCAAATACAGCCCAAGTACTAGCATCAATTTTTAATACATCAAATTCTGCTGTTTCATCACTTGAAGTTGCTACACCGATGTAATGATCTAGTTCTCCTCTTTCTTCCATTCTTCCTTCCGAGAAATTAGTGGAAGCACTAATAATACCTGTTGGTTCTACATTTGAAATTGCTTTTAATTGTTTAATAACATCCGTGGTTAAAAGTTCAGTCATTTTTGCAATCTCTGGATTGACACCTTTAAAAATAATTGGAACTCTCTTCTTAAATCCTACTAACTTAAAAGGTCCTTTCTCAACAATACGATAGTTCATTTCGCATCCTCCTTTAATTGATAATTGAAAGGTCATTCGAGGATAAGCTTTTAATTGTGTATTCTCACTCCTTGCCTCAGAAGGGAGAATGCCATGCAGGGAATGAAAAGCACGGGAAAATGAATCAGCCGAATTATAGCCATATTTGACGGCTACATCAATTATTCTCAAATCCCTATCTTTCAGATCAAGTGCAGCCAACGTCAGTCTTCTTCTCCGAATATATTCTGATAAACTTATGCCTGCTAAAAAAGAAAACATCCGCTTGAAATGATACTCTGAACAATAAGCGATTTTAGATACTTCACTATAATCAATTTCCTCTGTTAAGTGCTCTTCAATATATGCCAATGCATTATTCATACTTCTTAAAGAATCCATCAAACAACCTCCTTTCATCATCAATATTATCAGAGGATGCATTTACCCATCCGACAATCTGTGCACAATGTAGTCGACTCACCTTATTCGGGAAACCCTTTAGTTTACATTTGTTTATTCATTAATTGCTCTAACCCTGCTTCGGATGTTAACATTTCAAGATTATTAAATATTTCCTCTTCGCTCCAATTCCACCATTGAAGCTTTAGCAAGAATTCAATCTTTTCGTCACTAAAGCGTTTTTTGATAAACTTAGCTGGATTCCCACCATATATTGAATAGGGTTCAACACTTTTTACTACTGTTGAGTTAGCAGCAATAATCGCACCATCTCCAATTTTAATACCCGGCATAATGGTAACATTTTGACCTATCCATACATCATTGCCAATCACTGTATCTCCCTTAAAAGGAAGTTGTTCAATTGTAGGAGTCACTTTTTCCCATCCACAGCCAAAGATATTAAAGGGATAGGTTGTAATTCCATCCATTCTATGATTTGCACCATTCATGATAAACTTAACACCCGCTGCAATTGCACAGAACTTGCCTATAATGAGTTTATCTCCAAGAAATTCGTAGTGGTGCTCTATATTATCATAAAATTTCTCAGGAGATTTATTATTGTCGCTGTAATAAGTGTATTCACCAATCTCAACATTTGGTCTTTTAGGTAGATTACTTATATAGCAAACCGTCTTTATATTTTCATTCGGATAAAGCTTTTTCTTATCTGGCCCCGTCATTGAATATGGGCTCCTTTCAGGTATTCAACCTCATTTACTAGTCTTTGAAGAATCTCTATTCCTTTTCTTGTACAATCTACATTAGTTGATATTAAGGAAATAACCTTATCGACCCTTTCCTTGTAATCGCTTGGCTTGATCTTAAAATCCTCGATCATCTTAACAGCCTTTTTTTCATTTATACAGTATTCTTTATTTACTGCAAATAAGACTTGATTAAGGGAAGATATGCTTCGAAAGCAATGCCCGCAAACATAGGATACATCGTCTTTATCTATATTGTTCTCAGCAAACATTAAAGAGAAACCTGCCTCAAACATAAAAAATTCAGTTAATCCTTTCTGCAAAGCGGTTGGATAACGTTCTGCTTGCTTTTTAAACTCATAAAAGTTTTCATCATTAGCATATAGTATTTTGCTAATCGCTAATTCTCCTCGATACATAGCACTTATATATCCATGGGGATGCCCCGTCTGATAATTAGCAGTAGCAATTCCTTGCTCCGTATCTTTGATTATTTGTACCACCCGTTTAATATCACGTAAAATTAAGTCCACATGATATCCGTTTATGACTAACCATCCGCCGCCATTAATCCAATCACCCCATGCTCCGGGAGGTACAATAAGGTTGCTTCTATTCTCATCATCCAACTCTGTAGCAAGTTGATTAATTACTGTAATGTCAAATAACTCTGAATTGTAATAGATTCCGAAATCTATATCAGAATCCTCTGTATGGGTGCCTCTTGCACGAGAACCCCCTAATACGATGCCTTCTATATAAGGCAAAGAGGATAATTTTTCTGTCACTGATTGAATAATATTATCTATCATACTGAATCACTCCTTTCAATATCAAAAGCTATATCTCATGTTGAGAAACACCTTTTTTGCCATATGTTCCTTATGCTTTACGTATATTTATATGGAAAGGGGGCCTTCAGAATTCATCTTGAAGGCCTTATTTTCCCTGATTAGTGATCTAAACTACTTAGCGCTTAGATAAAATCCATAATCTTTTTCACTGCCCTACTTACGATCTGTCAAATAAGAAAAGTAAAATAATTATCGGACTAAGTTTAATTTCTTATCTTTGATTTCATAAATCACATTAGCCACATTATCAAGTAGCCGATTGTCATGGGTGATAAATACTATAGTTCCGGCATACTCCTTCATTAGTATTTCCAAAGCCTCTAAGCTTGGTATGTCAAGGAAGTTGCTCGGTTCATCCATTAGTAAGATGTTATATCTACCCATAAGCATTTTAGCTAGCAATAATTTAATAATTTCGCCGCCGCTTAAAACAGATAAACTTTTTCCAATATCGTTTTGTTTAAACCCCATTGATGCTAGCACGGAACGAATTTCTGAAACATTGTAATCACAATCCTCCTGCATAAACTCCAGGACTTTCTGATTACTGTTGTACTTGTAACCATTTTGTGCAAAGTAACCTATTTTTGCCTTAGGTGAAATAGAAATTCCATCTTCATGGTTTAAGATCATTTGGATTAACGTTGTTTTACCTGTTCCATTACCACCAGTTAGAGCCACTTTTGCTCCAAGCGGAATTTGAAAAGATGCATTTTCAAACAGTACCTTATCTCCAAATATTTTAGTAATTTCCTTACCGACAATAGGATATGGATTGTGGAGCTCCAATGCTTTACTTTGCCTGAAACGAATCCTACGAATATCTTCTGGAGCTTCTACACTTCCTAAGGCCGCAATCCTATGTTCTAGGGATTTAGCGGCATTATGCATCTTTTTTGCCTTACTTCCTATTGATTTTTGATGAGCTAAACGCCCTCCGCCTTTAGTACTTTTTTTCTTTGAAGCACCTTTTGCCTTCTGTCCTATTTTACGGGCCTGCTTTCGCTTTTCCTCCGCAGCCCTTTCCAATCGGGCACGTTCCGCAATAAATTGTTCGTATTCTGCAGACTGGCTCTTGCGTTCTTCCTCTTTTTGGCGAAGATAATCAGAATAGTTTCCCCAATACTCAGTGATTTTGCCATCTTTCAGTTCCCATATTTTATCTACTACCTCATCAAGAAAATAGCGGTCATGGCTAATAACTAACAGTGCACCTATAAAATATTTTAGCTGTCCGATTAGAAAATCAATTCCTTCACGGTCTAAATGACTGGTAGGTTCATCCGCTAAAATACCATGAACCTGTGCCGATAAAGCTTGTGCTATTTTAAGCCTTGTTTCTTCACCGCCGCTCATGGTCTGAATATCTAATTGCTCAACACCGAGCTTGCCCACAAGTGCAAAATCTTTCTCCTCCTGCAAAGTTACTTCGTCCAACTGAGGGATATAGGCAAGTTCACCTAGACGATTCATTTTACATCCTGGAGGAGTTAATTCTCCTAAAATCACCTTAAATAAAGTGCTTTTTCCTGCACCATTTGCTCCTACTAAACCAATACGGTCATAATCATACACTTCTAATTCATCTATATCTAAACAAGTGCGTCCTTTAAATTCCACACGAATGTCTTTTGCTTTTAATATCAATTCCATAACATTTTCCTCCTGTCTATAATCGCATGTTTTCATTTGCTTGTACGCAGGGAAAACCCTACGATTTAAGCAGGAAGAATTACATGAAAATTAAATACATAAATATGTCCCTCCTATGAATTTTGTTTTAAATCTAATTTTCTAATCTCAGTTATCATTGGGCAAACTATTGCAATGCAAATAATTAAAATACCTGATAGTAAAAACCAATGATTTACACCGATTCTATCAGCAATGAATCCAGAAAGAATTAACCCAATTGGCATAGCAAGTGACATGATACTTCCGGTCAAAGAAAATACACGTCCTAAATATTCAGGCTTAATTTTCTCCTGAAAAAGAGCTGTTTGCACACCGCTATAGAATGGCACCGAAAGCCCCATTATTGCACAGCAGACTACAAATATGAAAAATCCACTTTGAGGAAGTAATCCTGAAATGGTTAAGCTTATCCCCATCATAAAAATTGATGCCGTTATTAATAAGATTCGCTTTTGGTAATTCCCAAATAACCCTAATAATAGACCCCCTATCAACATACCAGAGGCATAAGCAATCTCCGTAATAGAAATATGCATCGGTGTACCATTAAAATATTCCATAGTGATTAAAGGATATAATGCATTTATGGGCATATAAACAAACATATATAATGTTCCAACGAGTAATAAAGCAAATAATCCTTTATTTTGCCGTAGTACAGCCATTCCTTCTTTCATTTCTCTTATGAAATTTGGTTTCAAGCTTTGCACTTGATCGCCTAGCTTAGGAAGACGTACAATTGCTACCGTAATAGACGCAATCATAGCACCCAATACATCGATGGCAATAATAGCATTTAATTCCCAAACAGAATATAACAATGCTGCAACCGCCGGACTAACAATATAGCTTATAGACTGCAAAGACTGACTATAGCCTGCACATTTCGTAAGCTGCTCTTCTGGTACTAAAAGTGGCGTAACCGCATTGAGAGCCGGGGTATGAAAAGCTGTTCCAATGCTACGGATAAACAATACTACCATAACCATCCAGATAGGTAACTCCATATACAATGCAACAATAGCTAGCACAGCCCCAGCTGCTGCGATAATTAAATCAGCACCAATCATTATCTTCTTCCTATCATGACGATCCACTAATACACCAATGGCTGGTCCAAAGACCGCATAGGGTAAAAAACCAACTAGTGAAGCCATAGACAAGACCATCGCAGATCCTGTTTTCTCTGTAAGGTAAAAAATGATCGCCATTTGCAGGATAGCACTAGTGATTAATGATACTGCCTGCCCTGCCCATATTGTATAAAACTTAAGTTTCCAATTGTTGTATTTTTCCATTTATATTATCTCCTGCATATTATTTTGCTCGAATTTCTATTTTGAATAGCATTCTAGGCAATAAAAAATGCAGGCCTAAATCCACAATGTGGCTTTTGGTCTGCATACATACAATTTGGAAACATTCATATTAAAGACATAGTTAAATAAAGGTATAGTTAAATAACTTATATCTCACCGTAACTAATGAATGCTCAATATCGTATAAATAAGCACAACAAAAAAGCCTATCATCGAGGATAGATTCTGCTTTTTTTATTGCCAACTTATCTTAAACGTATTGAGGCTGTCATAGTTTCGGTTCCTCCTAAATTCTTATTTGTATCAGCGTATATTTTAACACAACAAGTCGTTTTAAGCAACTTTAAAATTAAAAAAATCCAATATTAACCGCCAAAGGGTGCTAGCCCCTAATTGGCGGTTAATATTCTATATCTCTTCGTCAATCTCAATCCCAGACTTGAATTCAACGGTGAGCTTATCTTCATATATCGTTACTTTCTCAATAAGTCGCCTTACTAACTGTTCATCATATTCCTCCAACTCACAGGATTGTTCATTCAAGAAAGCAGTCATTTCAGCGATTCGTTGCCTTTTTCCTTCACGCTCGGCATTTTCTACCAGTGAATTTTGCTTCATCTCCCGAAGGCGGTATATCTCATCAGCAACATTATCGTAGTCATTTTTTGACTTTGCCTGTTTAAGAAGCTCTATCTGCAATTCTTCCAACTTGCTATCAAGCTCATCCGTATCATTATCACTTTCTTCATTAAATATAGTGTCGATATTTTTCTGTAATGTTGAAAGGAAAGGTTCTTTGTTAGCCAAAAGTTCGTTAATAGCCCTGACCACTGCTGTCTGTAATGATTCCTCGTTTATGGTAGGGGCAGTGCATTCAGACCCTTTTTCCTCCAATCGGCTAACGCATCTCCAGACAATAGACTTATAGCCTCGGTTATTCCAATGTACCCGTCGGTAAATATCGCCGCAATGACCGCAATAAACAATACTCGATAAAGCATACTTGCTGCTATAAACTCTCTTTTTACCGCCTTTCCCGCCACGAAGATTCGCTCTCCGAAACATCTCTTCTTGAACCTGCATAAAAAGCTCGCGTGGAATGATAGGATCATGGCTGTTTTCTACATAATACTGGGGAACGATGCCATTATTCTTGACTCGCTTTTTAGAAAGGAAATCAACCGTATATGTTTTTTGTAAAAGGGCATCACCAATGTACTTTTCATTCTGAAGTATTTTTTTCAGTGTTTCTGGTCTCCATTTGGCTTTTCCTGCTGCTGTAAGAATACCGTCTGCTTCTAGTCCTCTAGCTATTTGTAATAGGCTAGCCCCTTCAAGGTACTCTCTGTAAATCCGTTTAACAACCTCAGCACCCTTTGGGTCAATCACTAGTTGCTTGTTTTCATCTTTGGTGTATCCTAGGAAACGCTTGTGGTTGACTTGGACTTCACCTTGCTGATATCTATACTGAATACCCAGCTTTACGTTTTGGCTTAAGGACTGGCTTTCCTGTTGGGCAAGGGATGCCATAATGGTCAGCATGATTTCGCCCTTAGAATCCATGGTGTTAATATTCTCTTTTTCAAAGAATACGGCGATGTTTTTATCCTTTAACTGACGAATGTATTTAAGGCAATCCAACGTGTTTCTGGCAAATCGGCTGATGGATTTTGTGATGATCATGTCTATTTTTCCTGCCATACACTCTTCAATCATACGGTTGAATTCTTCACGCTTTTTTGTATTTGTGCCTGTGATGCCGTCATCCGCAAAAATACCTGCCAATTCCCATTCCTTATTCTTTTTAATATAATTTGTATAATGCTCAATTTGAATATCATAACTTGAAGCTTGCTCCTCACTATCCGTTGAAACACGGCAGTAAGCAGCCACTCGTATTTTGGGTTTGCTTTCACTATTTTTATTATTTCCGACTCGCTTAATTGCCGGAATCACTGTGACATTCCTACTTACCACCATTTATTACACCTCACTTTCTATCAAACTGTAGGCATATTCTGCCTGCTTGTATGGATCGTCATATTTTTGCACCAGAGGTTTTGCTTTGAACTTTACAGGATAATGCGTTTCTGGTTCATCTTTAGACTCCCATATCCTTCCGAGTTTTTCTGCTCGTTTTCGCTTTTCTAATCTTGCTTTTTCAAATGTCTCCTCATCAATAATCGGAGGGTAAAATTCATCGCCAAGGTAATGCTTGTTCTGCAACATCTTACTTGCTGTGGCATGGTAGCAGTCTATCCCAGCTTGTTTAGCAGCATCCTTCAAAGAAAGTCCTGCCAAATATCCTGAGAATAGTTCGTTTACTTGCTTCGATGCTATTTCATCTACAACAGCCTTTCCATCTTCAATTCTATATCCATAGGGCGTGTGACCCATCTAATTCACCAACCTTTCCTTCAATGTGATTCCACATTTTAATTCAAATCCAACTTCCTCTCGTGAAAAAACAATAATCTTTTCTACGTAATTTTCAAACAGCTCATCCTCATGTGCTGTAAGCATTTTGGACTTAGTGGCAAACTTGAGCAGTCGATCAACTTCTTCTACTTTTGCAAAATTGCCATTTACGGACCGAGTAAGTTGATCCTTTTCGGCAAGAAGCCTTTCTCTTTCTGCTTCCAGTGAATACTTTTCTTTATTAAACAGAGCAGGTTCCAGATATCCTTTGGCCATTAAACCCGTCAGCATCTGGCTTTGCTCCATGTTGTTTTCAATCTTAGTTTCCAACTCTTCGATTCTACGAAAACTTGCTGCATTGTTCTGGTTACGTAACCCATTTAAAAGTGGTCTTAATATGAATTTCTGACCGAAAATGAGTTTATTCATCATCGTAACAAATGCAGTCTTTATATCTTCATCTCGAATGAACTGCATAGAACATTCCGTTATATTGCTTATATGCTTACTGCAACACCAAGCAATGTATTTTCTTCCAGATGAATGAATCCGTCTTTTAAAGGTACTGCCACATTCCGAGCAGATGATTTTACTGGAGAAAGAATATCGGTTTAAATATTTGCTGTTGCGTTTTTCGATGCCTTTTTCTTTTGCTCTCTGATTAAGAATGGCATCTACAGCTTCAAAATCCTCATGGCTAATAATTGCCTCATGATGGTTTTCTACGAGATACATATTTTTCTCACCATAATTGGTGTGCCTGTTAAAATGGCTGTCAGTATAGGTCTTTTGCAAAATAACATCGCCAGTATATTTTTCATTGGTCAGAATTCCTCGAATGGTAGTAGCTGTCCAACGACCACCTCTTTTTGAAGGGATACCCTTTTGATTAAGATCATTTGCAACTTTCTGTGTGCCTTTGCCCGATAATACCTCTGCAAAAATATACTTCACAACTTCAGCCTGCTTGAGGTTTACTATCATCTGACCGTCAATGTTTTGATATCCATATGGTGGGTAGGAAATTTTAAAGGTTCCGTTTTGAAATCGTCTTTGAATGGCCCACTTCGTATTTTCTGAAATGGAAATTGACTCACTTTCTGCAAGCCCACTCAAAATGGAGAGCATCAATTCACTTTCCATTGAACCCGTATTGATGTTTTCCTTCTCAAAATAGATATGAACCCCAAGGTCTATCAGTTTTCGAACCATCTCCAAGCAGTCTGTAGTATTTCTTGCAAATCGGCTGATGGACTTTGTAATGATTAAGTCAATTCTCCCAGTTTCGCAGTCTGATAACATCCTAAGCAGGTCAGAGCGGTTTTCCTTTTTCGTACCGCTGATTCCCTCATCATAATATAGGCCTGCATATTCCCATTCTGGATTCGCCTTTATGTAGGTCTCATAATGGGCCTTTTGTGCTTGCAAGCTGACTAGCTGTTCATTACTATCTGTTGAAACTCGGCAGTAGGCAACTACTCGGTTTTTTGGCTTAATAAAAGAGTTGGCTAGATTTCCTTCTATTTTCGTTATCTTTTTCATCCTCTCACCTCCTTCTTGGTAGGTCACATATTACCTCTAAAACCCTTATACATCAACGATTTCAGGACATTATCTCGGCTAAAAAAGGAGAGAAAGTTTGGCGGTTGAGTGCATCTATCTTGTTGAATTCCACTTCAGTTATTAATCCATTTTGGAGCATCTTTCTCAGCAATTTTTCCGCCTGGATATAATCAAACTCACGTTGTAACTGTTCCTGTGATACTCTCTTTAGTGCGTTGCTTTTGTCTATAACTTCATCTGAAATCTTCGTAACTTTTTTATCCTCGTGCTGATTCACTAAGAATCACCTCCTACCTAATAGCCGCGGGAACAGGTCGAAGTTGAGGATTTGTAGAATTTAATTTGAATCAGAGCATAAAAAAAGAGCCTGCAAGGGAAAAACCCCCACAGGCTACATAAATTTAATAGTTTACTAATTTATTTAAGAGCTTGATGAAATTCAAGCAACACCGTTTTTAACTCGTCCCTTTTGATTAATCATACTTAATAAATGCATCCGTAAAGCCTGCTTTTTTAGCTTTGGCAAGCTGTGCCTCAGCATTTGCTTTGTCTGAATAAGCACCAATCTGCACACGGTAATATTTCTTTTTCATTGGTTCTGCTGGCTTATTTTCAGCACTTAATAGTTTCTTTACATCCGCTCGAAAGGTGTCCATACTCTTCCCATGTTTAGGAAACCAGTGCATCACATCCCCATGGTTGCTGGCAATGCCTCGTTTATAACCTTCACTGTGACAAATAATATCCTTCTCACTGAACCCATAGAGCTTACAAAGATATACACAAAGCTCCACAGCTTCCTTATAAACGGCAGAAAAATACGAGGCATCAGTTAGACTGTCCTCGCAGATTTCAAATCCTATAAGAGTATTGTTCGCAGCTCCGCCAGCATGCCAACCTCGGTGATTCCAAGGCAATGTTTGATAGGTGGCAATGGAGCCATCTGATAATTTACCAATAAATGCATGAACACAAACTTGACGACCCCCAGGTTTATCTTGATTCCAATGGTTGTTGTACTGGTTCTTACCTAGCAAACCGTCATCTGGTCCAACATACCGCTTGAGCCACGGGTTGTTAGCGCCGGTCGAGTGAACCATAATACCCTTCGGTTTTATTGTTTTCCCCGCTTTATAGCAGGCATTGTTCGTAAGTATTAGCTTGCGTAACTTCATTAAAATCACCTCTAATCAAATATTAAGTCAATCATCTTCCACCACCAGGCTTAGGCGGTTCCCCATCACGTCCATGTAGTTGCTGTAAAACCGATTTTAGGTTTTCTGGAATAGGCAGTCCAATATGACCGGCATTCTCCAAAATGGATACTCCTTCATTACTCAGGTAGAAAAAGATTACCGCTGTACGTAAAGCACCACTATTATCACCGATACTACCCAAAATTTGTGTGTCGATAATATGAGCAATGCCTACCATTGCAAAGATGAGTACCTTTTTGAAAATTCCCTTTGCACCAATTTCACTGCACAGCTTTTTATCTATAATGGCACAGAGAAATCCCGTCACATAATCAATGACAATAAAGGCTACCAATGCATAGAGAAATCCATCATAGCCTCCGAGAAACCATCCAAGAAATCCACCGACAGCGGCAATAGCCAGCTGTATCCAATTCCAAATCTCTTTCATCAATAGACACCCCCATTTCGTGTATTTCCATATAGAAAAGCGCCCCTGCAAATGACAAGAGCGCTGAATTTTACCTTTACATTATTTGAATTAGATCATAAATTTGTTGCATCACATCCGCTTTTGGTCGTCCTGTACCGATAGGTAGCCATGTGACTGGTGGTATATCGAATGTCTGCGAAGAATCAAAACCATTAACCATTACAACAAGCGCATCAATAGCCTTGCGTATTTCAACGATATGAAATGACCAATTCTTAATAGTGGTCCTTCCTGTAATGATCTCCTCTTTCCAAGTTATGGGGGATAGATTGTAATAGCTACGCACCCTATTTACAGCAGTTCGAAGCGTCTGAATATGTGCTGCCTTTACATGCGTCACATTTGGAGTGATGATTTCAAAAGGTAATGCCAATATCGTAAAGGTACGAACAACTTCTGTACTTTTTGATTCGATATCACTGTCAAGACAACGGACAGTAACCGTATGATTTCCTACTGAAAGAGGTTCAGCTTGGTAAACCGTCTTGACCCCATTATCAAGGTAGCCGCTTATGGAAAACCGTTCATGATTGTCTACGCTGTTTTGCCACTCACCTGAATCAATTTTCACCTCCACTATCTGCTTTTGGCCATCCGGTTCGATACCTGTTGTAATCATAAAACGTGGTGTGGTGTTATAAGTAAAATTTCCAGATATCGGACAGTTCACTATCGGTGCTACAGGCGGGCTATTTTTCTTTACTGAGTTACTAACAACATAGGCAGACACTGCATCAAGTGCATCTGTGACGCTGATTCGATAACGAGTATACCGACCGGCAACCTGTGTGGCATTTACCTGACGAGTTCCTGAAGTCGCATTTGATATAACAGTCGTTAGTGCTTCATAAGCAGACCAATTTAATCCATCTATCGAAGTAGCCTGTTGAATGACATATTGCTTAATGGCGCTGGTTCCAGGTACCGTTCCACTCCATGAAAGGTTTATTGTGTTAGCCTCATATATAGGAGGGTTTGCTGAAAAAGTAGTCGGCGGTATTGGCAGTATATTTTTACGGACAGTATTGCTGGTAATAGTCCAGCCTGAGTAAAAATCCTCTCCAGCTGTACCACGGGTTCTTATTCGGAACCGACGATAATGTCCACGTATAGCAGATGGACTGACATTTAAAATACTGCTTGTTGCAGAAGTATTGACTATCGCCAATGCCAACCAAGCACCCCAATTGCTATTATCTGGCGAATCTCTATATTGTATTTCGTAGGAAGTGATAGGATTACCTGCACCACCAGATGCTCCACTCCACGAGAGGGTCACATTTCCTTCTGATAAAGTTGCACTTACCGTGCAGGCAGTCGGTGCTGAACAGGCAGTGATGTTGCAATAAATGCTATTACTGACTTTTTCTATTGAGTAAACATCAAATGTGTCAATTGTCCAAATACCAAATTGTGTATATGTTCCTGGGGTCCTCGATACAATTGGGCGATAGCTACCACCGCTTGCCGCCAATATCAAAGTGGTCAACACATTCCACGCACTCCATGTGCTGTTATCCGTGGATGTGCGACTGGCAATTTGATACCCCTTAATGGGACTCGTACCGCTTGACGCTCCACTCCAAGTAAGTGTGATAGTCTCATCGCTATATGCTGCCGGGGAGGCAACAGCAGTCGTCGCTGACTTTGGCACCGTATTTCTGCGGACACTGTTTGTGGATACTTTCCAGCTAGAGTAATAACTAGCTCCTGCTGTACCACGCGTCCGTACCCGAAACCTTCGATAATTACCTCGCGTGGAGGGTGGTGCAACTGATACACTACCACTTGATGCTGTGGTGGTCACCGTGGTCAGAGCAGTCCATGCTCCCCATGTGACGTTATCAGCAGAGTCACTATATTGAATCTCGTAACTAGAAATCGAATTATTGATGCCCCCAGAAGCTCCACTCCATGAAAGAGTCACATTGCCTTCCGCAAGCACTGGAGAAACCGTACAAGATGTCGGTGCTCCACAAGCTGTAGTAAGCAATGGAGAACTTAATACCGTATAGCTCGAATTAGTAATTACCCCAGAGGATAATGGCAAACGTCCGTCAGATACTACTTTGAATGTGACTGGCTGCGTTGCATTACCTGTAGTAGAAGCACAAGTCACCGAAACATACCTGAGCCTTGGTGTAGTTCCGTCCCAGTTATCTCCATCCGCCGCTTTAATACGTACTTGTGAAGAAGATCCATTTACAGTCATAGTGCAAAGCAGTGCATAACCACTATGAATGAAAGAACCTGATGATCCCAACGCAGCGGATATGGTGAAGTTGTATGTCATTTGGCTATTGTTAGGACGGCTTTTAGTATAAGTAATCGTGTAATGAACGGTCGGACTAGAACCCGCCTGCAGATTTATTCCGTTAATATCCGCCACTTACATTCACCTCCTATTCATAAATAGCCGAAACTAGCGAGTTTACCAATCCACAAAGACTAGTATTCAATCGTGTATCTATAATGTTATTTTCTGAAATCGATGTAGCAGCCGAAGGTACTAGAACATCAGCAATGCCAAGTTCATAGACATCGCTTGTTCTTGTCAACTCTGGGGCTATGGGTGATGCTGTGGGAGTACCCGTGACAATGGCAAGCTGAATGTTTCTCGTAATTTGACTTAACCGAACCACAACCCTGTCTATGCGAGGATTGCTTCCGTCTGCTGTAGCAAGGGGTTTATTTAAAACATCTGTATTTTCATATCGATAACCATTAATCCATGCACTGCCCGCTGCTATGCTGACTGCCAACCCAATCCCAGGAGAAACCAGAAGGTTTGTTGGTGTCGCATAAAATACACCGTTCGAGACAAGACTTCCAAAATATGCGGCAAAGTCCGTTGCATCATAAACTCTATCTCCATCGGATGAGTTGAAAAATCCACTTTTCTCCATTAATTATTCCCTCCTTCTAAGCGGTTTTTGTGTACTCTATAACTACATAGCCTGTATATGCTGTTCTATCATTTCCTGGTTCGACAACAATGTCGGTCATATTCACGAAGAGTCCAATTTGCGATGCGAAGTTGTTATACCGAGCAAGAGGTAGTGGTAAGAAAATATTCCCGTTCGTGACAAAACCGGATAAACTGACAACAGTGCTGAGACTTGCTATACCATGAGGTACATGTTTTGGTGTTGTATCTGTGAGCGAACCGAGATTTATCTCTTTACGATAAATCGTCTTGCCATCTATCCATAGCCGCCCTGTGTTTTGTTCTGTAGTTGAGTAGTCGCTAAAGGAAGAAGCCAGTTTAGTAGCTGTAATTGTACGGTCTGCCATTTTCAAGCCAGTGACTGCTCCATTTGCAATCCTTGCCGTAGTTACAGGTTCGTTATTGATATTAAGCCAGTTTGCTTGACCAGAAGGGTTGTTAAATATGAAAACAGAAATCACATAAAATGTCATGGTATTACGAGATATAAAGAAACCCATTGCCCTTTGAAAGCCATTTCCCGTGTTATCCCCGTTATGCTTTACCAAAAAGACATGACCGTCGTCATTTGGCTGGTCACTAAACTTATTGCCACTCCATGAGGTGAAATAAAAGGCATCTCCAGGGTTCATCTGGTGCAAAGCATATTGGCCAATCGATACAGTACCTTCACCCACATTAATTTCAAGTGCAGGTAGTTTTCCATACAGATTGTTGATAGTAGATGCAACGTTGTCTCCTTGAATCTCTGAATCTACCTCCGTCAAGTCACCCAAGGTTTCCTCGACAGTTCCCAGCGTTTCCTCCACAGTTCCTAAAGCCTGGGCAATTTCGGATATGCCAGTTGGTGCCATTATTGCTGTTTTAACTTCACTCAAGTCGGAGCGTAATTTTTGTGCTATTGTCAACTCCGCTTTTCCGAACACTACACTAATACTCTGGCCGTCTGCGTCATAGGTTTCCTCGACTTCGGTGATACGTGTCGTCATGGATACACCCCACGCTTTGGAAATAACTTTGACGGTCTGCCCAAGATCGAAGTCTATCTTATATGTTAAATTGCCGTGTGGATTGACCGATGTATCAAATGAATAGCGTATTGCCTGCTCGCTCAGCTTACTTTGACCTCGAAAGATTAGTGTATCGATGTAATCAGAGCCAAAGTCTTCCGCCCGCAAATCCTTAGCATCCACAAAAATCTCGTGTCTTGTCTCACCAGAACCACTTGTTATAGCTACAAAGGTTCGGTCTGTACCTTCTCCTTCACCACCAACGAGTGCGGTGTTGGCATAATCTCCAGCACTTATTGTATAAATCTGTTCCGTAAGGTTTTCAAACTCCTTAGAAAATACCGCTTGTGAACCTGTTCCCATATACAACGCTACAGTAAAAACCCCTGTCGCAGGATTGAACACGGTCTTTATGCCAATATCCGAAGCAACACATAGTTCCGTCACAGCATCCATCAAATTTCGATACGATACCTGTGTGCTGATGGGAACATTTAAGTTTGGAGCAGAAAAGGATATGTTCGCAATCTTCCTTGCTATATCAGGAGGATTGATAAGATTATTATTTAAAAGTTGCTCTACACAAGTTGAAATATCACCAGAGAGTTTCTCCGTTTGCCAAACAATGCGGCGGGAGAGGAAGGAGGTTGCAAAGCGACCACTTGCAGTAATAATTTCATGATCGGTTTGAGAAAGTTCCAGATGTTCGATGATCCCAGCTTCCTCATCATCATTTTTCCAGATGATATTTCCTTCCTTTAATAGTTCTGTATTTTCCGAAGTTGCAATCGCTTTTAACTCAAATGAGCCACACTGGGAATAGCGTCTCGTCCAGCGTAAGTACTCAAAGGATTCAACAATGCCTGCAAGCTCCCGGTTTGAATTGTAGATATACAGTTCCATTTTCACACCCCCAGAAACTGCGGACGAAAGTAAATACTAACCTCTAACAGTTCCATATTGACTGAAGCATCGTATCGCAGTGTATTAAGACCTGCCGCGAGTTGAAAGAACACCGAATTGGTATCCAACAGTGAAAAAGCATTTGTAATCGTTGACCCATCAATCTGGACCACACGCTTACCAGCGAAGTGGGTATATACACGAAGTTCATCCCCAGCGCTCATTGTAGTGAGAAGTCGGATATATTCTCCCGTGTCTATGTTTAATAGTTCAGGGTTCGACACAGTACCTAAGGCTCGGAATACAATCTCACATCCACAAGATACATCCCCGATATTTTCCACTGTAATGATTTGGCTAGGTTGACGCATTCCGAACTCCATCCCACTCATAGGAATTTCCAATTCAAACTCAAATAGCGGTATCCATGATGCCAGTTCCTCTCGCACCTCATTTAATGTCTCGAAGAAAGGGGATGGGCAGAGTAGACTGACAAAGAAGTTTGGTATTCGTTGCCGATTAGAAACACTAAAACCAGCCTCCTCCACCACGCAGGATATCTGTCGGTCACGGTATTGAAGGGTCCCTAATAGCTTTGGGCTGAATATTTGAAGGAATCGTTGTCTCCTTTTATAAGCTTCATCGGGAGTATCAGCAACAACCGTACCCTCAATCGTTATGTTTCGCATATCTAGTGTGGAAGAAATATAAAAAGCGCCATCCTGATCCGGCGCCTTGAAAGTGTTGACGGATTGACGCACATTGCCAGTACCATCTACCTTCGTAAGAAAGTACGGGCGGCTTTGCTTAAGCGTAATGCTCTCTCCATCTCTATTGGTGTATGTTAGTTCCATGTCCGTACCTCCTTTACAATTCAAGTGCCAGTTTGCGGGATAGGTTCTTAAACTCCCGTGCTAGTTCCTTTTCAGATAGAGCTTTAGGTGTCACAACCGAGATATTTTGAGTGATACTTGTACCCGCGGCAATACCCTGACCAGATAAACCTCTGTGATTAAAATCAAAGGTCGTTGGTACTGCATTTTGCATGTCCCTTGTTACTGCTGTCATTGCATCTTCAAAACCCACACCGATACCTTCACCCATGTTGCGGCCAATTCCAGCAAATAGGGTTGAAGGAGAGCGGATGCCGAAGAAGTCTTTAATCCTCGATACAACATTTCCGAAAAACCCAGAGATTTTACTCCATAGCCATGCACCTGCGTCTGAAATTCCCTTCCACAATCCTTTAATCAGATTGCCTCCTACTTGAGCCATTTGACTGATATAGCCAGTAAAGGCTCTTACCAGTCCAGAAATAATCTGCGGTACTGCTTTAACGATCTCCACGATTATCCTTGGTAGATTTGCAATCAATGCCACAAACAGTTGTACACCCGCTAAAATAATCTTATCGATGTTACCAATAATGGCATTGACCAGCGCGCTAACAATCTTGGGAATAGCACCTACAACAGTAGTAATAATCTGAGGCAATGCTCGAATGAGCGATACCAAAAGCCGGATACCTGCATCAATAATCAAAGGAATCGAACCAATAACAGCACTGATGATACTGTCAATAATCTTCGGAATTGCTTCCACAACTGCTGTAATAATGGTAGGCAACGCTGTAACCAGTGAGGTCAATAATTGAATACCCGCATCGATAATCTGTGGAATGGATTCAATGATAAAATCCACTATTGCTTTGATGATGGTAGGCAAAGCAGAAACAAGCTGAGGTATTGCATCTACTAGCCCCTGTGCCAATCCAATAATTAACTGTAAAGCAGCATCCAAAAGCATTGGTAGGTTTTCAATCAGTCCATGGACAATCTGTTTGACCGCCGAAACCGCTGCGGGTATGAGTTGTGGTAACGCTATACCGATTCCCTCCACAAGTGCTGTTACTAGTTCGATTGCTGCATTTATGAGTAAAGGAAGGTTATCAATCAACGCTCCGACAATCGTCATTAGAGCACTTACTGCTGCCGGGATAAGTTCGGGCAAAAGATTTAAAATTGTTTCCAGTACTTGCGTGAATATATTTGTAACTAATTCAAGTAGCATTGGAAGCAAGTCTGCAACTGCCGCTAATATTGCACCCGTCGCTGTTGGTAAGGCGGCTACGATATTTTCTAAAACCGGTACGATATTAGTGACAACCGCTTCGAAAGCATCCACAAGGTTCTGCGTAAGATTTGTCATATCAGCATTAGCATTTCCGAGTCCGGCCGTAAAAGAACCTAGTGCGGCCTGTAGCAATCCAATTGAACCAGAAATCGTCTGGGTTGATTCTTTTGCAAAGTTGCCAGCATATTGCTCCGTGTTCTCAAAGAACATCTGCATTGCGACTTCAGCTTTTTCTGCTTGTGTTGCGGTATTCCAAGTGAAATCCAGACCCTTTGCAAGTGCATAGGCTTCGATATTGGTGGCATTCATGGCAACACCGAGGTTATCCATCATGGTGAAGTTACCCTTTGCTGCGCCTGTGACAGCTTCCATAGCAGAAGACATATCTATACCCATAACAGATGCCATGTCCGCTGCACGTTGCATGGCCTTTTCGGTTAGTTCAAGACTTTTCTGTTGCTGGATGCCAGAGCCTTGAAACAACGCACCCATTTTATTGGCAGTAGCAAGATACTCACTTTGGGAAATACCGAGGTTTTTATAGGCTTCCTCACCGGTTTTCTGAATCGATGCAGCGTATGCTCCAAAAACCGCCTCCGATCCACCTAAGTTTTGTTCCAGCTCCCCAAATTGTGTGACTACTTCTTTACCTAACTTAATAGCAGCGGCTCCAGCTGCAACGGCAACTGCACCCATAGCCACACCAATTCCCTTTAGTACACCGCCAAGCTTTTCAAACCTGCCACCTGCGTCTTCTGCACTTTTACCGGAATCCTCTAACTCTTCACCAAGATTCTCGGCTTCAACTGTGGACTCCTCAAGTTCACGCTCCATACCGTTCAGTTCTGCTTGTGCCCTGTTCAGCTGAATCTGCCAGTTCTGAGTACGGCGGTCATTTTCACCAAAAGAGGAGGAGGCATTATCAAGGGCAGCCTTAAGGGTAGAGATCTTTTCTTTCTGTGCGTCAATTTCTTTATTCAAAACGGCATTACGAGCGGTAACTGACTGAATGGATTTATCGTTTTTATCAAACTGACTCGTTACAAGGGCCATTTCACTGCCCAATACTTTAAATGATTGATTGATTTCTCTCAGTGCGTTCTTGAATTCACGCTCGCCTTCAACACCTATTTTTAAACCAAAATTGTCTGCCATGCCTTCACCTCCTCCTAAATACCTGGTGGGATAATATCGTCAATGGTCCGTGTTTTCTTTGGCTTTTCAATACCATGCCATTGTTTATGACAAGTCCATAAATCAAAAAACAGCCCAATTGGCATAAGCCAGAATTCCTCTGTCTCCATGCCCATCTGAATTGTTCCATAATAAAGAAGCCGGGTAAAGACCTCATCGTCCGTTACCCGACTTCCACGTTTTTTGGAGTTTCCTCCTCACTTTCTACATTTCGCTTTGTACCTTTGAACATCGCCTCGGTAATTGCAGTTTTATATGCCGATAAATCAAGCGGTGAGGTAAGAAGCTCTACTTCTTCCTCTGTCAGTAATTCTTCTGGTGCATTCTTATTCTTTAGGTTTCGAATCAAAATGGACTGGTTTGCAAGCAGCGTGATGAGCCAAACAATCTCATCCAGTGCCATCTCGAAGTTTTCTGATTTCATCAGTTTTTCTCCAAGGTTTTCAAGACCACCGTAACGACCGGCAATGGCCTTTGTAGCTCGTGTAGTTAAAACCAGTTCATACTCTTTGTCACCTATGTTGATTGTGGCACTTCTATCATTGTCCATTATTTCTCCTCCTATGGTTCAGGTGTATAGACAGGTTCATAGACCTCAGTGAACCAGCCTGTTATGGTGGTCGATGAAACACCAGGATCACCTTCTGTAACTTCCGCTTTCCATGGGTGCTTGCCCAATCCATCCAGCTTATTCCTGCGCATAACGGTTCCTTCAATGGTGGGTGTAGAAAAGGTAATGGAATCAGCCTTTGTCTGTAAGTTGGTAGCTGGTAGTCCAAACTTAACACGATACAGCCAAAAATAGCGATATGTTCCATTAGCCCTTTGCGCACGAAACCCCACTGCAACGGGTGTACCCACGTTTTCACTGGCTGAGATTAGTACTCCGTTGTCATCAGTAGAAGCGCCAGTTAAATCCGCTGCGACCGTCGGACCAATGTCGTCTACACCGAGGGTGAGAGTACCACTGTTAAAGTCTTTCACAACCTCCGCCGCACCGTCGTCAGCGTACAGAATGGCTTCCACTAGTTCTACCGAAAGTTCAGCAGTGATGGCTTTTGCAAGTACAGAAGGTTGGGCATAAGTTTCCTCACCGTTAGCGTCCTCGGTTATTTTTGAATAGTACAGTCTATCAAGACCGATAGTTGCCATGTGTTATTCCTCCAATCTATAGTTTTTAGCCACATCGATGGCGTAATGATGATATCCAGTATCATCCTCGTGACCGATATATCTTCGTTCTGTCACAGTAAACTCTGCATTTATTAAAGAAGTTGTGAGCTGTCTTTTCCGCCTTAGATAGTTATTTTTAGAGAACAGTGATATCCTCGCTTCCTGCACATCAAAGCCTGGACGGTTATCAGCATGAACTTCAAAAATATCCGAAAGAGGGAGAATCACGACATACTCATCTGGTGCCAAACCTGAAAAAACCCCGGTTTCCACGGGAAGCGGTATAGTGGAAACAAGGGTATTCAATTCCTCTAAAATATTCATATTTTCTCGATCTCCTCCTCCAGCTTGGCGACCATTGCGTTGATGCAAGGTTTCCTGGATGTATTCCTCGCAGGCTTTAGGAAGGGTTTTGCAGGCTGACCATGTTTGCCATATTCGATGATGCTGGCAAGTTTAGCATTGCTCTCACCGTCAGATCGCGGCTCAGCAAAGCCAACTTTTACATTGAAGTTACCGTTTCTATCCTGCTTTGCACTCGAGAGTCCTAATGAAGATAGCAGCTCGCCCGTACTTTCAGATGGATATTTCGTGCCCTTGCCAACCACCTTACTTAGATTTCCTTTAACTTTATCCAGCACCACTTCACCGCCAACTTCCAAAACCTTAGGAAGAATCACATCGGTCTGGTCAGCTAATCGAGATACCTTTAAAAGGAATTCTTCTGGCATCTTTATATTCGCTTTTGCCATATCCATCACCTCACAGTTGGTTCTAGCTTTTCAGCTAAAACCTCGACATACATTCCTCGATTTCTTACATCCTCAACACTTAAAATCTGATATCTTCCATCATCACAGACGATGACCATTTCATTCGTCACCTTAAGTCCGAAGATTTTCCTGAACCTGAATAGGGAAGTTGCAGATGAAAATGATGCCATATTCGTCCACCGTTCACTGCCATGCCGATCTTCCTTATAAGCAAGTACACTAGCGAGTATGTTGTCACCTTTTGTGGCGAAGCCTTCCTCATCCTTTATTGGTACCGTACAGATGATATCGATGAAGGTGTTCATCTTTCCAAAACTCATACTAAACACCCCACTCTCGGTCAAGTCGTAAAAGTAAGTTCACTGTGTTCCATACTTGTTGCCCCGCCTGTACACTATCTGCAAAGAAACCTGCCGTCGAGCCATCCCTGCTTTCATAGAAATGACTCGACAACATAATCACTGCCTGTTCTGTTGTTGGAGGCATGGCATGGGTTTCATAATAGTTTTCAGGAACATGCTGATAGCTCTGTGCATATGAAACTGCAGCAGTGATAAATCCAATAAGGAGGGAATCATCCTGATCATGCGTTAAAATTAAGTTCGCTTTAACTTTAGGCAAGAGATTATCTGCCACTGCCATACTACCAACCTCCTTTACATTCCACCTTAGTCAGTCTCCATAAGCCCCGCTGCCTTTAGTTTGGCGAGCAGAGAATTGAAGTCCGTAACTAATCCAGCAACATCGGTAGCTATGCTGTCTGCCTGATTTTCAAGAACAGGAAGCCCCGTAACCGAGGCCCCCTCTTTAATTTCTAAAACGCCACCGATAACAGTTTTTTCTCCGCCTTGTTCGGTATAGTTCTTCGTGTTATAACTCATAAAGCACCTCCGTTAGGCTTTCTGTTGGAGTACCTTAACGGCCTCCGGTAAGATAAGCTTTCCGTCAACTCGTTGAGTCGCAATAAATCCTACTTGACCTGTGACAGCATAGAGTTCATTTAAGCGTTTGAATACTCGTCCTTGACGGTCTGCCACCCAGTAATAACTAAAATCACCGAATACCACAGTCTTTGCACCTGCTTCAATAGTAGGTACATATGCTGAGGTGTACAGCGGACGGTTAAGGATCATATCAGGTGTTCCTGCCTGGATGGAAGGTTGCCATAGGTATTGCCCATTACCGTCTTTCAATTTACGAATAGCCTTTATTGTGGCATCGTTCATTACGAATACTGCCTTATTACGATAAGGTGCTTTTAAGCTGTAGAATAAATCTAATACCTCATCCAAAGTGATGGCAGTGGCACTTGCCGCAGTAACACCAACTTGGCCGCCTCCTGTCGCATTAAGAATGCCTGTTGGCTTTCCTGTACCGTCACCTACAAAGAAGGCTTCCTCCTCCTTGTTACCAATACGACGTGCGAATTCTCTCGTGATATAGCTTTCGAGATTAAACACGGAATCATTTAGCAGTTCCTCAGAGACTTTAATCATCGTTGCTAGTTTATAAGCACCAATCGATACTTGACCGAAGCTGTCATCACTTTCTGGAATGGCTCCTTCTTCATCTATCCAGCTAGCTGTGCCTTTGCTTGCAACAACAGGAATCTTACGGTCACCAGAAGATGTAGTGATTACATTGGCCAACCTACGGAAAATATTTTCTTCCTCTAGAGCTTCTACTAAATTACGCTCAAACTCATCTGGCACAAGGAATCCGCCTTCAGAATCGGTGCCAATCTTTAGAGCGTTTCTTACTTCATAGCTGACATTGTCACGCATAGCGTTCCAGAAAGCTTTTTTGTATTCAGCACTTGCACGACCAGTCTTTTCCTCTCCAGTTCTAGTAGGTTCGTTCGTAATTGGGTTACTGATTGCTTTCGACAGTTCCAAGTCAATAGTTGCTTGACGTTCCAAACGCTCAATTTCCCTGCCAAGAGCCACCACGTCTGCTTCCATTTTTTCATAGGTTGTCGTGTCCTCAGCGGATAACAGTCCGTCACCGCCACGTTTTGAATCAAGGAATGCCTTTGCTGCGTCCCAAGCTTTAGCGCGTTTCTCACGCAATTCAAGAATTTTACTCATTGTTATTTCCTCCTTTAAATTAGTGCAAAATTAAAGAAAGCCGCTTATCCAGCGACTCAATGGGTGTACCTGTTTTCTGTTTTGGTTGTTTTGGCAGTTTGCTGATAAGCGAGTTAGTAACCGCCATCCTGCTAAAGATAAGACTATCCGTCAAATCTGGTGTTTCACTTTCCATGAACATGATCTTGTCTGCAAAACCAAGTTCAATGGCTTTATTCGCATTCATCCATGATTCTGCGTCCATCAGATGGGAGAGCTTTGTTCGGGAAAGACCCGTTTTTAACTCATAGGCATTAATAATGCTTTCCTTGACCTCATCCAATAGAGCCTTTGCCCGCAACATTTCCTCACTGTCACCGATAGCAATCGTTGATGGGTTATGGATCATCAGCATGGAAACAGGGGACATATATACATCTCCACCAGCCATTGCAATAACGGATGCCGCACTTGCCGCAAGCCCATCAATCTTTACATTGACTTTTCCGGTATACTCCATCAGCATGTTATAAATCTGGGCTGCTGCGAACACATCACCACCAGGGGAATTAATCCACACCGTAATATCGCCGGTGCCTGCCAGCAATTCATCTTTAAAAATCTTAGGTGTGACCTCATCGCCCCACCACGTTTCTTCGGATATCACTCCATTTAAATAGAGGGTACGTTCTTCATCAGAATCTCGCACCCAGTTCCAAAACTTCCTCATTTACTGACCTCCTTCGGTTTTGGCAAACGCACCTGCGTCAGCCAGTTTTGTCATATTTCCGTTAACCAGATATAAATCGCCGCCTTCCTCAGCCGGTATTCTGTTCATGTCCTCCAGTTCACGGATATCGTTGGCTGACATCCAGCCATTTTGACGACCTGTAGCGTAGCCATTCATACGACTTTGGTAATCACCACGAAGCAGACCGTCCAAATTGAACTTGATAAACAGTGAAGTTTTCTCAGAAGGCAAAATAAGCGATTGCTGGAGACTTTGTTCCCATCGCACCACCCAAGGATCGAGGGTGTATTTTACAAACTCCAAAGACTGCTGCTCAATATTGGAGAAACTGGATTTCTCTAAATCTCCCACCATATGGGGCGGTACTCGGAAAATCCTCGCAATCTCATTAATTTGGAATTTCCGTGTTTCTAGGAATTGTGCCTGTTCAGGCGGGATACCAATGGCTTGGAACTTCATGCCCTCTTCCAACACAGCAATTTTGTGAGCATTGCCTGTGCCTTGGTAGGCACTATTCCAACTATCCTTGACCCTCTGTATATCTTTGATTACTCCTGGGTGTTCCAGCACACCTCCGGGATTAGCACCATTGGCAAAGAATGCCGCACCGTACTCTTCAGTAGCAAGTGACATACCGATTGCATTTTTCGCCATAGCGATTGGGCTATAGCCAATGAGTCCATCAAAACCTAAGCCAGGTATGTGTAGAACTTCATCTTTACGGAGTGTGACATAGCCACCTTTTGGGTTTAGGCCACTTTCATCAGTATCACGATAGTAGGTATAGACCAGCTCTCCGTTTGTTGCTCGACTAACTTCCATCTTGTTAGGAAGTAGGGGATAAAGTGCAACTGCCTGCCCACGACCGTTTCTGACCACCTGTGCATAGGCATTTCCCCAAAGTAAAAGATGACTCATCAGTGTTTCTCGAAACACGAATGAAGTCATCTCTGGATTTGGTTCATCATGAAGAAGGTAATACAGCGGATGGAAAGGAATCCTTTCTTTACCTCCATCAGAACGATATCTATATACATGAAGTGGCAGTCCGGCAATCGCTTCAGCTAATATCCTTACGCAGGCATACACTGCTGTTGCCTGCATTGCAGTACGTTCATTAACCATTTTGCCAGATGACGTACCGCCAAACAGGAAGGAGAACGCACTACCCACACGATTTTGCGGTTTGTCTCTTGAACGAAACAGTCCTTTTATTAGATTCATAGGCATCACCTCCGAATATAAACATTGTGCTAACCATTAAGGTTTAAAAGACAATCAAACCTCGCTCGTCATACACCGAATCTCCACTATTACCTGAGCCACAACGAATAGCACGATCAAGTGCCATGATAGTTGCCACCGCGCCATCTATTTTTTCTGTACTTTTTTCTTTATCCGGCTTCACGTTGCCCGCCGGATCAGTTTTTATAAAGATGTTGTCCATCATCCAACGAAGTACTGGATGCCCACCGTGCGCTATTCTTTCTTCTAATGTCAATTTCATCAGTTCTTTGGTTGGTGGTGACATATCTTTAAAGCCTTGACCGAAAGGAACGACAGTAAAGCCTAATCCTTCAAGGTTCTGAACCATTTGAACAGCTCCCCAACGGTCAAAAGCAATTTCTCGAATGTTATACTTTTCTCCAAGTTCCTCAATAAACCGCTCAATGTAGCCGTAATGTACTACATTGCCTTCTGTAGTTAGAATATACCCTTGCTTCTCCCAAAGATCGTATTGCACATGGTCTCTTCGGACTCGGAGGTCAATGTTGTCCTCTGGCATCCAAAAATACGGAAGAACAACGTATTTATCTGTTTCATCCTCCGGTGGAAACACCAACACAAAGGCTGTAATGTCTGTTGTAGAAGATAGGTCAAGACCTCCATAACATACCCGCCCTTCAAGACTTTCTGGAATAACTGGAAATGCACAGGCATCCCATTTTGCCATTGGCATCCAACGGACAGACTGTTTAACCCATTGATTCAAGCGCAATTGCCGGAAGCTATTTTCCTCAGCTGGGTTCTGCTTTGCACTTTCACAAGCAGCCCTTACCTTGTCAATCCCCACCGTAATTCCCAAGCTTGGATTTGCTTTCTTCCACACTTTTGGATCTGTCCAATCATCCTCTTCTTTGGCACCATAGATTACGGGATAAAAGGTAGGATCGTATTTTCTGCCCTCAATAATATCAACCGCTTTTTGGTGTGTTTCGTAGCAGATACTCTGAGTATCCGTCCCCGCAGTGGTGATAAGAAAATACAGCGGTTGGGTCCTTGCATCCCCAGATCCTTTCGTCATAACATCAAATAGTTTCCGATTTGGCTGAGTATGAAGTTCATCAAAAACAACACCATGTATATTGAAGCCGTGTTTGGAGTAGGCTTCAGCCGACAATACCTGATAGAAGCTGTTGGTCGGCAGGTACACCAATCGCTTAGTTGAAGCAAGCAACTTTACTCGTTTATTCAGCGCTGGACACATCCGCACCATATCGGCTGCTACTTCAAATACAATTGATGCCTGCTGGCGGTCAGCGGCACAACCGTACACCTCTGCCCGTTCTTCACCATCACCGCAAGTGAGGAGAAGCGCAATTGCTGCGGCAAGCTCGCTTTTTCCCATCTTTTTAGGTATCTCTACATAAGCAGTGTTAAACTGCCGATATCCATCTGGCTTTAAAATTCCGAATAAATCACGGATTATTTGCTCCTGCCAATCGATAAGTTCAAAAGGCTTACCTGCCCATAAACCTTTCGTATGGGAGAGTGCTTCGATAAAAGCTACAGCGTAATCAGCAGCATCCTCATCGTAATATGAACCATCAGCTATAAAGGCGGTCGGCTTATATTTCTTCAGTTTCCGCATAAACACCGCCCCTTTATGAAAAAGGACAAAAGAAAAGAGCCTCAATCCTATAGATGAAGCCCTTCTTCTTATCCTAGTTTAATTTTATTTACTTATTTTCATCCACTTCCCCCGTCAGTATGAAATGAGCATATTCCGCTTTATGGTCTATTATATAAACTACCAATTCATAAAACCCTCGTTCATTTGCTTCATACTGGACTCGGTTCACATCAAACATATTTGTGACTCCACTTTCTCGGATGGAAAGGATTTGTTCCTTGATTATTTCATTCATTAGTTGACTCCTTCGAAAACAATACTACAATATAAATCTACATATTTACTGCCACAATTGGCTTAAATTGTGTATGTTTTACTCTTCGATTTTCTTGCATAAATCCTCACCAAAGGCCACTCCAAGAGAGCCACCGGAATCCCAACTGACATGAATCGTTCCTATGTCGTCAACACTAGTAACCGTACCTTTAGATCCAGTTTGAAGTTTGGTATAAGGGTCGTTCATTTTAAGTAGCATGACACGAGTTCCTGGAGTGTAATAGCTTCTTAGTTGCTTTAACATTTCAGGGTGAATGATATTCATTGTTCACTCACCTCCTGCTTGAACGTTCCGCTTTTGAAAGCGGAGCTACCTGAAAGCCTCGAGAGGAGAATCTTTCGTCCCATCTTATATTCTGGTCCTATAAAACCAAGCCTTAGCAGGAAGCAACGGAAAGCGTACTTTTCATTCTCTACTGATTTCTCGGTGGAATTGACACGGGTCTGTTTTTTCGCCATTTCGCAAAGTGCCGTGACAAAATGGGTGTATGCCTTAACCTCCTCTGAGGCGCACTTACCTTGAAACCAAGGGAAGGTGACATATTCCTCATCTTCAATGATGGGAATGGAGTCCGTATCAAGTGCTTTCTTTATAAGAGTAGCTTTACTTTCTACTAATCCTTTTAGGTTCTCGATTGCCGTGTCGGTAAAATCCGCCCGTGGCATTTGAATTATCAGATTGATAGATTCTTCCCTTTCATTTACTTCTGCTTTCGGAAGTGGTGTGTCAAATTCTTCTGAAATTGCTTTGAGATCGTGAAATCTCAATAGATCATCGACCAGTTCCTTATTGTCTGGTCCACTTAGAACTCCGTTTTTGTTAACATTGTAGTCTGCCACCTCATATGCAAATGTAGGTGCTCCGAGATATTTTACAGGGGCATTTAGTTCTTGGCTGATTGCGTTAACCAGTGCTTTTCTTTTTGGTCCTGTAACATTATAGTTAATCTGCATTTTCATACCGCCTTTCTACTTTCGGTACGTACATATATCACTCTAAAAGCTGTTATTATCAAGTCATTTAGAGCATCTTTCTGTAGAAAATACGTTTCCATTAATCGGCGGTATTTTGTGTAGATAACACAATGCCAGTCAGCACAAAACAAACGCATGGAAGTGCTACACCATTACCCCACATTTTGTATTCAGCTGAATCAGAATGAGGATTGTTAAGCCATTTTATAATCTGATTTCTTGTTTTTGGCTTTTTACTTTTACCTATAATTTTGCGGTGGGTTTCCCAAACCTCCGTCCAGAATGAAATTTCATCTTCTGTAGGATTTTCCGTACCAAGGTCATCACACCAATCATCGGGGAAGCCTTGCAATCTTGCACATTCCGTTGGTGTAAGCCTTCGAACAATATAGTCCAGTTCAACCAATCCATTTTGATAGCCTGGATTGGTGCCATTGATAATCGTATTTGATGTACCGTCCTGTCTGTAGCATTGACTTTCAGCTTTCATCTGAGGATAAAATGATGCTGGTTGTGCCACTGCTCCAGGACCTTTTGCTGTAAGCGTAGGTTGCTGTTCTTCATCTATAGTCGGTTTATAAAGAGCGTTCTGTCCTTGATTAAAAGCCGCCCGATCAATACCGTAAGAAGGCTGAGTCACAACAGGAGCATCCTTATAATCTCTCGACAATAGAGTAGGTGCTTTATCTTCTTCAACCTGTGCATAGGCTCCGGTAGTCATGGCATAGGCAACAGCATGACGATCAGCGGTATTAAGTGTAAAAGAAACCTCTTCATCTATACCGCTTCCTTGGGGACCGTTTTTATCCTCTCTTCCAATCATCGAGCCTTGAAGAGCAACCACTGCAATACCACCTTGATTACATCCTGGATTTCCTCCATTGGCATCAATGGTTCGAGAAGTATCCGCTTCATATATACCGCTATGCGGATTGCTAGACTGCATGGAATTGCTTTTATCAGAGCAGATGCCATATGCGGTAGGCACAAAAACGGTTTGATCATTATTGCATCCAAGAGTTGCAGACTTATCATCTTGTATCAATGCACCCTTACCACCGCCTTCACAGCCGGAGCGGATTTTTAACGTTTTAGGAGTGTTCATAACAAGGGGGACATTCCCTCCACCAGTTCCCATCCGAGAGGTCAGCGTCTGTACTTTATTATCCTCGGAAAGTTTCACACGGCTATCAGTTGGATGATTTTCTATTACAACTGCCGTTTGATTATCTCCCATGTTTGCACGAAGTGATCCACTTAAGTTTTCGTCAGTATGACCACCAACTCGAGAAGCAGCGCCCGGTTCAAAGGACATGACTGTACCTGGAACAACACCTGCTCTAAGGGTAGGTGAGCGTTCTTCCTCATAACCAACACTTCTACTCTTGGCGCTGTGTTCGGTACAAAATCCACTTGACTGCATTATGCAAGGCTGATGTCCATGTTCCTCTGCACGAAGCGTTGCAGTAATATCTTTAGAAACAGACATCACTCTTCCGCCTTGGTCATTTAGGCAAGTTATGCTATCGCCTGTTTTTCCAGTGCAGTTTTTAGCATTGTCGGCAGTTCTTTGCCACGGGCTGCCGCCCGGCGTAAAATTCCTTGGCATGCCTTCGGACTCAAATAGTATTTCTCCGGCACATTTGTCTGCAAAATCTGCGACAAGGTAGATTCTACGACGACGTTGGGGGACTCCGAAATATTGCGCATCGATAGTTCGGTAAGCCACACTCCATCTGTCTCCCATATAGATGTCTGCGTAAGGCCATCGTCTTTTTTCAGGAAAAGGCACCGAGGTGTTCGGCTCTTTGACGCTGATGACCGTTTCGAGGACTGCCTTGAAGTCTTCTCCTTTATTTGATGAGAATGCGCCGGGGACATTTTCCCATACTGCATACCTTGGATATTGTCCATTGGTCTTACACCTCATTTCCTTGATAATTCGGATTGCTTCATAAAAAAGGACGGATTGCTCTCCATCCAGACCAGCTCTTTTACCCGCCACACTCATATCCGTGCAGGGAGAGCCAAAGGTTATAATATCTACAGGCGGAAGCTCCGCACCATTCAATTTGTTGATATCCCCATTATGCTTCATCTGAGGGATGCGTTTGGTCGTAACCCGTATAGGAAACGGCTCAATTTCAGATGCCCATAAAGGCTCAATGCCACAAAGCAAACCACCTAAAGGAAAACCACCACTGCCATCAAATAGGGAGCCAAGTGTCAATTTACTCATCTTCACTCACCACTGGCAAATCACAATATCGGAATTTCGAACCATCTCTTAAAAGAAACACACCATCAGAATTTCCGACTTGCTCAATATACCTTTTCACGATGACATCGCAGTACTTTTCATCCAGTTCAATGGTGTAACAGATTCTATCTGTCTGCTCACAGGCAATCAGTGTGCTTCCTGAACCACCAAAAGGATCAAGCACGATACAATTAGAAAGGCTTGAATTCAAAATAGGGTAGGCCACAAGTGCAACTGGCTTCATCGTAGGATGATCACTGTTTTTCTTCGGTTTCTCAAATTCCCAGATGGTGGTCTGCTTTCTATCGGAATACCAGTTATGCTTACCTTTCTTTTTCCACCCAAAGAGAATAGGCTCATGCTGCCACTGATAAGGGGAGCGACCGAGAACAAGGGACTGCTTTTTCCATATACAAGTACCGGAAAGATAAAACCCCGCATCAGAGAATGCTCTTCTAAAATTGAGTCCTTCGGTATCCGCATGGAATACATAAATAGAAGCGTCCTTTACCATCGCTGCTTCGGTGTTCTGAAATGCTGCAAGCAGGAAATCGTAGAACGCTTCGTTAGCCATATTGTCATTTTTGATTTTTCCAGCGGTGCCTTCATAGTTAACGTTATATGGAGGGTCCGTAACTACCAAATTAGCAGTTTTCCCATCCATCAAGACATCAAAGGTGTCTTTCTTTGTACTGTCTCCGCAGACTAATCGATGCTGCCCAAGTAGCCAAACATCCCCTAAATGCGAAACAGCGGGCTTTTTCAGCTCGCTGTCTACATCGAAATCATCTTCTTTTATATTATCCTTAAGGGAATCCTTGAAAAGATCGTCCAACTCTCCTGGGTCAAAACCTGTCAAAGACACATCAAAGTCTGAAGCATTTAAGTCCGTGATGAGAAGTGCTAATTTGTCTTTATCCCAATCACCACTTATTTTATTTAGTGCAATGTTCAGCGCCTTCTCCTTTTGCTCATCCATTTCAACAACTACGCATTCTATCTCATCCATGCCCATACTCAGCAGGATTTTCAAACGCTGATGACCTCCGATGACTCTGCCTGTGGTCTTATTCCATATTACGGGTTCTACATATCCAAACTCCTCAAGGGAGCGTTTTAGTTTCTCATATTCCGGATCACCCGGTTTTAAATCCTTCCTTGGGTTATAATCAGCGGGGATGAGTTGTTTAGTTTTTATCTTCTCTATCAACATACTTTTCCACCGCCCTTCTAAATTCACTGTACTTATTTACATCCTCCCACGGGAATAGACAACTATTAAAGTGACCATAAACAGCTGTATCAGAGTAAATCACATTCCTTAGACGCAACTTCTCTATGATTGCCGCAGGTCTTAAGTTGAAAATCTCCTGTGCAGCAAGAGTTAATATTTCGTCAGAAACAATACCTGTGCCAAGGGTATTTACATAAAAGGCTACAGGATTTGCCTTACCAATGGCATAGGATATACTAACTTCACATCTCTTTGCATATCCACACCAGACGATATGCTTTGCAATGTACCGAGCCATATAGGCACCGCTTCGGTCAACTTTGGTGGGGTCTTTACCACTAAGTGCGCCACCTCCATGGGATGCAAGTCCTCCATAGGTATCAACCATAATTTTTCTACCAGTTAAGCCTGTATCGGCAGCGGGACCACCAAGAACAAACTGACCAGATGGATTGACGAGAAGTTCTGTTTCATCATCAAAAGGGAAATCCTCAAAGCATTGCCATAAGACATTGTTAAGAAGATCTGCCTTAAGTTCTTCCTGTGTTTTATTCTTATCATGCTGCACAGAAATCACAATCGTCTTTATTCTCACTGGAGTGTCCCCTTCATATTCCACCGTCACCTGCGCTTTACCATCTGGGTGGATACCTTTTATCAGTTTCCCTTTTCGGCAATCATCCAGTCTCTTTACAATCCTGTGAGATAGTACAAGGGGTAGGGGAAGCATTTCTCCTGTTTCCTTTGTAGCATAGCCATACACAGTTCCTTGGTCTCCAGCACCTATCGAACCATACTGTTCGTTTATCCCATTTCTTACTTCCAGTGCAGTATCCACACCAGTTGCAATATCTACACTTTGTTTGTGTACAAATACATAAATCAAGAATTTAAGAGGGTTGTATCCAACCTCTTTAAGGACATTCCTAACAATGTATCGGATGTCTATTTTCTCGCTGCAGGAGATTTCGCCCGCCACGATAATTTTCCCTTTGGTTGCCATTACCTCACAAGCGACACGTGATGCTTTGTCTTTACGTAAACATGCTTCTAAAATGCTATCTGCTATGATGTCGCATAGTTTATCAGGATGTCCAGCACATACACTTTCAGCTGTTAAATATCTTTTACTCATTATATATCTCCTCATCTTTATTTTCCTCTGCGGGCAGATAGCAGTCGCTCCATCACATCGTCCTGTGGGTTTAAACCAGAATACTCTGTAGCACAATTCTCTTTAACGATTTGATAAATCTCCATCCACAATCTGTTTGTCTGACTCATAAAGTTCTGACTCATAGCTACATATGGACTTTGAATAGCATTGCCGGTAGTTGGATGCTTGGCAAGAAAGCCAAACTCAGTTACCGCCTCCTCACACTGTATCCATCTGGCCGCACTCATGGCATATCGTTCTAGAAGCTGTGGGAGCACCAAATGGGCACAGCCTCGCTCCTCAAGCCATTTCCAAGTAATTTCATAAATCTCGCTGGCTACTAGGGTTTTCCCGTCCTTTTGCACCGCTGAGAGCATGGCCCTTGGCTTTGGCATTTCCTGCCCCTTCAGGTCAGCGGTATTTTGGAACTCAACGACTTCAAGCTTTCTCTTACCTGGATTTCCCTGTGCAATTTTATCAGCAAGTGGTTTCTTTTTTTGACCAGAGCCTATACGGGCACCGCCACGATTTGTTCCATCTTTGGCCATTCACTCACCTCTTTTCGTTGATGGGTCTATTACCCTGTTTGAAACCGCGAATTTTCACGCGTTGCCCCACGCCCGTTACACAAATGAAAAGCTGTAGAGATTTGACTCCCCCTACCGGGTTCCCCAACGGTCTCCATCTCTTGCTGTGATTGCAGAGTGGCAAGGAGTACAAAGAGCCATCAGATTGCTTCTATCGTGAGTTCCTCCTCTTGCAAGAGGAAGAATGTGATGCACTTCAGCCGCTGGGGTCAGCTTTCCTTCTCTTTTACATTCCTCACAAAGAGGATGAGCCGCAATGTAGCGGTCACGTATCCTTTTCCAAGCACGACCATAACGTTTACGGGTTGCTGGATCACGCTGATACTTCTCATACCGTGCAGCTTCCTTCTTGCTATGCTCTTCACAAAAGCGCTTGTCAGTCAGCTCTGGGCAACCGGGGTAAGAGCACGGTCGCTTAGGTTTCTTTGGCATACTTGCACCTCCTTTTGCCCATAGAAAAAGCCCTCGCAGGAGAAATGCTCCCGTGAAGGCTTCCGTTTACTAATATTCCATACTACCATTATATAACTTTCACTGCGGACAAACAGTGTCATCGTATGCCAAACTGTGCCAAAGTGTGCCAACTTTTATTTGGGAACCTTTAAGTGTTGCAAAGCGGATGAATGAAGTCTATGCACGGTTCTCATAGAAACATTAAGGTTGACACAGATTTCTTCCCAGTTAAGAAAGTTAATGTATCGGTAGCGAAGGAGTAGCTTCTCATCCACGTTTTCCATCTGGTTAATCGCTTCACGGATATCTGACTTCAGCTTTATTAATCGTTCAACCTCATGTTGTATCTGTTGCTCCAAATCTACTATTCTAATCACATACTTTTCAAAGGGTGGGTCAGTACACTTGGTTCGACTGACTTTTTCCTCAAGAACGGGGGATGAAACACTTCTTGATAGTTCCCTTAAGTTTTGTAACTCTTCAAGGTCGGAATTAATCAATTCATTCAGACGATAGGCCTGTTTTAGGAATTCCTTAGCCGTCATCATCGCACCACCTCCTCTTGTAGCTGTTGAATTAACATGTCAGGGTTTAGGGAGGTGAGGACATTGAACAATCCAGAATGAAAGAAGCACTCAACCTCACGTTTTGTATATAAAGCAGAATCATTGCGAGGGTGTTTTGCTAGTCTTTTCAGAGCAAAACGATAATCTTTGACCGCCTGTAGAATAATGGCATTTGCCAGCTTTTCAAATGCATCCATCATACAACACCCCTCGCTTTCCCAAGATTTGCTTTGACCGCATTGATAAGATCGGATTGTGTCTTTTCCTTTCGTTTCAAGGCCCTCATCACATCTTCATCAATCGTGCCTTTTGTAATAATGTGATGGATAACTACGGTTTCATTTTGACCTTGTCTCCAAAGTCTCGCGTTTGTTTGCTGATAGAGTTCCAGACTCCAAGTAAGTCCAAACCAGATAAGCGTTGAACCACCACTTTGTAAGTTAAGGCCGTGTCCCGCAGATGCAGGATGGATAACCGCTACAGAAATATCGCCGTTGTTCCAATCCTTGATATCCTTGGAAGTCTTAATTTCTCTGACATTGAATCTTGTCTTAATACGCTCTAAATCATGATTATACCAATAGGCAATAAGCACAGGTTTTCCGTTAGCACCTTCAATTAAATCCTCAAGAGCATCTAGCTTGCGGTCGTGGATAATATGAGAGTTTTTATCATCATCATAGATAGCACCATTTGCCATTTGCAGGAGTTTGCCAGAAAGGACTGCTGCATTCATGGCATCTATTTCTTCATCAGCAAATTCAAGAACCATCTCTTCACGAAAGTGATCATATACGGATTGTTCTTTGTCATTCAGATACACGGGCACTTCATTGATAACGCACTCTGGCATTTTCAGAAAATCGACTGATTTCATGGAAATGGTGATATCCGAAATGAGCCGATATATGGCATCTTCAGCACCTGGCAATGGTTTATATGAAAATACGATTTGCTGATTACGTTTATCCGGTGTAAAAAAGGAATTGCGGTAGTGAGTTATGTATCTGCCGAGTCTTTTACCCATGTCGAGAATACGAAACTCTGCCCACAAATCCATTAACCCATTACTGGAGGGTGTACCCGTAAGACCCACGATCCGTTTTGCCCTCGGCCTTACTTTTAGTAAACTTTTAAATCTTTTTGCACCATAGGATTTAAAGGATGATAGCTCATCGATTACCACCATGTCATAGTCAAAAGGGATGCCACTTTTGTTTACTAACCAGTCCACATTTTCTCTATTTATAAGGTAGACACTTGCAGGTTTTCTAAGAGCCGCCAATCGCTCCTGCTCTGTTCCAATCGCTACCGAAAACTCCAGCCCTTTTAAATGCTCCCACTTATTTATCTCAGCTGGCCAAGTATCCCTTGCTACCCGAAGTGGAGCAATGACCAGAACCTTTCCAATTTCAAAACTATCAAGACATAAATCAAATATAGCCGTTAGAGTAATGACACTTTTGCCAAGACCCATTTCTAGAAACACCGCAGCAATGGGATGATCTAGAATGAAGTTCGTTGCATAGGTCTGATATTTATGAGGATTGTATTTCACTCAGTATCCCTCCAATCTGCTCAACATCGTCAATGACATAGCAAGTAAAGCCTAACTTCTGTAATTGCCTTATTCTTCTAATCTGTAACGGACGAGGTTTCTTTCTGGGAGCCTTTAATTCCACAAAAGCCATCTTTCCATGCGGTAAAAGCACTAGGCGGTCTGGCATCCCATCTAAACCCGGACTAACAAACTTCGCCGCAATGCCTCCTATCTTTTTTACCTCAGCCACCAGTTTCTTTTCGATATATTTTTCAAGCATAAATACCTCCCATATAAAAAGGCTCGGAACAAGAAAACAACTTTGACCCAATTTTCCTATACGCGCGTGTATACGTGTATGCACAGGCTACTATTACTTCTTTTTACTATTTATAAATAAATAGGATACTTCTTGTTCCACTTGTTCCGAACCGTTGATTTTCCTTATCATTACTAACTTTAGGGAAAGAACCAGTATGAGAACAAGGTAAGGTACAACTAGCTTTGTTCCTCGGTTCGGGAATAAGCTCGTTGCTTTCCATAGATAGGAAAATTGATTGTTCCGTTCTTGTTCCCGGTGTACTTGTTCCACCCACTGATCTTTCTCATAATGGCACCGATGGCATAAGAATCAGATGTTCTCATTGAGGATGCATCTTTTCCAAAACATTCACACCAAATCTCCATATTGCAGACAAGGGTTCTTTTTACTGTTCCAACACGGGTGCCGCCGCCAAATTCGCTACCGCCGAGGAAATTTCTACGCTCGTATAAAGACATAGTGTCCCAATCATCCGGCAAGAGCGTATCCAAGTAAGTACGAACTAGTCCTTCTCGTTCATCTGTTTCCATGGCATCTGCCTGTTCACTAGTTGCCATGGATACATCATCACCTTCAAGGTAGAGTTTTTCTCCTTTCTCATAAAGAACTAGTGCCTCTGCCCAAATCTGCTGTACTTCCTCTTTAGTCATCTGCCAAGCTTTCTTTTTACTGTTGCCGCTAATGCGGACTGGCCAAAATCTACGGTTACCCGTAATATCCCGAAGAAATCCGCTTTCGGCATTGGTAGAACCTACAATCACGCATTGACGGGGATGGCTTTCCACGTTGACTCCATAACTGGCACGGTATTTATCATCCGCCCTCGAAATAAAGGACTTCACAATTTCCACATCCGTCTTACGCATACCAGCAAGCTCACCCAGTTCCAATAACCAATATCCCTGAAGTTTCTCAGCTCCGGATTTATCTTTCATGTCCGTAATGGTCAAACTATCTGAAAACCAATCTCCAGCAAGTTTTGCAAAGAAGGTTGACTTACCGATACCTTGAGGACCGTTTAAGATAAGGACACTATCAAACTTTGTGCCTGGTCTATAAATGCGGGCTACCGCTGCAACCATCGTTTTGCGGATAACTGCTTTTGTATAGGAATTATCTGTTGCACCGAAATAATCAATTAGTAGATTATCTACTCGACTAATTCCATCCCATTTTGGCAGGGAGTCCAGGTACTCCTTAACAGGATGGTAGGCTCGTTCAGCCGCTACCGCTAACACAGCATCCTTGGTCTTGGTAGGTGAATAGACCCCGTATTTGCTACTTAAATACACTTTAAGAAGTGCATTATCTGAATCATTCCAACCCACCTTGATTTGTTCCCAAGGCAGGCCACCTTTGGCATCGATCCCATCACGGTGGCAATTGAAAGCGATATGTTGTAATTCCTCATCATGCCGAATAATCAAGACAATGTTATCCAATGTGTCTTTTATCCGACCTTGCTTATCCAATTCCAAAGCTGTCTGCCAATCCTCATCACTAAACTCCTCTTCAGCCTGTGCCTGTCTTTCCTTAGAAAACTCAACTTTTACTCTTTCATCTTTTATAGCAAACTCGCACATTGCCACAAAAGACGGCATCTTACCAGGAACTGTAGTGGTAGAAGCTTTATCATCTAAAGAACCGAATTTATGAATACGAACGAGATCAAAAGCATTGAGGAGTAATCCACTTGCTGGGTCTGTAGCATGGTGGCTGTATGCGAATTTATCATCATAGATAATCACACCGGCACTACTATCAGCTGGAATATAATCGTATCGCCCTTCCATAGTAGAAGGTGCATAAACTGCACCTAAGAATTTCTCAATTGCTTCACGTACGGGATAGGCACGGCAGAATGTTCCTACAACACCTTCCTTTAAAAGCGGGTCCGCTTGCTCTTTAAGACTGCGATTTATAACTTCAGACTGCCTGCTTGATACTGGCCAAGTTGACGTATCTCGCCAGTTTTCATATTTTGCAAGATAAATATCCGGGTCAAGTAATGCTCCATCCTGCTCTTCGTAGACAAATTCACCGTTAGAGGAAGTGGATGGCCAATACATAAGGCGATGAGCTTCATATGTCGTATCATCGAAAAGATCAATACCAATTTCTTTTGCCACCATACGTCCAACAGCTGCATATGCTTCTTCGCTGATCTCACGAGCAAGGGGAACGATAAGTCTGAGTCTTGGATTTTCTGGTGTGTGCTTATGAGTGGAGTAAACGCAACATTTGAAATCGAAAAGCATACTGATTTGCTCCCAGATATTCGGTCTACCGTAATCCATATCGAGGGTAAGCAAAGAACGACACAGAACATTACCCTTCTTTCGCCTTCCTTCTTTTAAATGTCCTCCGACAAAGCCGCCCACATCCTTGATATCATCTTGCTGCCCTTTTTTAAGTTTCCGATATTCTTCTACTGTTTCCGTAGTGTGTTGCGTCGTCTTTACACGGGAGCAAAAATCCTCCCAGGAGATATCTTTGTTTTTCCATTTCCTATCCATCCGGCTATTGCCTACTGCAATTTTCATAAGCTTTCAACCTCCTCATGCTCCGGACTAAAATATCTGACCGTTTGTCTGCGTTTCTTGGCTACTTCAATTTCCCTCGCCATACCGGTTGAGATGGTATTGCCCAGCACCCACACCTCGGAGCATTTGCCCATGAGCACGATGTCCATAAATATGGCAAGTTCCCGTTCCACAGGATTTTCATCATCCATAAACTGCGGAAACATAAGGTGGGGAGCAATCGGAATACAGTTTTGGTCTAATGCAAACCTGCAAAAGCTGCGAGCCTTTTTAATGTTTCCTTCTACATCACCGGAATAGGGAGAACAGATATATACAAGCGGCTTAAAGGCAGATTTTTTCTCTGCCTTTTCCTTTTTCATTATGTTGGTCAGTGCTTCATGGGGAGTTGGGTCATGGTATCCTTCGTGATTGAATTTGTTGATTCCCATTACACACCCTCCATTTCTATCTGAGGCAAAATACCGTCTGCCTTCATCAGTTCGTAAATGAAGAGTCTGCCTTTTTGTGTCCAATATGTATGGACCTTTGTATGCTGTTGCCCGTTACTGCCAAGGTAGCTATGAGTCTTAGTGCTGGTGTAACCTTTTTCCGCATACTTCTGATATAAAAGCCAAATGCCGCCTTGTTTAAATTGGATACCCTTTTTATTAAGATAGCGGTTCATCCAAATAGCTGACTTACCGTAATCTTTGGCGATTGCTGATGTGGAAATGAGGTCTTTGCAATTTAAAACCACATCGTAATAAGAGACTTTCGGTTTCATTTCTGCAATTTGCTGATTCTGAACAGCAACTGTACCTTCAAGCACTTTATTTTGTTTCCTTACTTGTGTTAGCTGTTGATTGGCAATCTGAAGTGCCCTTGCCATGATTGCTTCTGGGGAATTCCATCTTCTTTCTATTTCAAGAAAGTATTGACGGCACTCTTTCCCTTTTGGAGTACGCTGTATCATGCACAGCTCTTTTGCCATGTCAATTGTTAACTGATGGTCAATGCTTGGTCTGCCTCCAGTACTTTCGCTCAAAAATGAGCTAAAGTCTGATCCTTCCTCAAATCCGTACTCACACATTCTTGGAAACCAGTCTTTATAAGCGGTCTTTACTTCCAAGGCTTCATGTAAATCACGACCGAGTACGGTTGGTTGTTGATTTTCATAGTTGATTTTTACTAATTCGTCCATACGAATTACCTCCTGCAATATAGTCAGAGAGGAAACCCCTCTACCTAATAGCCACAGGAGGTAATGATTGTTGAGGATTTTGAAAAATTAATTTGGAATTCTGATTATCGTGCGAAATTTGTATATGCTAAAATGGATTTAAAGATTGATTCAGCAGTTTTTTATTTCAACAAACGGACCTGATTTATCGAGTAAGGCTTATTGAAAAATGACAGTTTATTTTAAGAAAGTAGAACGATAATAGAATATAAAATACTTTCCTTGACCCTGTACTATGGTACAGGGTTTATAATTTATACGAGGTGAGATAGATGCAATACCGTATTGGAGAACTGGCTGAAAAGTGTAGCGTTAACAAAGAGACCATTCGATATTATGAGCGTTTAGGATTAATTCCAGAGCCTAATCGTACCGAAAAAGGATACCGAATGTATTCCCTACAAACGATTGATCGATTGAATTTCATAAAACGAATGCAGGAATTGGGATTTACCTTAAATGAAATTGATAAATTGCTAGGGATTGTCGATCACAACGAAGCAAAGTGCCGTGACATATATGATTTTACTGTTCTTAAATTAGAGGACATCGAGCGTAAAATTGAAGATCTTAAAAAAATTGAACAAATGTTGATAGACCTTAAAGAAAGATGTCCTGAAAACAAAAATATTTATGAATGTCCTATTATCGAAACTTTAATGGATTAAGAAAAGAAAGCAGAAGAATACTTACAGAAATAATAAATTGTAAAGGTGGAAGAATGATGGAAGATTGTTGTAGTAACGTTAAAGAAATAAAAATTGAAAGTAATGGTAATTGTCCATCGTGTAAAAATAAAGCTAAAAATGTAAAGTTGATTACACTAAAATCATTGCTTAAACCATCTGCATTAGAAACATTAAACTCTAAAGAAAATCACTATTTTTGTTCAAACGAAGATTGTGAAGTAGTCTATTTTGATACGAATAATAAAAGGTACATTGTATCTGACATAAAGGTAGCTGTACATCAAAAAGATGACTCAGTAACTACCCCAATTTGTTATTGTTTTGATTGGACAAAGGAAAAAATTAAACAATATGTGGAAAATGGACTTGCTCCTAATCCTGTAGAGCATATTCGCGAAAATATAAAAGAAAACCGATGTGGTTGTGAAGTAAACAATCCACAAGGTAGTTGCTGTTTAGGCAATGTTACAACTTATATTAGAAAAATGTCATAAGGAACCTAAAATTTGCTTTTCTTCAACAAAATAAATTAATATTCTTTGGCAATCTGGCCATTTGTGAAACAAACAAGATAGCACGTACTAATCATAAAATAAGTGCTATCTTGTTTTCTTTGTAAAAAAATTGAAGATATTTCAACCTCTTTCCACACGATAATCCGAATACCCAATGAATTTAATCTTTTTGATAAAACTGACACTCATAGCCGTCAGCACTGAGTAACAGACCATTTGCCCAGGTTGGTGTCTTAGCCATCTGTTCACAGATAGCGGAAAGTGACATTCCCATATCCGCCTCGATGATAATCTCATCGTGTACATGAGCCACAATAGAACAATTCTTTAATGTCTGCATGGCATGACACAAAATGTCACGACTAATTGCCTGAACAATATTCTCTACAAATTTGGGTCCATAGCTTTCGATTCTTTCCCATTTTTTCGTCCCACCGACCCCTTCGTAAGTAACCGATTCACCGCCGAACACATTCTCTCCCATACGAGGTTTCACATAAGAAAGCCGTCTACCAGAAGGGAGGATAATAAAGAGCATTCCACTTTGATATATAAATTTAATGCCATGTGTCGCTGTGGGAGTTTTTTGCTTAACACAAGTTTTTATTGCACGGTCAACATCCCACCAAAGTTTTGTGATATTGGGATTGGATTGTCTCCAAGCCGTTACAAGGGGCTGAAGTTCCTCTTCTTCAATTCCCATCTCCAAAGCACCCATTGATTTTAATGCTCCAACAGATCCACCATAACCGAGGGCAAGTTCGGCTATTTTCCCTTTCTGACGAAGGTGACCGTTCACACCATGCTTTTCAACAGGTACATTAAACATCTGAGACGCACTGGCACAGTAGATGTCACCGCCTTTTTGGAATACATCTATTCTCCATTTCTCACCTGCAAGCCAAGCAATGACGCGAGCCTCAATCGCTGAAAAATCTGCAACGATGAACTTCTTACCTTCTCGCGGTATAAAAGCAGTACGGATAAGTTCCGACAGTACCTCTGGGATTGAATCATAGAGTAAAGTAAGAGCATCAAAGTTTCCGCTTCGAACTAAAGCACGGGCCTGTTCCAAATCGACCATATGGTTTTGGGGGAGATTTTGTAGTTGAATCAGCCTGCCCGAAAATCTGCCAGTTCTATTTGCTCCATAAAACTGAAACATTCCTCTTGCACGACCATCTTTGCATACTGCATTCTCCATTGCCGTATATTTTTTCACCGATGATTTTGCAAGCTGCTGACGAAGTTCCAAAACAGTGCCTAGTGGTTCAGGTGCTGTCTTTAACATCTCAGCAACTGCTTTTTTACCAAGACTATCTGTTTCCAATCCGTTATCAGCAAGCCATTCTTTCATTTGTTGTACAGAGTTTGGATTCTCCAAATTAGTTATATCCTGCATTAAAGCCATTAGCTTTTCCCGCGACTGTTCATCCATCTTGACGGCTTGTTTTACAAAAGCCATGTCAATAGCGATACCACGATCATTGATTTTCTGGTCAAGATGATATTCTGACCATATATTCTCTGGAAGCGGGAATTTAGATAGTCTCTGCTGTATTGACATCTCGGCTTCCACATCACGGAGGTTATATGCTTTAAACCGCTCCCATTTTTCCATGTCGTGTTTCGGCAGATTACGAACTCGTCCTCCATTTGATTTAGTAGGGGAGCATGGTGTACAGAAATATTTAATGAGGTCTTTGCCTTCTATTAATTTTTGTTTTTCCAATCCTAAAACTGCACCGACACCCTCGAGTGAAAGGGGAAGTCCCATATAAGCCGACCATATCATGGAACATTTCCAGGATGTAGGGTCAAGATAATCAGAGAGGTTAAGCCATTTTGATAGACACACACGCTCAAACATAGCATTAAAGGCCCATTTGGTAACGGAATTATCCATAAGGGCATTGATTATTTCTTTTGGGATTTTCTCTCCGCAGGCAAGATCAACCACCTGAACTACACCGCCATCAATCGAATAACCAAACAACAGAATTTCAAAATCATCACTCTCGGCATAACGGTAGACTCCACATTTTTGAAGATTGGCACTACTATAGGTCTCTAAATCTAAAGATAGACTGTTTATTTTAGCCACGAATATAACCTCCCAACTTTTATGTGACTAATAGTTGTTGGGGAGACCTTGTATTTATCCGCTATCTCTTTTCCAGTAAATCCACAGATCAACCTAAAACGAATATCGTATACATCTTCTATACTCAGTTTCCTCCATCTCTTTCCTTGGCGATAAACATCAAGGATATTATCAGTCCGGGTTCCATACCTCAAATTTAATAACCTATTATCTTGTGGATTGCCGTTTATATGCAAAACCTCTGTTCCTTCTGGTGGCTTTCCTACGAATGCTTTCATAACTAATTGGTGGACAGGTACACTATTGCTACCACGTCTTAAAACAACAGATTGATGACCAGCTTTACAATATTGACCTGGTTTTAATATCCTTTCTGGCACAATTCTAAGGAAAGGCTTCCCAGTATACCAATTTCTGCTCATAACTTTTCTTTTAAGGCTTTTAACTCTACCTTCAGAACTAACTTGATATTCTCCCTCGTATCCACGGATATCTCTCCATACTTCTATATCCATTTAATTCCCCCTCTTTCCAATACAAACGAGGTGACAGAAGAACAACTTCCACCACCCCGTTTGTATTTATTCCTTATGCTAGAAAATCATCATCTTCAATAGTTGTGAAGTCATCAGCTGCATTGGTTCTTCCGCCTAAAGGCTCTCCATCGCTTATCTTCTGGATGTTGCCAAGTCCACATGCTACACCCTTATTGCCATTAGAGTTAAAAGCATAGAAATTCAGGGATACTCTTGCATAACAACCACTGTAAACCTCGTTACGATCCAATATAGGTCTGACTGCTTTATCTACTATTTGGGGTGGAGTCTTGCTGTTGGCATTTACAAAGTAATGTCCTTTGTAAGCCTCGTCATCACGTTCTACGTCACCGTCTCGAAGTGGCAGTTTGATAGCAGCCTTATTAGGCTTTTTACCACCAAACTTTGCAAGGCCCTCTTCAATGGCTGCATCTACGGCTGAATTGATTGCGCTGATAGTTTCCTTATCTGTTTTAGGAATCAATACCGATACGCTATACTTTTCCGCTCCGCCATTGATGGATACGGGCTCCCAGCCGTGAAAGTAGCTAAGACGTGTGTTGACGCTTGTAACAACCTTAGTTCTGTTTTGATTATTCATATTCCAATTCCTCCGTTATTTCGTTAAATTCATTTTTTACGTTTGATATATTCATAGCTGGCCGCTTATCCGAATTTGGAACTAGCTTTGGCTTGCCCGGTGGTTTATGTATGAGACCACCAAGAATTTGCTCAAATTTCTTTTTGCCCATCAGCTTCTGCATTTCTGTAAGGGTTATGAGACTCTGACGGTAGATGTCCTTATATCCGTTTGCCTTGGCCGCTTCAGCCACAGCCCCTTCGTCCTTATATTTCCGAACTGATCTGCCCTCGACTACCTTAAAACCATGCCATTCTTTCCCGTGATTAACGGCAGCATCCGTGGCATAAGCAATGATTTCATTTGCCCACTTTGTAAGATCGGACAATTTAGAGAGAACTTCCTCAATTTCAGAATCCGTAAGCAGGGGTGGCAGTTTAAATTCCATCTGTGCTAATTTCAGCTTTTCTTCTGCTCTTGCACGGCATTTAACAGCCGCTCGGCAGAAAGTACACCACTCACCCGGAAGATAGTCACCTTCGCCTTCATAGGCCTTCTTCGCCTTTGGCTTCAGTTCATTTTCTGCCCAAGCTTTTAAATCCTCTACCCGGATTGTCCATGTGCTGACATTCTCTCTGCGTGGCTGGAAAATGGTCATGGACACTTCCTCGATGTCGTACAAACTATCGTAAATTTCTAAAGCACCCAGTGCATACAGTTTCATCTGTGGATTGTCCACCGCATCCACCAATACTCCCATGCCATACTTGAAATCGATAATGTGAAGTTTCTTATCGGCAATAATGATGCAGTCACCGGTTCCAAATCCCTGTGGAACATAGCAGGAAAAATCAAGACGCTGTTCAATAAGTATTAACGGGTCTGTACAGCTTTGTTTTGCCAGTTCAAACTGCTCCATTACAAATTCCACATAGGCATCGCTGTGTTCTTCCATCTCATCGGTGTTATAAGATGAAACAGGACGCTTACTTCTCATGTGAAGTGCCTTTTTAAGTTTATGTTCACAGAGAGCATGGGCGGCGGTGCCTTCAGCAGCTGCATTGGATTCGTTATTTTCAAATTCTAGTTCCAATCTTGCAGATGGAAGGCAATTCAGCCACCTATGGGACCCCGATGCGGAAAGTACTGCGTGATCACTCATTACCTAGTACCTCCGCATCTTTCAACATATCTGCATAATGTTTCGGGTCAACTTCGCTTAATTTAGAGCCACCGTATTTTTTGATGATTTCTCTCACTTGAGCAGTAAGACCGGACTGACTCTTTTCAGCGAGTTTTGCTCTAACTTCCTCCAGAGTGATCTCCTTTTTCTTTTGCGCAGGTTTTTTAACAGGTGTAGTCGGTTCTTTTACTTCGACAGGTTCATTGCCCGCCATTGCATCAGCAACCGCTTGTATGCTGTCTGCCAAAGAGCGCATATCAGAAACCACATCAAGAAGTAGTTTGATTTTGCTCATGGTTTGATCCTCCCTCCTTAATCTCACTGATGGCGAGTTCCTGTACGGTGTCACCTGGAACAAGAATAGTCAGTTTCTGCTTATCACCAAGTAAGAAACGAAGGAAACGCTCCCTTATAGTGACATTACGACAGGAAACAATCCCGCCAGACTGTGGAGTTTTTGAAACACTGATTTTCAAGTTGTGTTTCATGTTCTTCACCTCTTTCCGAGAGCGTTTATGTGCTGCCCTCTATCTATTAGCCGTGGCAAGAGGGGAAAGTTGAGGTTTCAGGAAAAACTTTTTTTAAATTCTTCTTGGCTGTATTTAAACGGTGTGAAATGGCACTTTTACTAACACCTTCACGCTCTGCATACTCTGTTACAGAAACACCATCTAGCAATATAGCAATCAGTAACTCTGCTTGTTTTTCCTTGAGGGTCTTGCGGATAATTTCACAAAGGTATTCATACTCCTCTTGTTTCTCCCGAGTCACTTCATCTAAATTGTCGGGATATAACTCAATCGTATTTTCCTTTATGTTTTTACCCTCATTATCGTCATTGGCTTTTGTGTAGCCTTTTTTTCCATTAAGTTTCTTAGGAGGGGTAGTAGTAGCTGAATGACGATCCAGTTTACGCCAGTTATTGTACTCGGGCTTGTTGAAACGCTCGTCCATAATCTCCTGTGGTGAACGACGAGTCACAGTTTCCATATCTTCGGCACAAGATAGCCTGTCCTCGTAATCTGCATCAATCATTAAGGTAAAGTCCTCATCGGGTACCTCCAAATAAGTAGGTTTGTTGTCGTACATAATTCTAATTTTCATTTTGCATCCTTTCCGCCGGACTGCATTGGCGGCAAAGGATACAAAAATAGGTCTGCACCTCGAAGTACACAGACCCTTTGTCCTGAAAATGAGCGCAACAAGGTAAGGTACTTCTATTGCAACGTATAACAATCCTAAACGGACTGAAACGTAGCAATATGTATCCTTTGCCCTTATTGCAAATCAGGCATTTGATATTTTTTTGTAGACGAGGAATGGTCTAATTCTTGCTAACTACGAAGGACCTTTCCTTCATCTATCATTATTGTAGGTGAGAATTGGACAGCCTTGGCGGACACCTCATGCCCGTTAATTTCAGGCTCAAAATGACGCTTTTCCCAACAAAAACACCTAAAAACAACAATAAAAAAAGCCATACACAAACCCTTAAAAGGATTCATGTATGGCTTACTTAGTTAATAACTAAAAAGCGGACATCCTGTGTCCGCTTTTTCAAAAATATTATTGAATTTTATAATGGCTCTGCGCCATGTTCCTGTAAAAACGTTCTAATCTCATCCATCGATTTTGCATATAGGTGAGTCAATGCAAAGTTATACCAAATATGACTATTGTTATTGAAGTTCAATGAAAATGGTGAGTTGCGAATTATATGACTGCTAATATTTGGCGGTAGATGAAGTCCAAGGCAAATCAATACTATGGAATTAATAGATCCCGGTTCCTCACCATTAACGATTCGTCTTATGGTACGCTCGTTGACCAATATTTTCTCTTCTAATTCTTTATAAGTTACTTTTTTCCACTCACGTACTATTTTGAGAGAGCTGGTATAGCTATTTGGCAATTCATTATAGATTCGCATTTCTTCCGCTATTGTTTCGGCTAGTAATTGGGCCTTCTTTTCTGGAGCCGCATACTCAAAACCATTACAATACTTTATATCAAAATCTATATTTGATGTCTTATCACGGTTGAGGAAACATTCAGTATAGTATCTTTCCCTACACCCAGATTTGACTGATAACTCGAAAACCAAGCAGCACTCTTCCATATGGGTTCGTGCGTAGTCTGTAAGTACCGTTTGTCCGAATATATCTTGTGTTAAATATTTCGGATGATTTAGCACAAAGTGGGAATCCACATATATATAACTTCCATCCCTAACTAAAGCGGACATTTCTGGATTGGTTATGCTTTGGATAGCAGCATCCTCTGCACCTATAGAAAAGGTCTGATTTCTTTCAAGCACACCCTTCTTAAATCTATGCGGCTTGACGTAGCGACCATCTATATAAGTAAAAGTTCCGATTGCTTCCTCATATCCAGCATCAATCATTCGGATTTTAGCTGCTGCCCGAGATACGCTGAAGAACGTTGCTAAGGCGTCAATAACTGGTTCCATTACATCTATAAGTTCAGATGTTCCCAGTTCTGAACTGAATTGCTTAATAAATTTGAACGCTTGGGTTTTAAACATGGCAAGTGGCATTTGTATCTTTGGAGCGAGGGCATTCGCCTGCCATTCCATCCAGTCAGTTGCATCTCTGGTATTGTCTTTTATACCCCCAACTACCTGACACTTGATTCGTGTGGCACTACTATTATATAACCGTTCCAATTCAAATGCTTTTCTATGTTGATCCCAATGAACACACTCATGCACAATAGTATTATTGACTGATCCCAGGTTACGAAGGAAGTAAGCTTTAGGATCCACGATTATTGTACGGCCACTCACATGGGTCTGTACCATTTCATCGCTATCTTCATCATAAAACTCTGCATCACAGTCGTGAAAGTATATCTGCCCAAAAACAGAGAAATCCTTTGTAATCTCTCTCATTTCTACTGTAAGGCCCATTTTTTCTGCCAACACCTGTGGCTCAACTGCCATTGGGTTTTTTAATGCTTCAGGGTAATGTCTTCTAAGGAAGTCTGTGGCAACAGATTCTAGTTGTTCCTTATGAATGATAGGGACAAGGGAGTCTGACATAGGTTTCGGTTGCTTATTTTTGCTAGTATACTCAGTTATACTAGAGATTGAAAAATCATCCAAATTGCAATCCAAATCTCCTGAGCATTCCAGCATAAACCATTGCCGACAATTTTCTGATTCATCATAACGATGATTTGATTCACGGACTTCAAATTCAGCTTCAACAGCAACATCAAATTCTATTTTCATGTCCGGTAAGTCATTAACAGATACGAACTTTACTTCTATATCTGATAACTCAATGCCGCCGATGTTTTGAACTCTGTATAACCGTAAGTCTAAATCTTCACAATTATCCGTTGCATAGGTTTGTATGGCAGAAAATATCTCATTATAGAATCTACCATCCACGTAATCTTTAAAAGAACGATTACCCGCCAAGGCACTCCCTCCTCACCCCATATGAAATTAATATCTTTAAGGATTTTTACTATTCAAACATTAGTTCATAGGTAAATTATAACATGTATTTTGATTGCCTCAACATTTATTTTACGTTTGCGAATTTTAATTGTTGCTTCACTAACTTTGTGATAAACTTTATTTATTAACTTAGGCTAGGTACTAAGGCGAGGTGATATTATGTCCATAAGTTATAAAAAACTATGGAAACTTCTTATTGATAGAGATATGAAAAAAAAGGACTTAAGAGAAGCAGCTGGTATTAGTACAGCTTCAATGGCTAAGCTTGGAAAAAATGAAAATGTTAATACTGACATTTTAATAAAAGTATGTAAGGCGCTTAACTGCGATATTTCAGATATTATGGAGATTGAAAAAACTACAGAAACCCCACCAAAAACAAAGGAGTGAGCTAATGAAACTGTTATATTCAAACATCCTACCTCTTGGAACATCAGAGGGTCAACAAACAATTATAAATTGTTTTAACGAGCAAATTGCAAAATCAGACCGTGTTGAAATTGCGGTTGGATATATTTCTCGTGCTGCCTTGGAAGAACTCGACAATCTGGTCGAAGAGCATAATATATCTAGTATATGCCTTACCATTGGAATGTACTTCATCGAAGGAATGCCAGAAGGATCATATAATACTGCTTTAGAAATCAACAAAAAATGGACAGAGACTGGTATAGGTGAAATTAAGATCGTAAAAGCATTCAAATATCATGGAAAAGTATACTGCTTTTATAAAGATGGACAACCTTTTTCTGCTATTATTGGTTCCGCAAACTTAGGTGTAATCAAATTAGATGCTAATAACCGTAGGCAATATGAAATCTCATCGGTTACTTATGATGCTACTGAATGTAAAGAAATTGCTGAATTTTTAGAGAAGCTAAAGGCTCAGAACTGCTCTGATAATATTGCTAACATTATAGGAATGCCAATAGTCAGGGAAGTTAACACATCACTTAGTGGCATTGATACGGTAACACAGATTCCCCAAACTGGTGTACAGCTTTATGAACAGCATAAAACAGACGTTTCTTTTGTACTGCCATTAAAAGTTCCTGCTTACGATGAGCGGCATATGGATGATGGTAAGCATTTCACAAAGTCAAATATAAATGTTAGCTATGCCGCACCACGAAGTAAAAGGAAATCCCGTGATTGGTACGAAACTCAATTGACTGTTAGCAAAGCGATAACTCGTTCAGAAGGTTACCCTGAAAAAAACAAGCCTTTTTTTGTTGTAACCGATGATGGCTATTGGTTTAAAGCTCATACCACAAGCGATGGCAATAAACAATTCAGTGCTGTTGGCGATGAACTCATTCTTGGTCGTTGGATTAAAGGTAGACTTGCAGCAGCAGGTTTAGTAACACCAGTTAATGACACCCAAGCTGATACTGATCGTAAGGGAATGATTACGAAAGAAATGTTACAAGCATACGGTTGCGATAGCCTTGTACTTTCAAAAACAGATCAGAAAGCATTGGACGAAGATGGCACCGAGCTTGATGTGTGGGTTTTATCGTTTGAAACAATTACTAACGAATGAGAGGTGTATCAATGCAATATTTAAAAAAATACTTGCAAAAAATAAAAGAGCGAGGTAACGAAAAATTAGCTGAGTCCATTTCCAAAACAGCTGAAGATATTGGCAATCAACATATTCGCAATTTTTCATTTATAAGTCATGAGATTGGCTTGTTGTTTGGTAATGTGCAATCTGGAAAAACTGGTCAAATGTTTGGCGTTATGTGCAAAGCTGCAGATTTAGGATTTCCCGCATTCATCTTACTCACAACAGACAATGTTGTCTTGCAACAACAAACCTTAGATCGAGTTAGAGACGACTTAGACGGCTTCTGTATTTGTGGCGAAAACGACTCAGGCTTATTTATTGAAAATAGCCTTGTTAAGCCAGCCATTGTCGTTCTAAAGAAAAATGCAAGAGTACTAAGATTGTGGGCAAATGTATTTAATTCTACAGGCTTTATGAAGGGAAACCCTCTATTCATCGTTGATGATGAGGCGGATGCGGCTTCCTTAAATACTCTAATAAACCGTAATAGTCAGTCATCAATTAATAGATATCTGGATTCTATAAAAAATGGAGCATCAAGTAGCTTATACTTACAGGTTACAGGTACGCCTCAAGCAATCTTATTACAGACCCTTGCGTCTGGTTGGCATCCATATTTTACATACTACTTCCATCCAGGGGATGGCTATTTAGGTGGAGACTTTTTCTTTCCAACAAGCGGTAAACCTGAATGCATTGATTTTCTTGAAACTATCAAACGACCGACACGAAGTGTTGTTATACGCCACCTTGCTGTATCTGCTCAGATTTTAGCATCAAAAGGAATAGTATCAAATTGCCTTCTACATCCGAGCGTACGACAAAATGTCCACCAGCGTTTTGCTGACGATGTCGCAAAGGAACTAGATTGGTGTATGGAGCATATCAATACCGAATTCATCACAGAATTACAAACCCACTATGATTCTTTAGAACCCAACAAAAGTGAGAAACTTTCTTTTGAAGTTATCTATAAAACTACTAAGGATTTGTTGGAAAACAAAGGGATAAAAATTCTTGTTATGAATGGAAAAACAGATGTTGAGAGTCCAGATTATGCAACAGGCTGTAATTTTATCGTAGGCGGAAACACTCTAGGCCGAGGCGTAACTTTTCCAGGGCTACAGACAATTTATTATACAAGAACCAGCAAAAAGCCTCAGGCGGATACTATGTGGCAACATAGTAGGATGTTTGGTTATGACAGAGACTCTGGCATGATGAAGATATTTATAGATGAACAACTCTATAAATTATTTGCGGACATTAACGCTACTAATAATGCCATTATCGCACAAGTAGAGCAAGGAATTGAAAACATAAAAATTTATTATCCATTTGGATTGAATCCAACTCGAAGGAATGTTATTGATAACAAACGAGTCAATATCCTTTCAGGTGGAACGAACTATTATCCGTTCTATCCAGATAATAACACCATAGATGATATAACAAAACTATTGGAGCCTTTCTCCGATGATGATCCTTATTACCAGGTAAATTTGAGGTTAATTAAGAAAATATTATCCCATATTATTGCCAGCCCGGATTTCAAGTTAGATGCATTCCTTTCTGTCATTGATACACTGCTTTCAGAACAACCAGCTGGACAGGGGATTTTGATTGTCAGAAGAGGAAGAGATGTTGCACAAGGGACAGGAGCCTTGTTGTCTCCGAACGACTGGAAACTAGGTGGCACTTTCCATGACAAAGTAGTTTTGACCATGTATCAAGTAACTGGTACTAAGGGGTGGGGTGGAAAAGCTCTCTGGGTGCCGAATATTAAACTTCCTCATGATACAATGTATTATGATGTGTCTGAGGATGATATAGAAGAAGAAGCATAGGAGGGCAAGAATGGATGTTCACCAACAACATAGCAAAAAGGATTTTATTTGCCCCTCCACTCCAAGGAGCGGACACTTTATTAATATTAAGCGGATATGCTACCCCTAATATGGCATCATGGCTTATTAAGAGTTTTCAAGAACAAAATATGCACCCTCTAAATATTTCATTGCTTATTGGAATGGTTCCTTACGATGGATTAAGCGTTCCTATACATGAGGGCTTTATGGAACTCCATGGCAAAACATATCCAAAAGCAGTGGATAGCTTTTCATGTAGTTATGTTTGCGAAAACCCTCCAGTTCACGCAAATTTATACATTTGGCTAAAGGAAGAATCACCAGTACAGGCATATACAGGTTCAGCTGATTTTGTGCAGAATGCATTTATCCAATCCAGAAAAGAAATAGTTGTATGCTGTGATCCTAAAGAAGCTTATAAGTTTTATGAAGAAGTTGAAGCAAACTCAATTTATTGTAACCATGCAGAGGTCGAAGACCATATTGTTCTCCGTCCAACACATCAAATTCTTGATGCTGAAAACAAGCCTCTAACCACTTTGGCTGGCGAGGGTATTACTTCTACGACTCTATCGCTTCTCACAAATAAGGGTGAAGTTGGAGAAAAATCCGGATTAAATTGGGGACAACGAAAGGGCAGAAACAAAAACGAAGCTTATATACATCTTCCTGCAAAAATTGCAAGAAGCGGTTTCTTCCCGTTAAATAAACAACACTTTACTGTTATTACAGACGACGGTCATACTCTTCTCCTAAGAGTTGAGCAACAAAACGACAAAGCAATTACAACACCTCTTAGCAACGCTCAACTCGGAGAATACTTCCGAAACCGTTTAGGTCTTGGAAATGGTGCATTCGTAACAAAACAAGATTTACTAAACTATGGAAGAACAGATGTTACCTTTTACAAAATCGACGATGAGCAGTACTTTATGGATTTCCATGTATAAACAAAGCAGTTACTTTGCCTTCTCTACAAAGTAACTGCTTTTTCATTCTTTAATACTTGGCTCTACGCTCTCATATTCAATTCCAGCAAAACACTTCAATATTGCCTCAAAAATGATTTTTGCACCCTGACAAGGTACTGCCATTCCTATTTGTTTGCGTACACTCTCTTTACTTCCTACGAATCTATAAGTATCAGGGAAAGTCTGTAATCTTGCCCGCTCTCTGTTAGTCAATGCTCGTGGTTCTTCCCAATGGTAGATATGTGTTCCTCCACCACCGCTTCCCGTAACCGTATAGGAAGGCTTAGTTGGATCGAGCCTCTTATATATTTGACTTATTTTTGCTCCTCTAATATTAAGTCGCAAATCTTCTGGAAGGTCTGCCGTAAATGCATTTTGTCCAGGTAGAATATGCTGCAACCTTCTAACAACAGTTTCGGATTGTCTTGTCAATTCATTATTATATGCATCCTCTGGAATAGGGGGATTTTCTATTGCATTTTTGCAAGTATTATCGATTCCGACATAGGGTGCTGTCGATGGGACTTTAAATTCAACATCGATGTCATCCCGTATGCCAACGATAATCAAACGGTGCCTCGCTTGAGGGACTCCGTATTCCTCAAACTTGTAGAGATGAGGTGTAATTGTATAGCCAGCTTCCCTCAGTTCCTTAAGAATCTTAGTGAAGGCTTTCCCATCATTTGCATTTCTAAGTCCTCCAACATTTTCTGCTAAAAACCACTTGGGTTTAAACAGTTTTAGAGCTTTGACACCATACGAATACAAGGGACCGAATACCCCGTCCATACCTTTTTGCTCACCAACAACACTATAGTCATTGCATGGGAAACCAAATGCCAATGCATCAATCGGTGCTAGTTTAGACATATCGAATTTGCGAATATCCGCATGGTAAACAGTATTAGGAGTATCAGGACAGATATTTAATCTATATGTTTCACAGGTATCTGCGTCATAGTCATTTGCCCACTGATGTACAATCGCAAAGTTTGGATCTTCAATACTAGCATTCATTGCACCCCAAGCGATCCCACCTGGGCCGCAAAATAATTCACCTAATCTAAATATCATAATATCACTCTCCCTCCTTTGAAATACCAATTTTATTACCGTTCCGCATAGTCAAAAAATCTATGAACAATTGCACCATTGCTACCCCGTCATCATCTAAGTTTTCTAAACCATGAATCTGGCAATTGGGATGCATATCATTTTCTGATATATAACCTGCGGCTAACAATATTTCAAACGGGTGAAAATTTAAAGCACGTGCGATTTCACATAATGTTGCCCAATTAGGGTTTTTTCTAGTTCCGTTCTCAATTTTCATTATTTCACTGTCGCTTGATCCACAAGCAATTGCTAACTTTTTAAGAGAAAGCCCCATGGCTTCTCGACGACTTTTAATCATTTGTCCTATCTCAGGCATCCTCTCACCTCTGCATCATCATATCACCTTCGCTGCCTTTTGTCAAGAATATCTTACTTAAATGCTGCTCAAAAGCAGCAATATAGTAATTTTCAATTTAATGCACAGCTCTTCTCCTATACCTAGACCACATCTATTCTATCTCCACAACCCTATGAATTTATCTAACCTTTCAACTCAACCCTACACACATTTTTTACAGTTGACCTATTTCCTCAATAAACAAAAACAAGGATTTTCAAGATTGAAAGGCACTACCAGACATCAGATAGAAAATCTTCCAACCTCGGAAATCCTTTATTTATCAGTACTTTGAATAGACTTTATTTTTCAACCCGCGACATCAATACCACGCACTCAACATGCGTCGTCTGCGGAAACATGTCCACCGGCTGCACCTCTACCGTCTGAAAACCGCCGTCTTCGAGAATGCGCAAATCCCGGGCAAGCGTAGATGGATTGCAGGAGACGTAAACTACCTTCTCCGGCTTCATGTCAATGATCGTCTGTAAGAGCGCCTCATCACAGCCTTTGCGCGGCGGATCGACGACGATGACATCCGCTTCGATGCCTTGCTTATACCACTCGGGAATCACCGTTTCCGCTTCTCCCGCCTCGAACTCTGCATTCTCCATGCCATTCAAATCCGCATTGCGGCGGGCATCCTCAATTGCTTCCGGTACGACCTCTACGCCGTATACTTTTTTCGCCTTTTGTGCCAAGAACAGAGAAATCGTACCGATGCCGCAATACGCATCAATGACCGTTTCATCTCCGGAAAGGTCGGCATATTCCAATGCTTTGTCATACAGCACCTTCGTTTGGACAGGGTTTACCTGATAGAACGAACGAGCAGAAATTGCGAATTTCACCTCACCTATATAATCATAAATGATTTCACTTCCCCACAGCACATTTGTTGTTTCACCCATGATTACATTCGTCCGCTTCGCATTGATATTGTGAACGATGGACGTTACTTGAGGCAGCCGGGAAACAATTTTGTCAATGATCTTGTTTTTATGCGGAAGATCCGGCGTTCTCGTGATCAGCACAACCATCAGCTCCCCCGTTGCTTTCCCGTAGCGGGCCATGATATGGCGGAGAACGCCTTTATGCGCCTGCTCGTCATATGCTTTGAGCCCAAGCTCATTGCAAATTTCCTTCACTGTCTGGATCGCTTCATTGACTTCTGGAAGCTGGATAATGCTTTCGTTCGTATCAACGATCTCATGGCTGCGCGGCTTAAAGAATCCAGCGATCAGCTGGCCGTTCTTCTCCCCCACCGGCACCTGAGCTTTATTCCGATAATACCACGGTTCGTCCATTCCTAAGATCGGGTGCACCTTCACCTCATCCAGCTTCCCAATGCGAGCGAGCACTTCCCGCACCTGCTTCTCCTTAAACTGCAGCTGCCCTTCATAGCTAATATGTTTGAGCTGCGTGCCGCCGTATTTATGCGCCTCTGATGCTGGCACATCTACCCGGTGCGGGCTTCTTTCTTCCAGCTTCATCAAGCGGCCAAAGCCGTAGCCTTTATTTACTTTTGTTACTTGAATTTGGCCTTTTTCTCCCGGCAATGCGCCTGCCACAAATAATGGGTAGCCTTCTACTTTAGCGACTCCATTTCCATCATGCGTTAAGTCCTCAAAATACACATTGAGAATATCATTTTTTCGAACAGGGGCTTGAATCTTTGCCACAATTACCACCCTTTTAGTTTTTTATTGTAAGAATCGAAAGCTATTCTACCATATATTTGAATCACACCGCAAAAAAGACAAAAGAAGAAGCCTGCTCTCACTGATGCGTGAGAAGCAGGCTTTTAGGAAGAATTTGACGCTGCAATGAGCTGAGCGTAATGTCCATCCTTCTCAATGAGCTCATGGTGGCTGCCGCGTTCAATAATCCGGCCACGCTCAAGAACTAGGATCTGGTCTGCCCGCTGAATCGTGTTCAGCCGATGGGCAATCACTACGCTTGTCCGGCCCTCCATAAGACGGTCAAGCGCTTCCTGAATGTACATTTCTGTAATGGTGTCAATGCTGCTTGTTGCTTCATCAAGAATCAGGATGGCTGGATCAGCTAAGACCGCTCTCGCAATCGCCAGCAGCTGTCTTTGCCCCTGACTGATGCCTGACCCTTCCGGCAGCAGCTTCGTCTCGTAGCCATCCGGCAGCTTCATAATAAAGGAGTGAGCATTCGCGATACGAGCGGCTTCTGCTACCTCTTCATCTGTCGCATCCAGGCGGCCGTATCTAATGTTTTCCTTAATCGTTCCTTCGAATAAGAACGAATCCTGGAGGACAAACCCCATATGCTTGCGGAGCTCCTGCCTCGAGATATTTGATGTATCATGACCATCGACATAAACAGCCCCGCTGTCCGGATTGTAAAAGCGGGCTAGCAGATTAATAATCGTCGTTTTGCCGGAACCTGTCGGCCCTACAAGAGCAACCATTTCTCCAGGACTTGCCCTGAAATCAATTTCTTTTAGTGTAGGCGTGTCCTCATAAGAGAAGGTGACATCCTTAAATTTAATTTCCCCATCCACATGATCTAACGAGATCTTGTTTTGATCCTCACGTTCTTCCTTCTCCGTGTCCATAATATCAAACACGCGCTCAGCCCCTGCAATTGCAGAAAGCAGCGTATTAAATTGATTCGCTAAGTCGTTCAGGGGGCGGGTAAATTGACGGGAGTATTCAGCGAAAATGACAATGACCCCTACTGTGACAAGTCCATTCAAAGCGAGCAAACCGCCGACACCTGCCACCAGGGCGAAGCTTAGGTTGTTTAACATATTCATCAATTTGGGGATGAAACCTGAATACGATTGCGCCCAAAAACCAGCCTCCTTCAGCTTCATATTACGTTCACTAAACTCCTGAGCAATCGCTTCCTCCCGGGAAAACATTTTAACAATGTGCTTGCTGGAAACGGTCTCTTCAATAAAACCGTTCAGCTCCCCGAGATGGCGCTGCTGTTCTTTGAACCGGCGACGTGTGCGGCTCGTGATCCACTTCATCCCCATATACAGGAGCGGGACGATCAGCAAGGTAACGGCTGTTAACAGCGGACTTAAGTAAAGCATGACCACAATCGCACCTGTCAAGGTCAAGACACTAGAAACGACCTGAATCACGGAGCTGTTCAGCGTGCTGCTGATGTTTTCAATATCATTTGTCACCCGGCTCATCAATTCACCGTGCTGGCGCTTGTCAAAGAAAGCCAGCGGCAGATCGTGCAGATGAGCAAATAGCTCTGTCCGCATTTCGTACACAGTCTTCTGTGCAATGCCGGCCATCCAGTAGCTCTGCAGAAAAGTCGTTAGCGAATGAGAAATATATACGACACCAAGAAGGAAGAGCAGCTGAATCAGCCCTTCTTTATCCCTTGTCATAATAAAATCATCAATCGCCACCCCGACAAGGAACGGACCAAGCAAGCCGAGCGCTGAACTTGCGGCTACCATTAGCATAACGAGAGAAAGCATCCCCTTTCTTCGTCCTAAATAACTGAGGAGGCGCTTTAATGTGGACCAGAAATCTTTGATTTTCGGCTTCGGCTGAAAATTCATATGCCGGCTCGATGGAGGAGCAGGCTTAGCGGCTGGTCTTGACATGCGGCACGCCTCCTTTCCCGTATTGAGAGTGGATAATTTTGCGGTACAGCTCATTCGTCCGCTCGAGTTCTTCATGCGTGCCGGCAGCCTCTACTCGGCCTTCCTCGAGCAAAATAATCTGGTCCGCCTGCAGCGCTGTACTAATTTTCTGCGTAATAATCACCGTAGTGCACGGTTCTTCTCTTAACGCGGACAGCAGATGCTTTTCAGTCGTCGCATCGAGTGCACTCGTGCTATCGTCCAGCAAGAGAATGAGCGGCTTGCGTATAAGCGCCCTGGCAATCGACAGGCGCTGCTTTTGACCGCCTGATAGGTTGACACCCTTTTGGCCAATGACGGTGTCATAGCCGTTCGGCAAGCCTTCAATCGTCTCATGGATTTGAGCGCGGCGAGCGGCCTCCACCATCTCGTCCATAGAGGCATCTGCTCTTCCCCAAGCGATGTTTTCCCGGATCGTTCCGGTAAACAGATGTGCTTCCTGCGGAACAAAGCCGATCTGCTCACGAAGCGAAGCCGACTGCACGGTGCTGATATCCTGCCCGTCAATGACAATCCTTCCTTGATCCGGCTCATACAGCCGGGGAATTAAGTAGAATAAGGTAGATTTCCCTGACCCTGTAGCCCCTAATACGGCGGCCATTTTTCCCGGTGCTATATTAATGGACACGTGGTCTAAGACAGGTGCCGGGCTGTTCGCGAAGGAGAAGGACACGTCTTCAAAAGCAATCTTTCCGTCCCCCGGTTCAAAAGGCACACCCTTTAGACGCTGGTCTGATTGCTCTTCAGATTCTTCAAGTATCTCACCAATCCGCTGGCTGGAAGCTCTTCCTCTCGAGAAAGCCATTAAGATAAAAGTAAAGACTGACAGAGAGGAAATAATTCGTGTCGCATAGTTAATAACAGCTACAATTTCCCCCGCTGTAGCGGTCCCGCTTGTAAATTCAACGAAGCCGAACCAAAGAATAACAATAAGGCTTAAATTCATAACTACAAGCAGTATAGGAGTCGTTGCCTCAACAATTCGGAAGACACGTATGGTCTGCGTCATAAGCTGATCATTCGCACGATGAAAGCGGCTCTTCTCATACTTGCTGCGGAGAAACGCTTTAATAAGCCGGATCGCTGTTAAATTTTCCTGTATGACCGTATTCACACCATCAAGGCGGCTCTGTACAGATTTAAACAGCGAGGAACTCGTCTTCATCATTTTTGATAAAAACAGAAGCATGGCTGGTACCGTAATTAACAAAACGATGGTCAGCTTGGCGTGCACAGCTAGCGCCATGATGGTGCCAAATAAAACCATTAAAGGAGCACGCAGCATAATGCGGAGACTCATAAATACGGCACTTTGCGTCTGTGTAACGTCGTTTGTCATCCTCGTAATTAAAGAGGAGGGAGCATACCGGCTGTAATTGGAAAAGGAAAAAGACTGGATCTTATCGAGCATCTTCTCCCTCAAGTCATACCCAAAGTTCTGTCCTACATGGGCAGAGGCAAAGGAATTGGCAATGCCCGCAACAAATGCAAGCAAAGATGTCCCCAGCATGATGGCTCCCCATTTATACACAGCAGACATGTCCTGCTGCACGATGCCTTCATCAATAATTTTTGCCATAAACAGTGGATGGGTTAATTCAACCGCCAGCTCCACAAGCGTAAGCAGCCAGGCAAAAATCATCAGGCCGCTATAAGGCTTTAAATAAGATAGCACTGTTCTCAAGGCTGCTCCCCCCTCTGCCGCACGTTCGTCACTATATTTCTACTAGTATAGTCTACCCCGAAGCATGCATCAAATCATTTGGCGCTGCTTTTCCTTACTCTCTTTGGCCTTGCGACCGTATAATCCAAGATAAATAAATAAGCCGGCAGCCACATAAATAGCACAGGATAAATAAAGTACACTGAAGCTTGTTTGTGTGACAACCCACCCGATGATGAAGGAACCAAGACCAATGCCTAAATCATAGATGGACAAGAAAGTAGCAGTAGCAGATGCTTTCTTCTCTCTTGGTGCTTCTTGAATCGCAATAGTTTGAAAGCTAGGAAATAACGTCCCCCAGCCAACCCCAATCATGCCAGCCGCTACTAGGAAAACCAGTGCGGTATTAGCCTGACTTAAAACAAGCATACCTGCCGCGAAAAGAATGATAGATGGATAAATGATAAAATTCGCTCCATACTGATCAAACCATCTGCCCGTAAATGGACGGGACAGCAGCAGCACAACCGCATATACAACGAAGAAATAGCCGGCTGCCTCGCCAATTTGCAGCTCTTCGGCGTACACAGATACGAAAGATAATAAAGAAGCGTAGACGATAGAGAAGAACCCTCCAACCACCGCAATACGAATCGCTGAGAACTCAAACAGCTCGTTTAAATGTAAATTCACCCGGAAGATCGATAAGGCTCGAGCAGTATGTTTCTTTTCAGCTAAACGTATAATAACACCGCTGATGAGCCCAAGAGCGGCGATCGCCACGCACATCACAAACATAAAGGAGCTACCAAAGTTTTGCATAAAGGTCAACCCCAAGAATGGTCCGATAACCATGGCCAGGTTGGTAGACATAACGTAATAGCCCATGCCCTCTCCTCGGCGGGAATCGGGAATAATATCAGCCACCATTGCTCCTGTCGCTGTTGTCGCCATCCCAAAGCCAATTCCGTGAAAGAGCCTTAAGAGCAGCATAACCCCTAGAGTATCAGGAAAGAAATACAACACCGAAGAAACTAAAAAGATAATTTGCGAACTGATTAACACTTTCTTCTTTCCCAGCTTTTCAATCCACTGTCCAGCGATCGGCCGAATCAGGATGGCGGAAAGCAAGAAGAAAGTAGTAAGCAGCCCAGCCTCTGTAGCATTGCCTCCCAGCTCCTCTAAAGCGTACATAGGCATCGTCACCAGCAAAATATAAAATACGGTAAATACAAAAAAGTTACTTGCAGACACACTAATAAAATCTTTTGTCCATAATGGCGGCTTATTACTCATTGCTCTCTTCCTTTCCTTGTTGTTTTTCGTTGCTGTTTAATGAATAGAGCCAGACAGAAAGCAATGCTTGAAGCTGATCTCTCTGCTCTTCTGAAAGCCCTTCGATCGTTTGTTTATTCACCTGCAGAACTGCCTTTTCCCACGATAAATATTTCTTCTCCGCCTCTTCTGTCAGTTCAATAAACTTGACTCGCTTATCTTCACCAGGCACTTGTCTGACATACCCCTGCTTGACCAAACGCTGAATCGTCCGTGTCATCGGCGGAGCTTCTACACTTAAGTACTCCCCCAGCTCCTTCTGGGTGAGCCTTCCCTTTTGCTTGAGTACATATAAGACAGACCACTGGGCACTATAAAGCCCATGCTGCTGTAAAGCCGTATTGTTTTGCTTCATAATCTGCCGAGACAGCTGGTGTACAGAGTGAAATAAAGTATGCAGTTCCATGATGCCCTCCTTTTATTTACCTGGGTAACTATTTGATAACTTTCTTATTTTAACATACGTTTACGAAAAGAAAACCCATTTCTTGAAACCGAAGCTATTCTTGGCATTAGACTTCTTTACTTTAATACCCATTTAGCTTTACAGAGGTTTTTTCCCATAAAAAAAACTGCCGCTTTACACGGCAGTTGCTCTACTTGCTCAATTTAATTAATAAATTCGATCCTGCGGGCGAAGCCGCTCCACCGGTACAAACACTTCGAGATAGCGATACAAGTTCTCAAAGTCGGCTGGCGAAGTACCACCTAATTCCCCATCGAGATTCAGCAGCACCTTCTCCGGAGCGTGAACCTTCACCCGGCTTGCTTTCGTGTAGATCACATTTGGATCCTGAAGATGCTCTCCTCTTAAAGCAAGTGTTGCAATTCGGATGAACTCGGCTAAGTTTGTCTTCTTGAGAATCAATAAAGAGAACAGTCCGTCATTCACTGAGGAATCCGGTGCCAGCTTCTCGAAGCCGCCTACAGAATTCGTCAGCCCGATTAGAAACAGCATAACTTCTCCTTCAAATAGCTTGCCGTCATATTCGATCGTGACGTGAGACGCTTTAATAGAAGGAAGCATTTCAATTCCCTTCAAATAATAAGCAAGTTGACCAATCATCGTCTTCAGCTTGCTTGGCACCTCGTACGTCAGCTCTGTTAGGCGGCCGCCCCCAGCAATATTAATAAAATACTTATCATTCATCCGTCCTATATCCACAGGGATGGTTTCGCCCGCGGTGATAATATCCACCGCTCCATGAATATCACGCGGGATGTGAAGTGCCCGGGCAAAGTCATTCGTTGTGCCCATTGGAATAATGCCGAATTTTGGACGGTGCTCCTGTCCGGCGAGGCCATTGACTACTTCGTTTAATGTTCCGTCTCCGCCTGCAGCAATAACGATATCAAAACGCCGCTCCACAGCCAACTTGGCAGCGCGTGTCGCGTCTCCTGCTCCTGTTGTCGCGTGTGCAGAGGTTTCATAGCCGGCTCGTTCCAGCTTTTGCAGTACCTCGGGTAAGTGCTTCTTGAATAGCTCGCGCCCTGCAGTCGGATTATAAATAATGCGTGCTCTTTTCATATGTCTCCATCCTAGTATCTGCTATATTTATGTCCATTCACTAATGATTTTCCGTTCTTATCTTACTACTTTTTACATAAAAAAGCTATTTCCCCTCATCACTTAAATAATGAGACCCCCCGGTCAGCCAGGAAACGGACCGCTTCTTGAACACCTTGCTCTTCAACGTGGAACGCCTCCGTTACTGCTTGAATCCACTGATCCTGCCGCTGGAAACAATGCTCTCGTATGCCTCGGTAATCGATCACCTTTAGTGTATGATCGCGGAGAAAATAGCATTGATTTCCCTGAAACCGGACAGCAGAAATGCGGCGCATCGCAATGTTGTCACTGGAATCAGCATAAGAAGCCTCTATATCTGATTGAAGCTCCTCCTCTGTAAGCGGCTCCCATATAATCTCTTTCGTGGCGAACACTTTGCCATGAGCCTGCCGCTCTAATAAAAACGTCTTCTTTCCCCGCCTTGTGAAAAGAATCTCTTCGCCAAAGCCATGCAGGAGATGATGTGCTTTGCTTTCTAGATCTACTGGCCGAGTGATCGGAGAGCCGTAGCCAACATCTACATAAAAACGTCTTCCCTCTATATGCACCATTATTCCTGCATGTCCCGGAAGTACACGAACTAAAGAGCAAGTAAAGCCCAGCTGCATGAGGAGACGGGCAAAGTTCACATTCAATGAATAGCAGGTACCGCCCCACCCTCTACTCTCGAGGTTGGCGACGAATGTTTGAAAATCAGGAATTTTAGGCCCTTCTTTACGATAGTAATGGAATTTACTAAACGTTTCATACGGAATCAGCGACAAATGGTTTAGAATCAGCCGTTGCAAGTAGTTAACAGTCGGAGGTTCTTTCCCCATTTTTAATTTTTGTAAATATACGGATGCCGCGTCCATCTTCTCACCTTCTCTTTCCTGTCTCACTGGAGTTTTTGTGTGTTTATTTTTTCAGAGAACGCTGTTTCTTCGCTTCGCACCCTGCTAATTTGTTTCCCTTTGCTCCTCATATAACACTTTCCCATAATTAAACACAACAAATTTCTCCTTTTGCTTAAAAGGAGAAACGTCCACGCTCATCAATGGCTTCTTCTTCAAAGAAACATCTCCCGGCTGCTAATCAGCCAATTCCTGGTGCTTCCTATTCTATCAGACTCTTCTTCAGACTGCTATTCATAGCTAGTACATGCTGATCCGCAACACGGAATGAAAAACTTAATAATAATGTGTTAGAAATTCTTCAATCCCATGGTTGATTCTTATTAAGTGTTCTTGTGAGGGAAAGTGCCCCATATCGTAAGACTTAAATGCGATTAGATTCGGAATGATGTCTTTAGCCGTTTGAGTTAATCTGCTTTCAGGAAAAAAGATATCTTTTTTCCTGCTATGAGTAAAGTAGGCGAGTCATAGTTGGTTAATTCCTTCTTCTCCGTTAACTTAGGCATTTCTTGTTCCAGCTTGATGTATCTAAATATGTCAGCAATAATCCTTTTGTCTATTTCTTTCACGGTATGGTCTGACATAATATCCGTAATCTTATTAAGGAATTTCTCCGATGAAGTAACATGAAATAAAACTAAGGGGAGCAGAATATCTTTTATCATTTTCACTTTGGAACCTACCCCTATTCCCGCCGGGGATACTAATACAGAACAAGCAATTTTTTCAGGCAAAAAAGCAGCTAATCTTAAAATAACCCCCGCCCCATAGGATGAGCCAACAAATGCACTCCTATTAATATGAAAATCATTCATCAATTCCTCTATCCATTGGGCAAAGCTATGGTCTTTAGCTGAAATTCTATCTTCAGCACTGTACCCAGGATGCCCGATCGTATCTGGTGCATAAATTCGATACTTGCCCGCTAGCGGTGAAAACCAGGATAATGTCATTGGATTAATGCAATTGCCGCCCTGAAAGATAAAAACGGGCTTTCCCTCGGATGGTCCTGCTACAAGCACATGGGTTTTCCCATAACTTGTATCCACATACCTTCGCTCGACATCAAACGGCAACGAGTCTACATACCGTTCATAATGCCGGGCAATGAACTCCCTTCCTTCTTCACTTTTATAAAGAGCTCCTTTTCCCATGACTGCACCTCTCCTCCATGGAATCCTTCCCGATTGCTATTAGCTGCTTATAGCTATATTAATCATGAACGAAGATTAGACTTGATATCGTTTAATTAAAGATGCAAGCTGCTACATGATGTGCCTGCTGCCTGTATGCATAAAAAAAGAACAGACCAGCGGGCATCTTCCACTGGCTGTCCTTTATATATGAGCCACCTAACAAAAAGCGGCAAACACCTTATTAAAACAGCCGCTCAGTTAAAGTCGTCTTAATGCTTCGGTACACTTCTCCCCAAAGCTCCTTGTCTGTTAAATACGCCTCCTGGAGCTCTTTGTACACCGTGCGCTGCTTTTCCTCAAATTCTTCATGGTCGCGCGGAGGAAGTCCGGAGCGCTTGCTGTTAACAAGCTCCTGCAAATACGGAGCACGCGGCCCCCATACGGCCTTCTCTTCGCCTTCCTCATTAATAAAGATAAAGATTGGAATGGCTCGTGAAGTTCCGTTCGTTAAATATTGGTCCATCAGTTCTAAATTCTGGTCTCTATACAGAAAACGGACCTCCATATTGGCATAACGAGCGATCTCCAGCAAGATTGGCACATTTAGCATGGCATCACCACACCAGTCCTCTGTTAAGACAATGACGTTTAATTGCTTTTCCTGAAGCTGGCTTAAGAAAGAATCCTCTTCCTTCCCTATAGTAAACCCTTCCCGGATCGCCTGAACGTTCTCTTTGTTCTGCTCCATTCTACTGATATATTCATCTGCCGGTATGCCTTTTTCAAACCAGTCGATTAAATGCATGGTTATCCTCCATCTACAAAGAATTTGCCTACTGTCGTTCTTCAAATAATTCGATATTATCCCCAAAAATCCTTCAATTATTCAAGTGCAAAATTTTTTTGCAGCAAAAAAATTAAATAAAATTCCTAAAATTAGTTGATTTCATGGCTGGTTCGTTCTATAATTATTAATAAATATACATAAACATGTATAACGATAAATAAAAATGCATTTCGGGAGGTTACAATGAAAGCAGCAGTTATCGGAGCAACCGGGTATGGTGGAATTGAACTTATACGTCTATTATCAAATCATCCAGAGTTTACCCTTCATTCTGTCTATTCATCAAGTAAAGACCAAGTACCAGCGACGGATGATTACCCTCATTTACATGAAATTTGTCCTTTGCCATTAATGAAAATAGATCCTGAAAAGATCACAACTGAATGTGATGTCGTGTTTCTAGCTGTTCCTTCGGGTGCATCTTCCTTCTTGTCACCTCAGCTGCTAGCTAACAACACAAAGGTTGTAGACCTGTCTGGTGACTTGCGTTTGAAAAATACAGAAGATTATAAAAAGTGGTACAAAAAGGAACCGGCTGAAGCATCCACACTTGAACAGGCCGTATACGGTTTAACAGAATGGAATCGGGAAGAGGTGAAAAATGCTTCCCTGTTATCCAATCCCGGCTGCTATCCGACAGCTACTCTGCTCGGTCTGGCACCAGCTATTCAGGCGGAAGCTATTGATCCGTCAAGCATCATTATTGATGCCAAGTCTGGTGTATCGGGAGCTGGCAGAGGCTTATCGCAGCTCGTCCACTTTGCCGAGATGAACGATAACTTCCGAATTTATAAAGTGAATCAGCATCAGCATATACCTGAAATTGAGCAGCAGCTGCAGGCATGGGACAGTACAGTAGGTCCTATCACCTTCTCTACACACCTTTTGCCGATCACCCGAGGAATTATGGCTACGATCTATGCACCAATGAAGCAGCCTATGTCAGCAGTCGAACTGCATCAGTTATATAAAGAAGCCTATAAAGACAGCTTCTTCGTCAGGGTTCGTCCTCTTGGAGAATTTCCGGGAGTGAAGGAAGTTGCCGGCTCTAACTTCTGTGACATTGGTATTGATGTCGATGAGCGTACAAACAGAGCGACCATCGTAGCAGTTATTGATAACTTGATGAAGGGGGCAGCTGGCCAGGCAATCCAAAACGCAAATATCATGTTTGGCATAGAGGAAACAGCCGGCTTACGCGGATTCCCTATTTACCCTTAATAAAAATAATGAGGAGGAAACACCATGCAAACATTAGAGAAATCCAAACCAATTAAGGTTCTCCTAGACGGATCTATCGTCTCACCAAAAGGGTTTGCCGCTGCCGGCATCCATGCTGGTCTCCGCTATTCTAAAAATGATCTTGGCGTCATTTTCAGTGAGGTGCCGGCTGAAAGTGCGGCAGTCTATACGACAAGCCACTTTCAAGCAGCTCCGATTAAAGTGACACAAGACAGCTTAGCTGTTGAAAACAAGCTTCAGGCCATCTTAGTGAACAGTGCATGTGCGAACGCCTGCACAGGAAAAAGAGGATTAGCAGATGCCTATCAGACGCGCGAATGGCTGGCAGAACACTTAAATATCCCTGAGCATTATGTGGCTGTTTCTTCCACCGGGGTTATCGGAGAATATTTGAATATGGAAAAAATGGAACAAGGCATTAAAAACCTGCATCCGAAAGCGGAAGCAGCCGATGCTGAACAATTCGAATCTGCTATTCTGACAACTGATTTAGCGACAAAAAGATGGGCAGTTGAAGCGACTATCGAAGGAAAAACGGTCACAATGGGCGGAGCCGCTAAAGGATCAGGCATGATCCATCCAAATATGGCTACGATGCTTGCTTACGTAACGACAGATGCCTGCATTTCTTCTGAACACCTGCACACTGCTTTAAAAGAAGTAACCGATCAGACATTTAACCAAATTACAGTAGACGGCGACACCTCTACTAACGACACAGTCGTTGTTATGGCGAATGGCTTAGCCGACCACTCCCCTCTTTCCCCTCAGCATCCAGAATGGGCGACCTTTGTTTCTATGCTGAAGGAAGTGAGTGAGCAGCTTGCAAAGAAAATTGCACGTGATGGAGAAGGCGCGACTAAGCTGATCGAGGTAAAAGTAAATGGAGCGGTTTCCGACGAGGAAGCACAAAGAGCGGCAAAGGAAGTTGTAGGATCCAGCCTCGTTAAAACAGCTGTGTTTGGCGCGGACGCAAACTGGGGACGCATTATCGGAGCAATCGGCTACAGCCCAATTGAGGTGAATCCAGAAACAATCGACATTGCTGTTGGAAATCACCTCATCCTTTCTCAAAGCGAGGTAGCCGACTATTCGGAGGAAGAATTAACGGCGTACTTGAAGGATGAAGAAGAAATCAAAATTACCGTTCACTTAAATATCGGTGAAGGCAGCGGCACAGCTTGGGGATGCGACCTTTCTTACGACTATGTGAAAATCAATGCCAGCTACAGAACATAAGCGCTATTACTTCTTTGGACTCTAATACTTTGTGGAAAAATAAGGAGCCGGCTTCTCAGGCTCCTGACTATTTTATCAGGAGGAAGCTATGAACAAAACAATCGTTGTAAAATGCGGAGGCAGTGTGTTAAGTGAACTATCCCCTTCTTTCTTTGAAAGCATGAAGGAGTTAACCGAGCAAGGCTATTCCATCGTCTTTGTCCACGGCGGCGGGCCGGAAATCAACGCTATGCTGCAAACATTAAAGGTACAAAGCGAATTCAAAAAAGGGTTACGCGTAACAACAAAACAAGTGCTCGAAACCGCGGAACTGGCTCTTGCCGGCAGTCTAAACCGCAAGCTTGTTAGAATGCTAGAGCAGCACGGCCTTCAGGCGATCGGATTGAACTCAAGCGATAACCAGTTATTAGAAGCAGATTTCATCGATGAAGAACAGCTTGGCTATGTCGGCGATGTAACGAGCGTCAACAGTCAGTTTATCAAGCTCTTGTGCCAAGAAGACTTGCTTCCTGTCTTAACACCGATTGCAGCAGGTCCTGATGGAACAGTACTTAATGTCAATGCAGACCATGCGGCTTGTGCAGTAGCGAATGCCTTAGAAGCTGAGCATTTCTTGATGGTAACCGATGTAGACGGTGTACTGCAGGACGGCGAGCTGATTTCCGAGCTCACTGAACAAGAAACGGAAAAGCTTATTGAAAGCGGGGTCATCAGCGGAGGCATGATTCCAAAGGTTCAATCTGCCTTAAGAGCTTTCTCTGATCACGTCAGCCAAGTCCACATCGTATCCGGCAAAAAAGCGTTTTATGAGCAAGGTGAATGGTACGGTACAAAGTTTATTAAAGAGAAGGTGACAGTATGAGCTATTTATTCCCTACATATGCCCGCTGGGATGTTACCCCTTCTTCAGCAAAGGGTGCCTGGCTAACAGATAAAAACGGCAAAAAGTATTTAGATTTCACGACTGGTATTGGTGTTTGTAATCTTGGCCATGCGCCGGAACAAGTAAAGGATGCAGTAGAACAGCAGCTTGAGAAATTCTGGCACACATCCAACCTATTTCAAATCGAACTGCAGGAAGAAGTCGCGAAGCAATTAACAGAGGCTTCCGGCCTTGATCTTGTCTTCTTCGCCAACAGCGGTGCAGAAGCGAATGAAGCAGCTATTAAACTAGCTCGCAAAGCAACCGGGCGTACAAAGATTGTTACGTTTACGAACTCTTTCCACGGCCGTACATTTGCGACGATGGCAGCCACTGGCCAGGAGAAAATCAAAACCGGTTTTGGACCAATGCTAGAAACGTTTGTTTATGCTCCTTTCAATGACCTATCTGCTTTAAAAGAGGTTCTTGATAAGGAAACAGCTGCCCTTATGTTTGAAGTCATCCAAGGCGAAGGCGGCCTAAACGAAGGAGATCAAGATTTCCTTCAAGAGGCAAGCGCTCTTGCTCGCGAGTATGGTGCTCTCGTTGTGATTGATGAGGTTCAAACAGGGATCGGCCGTACCGGCAAGCCATTTGCTTTCCAGCATGTCGGTCTAGACCCCGATATTATTTCCAGTGCGAAAGGAATCGCGAGCGGGCTTCCTCTCGGAGCTATTATTGGAAAGAAAGAGCTGGCCGAAGCCTTTTCACCAGGCTCACACGGCTCTACTTTTGGCGGCAATCCGGTCTCACTTTCTTCTGCCAAAGCAACACTCGACACCGTTTTCGATGACAGCTTCCTAGCTCAGGTGAATGAAAAAGGAGAGAAGCTGGTGAAATCATTAAAAGAAGCCCTCTCCTCTATCCCACAAGTTAAAGGGTTTAAAGGAAAAGGCTTAATGATTGGCATTGAGCTGACAGAGGAAGCCGGCCCTTACATCGCAGCTGCTCGTGAGAAAGGACTGCTTGCGCTGACTGCTGGAGCGAATGTGATCCGGCTCCTGCCGCCGCTCAATGTCAAAGAAGAGGAAATTGAGCAAGCTGTCTCCATTCTTACAGACGCTATTAAGGAAAAAGCATACGAAAAAACAACAGCTGGGAACTAATCCCGCTGTTGTTTTTTTATGAATAGAAAAAGCCGGCACCCACGCCCTGCAGGTCTTTTCTCACCAGTTCCGTCCAGCCCCTCCGCCGCCGGAAGAACCGCCTCCGCCACCACGGTAGCCGCCCCCTCCGCCTCCCCCGCCTCCGCGGGAGAGCATATAAAGAAAGAGCCGCGACAAGGTTCCTCCAAAAAACTTTATGTCTAGAAACACAATAAGGACGGCAATGATCACCAGCCAAAACGGATTCATGCCATTCTCGCCTGACTGATATGGCTGTGCCTCAACAGGCTGCCCCTTCCAGCCGTATTCCGTGGCTGTTTCATTATAAAGCACTTTGTACGTATTCATAATAGCTGCCGCCGGCTGCTCATTCACAAGGTACGGATAAGCATATTCATCCAGGATTCGGCCAACCTTTCCGTCAGGCAAAGCCCCTTCCAGACCATAACCAACCTCTACCCGAATGTGCCTCTCACCTGGTCCTCCTTCTGTCGTTACAAGAAGCAGCACCCCATTGTTCTCTTCTGCGCTGCCTAAACCATACTGCCGAAATGCTTCATTCGCATATTGTGCCACCGGTACCTCCTCTGTTGTCGGCACAGTTAGCACGGCTACCTGGGCTGTTGTCGCATCCTCAAGCTGCCGGCCGAGCTGGATAAGTTCAGCCTCCTGTTCAGGCGATAGCACGTTTGAAAAATCCTGAACGTAAATATCACCCCGAGGTGCCGGCGCGGCAGAAGCTGAGAAAGCAAAAGAGCAGATAATCAAGAACGCTGCTGCTAAAGCTAAAGCAGCTTTTTTCATCACTGCTGCACACCTTCAAAGTCAACAGTCGGCGCCTGCTGCGCTCCTTCAGCAGCTCTAAAATATTCTTTCTCATCAAATCCAAACAGGCCAGCGACTATTGAACCTGGGAAGCGTTTCACTTTTCTGTTGAACTGCGACACTTGATCATTATAGTCCTGACGAGCAACAGCCAGGCGGTTTTCTGTACCTGACAGCTCATCCATTAATTGACGGAAGTTCTGATCAGCCTTAAGCTCCGGATAATTCTCCACAACAACAAGCAGCCGGCTTAAAGCTCCGGACAATTCATCATTCGCTTCTGCCTGCTCTTCGGGAGAACTGGCTCCAGCAAGCCGTGCCCGGGCGTCTGAAATGTTCTGAAGCACCTCTTGTTCATGGTTCGCGAACCCTTTTACTGTATTCACTAAATTAGGAATCAGGTCCATTCTTCTCTGAAGCTGATTTTCCACTTGAGCATAGGCCTGATCCACATTTTCCTCTGAATCAACCAGACCATTGTAGCTTGGAATGACCATAGCCGCCAATACAAGTACGATAATACCGATAATAATAAGCGGCCCTAATGCTCTTTTCATGCCCTTCACCTCACTATATCATCTCCAGGTATTTACCTCTTTTCCTAAAGAGGAAAACCATTATTTATAAGGTGAAGAAGGGCCGCCTGTTTTATTCGCTGCTACGATTTGTTTTGAAGAGCAGCAATAGAGGCGTACTCCTCAGACAATAAGCGTGTCAGCCGGATATAAAGAGGGATGATCTCCTTATAAACAGCCGCCTCCTCCTCATTTGGCTGGTGAGCATGTACAGCACCTACCATATTATTGACTGCTTCAAGGCTGTCAATTTCCTCCATGGCATACAGCCCCAGCACAGCCGCTCCAAAGCAGGAGCTCTCAAAGCTTTCGGGAATGAGTACCTCCTGGTCAAAGACATCCGCCAAGAGCTGGCGCCAAAACGGAGAACGGGCGAAGCCGCCTGTTGCTTGAACCTTCTTTGGCGTGCCGATCAGCTCTTCTAAGGCAAGAAGCACAGTGTACAGGTTGTATACGATTCCTTCCAATACGGCGCGGATCAGGTGCTCCTTTTTATGATGAAGGGCCAGACCGATAAATGACCCCCTTGCATTCGCATCCCATAACGGCGCACGCTCTCCTGCAAAGTATGGATGAAAAATGAGCCCCTTGCTCCCAGCAGGAACCTTAGCAGCCATTTCGGTTAATAAATCATACGGATCTTTTCCTAAGCGTTTAGCCGTTTCTACCTCTGCTGCTGCTAATTCATCCTTGGCCCAGCGAAAAATCATGCCGCCATTATTGACAGGACCGCCGATCACCCAATGATCCTCTGTCAGGGCATAGCAGAAAATCCGACCCTTAGGATCTGTGACCGGCTTATCAGAAACAGCGCGAATAGCCCCGCTCGTACCAATCGTGACCGCAACCACCCCTGGAGAAATCGCATTGACGCCGAGGTTAGAGAGCACGCCGTCGCTCGCACCAATGATGGCAGGAATGTTGCGCCGCAGCCCCATCTCCTCTGCATAGGCGCTATCCAAGCCAACAATTACCTCTGTCGTTGAAACGGGTCTAGACAGCTGCTCCTCTGTAATACCTGCTAGACGCAGCGCCTCTTCATCCCACGTTAAGTTTTCTAAATGAAACATACCTGTTGCCGAGGCAATAGAATAGTCTACGACATATTCGCCAAACAGCCGGTAAAAGATATACTCCTTAATAGAGATAAATTTCGCTGACCGCTGGAATACTTCCGGATGCTCTTCCCTTAACCATATCAATTTACTGAGCGGAGCCATCGGGTGAATAGGCGTACCTGTCCGAAGATATAACTCATGACCGTTCCACTCGTTTTTGATTTTCTCGGCCCATTTCGCGCTTCGGTTATCTGCCCACGTAATAGAAGAGGTTAACGGTCTGCCGTTCTCGTCTACTCCAATCACACTGTGCATCGCTGAACTGAACGAAAGAAACTCTATTTCCTGCTCTCGGACTCCACTCTCCTGCAGGCAGTTTTTAATGGAAGTTACCACGGCCTGCAAAATTTGTTCTGGATCTTGCTCTGCTGCACCGGGTACAGGCGTATGCAATGGATATTCCATCCCCGCCCGATGAACAAACGAGCCATCTTTTTTAAATATTACTGCTTTTGTGCTGGTTGTGCCGATGTCAACACCCATCATATATGGTTTACTCATCATCATCTTCTCCTTTTACTGAAAAAAAGAGACAGAATAAATCTGTCCCTCAAATGTTAGGAAATAAACATACCAATGATAAACACGACTCCAAATCCTACAAGGGCAATCAACGATTCCATGACTGTCCAGGACTTTAATGTATCTTTTACATCTAAACCAAAGTACCGGTTAACGAGCCAGAACCCTGAATCATTTACATGAGAGAAAATTGTTGCCCCGGCAGCAATAGCAATAACCATCAAGCCGAGAACCGGTCCTTCCATGCCTAATGTTTCAATGAGCGGCGAGACGAGTCCCGCAGCGGTAACCATCGCTACAGTAGCTGAGCCCTGTGCTACACGAACAAGCGTAGCAATTAAGAAAGCAAGCAATAACGGGGGCAAAGCAGACCCTGCCATCATATTACCTAATACTTCGCCTACTCCTGAGTCAATCAATACTTGCTTAAACACACCACCGGCACCGGTAACGAGGATAATAATCCCCGCAGGCTCCAACCCTTTCGTCGCAATCTCTTGTACTTCCTCTCTCGTGTAACCGCGCTTTGTACCCAAGAAAGTAAATGTCAAAAGCGTAGCAATCGTTAAAGCGACAAACGGATGACCAAGGAAGGTAAAGATCGTCCGAGCCATATTTCCTTCTTCTAATGTTGCGCCTAATACAGTATTCATTAAAATTAATACAAGCGGAATGAGGATCAAAAAGGCAATTAACCCGAAGCCCGGAAGCTCTTTATCCCACTCTTTTTCCTCAATATTCATGTAATCCGGCACACTGACATGAATGCGTTTGGCAATGTAGCGGCCGAATAAAGGACCAGAAATGATCATGGCAGGAAGACCGGCAATAGCACCGAACAAGATAACCCAGCCAAGATCCGCACCAATTAAATCGGCTACAGCAATCGGTCCCGGAGTCGGCGGAATGAAGCTGTGTGTAACCGCCAGACCGGCCAACAACGGAATCCCATAGTAAAGCAGCGACTTCCCTGTTTTCTTTGCTAACCCGTACACAATCGGAACTAAAATAATAAAGCCAACATCAAAGAATACGGGAATAGCTACGAGGAAACCCGTCACACCGAGCGCCCACTGGGCTCGATCTTCTCCAAATTTCCCAATAATCGTCTGTGCAAGCCGTTCTGCACCACCCGATACTTCAAGCATACGCCCAAACATGGCACCAAGTCCGACAACCACAGCGACAAACCCAAGGGTTCCTCCCATTCCGGTTTCTACAGACTCGATGACTTGTTCAAATGGCATGCCCGCCAGCACCCCAACCACTAAACTGACAAGAAGCAATGCAACAAAAGCATGAAGCTTCGTGCGAATAACTAAGAATAATAAAGCAAAGATACCCGCTATAGCAACAAGTATCAGCATAGCATCTGACATGATGTATCCTCCTAAAGCTTTTTCAGCCTTTCTTTTCCTCTACTTACTCTTCTTTTTTCACAACGGCATGCCCGCCAAATTCATTTCTAAGTGCAGCGACTACTTTACCGCTGAACGTATCTTCCTCCAATGAACGGTAGCGCATCATGAGAGACAAAGCAATAACAGGAGCGGCTGTTTGGAAATCCAAAGCAGTTTCTACCGTCCACTTTCCTTCTCCTGACGAGTGCATAACTCCCTTAATTGCATCCAGCTTCTCATCCTTAGAAAAGGCACTCTCCATCAGCTCCATTAACCAAGAGCGGATAACCGAACCGTTATTCCAAACACGCGATACTTTCTCATAGTCATAATCAAACGGACTCTTCTCCAGCAGGTCAAACCCTTCAGCAATCGCCTGCATCATACCGTATTCAATTCCATTATGGATCATTTTCAGAAAATGACCGCTGCCGATCTCGCCTGTGTACAGATAACCATTCTCTACGGAGATGTCATCAAATACCTGCTCGACTTGATCGAACGCTTCTTTATTGCCGCCGATCATCACGCATACGCCATGCCGTGCGCCTTCCGTACCGCCGCTTGTACCGCAATCAAGATAATAGACACCTTGTGCTGACGCCTGTTCGCCTCGACGGATAGAATCCTTGTAATGAGCGTTGCCGCCATCAATTAAAATATCGCCTTTCTCTAAATGAGGAAGCACCTCTTGAAAGACGTTCTCCGTAATATCTCCAGCCGGCACCATCATCCAAATCACCCGAGGGGCTGACAAGCTTTTCAGCTCTTCTAAAGAGGTGATGCCTTTAGCGCCTTCAGCGGAAGTTTTTTTCACTAACTGCTCGTCTATATCGTAAGCTGTTACTTGATGGCCGTGCTCCATTAAGTTTAATGCCAAATTAAAGCCCATTTTACCGAGGCCAATTAAACCAATTTGCATATTCATTACCTCCGAATTATTCATTCTATCGCTTATTTTATAGAAAAATATTTCTTTTAACAACCTTTATAAAAAAATATTTTTTATGGTATGATATTTTTAATGAGAACACCTCATACTATACGTAAAGGAGATAGCCCGAGACTTATGAAGCAGCCTTGCATAACAAGCATTCGATCACATTACCCTCATTTAAGTAATAAAGAAAAAATGATTGCTGATTATATTTTAAAGAATCCTCAAAATATTATTCACTCAAGCATTAACCAGGTAGCTGACGATCTTGGTGTGGCCGATTCTACCGTCTTTCGTTTTTGCAAGCGCATTGGGTTTAAGGGCTACCAAGCAATGAAAATTGCTTTAGCCTCAGAAGTTGTGGAGCCGATCAAAAATATTCATGAGCAAATCAGCCGGGATGATGACACAAAGATGATTACGGAAAAGGTCTTCCGCTCCAGTGTTCAAGCGCTTGAGGATACGCTGACTGTTCTCGATTTTGAAGAAGTTGAAAAAGCTGTGCAAATGATCCTCTCCTCTTCACATATCCATCTATTCGGCAGCGGAGGTTCCTCGGTTATTGCACAGGATGCGTACCATAAGCTGATTCGCACGGGCCTTCGTGTTTCAGTAACGATGGATGCCCATATGCAATTAATGAGTGCTTCCCAGTTAAGGGAAGAGGATTGTGCCATCTTTATTTCCCACTCGGGCTCGACGAAGGATATTTTAGATATGTTTACTATCGCTAAAGACAGAGGGGCCAAGACCATTGCTATTACCGGTTTTTCTAAATCACCTCTCTCCGAAAAAGCAGATGTCCAACTGTGCACCTTATCCAGAGAAACAGAATTCCGCACAGAAGCCATGTCCTCAAGAATTGCTCAGCTTATCATTATTGACGCTCTTTACGTTAATGTCATGATGGCTCTTGGAGAAGAAGGGCAAAAAGCGATTTCACAAATGCGCGATGCTTTAGCAATCAAACGGATCTAAAAGCAAAAAACCGCCTGCTGTATAAAGTGTACCCTATAGAGTAGACACCAAAAAAAGTCTACCTATAGGGTACTTTTTTGTATAATTAAGAAACACAACTAGAGATAACATGG